>CAYUWY010000025.1:0-121041 GCA_964448575.1 uncultured Pirellulaceae bacterium
ATCATGCCCGGAGTCGTCAGCCTGCCGCACGGCTACGGACACCATCGTCCCAAAATAAGACTTTCTGTCGCCACCGAGCATGCTGGAGTAAGCATCAACGACTTAACAGATGATAAAATCGTCGACGATCTAACTGGCAACGCAGCGTTCTCTGCGCAAAGAGTGCGAATCGAGGCCGCCAGCAATGAATAACCCTGAGCATATTGGTCGCAAGATCACCGGTTCGATCACGGCTGAGATTCATGGCGAGTTAAACGAAGTTGAATCGCCGCTGTTCGCCATCAACTGGTTCGATACGCGAGTCGCGATCATTTACCATTTGTACAACTTGCTCGCAGCCAGTCGCGTCTTCAAGATCGGCGGCAAAGTTCTGTTCAAGGGGAAATGCGAACAAGCGATCTCAGGTAACGAGGAACTGGCGCGTCATTATTTACTGATCGTCAACTACCCGTCGGGGCATCGCTTTTTGGAATTGCTTGGCGACAAACTGTTTCAATTGATGAGCGTACTTCGCATCGCAGCCGTCAAGCGGTTTTCATTTGTCCTCCACCAGCGGCAAGGCGAACCACAATTGCTGCCGGACAGTAAATCAGTAATTGATTCCGGCGATCACTACGCGGTAATGCAAGTGCGATTGTCTGAGGAATCAAAACAGGAAGCGAATACATTCGATTTCTCTGCACTGGAGCGCCTAGCGGAGCAACACGATTCGCAAGTTTTTTTTGCTGGCCGAGTCGCCGGGCGGGTTGTACTGAACAAAGGTGAGCCGAACGCACCGGACGCTTTGGACTATCTGACTGACGTAACGATTCTGATTAAATCTTCGACTGCGAAAAACGTTTTAAACTGCTTCGCGTCGGATCAAGTGGCGAGCCTGCTGCCAGCGGGGGCAGATTACTTTGCAGCACAAGTTAAACGGACAATGTGACGTGAAATCAATCGTAATCACCGGCGTATCGTCAGGCATCGGCTACGACGCCGTTCGGCATTTCGTTTCCCTTGGCTATCACGTCTTCGGAAGCGTACGAAAACCGGAAGACCAACAGCGACTAGAATCCGAATTTCCGGAACGTTTCAAATGCTTCCTATTCGACGTCGTTGATCGCCCAGCAATCCAAGCCGCCGCCGAAGAGATCGCAGTTCTACTAGATGGCAATTTACTAACGTGCCTGTTCAACAATGCGGGCGTCGCCTTAGCCGGTCCCATGCAGTTGATCGACAGCGACGCCTTCGATCGGCAGCTACTAGTCAACGTCAGCGGAGCTCGCAACGTGATCAACGCCTTCCTACCGTTGCTGGGCGCCTCGCTCGATCGCAATCCCAATCAGAAACCAGGCAAGATCGTCAACAACAGTTCCATCTCGGGCTTCATCAACACGCCAGTCAACGGATCTTACTGCGTCGCCAAGCACGCGATCGAAAGCCTGGGAGAAGTCTACCGCCGCGAGTTAATGATGTACGGCATCGACGTTGTGTCAGTCCAATCCGGTCCGATCCAATCCCAGATCTGGAACAAATCCAGTGGGGCGTTAGACGAATTCAAAGACACCGACTACGGCCCGATGATTTGCAAAACCGAAGCCATCCTGGAGGAAGCCCAAAAAATCGCTCAGCCGGCAGAGGTCTTCAATCGCCTTGTTCAAAAGATCATCGAAACACCCAACCCAAAAACCGCCTACGTCATCCACAAACAGCGCTGGCGTCTGCACATCATGCGTTGGCTTCCTAAACGGTGGCTCGACCGATTGATGCATAAGAAGTTGTCGTAGACAGGATTAACATGATGGACATGATTTATGTGCGCGACATCCTGTAATTCATGTTCATCCTGTCCAAAAACACCCTCACTTGATGGGCTGGCAACGATCATGCTCAAGCTTCGCGTTGGTGCGCGTGAGCATGGCACCCGGTACTGGACTGAAAATGGCTTTTCAGTTCTGCAATCTTTTTAATTTTGCAATCAGTCCTTCTTGCCACGATTCCGAAAGCTCGGGCAGACTAGCCAGTTCTCTCAGGTCTGTCTCAACCGGGTCCTTGCGGTAGATCGCTTCGCTGGCTCGGCGTATCGTCCAGCCAGAGTTTGATCGTTCGGTCCGTTCGTAGCTCTGGCCGGCTTCGATTGTGCCGGGAGTTAAGACTCGCAAGTACCAGCCGCAGTAGCTGTGCTTGATCACCAGTTTGGAAACTTGCGAATCGTTCCAACGTCGGTTCAATTTCCAGCAGGGTTGGCGTGGCTGCGACACTTGCACAACAACGTTTCCAATCGCAAACTTGTCACCAATGGAGACATCATCTTCGGTCAAACGATCAATCGTCAAATTCTCTCCGAACATGCCGCCGACAACGTCGTCACGCGACAACAAGGTTCTCCAAAACTCGAAATGCCCGGCGTTGTAGCAGAGGATCGCTTTGTCTGGACCGCCATGATTTTCCAGATCGGCCTGGCCGTCACCGACAAGCCCTGTACTGGTGACTTCAACGGGCCCTTCGACTGGCGTTTTCAAAAAGCCGCTCAACCAGGGCTTTTGATTTGGATCCTCGCTGCCGGGAGTGCCCATTTGGCGAGGCATTCCCGTCTGAATTGATAGAATAATTGGGTGTGACATACCGGCATCTTACAAGCAATATGAATTTCGATCAGTAGGCATTCCAACCAAACAAATTTTTGGCTTGGCGCCTTTGCCTGAGACTTAGTCCTATCCATTGCAACGTGAACAGAGATTTTCGGGACAGACTTGTTATAGCCATTTGTCAAACGTATTATCTCGCTCAATAAACTTTAGAATAAAACTCACGCAAAGGCGCAACGACTATGTTGTGATTACCTTGTTTCGCTTCGCGGCTTTGCTTTAACTACTGCGATGCTTTCTTGATTTCGATCTGAAACTGATTCCTGTCAACTGGCCAAGTGAAAATTTAAACTTCACTGTCAAAGGTTCTAAGGTGTCCAGTTTGGTGCTCTCGATTTGGTCATGCAATCGATAAATAAAGGGTCGTTTCAGTCGAATTTTTTCTAATTCTGGGGCGACTGTCGGGGTTCGCTAGATCAAGTGATATTTATTGGTGTCCCATTTCACGCGGCTGTCATTTCATTGAACAAATCCAAATCTCAGGATACAATTAACTGCGATGAAATTCGACAACTCCTCCCGCCATTTTTGTCATTCCGAGGTTCTCTCCATGCTTAGAATTATATTTGGTTTCTTTTTAGCACTGTGCGTATTGCCCACGATCGGCATGGCGCAACAAACCTTTGATGTCTACATCGTTGCCGGGCAGTCCAATGCGGACGGACGAGGTCAAGCAAGTGATTTGTCGGCTGCTCAACTGGCAGAACTCGAAAACGACGCCATCATTAGCTATCTCAACCCAGGGTCGGAGCGAGAGCGGGCGGAGCCGGAAGATGATGATTTTGATGTTGGATCAAACGGCTTTCAAGACTTGGTCCCCGGTGGCTTTAGCGTTGCGAGTACTAACAGTCGAATGCTAAGCGACACGTTTGGCCCAGAGCTTGGGTTCGGCGCCTCGATTGCTGAAGTAACTGGCTCCACAAACCGAATTGCTATTATTAAAGTCTCCCGTGGCGGAACGAATCTTCGAAACGATTGGTTGGCGAATCCTAATGTTGACACTGGCCCTGATGAACCGGAAGGTTTTCTTTACCGGGCGCTACTTGAACAGGTTACTTCTTCTTTGGCTGAGCTTGAGTCAGATGGAAGCACAGCCAACGTAGAAGGTTTTGTTTGGCATCAAGGCGAGAGCGATAGTGGTACTGGTGGTGTGAATAACTACGCTAGCCGCTTTGCTGATTTTGTGGATGGTTTTCGTGATGAGTTTGGAGATGACATTCCATTTGTTTTGGGCGAGCTATCTCGTACTCGTGACAACAGCGTGAACTTTAATAACAACCTTCCAAATGTAGTTAGCACCCGCCCGGGACTTTCGTTCATCAGTTCCGAAGGTTTAACAACTCCTGCCGATGATACCACCCATTTTGATGCTGACGGTCAAGTAGAACTTGGTCGACGTTACGCGGCTGCGTTTGGTACAGCAGTGCCTGAGCCATCTGGCGGAATGATTGTTTTGGCATTGGGCATCGGGATGGCTGTTCGTCGAAACCGAAAACGTTAATGGCCTTGTGAGTTGAAATGTTTGAGTGGCGATCTTCGGATCGCCTTTTTTTGTTTCAAAACAGACACGTCTGATCGCGATCTCTAATTTGCACCGCTACTTTTTTAAACGGTTTGACTGATAAGTCTTTCCTGCGATACTTACGGCTTGCTTCGTGGCTTTGAGCGAGTTGGCTCAGCCGCATCAGTGTTCAAGCGCGAATTTACTTCACTATCAAACTCTTACTTACTTGATCGCACTGTATGCGATCTTTACAAAGGGACTGGCATCACTATGGCAATTCAAACTATGCCCAATCGGTTCGATCTTCAAACATACCTGCCCAAGCTTTCAGTGGGCTTGAATGCGAGTTGGTTCCGAAAGCACGGTGTGAACTGGTTTGTTGCGTGTGCGATTTTGGTTTTTGCCGCCACTGCTGGCGCGCAAGAAACAAAATCCAAACCTACGCTTGTACCTGGGGCTGAAGTGAACCTTGACGCGGTCATGAAAGCGGACTGGATCCAAGGCGAGGGGCCAACGTCTTTTGAGCCTGGGAAAATTTATGTGTTTGAATGCTGGGCTACATGGTGCCCTCCTTGTGTAGCTTTAATTCCACATGTGAATGAACTTCACAAAAAATATTATGACAAAGGGCTGCGGGTTCATGGCATGAATAGCTGGGAGGACGATCGGGAAAAAGTAGTGAACTATGTCAAGGCAAAGGGCGAGGGCATGTCTTACCCCGTCGCCTATACGAACAAATCAGCCTTCGAAACCGAATGGCTAAACGCAGCGGGAGTGAAGTCCATCCCTCACGCATTCGTTGTGAGAAACGGGAAACTACTGCTGGCGACCGAGGCGGTACGGCTAACGGATTCTCTGATTGAGTTGATGTTGTCTGGCGATGAAGGAGCCGAACAGGCCGCTGCGAAGATCAAAGCTGCTTACGATGCCAGAGGGAAAACGGACAAGCTTTCATCGGAAATCTATTCTGCCAAACGAGCCAAGGATGCGGATAAGTTGGCGGCGAAAATCAGCGAAGTTGAAAAGCTTGATCCTGACCATCCCAATTTGCCCGTATGGAATCTTGAATTATTGATGGTGCGAAAGGATTGGCCGGCCGCACTGGCAGCACTCAATGAAATGCCAAAGAGCAGTTCCAAAAATACGTTTCTCGCGGCGACGAGTACAACGATCGTTCGAAGTGACGCTGATGCTTACCCGATGAACTTCACTAAAGCCTTCACTCCGCCTTACGCACAATACATCAAGGATGGTGCAGAAAGAATTGGCCCAAACCATTTGGCAAAACTGACCATTCTTTATTGGAGGATAGGCGATAAGGAAAACGCCATTGCCAGCGCCGAAAAAGGTTTGCAAGCCGCAATCAACCACAAGACAGGCAATAGCGAATATCGAACGATTGCTTTCAAACGTTTTGTAAAATCGGTTAAGGAAGGCACGTTGCCTGAGTTTTCAGATCTGTCGGCTTGGCATATCTCCGCAAGGGAAGAAGCAAAGAAAGCCGCTGCCGCTAAGGAAAAGGCTGCTGCAGCTAAGGAAGATTCCTCTCAAGAAAAGGAATAATCTCGCCAGAAATTTGCGCGAAAGAAGATCCGCCGCTTCTCGCAAAAACAACGACTCTAAATAGAGCGAATCATTGTTTGAGTTGGTGGTAATTTAAAATTGAGAAGCAAACCATAACTTTGGAGAATTGAAATGTCAGTTGTATTCGCCGTTACGTTTAAAGCCAAAGACGACACGTATGATCAGTTGCATGCGACGCTAAAAGCCATACTACCCGATACGGCCAGTTTTAAAGGCGCTGAGCTAATATCATGTTCAGCCGATCCGGCTGACAAGACGTTTTACGTTCATGAAGTTTGGGATTCGGCAGAGAGCCAGCAAGCGTACCTTGCGTGGCGGCAAGAACGGGGCGACGTTGACAAGCTCGTTGCCATGCTGCGAGACGCGCCAAGCTTTGAACAGCGCGAGCATCTGACTTTTTAGCTTGGCCAAGTAAACCACCATGGCACTGTTAATTATTGCTTGGCTGAAGACTAAAAGTAACCTCCGTGTTCGAATAGACAATTCGTGAAAGAACTTCGCGGTAGCCTGAGCCGTTTTGGCGATAGCCACGGTTTATAAGAAATGAAACAAGGATGCGGAAATGCTGCTTCCTCGCTTACGCGTCGGGTTTCCAGTGATGATTCACCACAGAGGACACGGAGTTTCACAGAGAAATGTTAAGAAAAAACTCTGTGTTCCTCCGTGTCCTCTGTGGTTAAATTTTTTTGAGCGCTAGTTCATCGCGCCGACCCACCACGAATACGGCGGACTTACTTGCAAAAATTTAGTTCTGCGATAGCGCGATAACCTGAGCCGTTTTGGCGATAGCCCCGGTTTATGAGAAATGAAACAAGGGTGCGGAAATGCTGCTTCCTCGCTTACGCGTCGGGTATCCAGTTCATGATGAACTAAGCCTTACAGCAAAACGGCGAAGATAACCGTTGTTTCAAGACTGACTATCTAGCGGCGGTCTTTTTAGCGCCGGTTTTTTATTTCGCTTGCGATTCTACCTACGCCGCCGCCGAGAATCCGACCGACGACTTCACCATAAGGCACAAGCGACGCGACTTGTCCGCCCACTGAGGCACCGTAACTGGGTAGAAGTATTTCTCGAGCCGTTTCAATCTCAGCAGGTTTGTCTTCGTACCACTGTAACGCCAATTGAGTCGCCGTTGTTTCGTGAGATAGTCCCGCGAATGGAATGTCTTTGATGGCAGCGTAAGCCCCTGGGTTAACTCGCGTGCGCAAATCGTGAGCATAGGCAGCACGTGAGATGGCCAAAGTCGGAACATCTGAATAGACGTGAAGCGAATCCGAATATGGGTTGTACCAATCACCACCCACCAGCCGGCCCGGCAGCAAAGTGTATTTGAGCAAGTTGTAGGTGCCAAAAGTGGATTTCCAAATTGGTCGGATGCGATCGTTGGCAACCATTCGTTTAAATTCATCCAATGGCGCGTACTGATTGGAGCGAACCAAAACAGTATCAAGTCCGTTTTGCTCCAAGTAATTGACGATCTTCATTTCGGTTGCTTGAGAAACTTCATGATTGTCAACTTTGCTTTTGCCGATGGCGATCCGGTTAGGAAGCCCCAGCACGCGACCAGCAGCATCAATGATCGGCCTTTGCTGTCCGCGTTGGACTTGGACATGTTGACGTGACGGCTCGTTTACAAAACTGCGTTTCTCGAGCGGGTTAAAAGTCGAGCAACCGACCGAGATTAAAACCAGAAAGCAGAGTAAAACCCCAATGGCAACTAGCTTGGAATTGCTTCGACCGCTACTTCGGTTTGTTGTATCGGATGTCTCCAGATTTGAAGGTGAATGCCAACTTGGTTTACGCCAACAGGCAGTGCAACCATCGGCTGGATGAAATTTCACCGCACCGTTGGGAACGCGATCTATGTTGCTAAGTTTGTTGGTCATACTAAGACAATTGAGAATGTAAGGAGATCCGGTTTGAAGGCCCTTTTACAAATATCGTGATTAAACGACTGACATTTGAAGGTCAATCGAGAAACAGACAGGATTCATCGAGTTGCTAGCGAGACCAAGCCATTAGTCCGTGGTGCAGGCTACACTCACAAGAAACACTACCAAGAAACATGGCTTTGGAATCGATTGACATGCGTTGTAGCAAGAGTCAAAGAAGAAACGCCAATGGACGCGAATGGATGGAGGCCTGAATTTGTATTCGCGTTTATTTCCGTCCATTCGCGGTTGAAAATCAGCGATCAAAGATTCGCGTTTGGTCGGGTGGTAAATTGATGGCGCTTGGCAAAAGGTCTGAATTCGGCGAAGAATCTTAACGGCCAACCTTAGATTTGCGGCGGAGAAACATTCCGGAAAAAGCCATCATTATCACTAAGAAGCCACTTGGCTCAGGAACGGCTACCGTTACCGCTTCAATGTATCGATATGACCCTTCGTTTACGATTTGGGTTGAATCACCGCTGGTTAGATCCAAAGAAACGATTCCAGATACCAGCGACGAATAGAGAATGTTGCCGTTGCCTAATTCGTAAACCCCTCGAACACTGCCGACGTCATAAAATTCAAGTAACTCTCCATTCGAGTCGTAGCGATAAAGTCCGGCGGGAGAGGAAAGGCCCGCAACAATAATATCACCGTTAGACGCTTCATGAATCTGCTGTGGAAAATCAATTCCGTTGGTATCGCCATCGACAAACGTTGAAAGAAAATTTCCGTCGAGATCGTACCTTTCGATGTTGTCGCTAAAGAAATTGGAGATAAGCACATCGTTTTCGCGGAAAAGGATGTCTTGTTGGCTGGCAAGTTCCGAGGTGGTCCAAGTCGACTGCTCGCCGGTAACAATGTTGAATTGCTCTACCTTGTCGTCGCCTTGAGTTGAATTCACGAATAGGCTGTCTCCGTTGATCGCAATTCCGCGAACTCCGCCGATGTCTTCGTTTGGGCCAGCGAAAGTCCCAATCAGGTTCCCATCAAAGCCGTACTCAAAAATAGAATCAGCATCTTCATCGCTTACGAAAATGGTTCCCCGACCGCTACCGATGGCGTTGAAAGGTGAATCAAGTGTACTGGTCCCTCCTTGGGCGCCATCGTCCGGGATGAAATTGAGGTCGATGATCGAGCCGTCGAAGGCATCGAAAGCTGATACGCGCTGGTTTTCTGAGTCAGGCACTAACAGGATCGTTTGTGCTTCAACAGAATTTGCTACGACACACAACGCGAACGCCACCATCAAAGTCTTAATCATTACTTATATCTTTTCATCTAGTTGCAAAATGCGCGAGAGCGAAAGACTCAGAACGCAATTCAAGGAAGTGGTTGAGTAGCGATTCTAGACCAAAAATTTTCTCTCACAAAACGCCGCTGAAGCACATCCCTCTGTTTGACCAGATGGTGGGTTAAATCAATGTAAAGGAGGCGAGCGAAAGTCAAGTCGTCTGGTGTGAAAAAGCGTCCGAGTGCGCGTGCTTGATACTGAACGCCCGACAAACAGCATAAATTTCAAAAACCAAAAGCTTTCTCAAAGAAAAACCTGGCTCGTAAAACCGTCCTTGCTTTTTTGATGATTTAATCTACTTGAGGAAGTCCAGCAGATTTGCAACACCTTGATACCCGCTGCGTCTGCGGATCTCCTTTCCATCGGAGTCCAACAAAATCAACGTGGGATAGCCTTTGACGTTGTATTGTTTGTTGAGCTCTCGTTCGTCATCACCATCGAGTTTAAGAAAGATGACATCTGAAGATTTCTCGAAAACTGGTTTTGCGGTGTAGACGTGTCGATCCATCGAATGGCATGGGCCACACCACGTTGTGACGAAATCAATCACGACTCGCTTGTCTTCTTTTTTCGCCCGCGCCAATGCTTCTTTGTAGTTATTAAGAAAGGCGACTGGATTTTCGCTTCGAGGATACTTTTTATCTTCGGCGAAAGGGTCATTTTGAGCTTTCTCTTCGGCTTGGGTCATTCCAACGTCAACCGCGCGGATCTTTAGTGAAGTGCCGTATTTGTCAACGCTGGTGATCCGGTAAGCGACCGAATCGAACCATGCGTGCTTGTTAACTTTGTAAATTGAATTTCTTGGCAACCATGCAGCTCCGGGCGATTTGGCAATTCCCCAAGTATCGCCGTCACCAAAAAATCCATCCAAGTCGAAATCGCCGATAACTGCTGTACAAATTCTATCGCCAAGTTTGAACTCTGCCTGGTGCCAGCCTTTTCGGGTCCAACGAACAGTCGGCTTTTTTTCCGGATCTTTTGTGTCTACGGTATGCCAAAGCGCAATCGTATATGGACGTGTTGTGTTGGCCGCGTCTCCGTCTGCAGTTTCAAGTGAAATGGTAACGTCTGGACTCGAGTACCAAAATTTGTCACGCCTTTTGACGGGATCAATTTTGTAAACTTCACTATTCTCGAACTTGGAGTTGCCGTTAACGTCAATTTTCAGATGCGCGACTCCACCGATGGTTTTTGGGTCATCAAATTCGACCATCACTTTGATGGGATCCTTTTCAGCAAGCGATAGAGTTCCGCTCAAACCTTCGTCGGTCTTGGATAGCTTGATCGTTCCCGCCTTGGGCGCAAATTGGAGGCCAGTTCTTTGTTTACTGGGCACCATCGGTGTCAGCTTGACCTCGATTTCCCCCAAATCAATAGCCGCTTTCAATTTCTCGTTCAGCTCAGATTTTGTTTTGGCCGCTGCAGAGTTTGATTCTTCAGTGTCGGTTGTTTTAGAATCTTGACCTAAGGCAACTTCGTTTTCAAATGCAGGGTTGAACAAACAACCAAAAAAAACAACCAGCGAAAAGAAAGACAAAATTCGTAGCGTGGAAAGTGAATTCAATGGATCAACCTTTGTCTTTAATAATGCGTTGGCGTTTTGTGGAGCTACTTTGACGGACCTTGTATTTCGCCAGAACTGAGTGTCCCGTGTTAGTTCAACCTTGCGCGAGCATGCCACCCGACCCGAAAATTGAGCCGTGGCAAGCTACTAGTTTAAATCCGGTTTCGCAGACTTCCACCCTTCTTTCAGCTGGCGAGCCAAGTCAGCAACGATCGATTGATTTTCTTTCAAGTCACCCACGTTAACGTTTTCCTCTGGATCCGACTGATGATCGTAGAGTTCGATGGCTTTAAGTTCGCCGGAAACTTCTTTTTCATGATCCCAGGTTCGCCACTCGACGTAGTGATAACGTTCGGTTACCAGCGACGATCCCATGTAACGCCCCTTGTCCGGGGTAATTCTGGGAGCGCGATGAAACTGGCTAAACGCACCGGACTTCCATTTGCGTTTTGGAGTCTTGAAAAGAGGTTTCACACTGACGCCTTCCATGATTTCAGGTACGGGCAGACCCGCTGCGTCACAAACTGTTGGGTAAAGATCAACCAACTCCACAATCGCGTTCGTCTTGGCACCGGGCGATTCATGATTGGGAACGCGAATCATTAAGGGCACTCGAACGTCGATATCGTAGTTCGTCTGTTTGCACCAACTGCCGTGCTCACCAAGCTTCCAGCCGTGATCGCCCCACAACACAACGATTGTATTGTCGGCCAACCCAAGCTCATCAAGCCCGCGCATCAGGTTCCCGAAACACGCGTCAACAAAACTAACGGAAGCGTAGTAGCCGTGCTTCAATCGCCGCGAGTTGGCTTCTGTTAGCTTGAACTCTGCTGGATGTTTGACGTGCTCCAAATCGTAACAGCCGCGAAGCTCGTACATCGAATTCATGGCCATCACGGGCGCGTTTTTTGGCATGAACGGGTTGTTGGCAAGTGAGATTTTTTCGCGATTGTACAAATCCCAATATTTTTTCGGCGCGACAAAGGGAAGATGCGGGCGGTAATAACCCAAGGCCAGAAAAAATGGCTGGTCTTTCTTTTTCAGCCGTCGCATTGTTTCAATTGCCAGTTCCGTTTGGGCTCCGTCGTAAAACTGATTGTCTGGCCCGTCAAAAGACTCAGTCGCCACGCCGTAAGCCCATCCATTGGCATAGCGATTTGGATTCTCTTCCAGTCGACGTTTTCGGACTTCGGCCAGCTCTAAATTCAATCCTTCATCGTGATAAAACGACTCGGGTTCGCGATCAATTAATTCGGGCGTCATGTATTTCTTTGGACGAAGATCTGGTTCGTCGAATGAAACGCGGTCCGGCATATGGTTGTGGAAAATTTTCCCCATCGACACGGTGTGGTATCCGTGTTTGTGAAAGTGCTGGGGCATTGTCACGACGTCGGGCAAATTGACCCGGAATTTTCCTCTGAGATCCCAGACGCGAGTTGAGTCAGGACGCAAACCTGTCATCACGCTTGCACGCGACGGAGCACAAACTGCTGCTTGACAGTAGGCTTTTAAAAACGTGGTGCCTGTTTTGGCAAACGCGTCAAACTGAGGCGTTTTGATTTCGTCGTTGCCGTAACATCCAATTTCTGGCCGCAAGTCGTCAACCGAGACGAATAAGATATTTGGGCGTTTGTCACTACGCTTTTCGGTTTGTTTATCGTCTGCGTTTACTTTGTTCTCTAGACCAGCGATCAAAGACGCCGTGAATAGAATAATGATCAGCTGTTTACCCATGGCAGATGTGACTCCAGACGTGTTTGAGTAACGAAATTCTTCACGACTTGGAAGAACTTGAATTCAGGTCTCAATTCCGTGTCTATGTAGCCAGTCGTTTAACTTCAGCCACGGCGGAAATGAACTTCTAAACTTACTCTGAAAAAGCTGGATGAGCTACTTGGGGTAAACCACTGATCGCGCTTTTCTCGCATTCAAATTCTGGAAGAAGTTTTAGACAGGATTAACAGGATGGACATGATTCAGCGCGCATTCTTATCATGTTCATCTTGTTAATCCTGTCAAAATAATCAGCGCCTCCTTGATTGCCAGCGGCGCTGAAGTCAGAGAGTTATTTCCGCCTAAACAACCAGAGGAAATCGCCCCTCTCGACGGGGTCGGCTGTCACGGCATAAGCTTCTCTTCTGATTGCGTGATAGTCTGCAAGAAGCGTTCGATATTTTTCTGTGGATTTCAGCTCTTTCAATGCTTCTTCGCCTGTCACGGTCTTCTGATAATCTCTGAATTTGGCCCAAGCGGCATCTCTTTTTTCAATTAGCTGCTTCTTGTGCTCAAGGTCTTCCGCGGTCGGTGCTTTTTCCGGACCCGTCAGCCATTCCGAGCGCCCGCCGACTAGTAGATCGAGGTCGTCGTCGCCATCGTAGTCCACAAATTCAATGTGGAACGAAGAACCAGGCGCAACAGGCGCTCCATCTTTGCCTTGCACTCGTTTGATTTGCTTCGAGCCGGATTTGCCAGGCAACAACTCAACAAGCGTCGTTCTTTCTACAAACTTAGGCGAACCTTTGGTCCCAGCGTTGCGGAACAGAACGACTTCTCCGTAGATGCTTCCGATCACGATGTCAAAGAGTCCATCGCCATCCCAATCGACGACGCGCGGTGCACCAATTCCGCCCTCGAAAGCGATTGGTTTGTCGCCAACTTTTACGGGTTGGTTGGTGGTAGCGAACTTTGTTTCGGTAGCGCTTCCCTCGTTCAATCGCAGGAACAACCCGCCTTCTCGATAGCCACCGAGTAGCAGGTCCATGTCGCCATCGTGATCCCAGTCAACTGCAGCGACTGAAGAGCAGAAGCCTGTTGTTCCAGAAAGATCTGATTCAGCCCAGTCCTCGGCTTCAAAATCCCAAAAGGTACTGATTGCAACAAGGTCGCCATTTTTATCCACAACGGCAGTCGGTTCGCCATAACCGTCTTTTGAGTTGACGACCCACTGCGGCACACCACTGAAACTTCCAGTCAAGATGTCTTTAATCCCATCAGCATTGACGTCCACAAACTGTGAACTTGTGCCGACGCATCACCAATTGGAGGTTCGGATCGCTTTTCCTTTGGTGTCTTTAAGAGCTTTTCTTGCTCCCCAAACAGGGTCGCCACTTCCTGAGGTATTTAGATTCTCGTGGACACCGAGGTCTCCCCAGAGATCACTGATGACTAGTTCAGCTTTATCGTCTCCATCCACATCGAAGATCGCAGGTGAGAGAAATTTTTTCTGCTCCACGGTATTGAGTGGCTTGCCATCAACGTTGATTCGAACTGGACGCTCAAAGATGGTTGAACCCGGCGACTCGGTTTTCGGGATCGCAATGCTGACGGTTTTGCTTTGAGGTGGATTGCAAGCTTTATCTGTGCAAGCTTGGAAGGAAACAGTGACCTCGATATTCTTGCCGTACGCGCTGGGATCGATGACAACCGTTTTTGAAAAACTTACTTGCCCCTCAAAGATGCTTGTTTGCGAGTCGGCTCCAGCGTTTCCTTCGGGACGATTCCAGTCACCCTTCTCCGTTACGCCTTCGGGCAATTTCAATTCAAGCGACGTGGCTGTCTCTCCATGTTCACCTTCCTCGTCGTAGGTGTGCCACCCGTCCCGGACGTTCATTTCAATGGTCACGGTATATTGATCGGCTTGCTCACTATCAGCCTCAATCGCTCCCTTGAGAGTGACAGGCTTTTCTGATGCACCGGTCATTGAAAAAGAAAAGAGCATGAAGCTCATGAAAATTGCAGAAGCAAAGTAATTCATAGGTGGACCAAGTGGTTTTGAGAAGAAACATCCGCGTCTTAAAGATTCTATTGTATCAGAATCACCGCCGAAGTCATCTTCGATCCACTGTCCACCTATTTGCTTCCCCTGGGCATTTCTAGCTTTCGTCTTTTTCAGCGCGAGCAATTTTAGGCAGTTAAAAGCCGTTAAATAAACTCAGCCATCATCGACCAGACGATTGTTCAATCGACTTAGCAGATGCCAACTTGATTTTCACGCGCGAGAATTCTTCGCCGCGTCGGATTCCAAGCGTAATTTCGTCACCGGCTTTGTAGTTTTTCAACATGTCAACAAGTGCCTCCGAATCAGATGCCCTCTCGCCATTTACGCTCATCACGATGTCTCCCCACTCAACGCCTTGTTCGTCGCTGGTCATTCGTGTTGGTCGTAAACCAGCTTCTGCGGCTGGACTTCCTTTAGCAACACCCAGGATCAACACGCCTTCTTCGAAAGCACGTTCAGATATTTGTTTTGGGGCCAGAGTAACGCCAAGAAACCCTTCGACCAGTCGCTTTGTTTTGGCGGCCAATTCGTTTTGGATAAGCCGAGGAACCGCGGACTTGATTGTGTTAACAGGAACCGCGAACCCCACGCCAGCCGATGCGCCGGAGCGACTGAGAATCGCTGTGTTCATTCCAATAAGTTCACCATGACTATCCAGAAGTGGGCCGCCAGAGTTGCCTGGGTTGATTGCCGCATCAGTTTGAATAACTCCTCTGATTGGCGAATCGCTTTGCGAACTAATTTCCCGCCCAAGCCCGCTGACGATTCCGGTTGTGAGCGTATGATCCAAGCCGAAAGGGTTTCCGATCGCAAAAACTTTCTGACCAACCTCAAGATCGTTTGATCGACCAATCGTCAATGGTTGCAGCCGTTTTTCGCCGCGTTTAAAACGGAGCACTGCGATATCAAATTCAGGTGCAACACCAATGACGTCCGCATCAAAATTGCTTCCGTCTGCGAGCATAACCTGCACGGCATCGGCACCTTTAACAACGTGGTAGTTGGTTACAACATGACCATCCGCGTCCCACAAAAAACCCGAGCCGGAGCCAACTGGGATGGTTTCGATATCGAGCGTTACGTTTCCACGGCGCCTGGCTACGGCAGCTTTGGTGCAAATATTGACAACGGAAGGCGAAGCGTGCCTGAAGACATTCACATTCGACTGTTCTTCTTTGTCGAACGTTCTAGTCGTGCTCTGTGCAAAGGCGTTGGAATTTAGCGCTAAAAAAGGCAACGCCAGAAAAATGAAAACCCATACGCTGCGAATGTTCTGATTGCTTGAAAGGCTCACAATGCGGCTCCATGAAAATCAGTTTGAGAATCTGTAATGTGTTAGTCGTTTTAACGGAGAGGTTTCTTACAAACAAATAACTTTTTTAGTAATCAAATGCTACCAGAAGCGAGCAAAAGTTACACGTTTCTTTAAAAATCTTACCCGGGCGGGCGCACGAGCTTTTGAGTTTTTAGTCTATTTTTTGTAATCAAAGCAACGGCGATCACAAGTGACATCGATGACGAGTGTTCAATCTGTGGCATGTTTGGCCGGTTGCTCTGATCACTGCAACGCGGTTGAAGGGAAGGTAAACTTGTACAGCAATCGCACTTGCCGTGAACCGCTGTATTGTTGAGACTGAAAGAGCTGTCGAAACGAATTCAACGGCCGGGCCAGTGTTCAATTCGATCAACTTGTTTGAACAATAGTTTAACTATTAGAAGTTTCCTTTAACGCAACCAAGAAGGTTGACACAATCGGATGATATACATTTTTGTTGTTATCGCGGCGCTTTGCGTTGCCTATGCAAATGGAGCCAATGACAATTTCAAGGGCGTGGCAACCCTGTTTGGAAGTGGAACTACAAACTATCGCCGCGCGTTGGCTTGGGCTACAGGAACAACGTTGCTTGGATCCGTTGCTGCTCTGCTGTTGGCGGGCAAGCTTATTAAAAGTTTCGGTGGCAAAGGCTTGATCGACAACGCGATTGCAAGCCAACCTTCTTTTGCTGCGGCAGTCGCTTTGGGTGCGGGACTCACGGTTCTAATTGCGACGCGAATTGGCATGCCCATTTCTACAACGCACGGTTTGATTGGTGCGTTAATTGGAACCGGATTGGCGGCCGGCTCGGCGCTGAACCTTGGAAACTTGACTTCAAAATTTTTGATTCCACTGCTAATCAGTCCGGTGATCGCTGTTGTAATAACGGTGCTCGTATATCCCGTGTTGCGATTTTGCCGACAGCGACTTGGGGTCACTCGCGACATTTGTCTTTGCGCCGGTAAGGAAACGATTGAAACCGTTCCTGCAGATTGTCATGCTGTCGCGATCCAGCGGGCGGAGCAACTGACTGCCTCGATGGGGACCGTGGTGACTTGCGAAAGCCGATATCGGGGAGAGATTCTCGGTGTATCGGCTGGAGAAACGCTCGACAAAATGCATTTTATGTCGTCCGGAATTGTCAGCTTTGCCAGAGGCCTCAATGACACACCCAAAATTGCAGCGCTGCTTTTATTGGCTCCGGCGTTCAGCAAATCTGGAAGCTTGATCCTGATCGGAATTGCGATTGCACTGGGAGGCTTGATCAGTGCACGTCGCGTGGCCGAAACGATGAGCAACAAAATTACGACAATGAATCATGGACAAGGTTTCACGGCCAATGTGATTACTGGGCTGATTGTCATTGGCGCCAGTCGTTTTGGATTGCCGGTTTCAACAACACATGTCAGTTGCGGGTCGCTGTTTGGAATTGGTGCCGTTTCTGGCGGTGCAAAAGCAAAAACGATCGCGACAATTCTATTGGCTTGGGTTACGACGTTGCCGTTGGCGGCGGGAATTGCTGCACTGTCGTATACGGTCGTGCGCCAATTTTGATTCAGTGCTCTTTATTGTTTTCCATGCAAAATGTAGCCAACTGTTAATTTGCGCAAAAATGGCCCTTTGCCAAATCAGTTTGGGCGACTCAGAGAACAGGCATTTGCATTGGCGGGCCGATTGAATTGCACAATTTCTGTTTTTAAAGTGTCATCAGACGACTCTTTTTGCGACCAACGACCTGTGAAGTTACACCCGGTCGGCGTTGTTTAATTCGTCGGCTGGAAATTGATTTTCAGGAATTGAAGATGCCAGAATCGCGGCCGGAGAAACCTATTGAGAAGTCGGAGGAAGTTGCTGAACCGAAAGCGTTTCCGTGGGTTAAGCTTGGGCTTTTATTAACAGTCGCGGCACTGGCAATCGTCGGCTACACCCAGTTTGGCGACGCGCTGGATCTCCATGGGCTTGCGAATCGGGAGTCGCAGCTGCGAACATTGCAGCAACAGCATCCTATTCTCGTGTTCGGGATCGCGTTCGCAATCTATGTCGCGTTTACCGGTCTATCACTGCCAGGAGCCACTATATTGACGCTGTTGTATGGCTGGTATTTCAAGTTTACGCCTGGACTTATTCTCGTCAGCTTCGCATCGACATTGGGCGCCACACTGGCGTTCTTGCTCAGTCGTTTTCTGTTTCGGGATTTTATTCAAAAACGATTTGGGGATCGGCTCGACAGCTTCAATAAATCGCTTGAACGCGAAGGGCCATTCTTTTTGTTCACTCTGCGGCTGGTTCCCGCTATTCCCTTTTTTATTGTTAACGCCGTGATGGGCCTGACTCCGATTAAAACGAGAACCTTCTGGTGGATTAGCCAACTTGGGATGCTCGCTGGTACGGCAGTTTTTGTTTACGCGGGCTCAAGCGTTCCTTCGCTACAGACTTTGGCGGACAAAGGCATCAACGCGGTGTTCACGCCTCTTCAACTTACTGAAATCATTTTTGCATTTGCTATGCTTGGAATGTTCCCGCTTGCCGTAAGATGGGGCATGAAATTGTTTTCACGTAAGCAATCTCATGCCAGCCCAACCAGTTGAACGGAAGTTGAGCGGCAACTTCGTTTTAAAATAATACAATTGATGAATCGAAAGTCACAACGAAATGAATGATAGTTCCACCGAATCAGTACATAATCTGGTGCAGCTGCAACCACACGATGAACACAATCAAGCCCTTGAGTCAAATGTTCATCCAACGGATTGGACAAATCCAACGCCCAAGGATCTTTATCATCTTGTCGTGATCGGTGCTGGAACTGCGGGATTGGTTACCGCAGCGGGGGCGGCTGGTCTTGGCGCTCGCGTCGCGCTAATCGAACGCGAATTAATGGGCGGTGACTGCCTCAATGTTGGTTGTGTTCCATCCAAAGGCGTCATCAGTACCGCTCGAATTGCAGCAACCGTTCGCGATGCGGGAGCGTTTGGTGTTCATGTTCCCGAAGGTGCCCACACTGATTTTGGAAAAGCGATGGAGCGGATGCGGCGCTTGCGAGCAGGCATCAGCCCAGCCGATTCAGCCAAACGTTTTTCTGAACTTGGCGTCGATGTGTTTTTTGGCAATGGTAAGTTCGAAGACAACGACACGGTGAGCGTGACTCGTGCTGACGGTTCGACGGCTCAGCTCAAATTCAAGAAAGCAGTTATCGCTTCTGGTGCACGCGCTTCGGCACCACCGATCAATGGACTGGACAGCGTCAACTATCTGACAAATGAAAACCTGTTTTCGCTTACCGAGCTTCCCAAGCGTTTTGGAATCGTCGGCAGTGGCCCGATTGGCAGTGAAATGGCGCAAACGTTTGCCCGATTTGGCAGCGAAGTGTTTTTGTTTGAGCGCGGCGATCATATTTTGACTCGCGAAGACGCTGATGCCGCAGCCATTGTACAAAAAGAGTTTCTTAAAGACGGCGTCAACCTGATGCTCGACAGCGAGGACATGAAGGTTAGCCCAGCCGACGGAGGAAAGATCAAAGTCAGCGTCGTGCAAAAGGGTAAGCCAGCCGATGTTGTGGTTGACCAGTTATTGATTGCGGTAGGTCGGGCGCCCAATACGGATGGCCTGAACCTGGACTCGGTCAATGTGAAATTCGGCAAACGCGGCGTCGAAGTCAACGATAACTTACAGACGACCAATCCTCGAATTTACGCTGCAGGTGATATCTGCTCGAAATATCAGTTCACACACGCGGCCGATTTCCAGGCTCGTATCGTGATCCAAAATGCATTGTTTGCAGTTGGCCCTTTTGGCAAAAAGAAAGCCAGCGATTTGATTATTCCATGGGCGACTTACACATCGCCAGAGATCGCTCATGTTGGTATGTACCCAGCGGACGCCAAAGAAGCCGGAGTCGAAATTGACACCTATGTTCAGTCGTTTGAGCATGTCGACCGAGCGATCCTTGAAGGAAATGTAGATGGATTTGTCAAAGTTCACACGAAGAAAGGGACTGACAAAATTGTTGGAGCAACGATCGTTGCGGAAAATGCTGGCGACATGATCTCGGAAATCACTGTCGCTATGGCAAACGGCGTAGGACTTGCAAAAGTAGGTGCAACGATTCACCCGTATCCAACTCAAGCCGAAGCCATTCGCAAACTGGGAGATCAATTTAATAAAACGAAACTTACACCTTCCAGCAAGAAAATGCTTGCCTTCCTGATGAAAATGAACGTTGGAAAGTAACGTTGTTTTGGCAATGTTTTTTGACTTGGGATTTGGTTCAAAAAGGCACTTGAGACGAACTCTATGAGACAAACTTTAATCAACTGGTCGGCCTGTAACGAACCATCTAAATATGTCGTTTGACAACTGGTTTATGTTTCCGATTGCGATCGTTATTGCAACGATTGCGATGTCGTCTGGTGTCAGCGGTGCGATCTTTTTTGCTCCGATCTTTTTGTTGGGCTTGGGTCTGTCGCCCGAAGTCGCGATCGGGGCAGGCTTGATCACCGTGGTGTTTGGATTTACAAGCGGACTGGTTGCATACTTGCGTCGTAAGCTCGTGGATTTCAAATTAGCCAGATCCATACTGATGTTTTCGATCCCAATGGCGATCGTTGGTGTGGTCGCTGCCAAATACGTTAACCCGAATATCCTTAAAGCAATTCTTGGGTTGGGGCTTTTTGCTGTGGCGTACAGTTTGCTTGGTGCGCCCGCTCCCGGCAGTGTAGAAGGAACGGATCAGCAAATCGAAAACGAAAAAAAAGCCGGCTCGATGAGGTCACTGACGTCTGCCGATGGGGAGCAATTTTGTTATACAATTCCCAACAAGAGGATGGGCGCGGTGGTTGCGATTGTCGGTGGATTCTTTACGGGAATGATCTCAACGGGACTGGGCGAGCTCAACAGCTATTACCTGCTTCAGCGGTGTAAAGTTCCCGGTAAAGTTGCGGTTGCGACCAGCGTGTTCGCTGTGGCGTTCACGGCTATGGCGGCTGCGACTGGCCACGTGATAAATTTTGTATCTGCCGGCGGAGAGAGTTTGGGTACCGTTTTTGGCCTGGTGGTGTTTACAGCACCTGGGGTCGTTATTGGTGGGCAGCTTGGGCCTTGTATTGCGACCAAGATTTCTCAACATGCGTTGAAAAAATCACTGGGGGTTCTGTTTATTTTGGTGGCCTCATTAATGCTTGGCCAATTGATTTTTGCTTAAGCCAAAACACGAAGCTCCCAAATTGAAAACCCAATTGCTGAAGGTTACAATTTCTTCAAATAGAATTTTTAAAACACGATCGCGATAAATAGCTGTTACTAATAAATACAATTTAAATTTTTTAGGAATACATTTCTCACCGAAATAGTATTCAATCATAAAAGGAACAATATGTGGATCGAACCTTGCGAAGACGTTGAGTGCTTCATGGCGGGATTGGTTAAACGGAATTCCGGCCAGCCAGAGTTTCATCAAGCGGTCAAGGAATTTGTTTCGACCGTAATGCCGTATGTGCAAAGCAATCCAAAATATCAAGAACATCAAATTCTCGAGAGACTCACTGAACCCGATCGCGTTGTGATCTTCCGTGTGACTTGGCAAGACGACAAAGGAAACATCAGAGCGAATCGGGCTTGGCGTGTTCAGTTCAACAATTCCATCGGTCCGTATAAAGGTGGGCTGCGATTTCACCCAACGGTGACGTTAAGCGTGCTGAAATTTTTGGGCTTTGAGCAGATCTTTAAAAACAGCCTGACCGGATTGCCGATGGGCGGCGGCAAAGGTGGTTCGAACTTTAATCCCAAAGGGAAAAGCGACAACGAAGTGATGCGATTCTGTCAATCGATGATGACGGAACTTTGCCGTCACATCGGCCCTGAAACGGACGTGCCTGCGGGCGACATTGGCGTGGGCGCGAGAGAGATCAGCTATTTGTTTGGGCAGTACAAACGAATCCGCAATGAATTCCATGGCGTTCTCACCGGAAAAGGGCTCGCATTTGGCGGAAGTCTTATTCGTACCGAAGCCACTGGATATGGGTGCGTTTATTTTTGCGAAGCGATGCTCAACCATCGTGGTGATGAAATCAAAGGCAAGAACGTTGTAATTTCCGGATCAGGAAATGTAGCAACTTACGCGGCTGAGAAAGCGATTGAGTCGGGCGCAAAAGTGTTGACGCTTTCGGATTCAAGTGGCTTTATTCACGACGCTGACGGAATTGATCAAGAGAAACTTGAGTTCGTAAAAGAGCTAAAAGGCGTCCGCCGCGGTCGGATTTCAGAGTATGCCGACAAGTTCTCTTCGGCTCAATTTCATGAAGGCCAACGACCTTGGTCGGTACCTTGTGAGGTCGCGCTGCCATGTGCAACTCAAAACGAAATCAATCTCGATGACGCAAAACAGCTAATTGGTAACGGCGTGCAAATCGTTTGCGAAGGTGCCAACATGCCGACAGAATTAGACGCGATGAATCAGTTTATGGTCGATGGAGTTCTGTTCGGGCCTGCAAAAGCCGCCAATGCGGGAGGCGTCGCTGTTTCTGGTCTTGAGCAAAGCCAAAATGCGATGCGAATTTCCTGGACCTCGGAAGAAGTGAACGATCGACTGCTCAAAATCATGAATGACATCCACCAAAAGTGCGTTCAGCACGGAACTGAGTTACCCAACGGGAATGTGGACTACGTTTCAGGTGCAAATATCGCTGGTTTTATTAAAATTGCCGATGCAATGGTTGCTTACGGTGCTGTGTAGAATGTGTTAGAGAAATCCTGTTTCAAAATTGATTTTCTTGTTTATCAAAAATAGTAGGTGAAATATGAAGACGCAAAAGTTGCTTGGAATATTGGCGGTTGGCGCCGCGGGTGCTGTAATGGTTGGCGCCGGTTGGATTGCGACGGCCCAAGCCCAGTCTGGATCGCAGGGAAGTTCAACCCAGCAGGGAAGTACAACACAGGGCTCTGCGACTAAACAGCAGGGAAGCACAACGCAAGGCTCTGCTACGAAACAGCAAGGTAGTACGACACAGGGTTCCGTTTTGACACAGGGAAGTTCGACACAGGGTTCTGCCACACAGGGCTCTGCAACGAAGCAATCTTCGAATGAAAAGTCATTTGAACAAAAGATGTGGAGCTTTATTAAATCGACGCGATACGATCAATGGGCACCCGCTGGAGACAACGGTGATTTCCGCAAGAGCGACCGACCTCATGGTGCGATGGTGAAGACTTATATGAATCGTGTCGCGGCAGGAAATTCGGCTGAACTTCCTCACGGCTCAATCATCGTCAAGGAAAATTATTCGCCAGAGAAAAAGCTTATGGCGGTAACGATGATGTATCGGTCAAAAGGCTACAACCCGGACGCAAACGATTGGTACTGGATTAAGTACAACGCGGATGGGACTACTGCGATGATGGACACGGCTAAAGGAAAAATGGCGATCGCCGGAAAAGCCAAAGGTTGCATGGAGTGTCATTCAGGTGCAGACGGTGATGACTACGCATTCTTCAATGACTGATTTTTCTTGGGGCGGCGTGAAATAGCGGCGTCTAGTCAAAACGATCTAGCAAAAACAATTTGATCAACCAAGCCCGATCGTGCAATCTGCGCGTTCGGGCTTTTTGTTTGAAGAGAAGAAAAGTCAATCACTTATCTGCCGACTTGGGCGGCAATAACACTTGAGCCGCAGAAGACGTAGCCGATGTCGCCAGACTTCGGGCGAATTGCCAGTGCTCCTGAACTCTGGCGAGCCCAGCTACGTTGCTAGGCTGGCTTTGACCTATCGCGCTGTCCAAAATGTCGTTAGCTACCAATAAGGTTGTTGAACCAGAATCTTTCGCTTAAGCTTGCCCGCCACTGACAAGTACCGCAGTTCGGCGCGGAATTCTGGTTGGGGAACGGCATCAATCAAACTGCGCGAAAGTTTATCGTCCGTTTGCAAAACGGCAAACGTTTGAATCTTTGCCCGTAGAAGCGATTTGCGCGACCAACTCGATTGAAGATGTTTCTCGATCGTGTCCAGGTTTTCCTTGCCCTTGCTTGTCGCATATTCAACAGTCAGAGTCTTTAGTCGTTCGCTGACATATTCTTGATTGGATTCTGCTGCATGGATATCGTGGGTTAGGACGTCGTCGGTTGTTAGTTGCCCAAGTGCTTTAAAATCTTCAAGCTTAAAACAGCCGTCCAACACTTCCCTGTAGAGGTCTATGTCAATTTTGTTTTCTTTCAAGTGCTTTAAAGCCGCGAGATAAACCACTGGGAGGTCCGCATCTTTTAGCTTTGGATTCCTCAGCGCAATTAGAAACAACGTACCACGAACAGATTTAGGCGATTTTGAAATGAAGTCCCATTGCCGAGGCCAGTCAGTTACCTTGACAAATTCTCTGAATACCATGAATGGATAGTTGTCCGCTTCCAACTCGCTATCTGGTTTGAGCTTTGTCAGCGAACTGGCGGCAAGTTCGACTTGGCCTTCAAACATCAAGATATCAATCACGTTGTAAAGCTGATTGGGGTCGCCGGCCACGATAATGTCTACCGCGCGATCGATCATTTCGGGTGGAGTGCCTCCTCCACGGATTCGCCATTCCATATGATCACCAAGCCATTCCGCTCGCTGGGCATCAGACTTAAGAAGCTTAAGGTCTTCAAGTGCTTCGTCGAATGGAACCTTGTTGCTATCGAGTCGGGTGGCCACGATCGACTCAATGATTCTTTCACGCTCGATTTCTGGCTCAATCGTCTGGGCGATTTCCAATGCTCTTTTGGAAAGCCGGTTCAAATCCTTATCGTTTTTCTTGCCAAGCGTAATTCCAACGGCCAACAATGTGGACGCTCGGTAGAACTTATCCTCGATCACCTCGACGACAGAAAGAGCTTCCTCAATCCGATTCTCTGCGGCTATCTTGACTGCGATGCTGTAAAGCGGCTGGACATGGCTGGTTTTCAATCGTGCTGATTGCGGAAGGACTTCATTTCGATTCAGTTTCCCATAGTCTTGGATAACTTTTTCAAGTTTGCCTTCTTTATAAAGCTGAAGGCCGTATGTAGCATTGGAAGGCGAACTATCAAACCGTCGGCTTTCCAACCGGTCATTGGCCTCTTTTTTGGTTCTAACGTACTGACTTGCCCGAGCGTCACCCAGGGATTTGAGTAGAGTACCGACTCTTCCTTTTAACCAATCCGTTTGCTTGTCTCCCAATTGTTGGCAGCGCTCAAAGAGAGCGATGGCCGCGTCTGCGTCATCAGCCTTCAAAGCAACGTCAAGTTTATAACGACACCACGGAAGCTCCGCCTGAACAGGAGCACCTACCAATATTTTGTCGACCTTTTCGATTATTTTTGCATCATTTTTTGCCCGAATTGCCAGTGATCGGCCGAGAGTTCTTCGTGTCCGTGAATCAGGGAAAAGTGAAATGATACGTAATGCATCATCGACTTTGTTGTTGTCATAAAGTGGAAACACCAAGAATTCCGCTGCCATGAAAACAGGATCGTTACCACTAACTGAGAATCCTGGATTCATCGACATGAGAATTTCTTCAGCCAACGCAAAACGCTCGCTTCGCGCTGCTCGCGAAATCATGGTTGTCTTCATCCACCTCGCACAATAGTAATGCCCGACGGCGTTTTGGTTGAGGAACTCGATTGTGGACTCGAAGTCTTTAATCTCTTGCATGTAGCCAAGGTTGTTGAAGAATTTGCCAAGCGGCTGATCCATTTTTCCATTGTCTGGCTGCTTCGAGCGCAGAAACTCCAGATTTTGTTTCGCGTTGGCTTTGTGGCCAAGCGTCATTTGCAAACCTATGATTCTGCCCAACAGGTCAAGATCAGGCGTCTTTGATTGTTGGATTTCTGTGACCGCAAGTTGCAACGTTTGTGCGTCATCTTTGATGACGGACGAAACTTCGAAAGCTCCGTGGCTGGTCCCGGTAGAGGTCGATTTTCCAAGCCACGAAGCTGCAAGGACTGTGTGTGGAATAACAACAAATAGGATGGCAATAACTAGTCGAATCATAAATCCATTGGAGCCATCTAATTTCCAGTTGTCAAATTTAACGCACATTCAGACGGTTACGGGGATCAACTGGCAAAATTTTTTTAATCGTCTAAGTTAAATGCAAGACAAAAGCCATCTAAATTGAAAACCAGACATGAAAATTATTTCCCTACAGCCAATCGCTTTCATCTTGCTTGCCGTGATGCTCTCCCCAGTCGCCGCTCAGGAGCCTTGGGTTGTTGACAGTCAATCCGACTGGAAAGAAAACACACAATCGAAAACGGGTGTCGAAATTCTCGACGGCGTTGTGTCGCCATCTGAAACCAAAGGCACGATCAGCAGCACGTTGAAACGATTCGACACCAAACGTTCCGCCAAGTCGCTTGTTTTTGAGCAGTCGCCAACATGGCAAAACTGGCAAGAGGTTAAAAACATCGGGCCATCCAACTTAGGCGATGCACCGGTGGCACTTAGTTTGGGCCCAAAAAATTATTGGATGTTTGGGCGATACAACGCGCGAAAAAACAAGAAGCGAGGTGGAAAAAATAAAGACACAAAGAAGAAAAACGCTTCGCAGGAGACGCAGCCTTTCACGCCAGAATCGGCAACGCTAGAAGGTTTTGACATTCCACTTCAAACCACACGTTTCGCAAACCAATACAACGCGCCGGGCGGACTGAAAAAATCACTTGGCGGTTATCATGCGTGGCAAAGTCGTGACATGGTTAACTGGGTCCACCATGGTCCAGTTACTGAAGGTTTCTCGAGGTGGGTCACGTCGGCAGAATTTGTTGATGGGAAAGCGTTTATCTATTACGACTTTCCCAACGACCAGGACTCACATGTCTATGTCGATGAAGACCTGACTGACGGTGTTCCCGGCAAAAACATGGGAATGGCAGTACCCGATCCTTCTCACGGATCAGACGCGGGATTCATTCGCGATCTTGATGGCAAGTTTCATGTGATCTTTGAAGACTGGTCGCCGATCGACGCCAGTAAGCGTTCATGGGATTCACCTTTGGCTGGCCATGCGGTCAGTGATGACGGATTGAAATTTGACAAGTTTCTTTCGCCGCCCGTTGATGCTCGCACCAAATCTACCGGCAAGACGGGAACGTACAAGCATCCTCATTGGGTCAAAGAAGATCCAAAAAACTACAAATCCAATGTCGCTGAATACGAGATTCACGAACCGAATCAAGAAGCGTTTGGCGATTGGGCAGCGATCAGCATTGGCGGACAGTACTACCTCTTCGGTGATTACGATCCCGAGCACGGAAAACCAATGAGTGTCGCGTGGTTCACGGCTTCAAGTATCAATAAGCCGTTTAAGTTTTGCGGAAACATTGGCAAAGGCCATCCCGATCCTGAGATCTGTTTTGCCGAAGGTAAATTCCATTTGATTACGCAGCAGAAGAAGGATTACGTTAGCCCGGGACCATGGGTCGATGGCGTTGAAGCTCGAGTCGGCATCGATACAACGGGAGATGGAAGCGTTGATCATTGGACAGAGTGGCAATCAGTCAAAGAGACTTACGATTACACAAAAGGGTTTGCCAAGCAGATCGCCAAGACGCCTGCGTCATTGGATTTGGCCGAAGCACCTGAAGGGTTCGGGTTTCAGTTTGAAGTCAAGCTTACCGACACGACTGATAACAAATCTAAACCGTTGCTTGACAAAGCCATGTTAAACTTCAAATAACGAAGAAGCACTGAGGGAATTTAACCACAGAGGACACGGAGTTTCACAGAGGATGAGGATTTTGTAACAAGAGCATCGAAAGGTGCTTAGATCGCAAAGGATGCGGAGCAAATTAACCTCAACGAATCTGCATTAGCAAAAATTCGGGCAGTTTCTTAAAAACAAAAACCTCTGTGCTCCTCAGTGTCCTCTGTGGTTAGTCTTTATTCCACAGCTCCAGAACCAACAAAAATCCTTTACGGTCGCTTCGGACGTGAAAGCCGATGAGGTTTTCACTGAAGTCTAATGGCGTTGCAAAGCCATTGTCTTTGAAACTCGTTTCCAAAACTTGGCTGATACCTTCGGGCGGATTCCACTTCCAGATTTTGTTGGCACGCCAGAAGTAGACGTCGTCTCTAAGTTGCTGAGGACGAGACGTGTTATAGCCGCCGAGTGGTTCACTTTGTTTCGATACCGCACCATCCATTTTCATCTCAACCAGATGCTGAGGCTGGCTCACGACATTAGCCAATTGGATCGACATTAGTTTTTCGCCGATCCGAAAGCTATGCCCGTGCGACGGCCAAGACATATCGACTTTGTCATTTCGAAACAGGCAGGTTTCGAATTCGCCATACCCTTGATTGCCAATCAGAAACTCGCCATTCCCGATTGAAACGCTGTTTCCGCCAGCGGAAGGCTCGCTTTTCCAGATCAGCGAACCGGAATCCAAATCAAGAATGTAACGGCAGCCAACTCCCGAACTGGTCTCCGCCAAAGTCGCCATGACACGACGACCTGAAACGAGCAGCAAATCGTGGCCAAAAGGTCGCCAAGTTGTCGGGAACCAGGGCGGGCACGTTGCTGGCTTCCAATTTGTAGCCGCACTCATGTAAGAGACGCCGCCATAAACGAGCTTGTTAGTGGGCAGTTTTGTTGACCACACCACCTCGCCAGCAAGTGATAATTTTACCAGACGTGAGGTGAGATCGTACTCGGGAGCTTGTTTATCGCGGTTGTTCAATCCTCGGTTGATGCTCAGAAAAAGCGATTCTTCAGTCGCCAGCATTACTCCAATTTCCTCGTCTTGCTCCAAAGCAAGCTCTTGGTTTTCGGAAAGGTCAATTGATACCGCAATTTTTCCATCAGAATCAATCGCATGGAGTGACTGTCGCTGACTCAGCCAACTCATTTTAGGCGGTTGATGGCCATTGTCCCGCCAGTCCGGAGTAACTGAAAACGCGAACTTGTCCTCGAATTCAAAGAGCGTAGTAATCTCCTCGTCCAATCCTATGGACACCAGTGCATAGGTATTCGGCTTTTTTAGCATGCCGAGGAAACGATCGGGTTTCCAATTTGTTGTGTACCACAGTTCAGTTGGCAGGCTTGTTGTCGAATGTTTCATGGAATGATTCATTTGTCCGCCGAACGTAGTGTCAGGTCTGCGTGATTGCCACAGCCAAACGTGGTCTTGTGCATAAAACAATTGCTTAGATTGATTTTTCCAAGCTAGGTTCGGTCAGCCTAAATTCAGGAATGCTATTGTTGACTTTCTTTGGATAGAAATTTTGGAAAATCAACGACGCGCTGGCAACAGATTTGTTCCATCACCTGTTGTAACTGAAGCTTGAGAATCGAAATCGTGTGCTCGCCGCCTTTGTTGCCTAGCGCGGCGGCTCCATACATGAACGTGCGACCAAGCATTGCGAAATCAGCTCCGCTGGCCAGCGTCCTCGCAATATCAGGACCACTGCGAATGCCGGAGTCCATCATGATCGTGGCTTGGCCCTTGAATTTTTCAGCCACGCCACGCAGCGCCTTGATCGCCGACTGACCAGCGTCCAGCTGCCTGCCACCATGATTGGACACCCACAGTCCGTCGACACCCAAACGGATACACCTTTCGGCGTCGGCTTCGCAAGCGATTCCTTTGACGACTAATTTTCCAGGCCACATCTCGCGGATCGGTTTGATCTTTTCTTCATTCAGACGACCTGAGAATGTTTTGTCCATGAACTGACCGAGCTGTTTCATGTTCAAGCCCTTGGGCATGTAGGGCTTCAAAGTCTCGAACTCGGGTTTGCCATTGATCAGCGTGTTGATCGCCCAGCTTGGTCGACTGCAAATTTGCATAATGTTTCGCAGTGACATACTTGGCGGCATCGCCAATCCATTACGAATGTCGCGAGGGCGATAACCAAACGTCGGAACATCGGCCAAAATCACCAACACCGGTAGCTCGGCTGATTTGGCACGTTCGATGATGTCGTCGCGAACCGAGTCTTCGGCGGGATGGTAAAGCTGAAACCAAGCCTTTCCTTCGGTGACCTTGGCAATGGTTTCAATGCTGCTGGTCGAAACCGTGCTCAAGCAAAACGGAATGTTATATTTGAAAGCCGCAGCCGCTAAAATTTCAGGCGTCCTCGGCCACATTAAACCTTGCAATCCAATCGGTGAAATTCCAAAGGGTGCATCGTACGTGTGGCCAAACAAATCGACACTCATATCCGACTTGATATGCTCAGAGAGATATTGCGGAATCAATTCGATTTTGTGAATGTCGGCAGTGTTTCGATGGATGTTGACATCTTCATTGCAACCACCGTCCAGGTATTCGAACGCGAATCGGGGAATGCGTTTGCGGGCCCGATTGCGAAGATCGTCGATTCCTGGAAACCTTGAGTCGTAGTTGATTTTTGGCATGATTGTTAGTTAGTCTTGCGAATTAAATGCGAAATTGTCTCGCCCAAATGTTGGTTCAAGTCTCACGGTGGCGTCGAAATTAGATGTGCAACGTATCTATCAATGGCTTGGCGTTCAACGGGCGGCAGACTAAATGATTCTTTGTGTTTACTGAAAGATTTTAATCAACGAACCCACTTGGCGAGAGCGGGCTTTTGCCTGGTTTAAGATTAAAGTTTCAATTCACGTTGACGGTAATGTTCGTCAATGCGATTTGCAATTCGGTCAACGTTTTCAGGTGAAAGGAATTTTGGTCCTCCCAGTGCGGCAGCTCCAACGAAAATCTCAGCGGATTTTTGAGCCATCAACATCGCGGCCTTGACGGCGTTTGTCGAATTGCCCAGCGTGATGATGCCGTGGTTTTCCAACAAAATGACCCGTGGTGGAGCCGTAAACGTCTGCATGAACTTTTCCGTTTCAGTCGCAATGACTTTCGAAAGTTCCAGTCCTGGGTCGGTGTAAGGGATGAAAACAGAAGCCGGCCCGCAACAAACGATCTCATCGGGAAATAGTTTTCGAGTGGCAAATTGTTCTGCCAGCGGTGAACACAGGATCTGATTCACCGCCACGCTGTGCGTATGACCAACGAATTCAATTCCGGGTAGCGACAGCAAGTAAGCATGAAAGAGGGCTTCAACCGACGGTTTACGCGCTTTCGAATCGACTCGGCTGGCGAACAGCTCGTCAACAATCTCTTGATCGGACATATGATCACGTTTAAGCATCGGAAGCAACTGTTCGAACCGACACTCGACGACATCGTTTTCCGTAAGCGTTGCCAGACAGCTTCCACTGGCTTTGACGTAAAACGTTTGATCATCGACTTTCGTGGAAGTGTTGCCTTCGCCAAGTATCGCCATATTCAGCCGTTCGTCACCGAGCTCATTGGAAAGAGTTAACAACGCAGCTAATTTTTCTGATTTTGTCATGGCTGTTGATGTTTGTTCGGTGTCGAGAATGCGAAATCTTGATTTGGTTTTTTGTCTATTTGCGACCGTAAAGTGGTCCGAAGTTTTCACAAGCCCGATAGTCAGCTGACTCTCGGTTGGCCGTACCAAACGCATTCCAAGCACTTGGCCTGAAAATTCGCTCTTGGGCAACGTTGTGCATGTAGACGGGAATTCGAAGTTGTGAAGCCAAAGTGATAAATAGATGTCCGACGTGCCCAGCCGTCATCACACAATGATTTGCACCCCAGTGGTTCATGACATCGTAAGTCGACGTAAAGGCACCTTCGCCAGTGAGTGTTGGTGCGAACCAGGTTGTTGGCCACGTCGGATTGGTACGTTGGTCGAGAATGTTGTGCACATTGTCTGGCAGTTCGACCGTGTATCCCTCGGCGATTTGAATCGCTGGCCCCAACCCGGACACCAAATTGATTCTGGTCATCGTTGCCGGCATCCCACCGCGAGTGCGGTAACGTGTGCTCATGCCGCCACCGGGAAAATACTCCGTAATCGAAGGATGCCAAGTCGTCGCCTGCAGGCATTTCTCGACTTCTTCGTCGGTGATTTCCCAAAACGGTTTCATGGTTGGATTGCCATCGCTGTCGGTCTGCTCACCAGTTCCGTCCAACGTCGCAGGGCCTGAATTGATCAAGTGCAGCAAGCCATCGCTTCCTTTTCCTTCAAGTTTGTAACCATCACAAGCGGACGCAACCGCATCGGGGCTCCAGTAAGTTCGCAGGTCTGCGAATAGCTGCGCGGTGTTAGTCAACAAGTGACCAAACAACATCGTCGCGGCGTTAAGTGCGTCGTTTTCAGTGGCGACGATGTAAGGCGCCCGTTTGCCATTCCAATCGAACGACGTATTAAGAATGGCTTCGAGAAAATCGCCGTTGGGAAAGTGGTCGGTCCACTGACGTTGACCCTGAAAGCCCGACGCGATCGCTTGGCGACCTTGGCTTTGTTCCTTCAAACCGATTTCCGCAAGCTTTGGATTTCCGACCATTAAGTCGCGAGCGATCAAAGCCATTTTCACACTATCGGACCATTCGCTATCGAGTTGGTCACGTGAACGCTTGCCATCGTCTCCGTTATAGTCATCGCCTTCTGGGCAATTTTTCTTTACCCACGCCAACGCCGTTTCGTATTCGTCTTGGTCGAATTGGTTCTTATTCATGCGGCCGACAAACTCGGTCATGTCGATGTCTTCAACCCGCATGCCCAGCCATTTTTCCCAGAAACAATAGTCGACCATCGAACCGGCAATTCCCATCGAAGTGCCACCCATCGACAAATACGATTTGCCTCGCATCATTGCGACCGCGAGACCGCATCGAGCAAAATCAAGAATCTTCGCCTGCACATCGGCAGGCATATTTGAATCGCCGGCTTCCTGCACATCACGACCGTAAATGCCGAAAGCTGGAATTCCTTTTTGAGTATGCCCGGCCAAAACCGCCGCCAAATAAACAGCTCCCGGACGCTCGGTTCCGTTAAAACCAAAAACGGCTTTGGGCCGCAGCGGATCCATGTCCATTGTTTCACTGCCGTAGCACCAGCATGGCGTAACCGTCAGCGAAACGCCAACGTTCTGTTTTTGAAACTTGTCGTCACACGCCGTCGCTTCAGAAACGCCTCCAATGCAAGTGTCAGCAATCACGCATTCTACCGGCTCGCCGTTTGGATAACGCAAGCTGTTTGAAATCAACTCGGCCACTCGCCGTGCCAAGTTCATCGTTTGATCTTCCAGCGATTCGCGAACTCCGCCATAACGGCCATCGATCGTGGGCCTAATCCCAATTTTGGGAAGGTCGCCTTGGAAAACGGTTGGAGAGTTAAGTGTCGACAAAGTAAGTTTCCTTAAGTTTGTGGATCGACCAAGACCGATTCGTCAAAAGTGAAATTTTGCTTCGATGAAGGACACATTGAATTAGGTACAATGTGACGAATCAATAAGAAACAACGCCCACCAATTTACCGTAATCTTGTGCACCATTCGACGGGGCCTTCAGTTGCACTATTTCGTAGGCTGGACATTCTTGTCCGTCTTTACGAGGCTCGCAGAACGGCTCATTGCTCTTTTTGAATTAGAGAATCGGATTGCTAAAATCAGAGGGATGAGATTTAACTTTAACTTTGCCCTGAATTGAAGACACATGACATTGGTTGCCAACTATTTCGATCAGGATGCCTTTACTGTGGCTGGCGTCTTCTCGGCTGATGAATGTGTTGCACTCATTGAGCGTGCCGAGGCGATTGGATTTGATGCGGCTTCGGTTCGAACGCGTTCCGGGCAAAAGATGATGACGAATATTCGCAACAATGATCGAGTGAATCTAAATGATCCCGAGCTCGCGAATTTGATGTGGACTCGCATTTCATCAGTTTTGCCGCATCTCGACGACCAAGAAGCGGTTGGCGTTAACTGTCGCCAGCGTTTCTATCGTTACAAGCCTGGGCAAGAATTTAAACGTCACAAAGATGGCTCGGTCACCAACGACGAAGGTGATGTCAGCAAATTGTCGTACCTTGTTTATCTAAATGATGGGTTCGAAGGCGGCTCAACTACTTTCAGAGACTATGTTGGAAAAGGAGACTCGCGCCGCAAAGTCGAAAATGTGGTCACGCCGAGCGCCGGAACCGCTCTCTTGTTTCGACATGAACGCTGGCACGAAGGAGCACCGCTGACTGTCGGGGTAAAGTATGTTCTTCGCACCGACGTTTTCTATGCGACTTTGTAGTTGAAAGGTTAATCGCAGATGTCATTTGATTCCGTTTGGGAACGGCTTGGTTCGATTCAATGCCTCACGTTCGTCGCGTCGTCCTCAGTTTCTACGGGGTGGAATGGGAGTGGCGAAGGCGCGGTTGAGGTAACCCGACCGACGGCTAACGAAATCATTTTTTCCGAGTCAGGGACTTGGATGCCAGACGGTGGTAAAAAATTAGCTTTCACCAATTCATATCGTTGGACAAAACAGCCAGCTAAGCCCAACTCCCAGACGGGAAATCTTCCGTTGGAACATCTGCGTTTAGAACACCTTCGTTTTGGCGTGGACAATCCCGTTTACCTGTTTGATCTTGCGGTTGATGAAGACCAAAACATGACGTCCGTTGATCCGCATGTGTGACGACAAGACATTTACGCCGCGAAGTTGTCGCTGGATCCAGATGGTTTGTTAATCGAGTGGTCAATTGACGGTCCCAAAAAACGCGAAACGATTCGGTATGTTTATCAATCGCACTCCAAATCGACAGAATAGTCTTTCTGCAATCGGAAACTTTTTTGATAAGCTAATTGAAAACCGAGACTGCCCGATGATCCTAAAAGCGATTCAATCCTCTCCCAGGATTCAGTAAATTTGGTCGACAAAAGCGACAACCCGTATCAATCGCCAACGCCTGTTGAGGTTGAAGACGAATACCGCGATTCGATTTTTGTGATGGCCGGTTGCCTGACAGTCGAGGATGCTTTGTCGGCTCAACGTTTGGCATCTCCCGTATTTAAGCAACGACTCGTTTTGCTTGTTTGGTTACTCTCGTTTCTTTCTTTCCTGATAATCTCATTTACTTTTTTTTCGTCTTCGCCTTTTGGTCAGCAGTTGTCAGATATATTTCTTTTCGTTGCCTTTTTGCTCCTGCCGGGAATAGCGTTGTTCCCGTTTTTAATTGACGGATTCCAGTTCGGCCGATCATCACGCAAAAAACTCGAAGCTCAGTCTTCAACGCACTCGACTTTCTCTCCGACAGGAATTTCGACAAAGTCTCATATAGCAAATGCAAACGCCAGTTTTGAGTGGTCACACTTTTCCCACTGTGTTGCCAACGACACCGTGGCACTGGTGTTTTTCGAGAATTCTCACCAATGGCTACTTCTGACTAGAAACAAACTTCGGCACCCAGATCGCTGGGAGGCTTTAATTGAGATGATCGAATCACAAATGCCGGTATCCCAAGGCCTCGGCGGCTGACCATTGATTTATTTCTGCAGCGCCTAAAAAAGTTGCGTTACGATGCTACGTTTGTCCCAGAGTTCTGGGTGCCATGCTCACGGGTAGCATGAGCATGCTTCACGTAAACATGGCATGCGCAAAGAAATGCAACTAGTCGATCAAGGGCTCGCCAACAAAATTAGCCAATCGGCCTTCTTCTCGTGCTGCGTAAATTTCGATACGACTTCGCGGGACGTCTTTTTTCTCATTGAGCAACGTGACCCGGAAATCTTTAAAGCCCAACCAAAGCAAGATGTCCAACATCGTTTCTTTGCCGTTTGGAAACCAGGACAGCTCATGCACGCCTGACATGACTTTCGTACGACTCTCTCTGGCCATCGTCATCCCGCGTGGATTGTTGGGATCTATGACCATGGCGGTGTTCACAACGATCACGTCGGTCGTCATGTCGGCGGCAATCTTCAGCCCAGTAATTGGGTCAGGCAGGTGGTAAAAAATTCCGCTGAAGTAAGTCATGTCAAACTTTCCAAAATCATGCTTTGGAACGTCGTAGAGATCCATGACGTGAAACTCAAGGCGATCAACCGGCTCGGCCGTTCGATGTTGCTGCACAAATTTGGCTTGGTTGATCCAATGCTCTCGAACATCGAATCCAACCGCACGGGCCACATCACGTTCCCGTGTCCAAAAACAATAGCCGCCCGCGTTGCACGCGCAATCTAAAAAGCTCTTGCCGCTCATGCCGTCGGGGTAAAGCAGGTCAATCTTTTTCAGGTAATGCTGCTTTGGCGAAATCAGGCTGACGCCATCGTTTTCTGATCTTTTCAAAAGCCCGTCTGGCGAGAAAATTTTGCCCGTCGAAAATTCGTCAAACAACACGATATCGTGATGCCAAGGCCGCATGGCTTCAATTTGCTTTGTGAGTTCTTCGATATTTTCGTTTGCCATTTGGGCCTCGCTGATTTCGTCCGCAGTAATAATCAAGTGTTCAAATATATTCGGCTAACTGATTTGCACAATCGAAGTTTCCGCGTGAAGCCACGTGATATGGCGGCAATTTGAGTTGGTTTCAACGGTTTTGTGGATATCGTCGCGCGAGCAAGCACTTTCCCGAAAGTCCGTTTTGTCACGAACCTTTCCAGGCAATGCCAATCTCCAAACATGTAGACGTAGCCAAGCGCGTAGCAGAACTCGTCAAGAGTTTGGGCGTTTGAGTTTCGCGTCATTTTCGAGAAACGAAAGTCTTGACGACTTACGCTACAAACTAAGCCAAAAGCTAAACAAGATTTCGACCCATGATTCAAATTTTAAGAATCCAGATCCCGATTCGTGATGGCCCCTCCAGCTCACTCAAGCTGGAGGTACTGTCATGCAAATCAAAGACATTTGGATGTCGCAGAGAAAGTTGCGCAACGTCGCGCAAATACCTGCGATGCAACAAGAGATTGTTAATGGCGGCTTTTTGCCGCGAATCAGAATTAACCGTGACACCGATGGGTCGTTTCAATTAGAAGACGGCCATCATCGTCTGGTCGCATATTGGATTTCGGGCGTTCGTGAACTGACGCCCGATGACTATTTGTTACTTGAAAAAGACCAATGGCGACCGCGGTTTGGAAAAATCGAGGACTTGATAATGCGATGTGGCATTGAAAACGAATATGGCTGACCGATGGAAAGCTTGTCCTAATCCTTTGGCGTAGTTTCGGTTTCGTTCAGGCGATCAATCCACTCGCCATGCTCCTCTTTGATGAGCTTCATCTTCGGATCGTTTGCAAGGTTGTGCCATTCATGCGGATCTTTTTCGTGATCATAAAGTTCTTCTGTGCCGTCGGCGTACCGAATGTATCGCCAACGCTCCGATCGAACCGTGTGATTGCCGGCAGTGGTGGATGTCAGCGCCGGACGTGCCCAGGAGGATTCGGGGTTTTGGAGTAGCGAACGAAAACTTTCGCCCTGCAAGTTACTGGGAGCTTTCAGTTCACATAGGTCCGCAAGAGTTGGGTAAATATCAATCAACCCGACGGTCCGTTCTGAGACGCCTCCATTTCCAGTCGCCTTAGGGGCTCGAACGATCAACAAGCTGCGCGTTGATTCTTCCCAAGGCATCCACTTTCGCCAATGATTCTTTTCACCCAAGTGCCAACCATGGTCCGAACACAAAACAACAATTGTATTGTCCGCGTAAGGGCTGTTATCCAGTTGCTCCAGCACCTGGCCAATGCAATCATCAACTAACGCGACACAAGCGTGATACGCATGAACAAGCTCGCGACGATAAGTCGGACTGTAGCGTTTTACGGCTTCTTCAGCGATAATTTTCTGACGATCTAAAACCCAACGGCGACCGATTTCAGGTACGTCATCAAGGTCGTTTTCCAGCACTTTTGGCAAAGTCAAACTGGCTCGATCGAATTGATCAAAATATCGTTTTGGTGCGGTCATCGGCACATGCGGCTTGTAAAATCCCAACGCCAGGAAAAACGGTTCGTCGTAATCGCGTTTCAGTTTTTCAATTCCCCAAGCGGCAATTTTTTCGTCGGGCATTCCGCCCACTTCGATATCCAACGCAGCCCAAGCGAGAGAATCCTTGGCATCTTTTCCAAATTTCTTAGTGAACTGCCGGCCGTTTGGAGGCACGGGACCCCATCGCTCGGTTTTTGGACCAACCTCATCCCAGCGAGATCTTTTGCCGTGGTCTTTGTGATAAATTTTTCCCATGCACATGGTGCGATACCCATTTTCACCCAACCAAACAGGCATGTGTTTGGCATTGGCGTAAGCTGGTTTGGTCCTTTTCAAAGAGTTCCCGTAGATGCCAGTCGTGGAAGCGTACATGCCGGTCATCATCGACTCTCGAGATGCGTTACACAAAGCGACCTGGCAATGAGCATTGCTGAACAAAACACTCTGCCCAGCAAGCCGATCCAGATTGGGAGTTTGGGCGTCTGGATTGCCACCTAGGCATCCGACCCAATCGTTTAAGTCATCTACCGTGATGAACAAAATATTCGGTTTGCCTTTGCGGCTCGGCCGTTGTGCTTGACCAGCGTTTTTCATTTTCTCGGTCGCTGGTTTCTCGTCTTGCTTGGTCGATTGCAGCGCGATTATTTGCTCCCCGTATCGATTGCCCATCAACAACTGGCTATCGGTATCAAAGTGCGTCCCGGGATCAGAGGTTTTCGTTCCTTCAGAGGATACTAACCCAACTGTTGGGCTGGCATTGGCAACGTTTCGAATTGCTTCACGCACGGCGTCGCGTTTTCCATTGTCTACGACCTCTCCGACAACGGCTGGCAGGTTTGGAACGCCCACGTCTTCTCGAATTCGAACAAGCAACTGTTCCAATCGACCGCGGTATTTTTTGGCACCGTTTTTCGAATCGGATTCACCTTGGTGCCACAAGAAACCGCGGATCGTGTATGTATCACCGCGCTTGGTTAGCTTGTCGGTTGCCATTTGAATGGTGCTGATAAATTCTCGATAGAGCGGGCCTTGGCTTTCGCTGTCATCTTTGTCACCAGGTTTCCAATCGCTTCTTAGATTCGTTCCACCTTGAGAGCCTTTGATCAGCGCCAGTTTGGTGTCCGGGTGAGTCTTGATCATCGTTTGAGCAAATCCAATTTCCATGCCAAACGTTGCGCCTTTGTATTTCTTTGGAGCGCGACTGAATTTCGGTGACAAAGGTTGCCAACCTTCGCCTTCAGTCTTCGGATTCCGATAGAAGATAATGGCCTGCTCCATCGGCTTTTTGAGTTCATCGGACAACTCACTGGCAAGCCCGCGACCGTCCATGTTGGATTGCCCGGCAAGCAAGTAGATGTCGTAATGCTCACCGACGCATTGCGACTGAATCCCAAATACCATCGCCGCGACCAAAACGCAGCCCATGACCGCTTTAGAGGATAGTGTTGAAATAGTCTGTAGCATTTCGATCTCTGCAGTTGGATAAGATGTTCTCGAGTCGCCCATTCAAAATCAGAATAGGACAGTAGCCATTGTGACAAGGCAGCCAAGCCCAAGTAGTGTGAATTTCAACAGTGCCAAAGCGCCAGCCCAACTCAATTGCTGGTCCACTTCTCTAGCCAGTCGCTTCTGCATTCGCTGCTTCTGCATTCTCAACGCAATCGGTGACTGGTTTGGAGCAGATGCCACATTCGGTTTCGCCGTCTTCGTTAGTCATGTTGGCCAATCCGCCACATGAGCCCTGGACTGGTTTGTTGTTGAAGATCGACCCTACGGCCATCGCCAAAATGACCAAACCGAATATGCAAGCAGCCGCGATAAATGTCGGCATGATTCCATCGGCTTGATTGTTGCCAGCTTTTGCGGGTTCGACCAGCAATGGAAATCCTTCGGCGATTGTCTCTGCAAATTCGTCGTCGGTTGCGGAGCGTTCGGCGATGAGGAACTTAATGCCAAGCGATTTGCAAACTTCACTGCCCTTTTCGCTTCCCATTACCATCATCGCCGTCGCCAACGCATCGGCCGTCATACAATCTGGAGCGACGACGCAGGCAGACGCCATCGAGTGAGTCACCGGGCGACATGTTTCCGGATCAATCGTGTGCGAAAATCGTTTGCCTTCATGTTCGATGAAGTTCCGGTAGTCTCCCGAAGTCGCCATCGCCATGTTTGAGATGACGGCCACATGATCATAATTGTTAGGTTGAGCAGCGATTTGCATCTGACTGAGCGATTTGCTCGCAGGTTTTTCGACACCGATTCGCCACGGGCCGCCCCCTGCTCTTTCGCCGCGCGTCGTGACTTCGCCTCCGACTTCAACCATGAATCCCTTACAGCCGTTGTCGTCCAGCGATTTGGCGACCTGGTCAACTGCGTATCCTTTTGCAATCGCTGACAAATCAATTTTCAGCTTCGGCTCGGTTTTTCGAAGAGCGGGAGGATCTAACCGAACTTCCAATTTTTCATAGCCGACTACTTTTTTGACATTGGCAATCGCTTCGTCGGTTGGAAGCGTGAATTCCGATTTGTCTGGACCAAATTTCCACAGGTTTACAGCTGGACCGACGGTGATGTCAAAAGCACCGTTTGTGATTTTGCTGATCTCGATCGCGCGGCTGACCACGTTTGCCGTTTCAGCATCAACTTCGAAGAACTCGGTCGAATTCGAATCGTTGAATCGGCTTACATCTGAGTCAGCTATGTACGTCGACATAAGCTGATTGACTCGTTCTAGCGCCGACTCAACGTCGCGATGAAGTGCTTCCGGCTCAACAGAATCTGGATGATGAGACACGATGACTTTGTACTGAATCGGGCCCATCGTTCGGCCGGTCATTTCGATCGCCGTTGGTTCTTGGGCAACGGCAAACGAAGCAGATAAAAACGAGGCCATCAATCCGGCAATCGCAACGCAATGCGCCAAAAAGAAAGTCGGTTGGCGCTCGCTGCGATTGACTGGAGTGTTCATAGATTTCGCTTTAATAAGTTAGACATTCATTCCTGTCCGCCAGTCGCAAGATTGGATCAGACGGACAAGAATATCCATCTTACTTTTTTTCCTCGCCAGCGGCTTCTTTGGCTGCTTTCGCGGCTGCGATCTTTTTGGTGTCCAATTTTGCACCCGCAAACATTCCGGCTTGCAGCAGTTCATCAAACGTGATGGTTTGCTTTGACACGACTTTGAATGCTTCTTTGAAATCCTTTGAAGCTTCTACTCCAAATTCAAAAAGTGGACCTTTGTCTTTGCCGACAGAATCTGGATCTTTTGCTTTCGCTTCTTCTTCAGCCTTTTTGGCGGCTTCGAATTTCGCTGTCAGATCTTTGCCTTTAAGCTCTTTGTGAATTCGATCGGCAAACGGTGTTCGAAGTTTCCGATTGTCGCTGTCGGGATGGCAGGTCTTGCACGAAAATGACCTGAGCGTGTATTGCTCTTTCAAGACGTCTTGGAAAACGTCATGCGCCGAAGTGACCGAGGCCAGAGAAAAAACAACAAAACAAACAAGCAACGGCAATAACAATTTGTTAATCATCTCTAAATCAATCTTCCTTTGAGTTTTTGTCGGCGTTCATCAACCGATTAAATATTGCACCAAACGCCAATTGAAGCAAGTTATCTCTGCTTCAGCGGCGGACGAATCTGAATATTTGCGTTTGATAGTGGAGCTACGGAATGAATCGACGACCAACCGAGCCTTCTGTGGGGTTACAAAAAAAGCCTGCCAGTAAATTAATTCTGGCAGGCATTTCTTTAGCGTTCGCTAGATGGCTTTCGAAATCGAAAAGCCATGCTGAGTTATGCTAGTTGAACGTTCTCGGCACACGGGCCTTTTTGTCCGCTTGCTTCATTGAAAGTAACTCGTTGTCCTTCACGAAGTTCATCGTAACTGACCCCTTCGCAACTTGAAGAGTGAAAGAACAAGTCTTTGTCAGTTCCGACGTCGATGAATCCGAAACCTTTGTCAGTAAGTCGCTTAATCGTGCCTTCAGCCATTATCAATCCAAAAAAAATTCTTAATTGCAGTGTCCGCATGATTAGGAGTGCCCTGCTCTGCCAACTGCGTTGATAATCGTATCAGAACTCAGCAAAGCCACAACCTTGTGGAAAAATAAGCCAACCCTTGCAATCTTTGACGCCAAATCAAAATCGTGCATATAAGTGAATTCCCGTCTAAAATCAGTTTTACTTGTCAAACATTTAGTTAAAAGAATTCTGAAAAATACGCGTTGCGCTTCTCTATCGACTTAACACTAGTAACAAGAGGACGACTCGCTCGTTCCCAAACCAGTTTTCAAAGTAGTTGGAGCCAAGCAGGTTCAGCATGTCAGATCGCGACTTAACATCAAATCACGAGACCACTGACGGAGGCAATTCAGACATTGCGTCTGACAAAAGTGAAAACGATTTGACCGCATCATTCAAAGTCAGCCCACCAGGTGATCTGACAAAATCGTTTGCGGAGAACCCTCAGTTGGCTAACGTGCTGGATCAATACCTGGATGATTTGCAAAATGGACGCGCCTGCAGTCGTGAGTCTTTGATTGCACAGCATCCCGATTTGGAAGCCGACCTGAACGAATACTTAGAAGGCATCGACATGTTGGCAGGTCTGGGCGTTGGCTCAGAATTGGCGCCAAAACAGATGGGCGATTTTGAAATCATTAAGCCAATTGGCCGTGGCGCGATGGGCGTTGTTTACGAAGCGCGTCAAGTTTCGCTTAAACGAACGGTTGCGCTCAAGATGCTGCGCTACTCTTCGGCTGGCGTTCAGGCTTCGAAACGTTTCGAACGCGAAGCCGAATTGGTCGCGACATTGATGCACGATAATATCGTCCCGATTTACTCCTACGGCGAACACGAGAATCTACATTACTTTGCGATGCAGTTAATCGATGGCCCAAGTCTTGCGGCTTGGCATGTTTCCGATGAAGCACATCGTGATTCGGAGACGATCGCACGCTGGGGTGCTCAAGTGGCCCGCGCCCTGGCGCATGCACACCAACGCGATGTGCTTCATAGAGATGTAAAGCCGTCGAACCTGATCAAAGACGGCGAGAAGATCTGGCTGACAGACTTTGGATTGGCCCGCCGTTTCGACGACGTCCGTATGAGCATGACAGGCACCATGCTGGGAACGCCGAATTATATGAGCCCGGAACAAGCGGCTCCTTCGCGAAATCCGATCGACCATCGCACCGACATCTATTCGTTGGGCGCTACGTTGTTTGAATTGCTAACGGGTCGTTGTGTATTTCTAGCCGATACGCCGCACGCCGTTCTGGCTCAAGTCCTTACCTGCGAAGCCCCGCCAATTCGAGAGCTGGTTCCTGAGGCATCTCGTGACCTTGAAACGATTTTGATCAAGTGTCTGGAAAAGGAACCACGAGATCGATACAACAGCGCAACCGATTTGGCAGAAGATCTCGAAGCGTTCGCCGAAGGGCGATCCATTAAAGCACGTCGACCCTCGCTAGTTGAAAGAACCATTCGCTGGCGTCGTCAAAACGAAAAAGCATTCTCATGGGCGATAACAGCGGCGTTCGCAGTGATCGCGATTGCGACCGTTGCAGCGCTTGCTTGGAACGGATGGCGAAATGCAAACCAAGGCAAACTTTCATTGCTTTCCGACCAAGGGCTAATCGTCGGTCGATTAGTCAACGAACATGGCGTTGTGATTCCCAAAATCACCATCCCGACACAGAACCCGATACAACTCGACCCAGGCCAATACGAATTACAAACTTGGTCTAACGGTCGCATTGGCCAGTCCAGTTCGATCATGCTCGACCGAGGGCGCGAACTTGCCATTAAGGTAAAGACGCCGGAGCTGGGCGTGTTTCCTGAGACGACGGTCCGAGGGATGCCGTTCAAATTCGCCGCTGGCAACGGACGTGATGACTTTGTGTTGCTTGGAAGCGACGGCATTTCGAGGCTTGACGGCCGCACGGGCAAAGAACTCTGGATGACCAGCACGGCGGAATTGAAATCGGATGCATCGGAGTCTAACGGAGCCTTTGAGTGGAATTGGGCAGCTAATGCCGTTTACAATCGCTTGACACCAAACGTGCTTGGAAAGTTTGACGACATCAACGCGGATGGAATTCAAGACGTATTGGTGATGTGCAAACAAAAAGCTGCGGCATTTGTTTTGGATGGAAAAGACGGCACGGTTGTCTGGCGTTACGTTTCAAATCTGGAAAGAAGCGTCAACAATTTCGAAGGCGTGATTCGCGAAAGCCAATTAGTTGCCGATATTGATGAAGATGGCATCGATGATATTTCGGCTGCCTTTTTCTGCGAATCTCCTGATAAAAAAATTCGCCGCTGGACAACGATGCTTTCAGGGAAGACGGGCAAGGAAATTTGGCGGCTTGAGCTACCTGATGAATGGGCTTCTCCACAGACTTTGCAAGATCGTCAGCATAGGTTTCCGTTTCAAAACAGAAGCCTTATTGGAAATGATTCTGGATATTTGTTTCGACGCCGCTCCGGATACGGACGACGCACAAATGTTTTGCCACAGCCATGGAATATGGTAACGAGTTCTAATTCGAAAGGAGTAAGATCCGGCTGGCTGGTTTGTGGAAAGCAATTGCTTCATATCGATTTAAGCAATGGCGAACTTATCAAAACTAACAATGGTCAGTCATTTGATCTTGGATTTCCCCCTAGTCTGCAGCCGCAAAGTGTAATGATCGATGGGATCGAACACTTATTGTTTGCCGACCAAGTCGAAATTGCAGACGAAAATACCGCCGCCGAAGCCATTTGTCGCCATATACTTTGGTCCACGGAAGCATGTTCCATCGTTTGGCAATTTGACGCTAGCGCCGATCCGACTTGGACGTCTCGTGGAGTGGACTGGCCCAAAGTGGCTGACATCAATGGCGATGGAATCCCAGAAATTTTGATTGCTGATGAAGCCAAATTGGGCGAGAGAATTTTTGGAGATACATCGTGCACGGGCTCGCTTCAGGCGCTCGATGTAAAAACCGGAAAACCGATCTGGGACAGCGAAGCTCTGGCGAAAATTCGTTCTCAAGATCGACAGCTTTTCCGATTCACTCTTGGTCCTGATGCAGATTCCGATTCAATGGACGACATTTACGTCATATCGCCGATGGTCAAATCCGCGATGTCGCTAAGCGTCTTTATCGACATACTGTCATCGAAAACCGGAAAACGAATTCGAATGGCAGAGGCAGAGATGCCGTTTGTTGGAACTGTTATCAATGCCGTGAACTTGGGCACGCCATTTATTTGGGGAACTTCTCCCGATGGAAGTCCGCAAATCGTTATCTCGACATTGAACCTTTCAACAACCAACGGCGTGGCCAACTGCACGGCAGTCGTTTCTTCGCTGACTGGAAAAGTCATCTACTCCGGACCCCAGTTGCAACTAATGGCCCACACAGATGCTGATGGCGATGGCCGGACCGATTTGTTCATGCATCGGTCTCGAGAGTATGCCAAAGCATTTGATTCAGGCCAATTTGTTTCGATCAAGTCCACGGCGCCCGCTCGGATTCGAACCCAAGGCACCAACTATCGAGTTGTGCATGATTTGGATGGAGACAACAAACAAGACTTGCTAACGAGCAACTCGCCGGACTTATATAAAATCCAAAAAGCAATTTCAACTCGGACCGGAAAATCAATATGGAATTTCGAGTTCCCGGAAACGCCTGGACGGCTTCGAACACTCAACGCAGACGTCAATGGAGATGGCGTTGACGATTTCCTTGGATTGGAACATGCTTCCTGGACGACGACGTCCAATCCTGATGCAGTATTAGTATGTGGAAAAACCGGCACGATGTTATGGCGTCTCAAAGCCCGAACATCACGTACCTTGTCGCTGGATACTGCGACGTTTACTTCGCAGTGCGCTGATGTAGATGGCGATGGCAAGTTGGAAATCGTGTTGATCTACAGAAGGCAAAGTGAAACTTCAAATTCAACGCCACTTGTTCTTCATTGTATCAATGCAAAAACCGGTGATACCAAATGGATAAACGAACTGGGAGCGTGGGGAGGAGAAGACCTGTCTGCGTGGAGGATTCACTTGCAGAAAATCGCTAATTCCAAAGCTCTTCAAGTCACTTGCCCTGGATACAGGTTAAACAGTCAGGGAAAATCCGCCGCAACGATACTCTCCTTTGATGGCGCATCCGGCCAAAACATCTGGAATTCCATTTTTACCAACCCGGTAAAGTGGGAGCCTGAACTTTGGCGGTTTCACATGCAGGTAAACAAATTAGAAAGCAATGCTGAATCAGCGAAAACGATGGTTCGGGTCGAAGTGAATACTGTCAACCATTCCTTCGTGGTCAAATGGAATGATGTGGCAACCGGGAATGAGGTGTCAAGTTACAACGGCATTGGTTTGTTCAACACGGCAGTTAAGCAAGCAGATCTCAACTGTGGTGTGGAACTTGGAACCCCCTTCGACATTCACGCAAACGATAAGACTTACACAGGATTGGTCGTCCGTGCCTATCGTTCGCCTAGCTGGGAATTATTGGTTTTAGATGGATCTACCAAGCAAGCGAAACTCGTGCGCAAGACCAGAATTCCTTGCGAAACCAAGTGGAACAAGCTCGGGCAGATTCAGGTAGCGGACTGTAACAACGACGGCCAAGTGGATGCGATTTGCCACTTTGAAAACAAACTCGTCGCATTGGATTTTGTCACAGGCAAAACGATTCTTCAACGCGAGTTGCCGACCGACCAACGCAAGCTACTAAAAGTAGACGAGCAAAACCGGTTACACTTTTTGAGTCAGTCGCGAGACGGCACCAGACTTAAACTCATCGATATAGAAGACTTTGAAACGCAGTGGAGTATCATGCTGCCCAAGCAAGCTTCTGATGACTTTAGTTTGACGTCTATCGACAGCGACCAAGTGATTCCAGAGTTTTATTTGTCTGGCAGGGAGCATTTCGCGTTCGTCGCAACGGCTGTTGATTACAAAGGTGACGATCCAGCCGTGCTTGAATCACTGTCAACGACCCCAAATTTTGCCACACTTGCGACATCGAATTCATCTCAATCGGACCCGCGGCTTATTTTGCCGCCTCCGTGGAAATATGACGAGCTAACCCGTTGGCGAGAAGATGGATTGGCGTGGAGTTGGCTGGGACGGCTGGTCGTGATCCTTGGCGTCTTTGTCTGGCCGTATGCTTATATAAAGTTTTGGATTGGCAAGTCTACGTTTAGTTTGAAAATGTTTCTTTTGTTGCCACTGCTTTTTGCAGTCCCATACGTTTGTTTGACCCAACCGTTGGATCCGAGGCTTGCTTCTTCTCTTCCTCGAATGCAAAGTTTTGGCACCGCCATCAATGTACTGCTGCACTCACTCATCATCGTTCCAGCACTGGTTGCGTTGGCTTATGGTATTGCCTGGATGCTGCAAGGTCGTTGGAAATGGTTGGTGTACTATGTGCTCGCCATGGTGCTGTTTTCGATCGTCGTGGCTATCGTCCAGACTAATGGCCAGTACGGAATTCCCGTTGGCTGCCAATACAATTACTGGGACCCAAGCACGTTTGTTTTGATTCCATACGCGTTGACATGTTTGGGGTTGGCATTCATCGCGGGCTGGGTTTTCAAGCCTATTTGGCGTTTGGTCACCAAGCTATTTCGTCGCAAGAAAAATTCTTCAAACGCGATGGCGGTGGCATAGTCATGGACGAAGCGGAACCAACGCCAAAGAAGCCGTCGTCATCAAGCGAGCCCAATGAGATCTCGCATCCTGGGTACCTATCCGAGTTCCACCCTTGGTTGCGGTTGATGGCGAAGCTTCAATTGGATTCGAAGTGGGATAGGAAATTTGATGCGTCAGATATTGTTCAACAGACGTTACTCGAAGCCTGGAAGGGCGAAGAGAATTTCGAGGGCGAAACCAAGGGCCAACGGATTGCCTGGCTGCGAACCATTCTCGGCCGCGTGATCTCACGCGAAGTCCGCCATTACACCGCCAATCAAAAACGCGATCCGGCTCGGGAATTGGAATTACAAAATTCGCTTGATCAATCGTCGATGATGTTGGAAAAGATGTTGGCTGGCGATGAGAAAACACCCAGCGTTCATGCCGACAATCGCGAACAGCAGATGATCATTGCGGATGTTTTGGAAGCTTTGCCAAAAGACTATCGTGAGGTCATTGTGCTGCGGAATCTACAAGGGCTTTCTCACGCAGAAGTCGCCGCAAAACTTGGGCGCACTGAATCAGCTGTACGCATGCTTTGGCTGAGGGCGTTGAAGCAAATTCGATCGGAAGTTCTTGCGAGACAATGACATTGCCGCCACTCGAAAATTTCAGCAGTCCTCCGAATCATGAACATGGAAACTGGCAGCCATCGTTTTAAAATGCTATTGTGACATCACAAATTCTCTTCTCGATTTGGAAAAAAGTTCATGAGTTCGGACTTGAACCCGTACGCCGCGCCGAAATTCCCTGGCAATCCAGATTTCAAAACGAAAGTTGAGCCTGACCCCAAGCGTTTTAAACGCAGGCATTTGGCGACCCTGTGGCAGCGATTTGCGGGTTCCGTCATCGATTCAATTTTTTTAATTCTTGTCTTCCTTCCACTATGCGCTGCGATCGGGATCGTCGTTGGAATTTTTTTCCCGGCCTACTTGGAAATGGAAGATACGCCACTAAGCCTTTTTGTTGAAAGTGTGGTGATTATGCTTCTGTTTAGCGCAGTCTTTCTAGCGCTTAACGCTATTTTGCTGTCGCGGCACGGACAAACCATCGGTAAGTATTTTATGAATACTCAGATCGTTTCCGACAATGATGAGCTCGTTCCGTTAAAGAGCCTCTTTTTCAAGCGATATCTAATATTGTGGATAGTGAACGCCATTCCGCAAATTGGGAACCCGTTGACTCTCGTGGATTCACTAGCCATTTTTCGATCCAATCGTAAGTGCTTACATGATGAAATTGCTGGAACGAAAGTCGTTGTGCTGAGATCGGCTAGCCACAAACGAGAATTGCCCGACAAGATCGATGTTTCAAAATTGGAATGAAAGCGACTTGTTTTGCAATTCTGACGACGATTGGGGTGACAGTTAGGTGATCATCTGTGACCGACCAATTTGTATACGCTGCGCCTGAACAGCATGTCCCTGTTTCAACTTGAACGGGACACTTTCGTATTCCGCCAAGTACCGTGCGCTGGAACGTGGGAAACCACCGTGAATACCACCGTGAATAAGGGGGCTGCATGGAAAGTCGCAAATTTTTGAGCATCCAGATGTTAGAAGGCGTGTTGCTACTTGATGGGGCAAATAGTTTAATTAGTCTACTTTGTAATCTATCCAACTCACCATGAACTCACACCTTGTCTGGAAATTCGATGTTCCCACCTTTCACAAAAATCTTTGGTCAAAGCTTCGCCAAACCCCGTCGCAATAAAAAATCAGAATCCCACCTGCAAGTCGAAACGCTTGAAGAGCGCCAGATGTTGTCAACCGTCCAGATATTCGCGGCCGGGACAACAGGTAATGAAAACATCGACCTCTTAATTAGCGGTGACGTCGTTGCGACATACACAGACATTGGGTCAGGGGCAGATGCAGGTAACTTTCGAACGCTAACCTACAATACCGACGACACCATTACCGCGGACCAAGTCCGAATTGCATTTACCAACGATTTTTTTCAAGACGGTGTCGACGCGAATGTGCGCATTGATGCAATTGCAATCGATGGTGTCAGATTTGAAACGGAAGCGCCCGATGTATTTTCCAACGGGACTTATACGGCCGAGGGACTTCAACCCGGCTTGGGACGTGGCGAATTTCTACATATCAACGGTTACTTTCAATATGGAGTCGGCAGTGGAAATGTGATCGCCCAAACGGGCACCCTCTCGGTCACTCAAAATGTTGAAGGCGAGTGGTTTGATGTAACGTTTGATCAGGAATTGCAAGACGCCATCGTTGTTGTCAGTCCAGTCTCATTCAATGGATCGGACCCAGTGCACGCTCGGGTGCGCAATGTAACGCAAACCGGTTTTCAGTATCAGCTTGAAGAGTGGGATTTCGATGATGGTAGCCACACCGCCACCGAGACAATTTCCTGGTTCGCGGTAGAACGCGGAGTGCACACTCTTGCCGATGGTGCGATCATCGAAGCTGGCGTGGCCAGAGTTAATCACAATACGGCTAATATAGACTTCACTGCATCGTTTGACGGCGCCCCGGTAGTCATCGGGCAAGTCGCCAGTGAAGCCGGAGCTCATGAAGTGATCCACCGCTTGGATAACGTTAACTCGTCGGGTTTCCAAGCCGTCCTTCAAGAAGAAGAGGGCCGTGACGGCAACCATGCCTTGGAGGATTTCCACTGGATTGCATTTTCTGATGGAGAATTCGAATCATTCGCAACCGGACGCTTCACCGCTGATGAGCGTGCCGCAACGACTTCAATTGCTACGGGTTACGATGGTGTCGTTCTAGCTGACTCGCAAACGACAAATGGTACAGACACTGCACAGCTCCGAATTCTGAATCAGACAAACACATCGCTGAGCTTGTTCGTCGAAGAAGAACAATCGTTGGACAGTGAAGTCGGCCATGCCAATGAAACCATTGGCTGGGTCCGCACCAATGCGACAATCTCAACAGGAAGCAGCGCGGGTTTCGTGGGGCTTGGAGACACCCGTGCCACGGTCAGCGAAAATGACGGGTCGGTTCAGATTGAAGTGATTCGTTTCGATGGCAGCTCCGGCCCGGCAACCGTTTTTTATCAAACTCTTGGTGCCACTGCGACTGAAGGTTCGGACTTTGTAGGTGTCAATAACGGACAGGTCACTTTTGCCGATGGCCAAACGAGTGCCTTTATCAATGTTGAATTGTTGGATGATAACGTCAGCGAAGCGGTTGAGACGTTCAGCATATCGCTGTCCCGCGCTGAGGGGGCTGAGTTGGATATACCTCGCACCGCACTGATCACCATCCTGGATGATGAAAGTGGCAATGGATTGATCGCCCATTACCAGTTGGACGAGACGCAGATCGGCCAGACCGTTGTCGATTCTTCCGGCAATGGGAACAACGGTGTTCACCAAAATATTACGTCACCAGATGGTCCAACCACTGACCGCCCTGACACTGACACAACGAACTTGCGCGGTGTTAATTTTGATGGCGTGGATGACTTTATTCAAATTGAATCTGATCCTTCACTGGAATTGCGAAGTGGAACATTCACGCAAGCCGTCTGGATTCGTCCAGAGAATAGCGACAACGGGTTCCATGGTGTGCTTGGGTTCCAGCCGGACAATGGTGGATCTGCCAATCGTTATCCAGGCATCTGGGTTTATCAGCAAGACCGAATCCACGCGGGCTTTGGAGATGGCACCAACTGGAATCGCTTCAACACTGATTCCGTACTGACAGTGGGAGAATGGAATCACGTCGCGACGACTTATGATGGAACTTCATTCACCGCGTACGTCAACGGAGTCGAAGTCTTTTCGACAGACGAGTTTGCCGGCCGTAGCCCTGTCATCTCCGGCGAAGTGACGATTGGCCGAGTGGATAACTTCTTCGAAGGCGGAATCGACGATGTCAGGATTTACGATCGGGCACTTAGCTTTGCCGAAATTTCGGAACTGATCGATGGAGCGACCGTACCGACGGTTCCTCTCAACGGCCAGGTGGTTGCCAATCAAATTTTGGCCGGATTCGATACACCGATCGAAACCGAATTTTTGCCGGATGGACGGATTTTGGTTGCTGAACAAGCTGGTCTGATTCAAATAATCAATCAGAACGGCACAGTGGCTTCGACGCCGCTGCTGGACATTCGCAACATCGTCAATGCAGGCACCAAAGACCGCGGACTGATCGGTTTCACGGTCCATCCTGACTTTGAAAACAACCCGTTTATCTATGCTGCCTTTACCTACGATCCACCGGAGACCGCGGGCCAAAGTGGACTTGCTGGTCCCGATGGCAACGGGGCCCGAGTCTCACGAATCTCACGTTTCACCGTTAACGCCGCCGGCACGTTTGCGGATCCTAGTTCAGAGTTCGTACTCGTAGGTGGCAATAGCACGTATGAAAACATCGGCGACCCGAGTGTGCGTCCCGGTTCCAATGATCCGCACTCGTGCATTAATGGTAACGGCACTCCAACCGAGGATTGTATTCCAGCGGATGAAACAAGTCACACGATTGGTGAACTGGAATTCGGTCCCGACGGCGCGTTGTACATCGCCAGCGGTGACGGCGGCGCGTTTGGTCGAGTTGAAGTGAATAATATTCGCGCGTTAGACATCGATAGCTTGGCCGGAAAAATACTTCGAATTGATCCTATTACAGGTGAAGGCCTAAGCGACAATCCGTTTTACAATGGTGACCCTGACTCCAACGCTTCGAAGGTCTTTGCTACCGGACTGAGAAACCCATTCCGATTTGCAATTAATGACGACGCGGACAATCCAGCAGTCTACATCGGCGATGTTGGTTGGACGCAGTGGGAAGAAATCAACTTGGCCCGCGGAGGTGAAAACTTTGGCTGGCCGGCTTTCGAAGGTGGCGAGAACGGTGAAAGTTTCCGGACTGGTCGTTATGAAAACTTAAGCGAAATTCAGGATTTCTATGCGACCGAGCCTGACGTCACTGCTCCGACCTGGGCGCGAGCTCACAGCGATGGTGGCACAGCGATTGTGTTGGGTGACTTTGCAAGCGATCGCTATGGTGATCTAGCTGGAACTCTGTTCTTCACGGATATCGGTGATCAAGTGATTCGTGCCGCCCGCCTCAACAGTGCAGGCGAAATTGTCAATGTGGAAATTGTTTCTGACGGTTTGGGACTAATTGTTGATCTCGAAACCCACCCTGCTGATGGCTACATGTATTACACAGACGTCACGGGCAATATTGGAAGGTTGGAGCTGGCGTAGAGTTGGCTTTTTAGTTGTTGGGTTACAGTGGACCAAGGACCCGTTTGCTGTAACCGACGGCTGGAGCTGGAGTGACTTCATCACCTCCAGGCTTTCGCATCTCTCGTTTTGCGCGCTCGCGCTTGATCATCTCAAACGCGAGTGGGCAGAGCTTTAAGACTCGCAATTAGTAACTTGCGCCGTTTTGGCGATAGCCACGGTTTTTGCGCGACGTTCTTTCTTTGCTATAAAATACGTAAACGCTTTCGCGGCTAATAACGTACGTGCATTTGGCGATAAGCCACGGATAAAGGTGTGCCGAAACGTGGGTAATCACTTAAAACGCCCACAAAAACAGTAGTTCGTAGCCAACCCAGCGAAACGTTCCTTTTGCCTTAAAAGCTCCAGTTTGTCGCGCGAAAACTTGCTGCTCTAAAAGTAACGTCCACTACAACCTGTTTGGTTTTTGAAATTTCGTCGCAGATATCTGCAAAAAATCGTTCAAAATGAGAGCTCCGATTAGACTGGATGGTCTACAAATTTCGCCGCTATTTAGGGGCGTTTTCAAGATATAGTTCACAAGGTCTGGCGTATTAAATGAGTCGCAGTAAACGAATTTTGATGTTGCTGGAGAATGGCGGCTTTCCTGAGGACACCCGTGTCGCACAAGAAGCGTTTGCGCTACGCGATGGCGGCTATCAGGTGCGAGTCATCAGCCCGACCGATTCGTTTGCGTCCAGTAAATTCGAAATGGTTTCCGGCGTGGCGACTTATCGCTATCCCGCTCCGCCAGAATGGGGAGGATTCGTGGGGTATGTGGTTGAGTACGTCTACAGCTTGACGATAACAGCCATTATTTCTTTCTACATCTTTCTTCGTCATGGATTTGACGCATTGCACGTACACACCCCGCCGGACATGTACGTCACGATCGGTTTCTTCTACAAAATCTTTGGCGTCAAATATGTCATGGATCACCACGACTTGTCACCGGAGTTGTATCAAGCCCAAAGCGACGGAGAAGGCAACTCGCTGGTCTACCGTGTCCTTTGTTGGTTTGAACGTCGCTCATGTCGGCTTGCCAATCAATTGATTTCAACGAACCAGACTCAACGCTCGACTGCGATCGAACGCTGTGGAGTCGATCCTGATAAAACAAACGTTGTTCGTAATGGACCCAATATTCTGGATGAAATTACAGCGGCACCAATCGATGCGCTACGACCCGAAGGGCGAACCGTCGTCGGCTATCTTGGCTGCATCGGATACCAAGACGGTGTCGATAGCTTTATCAGGGCGCTGAAGGTCATGGTAGACAAATTCGAACGGACTGATTTCCACGCGGTCATCATTGGCGACGGACCGGCAGTGCCGAGCTTAAAAGCGCTCGTGAATGAACTTGAACTTGATGATCATGTTGTGTTTCCCGGATACCTCAAAGGCGAAACGCTCCAATCGCACTTGGTTAGCTGTGATATTTTTGTCACACCCGATCCGCCCAGTGACTACAACGTGACTTGCACGATGATCAAAACGATGGAATACATGGCTCTTTCGCGACCGATTGTTGGTTACGATTTGCCCGAGCATCGTTTCAGTGCCGGTGATGCTTCGTTGTATGCGACTCCTGATGATGAAGTCGATTTTGCCAAGTGTTTGCTTAGCTTGATCGATGATCCAGAGCTCCGATCGAGCATGGGAGCAATCGGACGCACAAGAGTTGAAAGTGAACTTGCCTGGCACCACCAGAAAAAATCGCTTCTCGAGGCGTACCGGAAACTGTTTGGGGAATCGCCACCACCAAGCAACCTGAACAGCACAGAATCCAAAACTACCGACCATTCCACTGAGCCCTCTTCAGAGTCACCGGCTCAGCCTATTCCTTCCGACTCTCCACACCATTTGCATGGATGAACGAATTGTCCCTCCAACACGATTGCCTTCATACTTGGTTTGAAAACCAAGCAGCCCAGTCTCCGTCGTCCAAAGCGCTTGTCTGTTCTGACCAGTCGCGGACTTATCAAGAGCTGAATGAACAAGCCAACCGGCTAGCCCACCATTTGATTTCCATCGGAGTTCGCCCCGATGACGTCATCGGGCTGGCGTTGCCGCGCGATATAAATTTGGTTCCGAGCCTGATCGGAATTCTCAAATCGGGTGCAGCGTACGCGCCGATCGACCCGAACTATCCCAGCGATCGCATCGAGTTTGTGCTCAGCGATTGTAACGCGTCGGCCGTCGTGACCACATCGGAAATTGCAAAACGACTCGGCCTGAAGTCGGAGCGGATGGTGTTGATCGACCAGCTGGACCATATAAATGACGGTTCACAGTCCAACAACCAAAATCCATCAGTAGACGTCTCTTCCAGCCAGATGGCTTACCTGATTTACACCTCTGGTTCGACAGGCAAACCCAAAGGCGTGATGGTGACTCACGCCAACGCCACACGACTTTTCTCATCCACTGAACATTGGTTTAAATTTGGAGCTGCCGACACGTGGACGCTGTTTCACTCGTTCGCATTTGATTTCTCAGTATGGGAAATCTGGGGTGCGCTTTTGTACGGCGGCAAACTGGTCGTGGTGCCCTACGAAGTCAGTCGTTCGCCCCAAGAGTTTTATCGGTTGTTGTGCGAGCAACAAGTCACCGTTTTAAACCAAACCCCATCTGCGTTCCGGCAGTTGATTCGCGCCAATGAACAACTGCATGAAACTTATTCGCATAACTTGCGAGTGGTGGTGTTTGGCGGAGAAGCACTCGAGTTCCATAGCCTCAAACCATGGGTGGATCGTTATGGCGATCAGGCCCCGCGGCTAATTAACATGTACGGCATCACGGAAACAACCGTGCATGTCACCTACCGCCCAGTCACCGCTGAAGAAGTCAAAGGCGAATCAAGTAGCCTGATTGGTGAACCGATTCCGGATCTGCAACTGCATGTCCTCGATGAAAATTTAGTGCCCGCCAAAGTCGGAACTGTCGGAGAGATTTACGTCTCTGGTGCCGGTGTTGCAAAGGGTTACTTAAATCGGCCTGAGCTGACCGCCGAACGGTTTATCTCCAATCCTTTGAAGTCAGGATCAGAATCTGATACGGGCAAGTGGTACAAAACCGGTGACTTGGGATGTTTCCGAGCCGACGGAGAGTTGGAGTATCACGGTCGCAGTGACCGGCAGGTTCAACTTCGCGGTTTTCGAGTTGAGTTGGGAGAAATCGAATCCCGTTTGCTTTCGCATTCGGCGTTCAGTGAAGTGATCGTTGCGATTCGAACCGATGACAATCAAGAACAAACGCTGGTCGCGTATTTGATCACAACTTCAAATACAGAGATGCCATCAGTCAGCGAATTGAGAGCTTTTGTAAACGAGACTCTGCCGGATTATATGATTCCGCAGTTCTTCGTTCCGATCGACGAGATTCCGTTGACGGACAATGGGAAGCTTAACGTTAGTGCACTTCCGCTGCCGCAGCTAAAGATCCCTGTTGGCGACATTGTGCCACCAGAAACCGAAACCGAAAAGAAGATCGCCAAAGTTTGGTGTGACTTGTTGAAAGTCGACCAAGTCAGTGTCACAGGCACTTTCTTTGAATGGGGCGGTCAGTCGTTGATGCTGCCAAGTATGGAAATTCAGCTCAACGAGCTGTTTCCCAATCAGTTTGCCGTCGTTGACTTGTTCCAGTATCCGACCATTGAATCGTTGGCGCGGCATCTTGATTCTCGGGCTTCCGGTGGCCATGGCGGCAAGCAACGAGCTGGCGTGCAGTCCAATGCGCAATTGAAAATCAACCCGAACGAACCGATTGCGATCATTGGAATGAGCGGCCGGTTTCCTGGCGCCGACAACGTTGACGAGTTCTGGGAAAACCTCAAGGGCGGAGTGGAGTCGATCCGCAGGCTAAGCGAAAAAGAACTTTTGGCGGCCAATGTTCCTTTGGAGAAAATCCGCGATCCGAAATACGTTCCTGTGACCGCATCGCTTGACGGCGTTGAAATGTTTGACGCAGAGTTTTTCGGCGTCAGCCCCCGCGAAGCCAACATCACCGATCCACAACACCGCCTGTTTCTCGAATGTGCTTGGTCGGCATTTGAACACGCTGGTTACGATCCCGCGCAAACCGATCGCCGGATCGGAGTGTTTGCTGGTGCCCGACCCAACAGCTATCGCGAATTGGTGCACCGTTCGCTTGATGAGCTGGATCCGTCGACTTCATTTCAAACGCTGATCACCAACGAAAAGGATTTTCTTTCCACGCGAGTATCGTTTCGTATGGACTTGATCGGTCCCAGTATGACGATTCAAACCGGGTGTTCGACGTCACTGGTTGCCATTCAGCTGGCCTGCCAAGCTTTGCAAACCGGTCAGTGCAACATGGCTCTTTCTGGCGGCGTGAGTGTTAATTTGGAATACCGCAATGGTTATTTGTCCGAAGAAGGCATGATCCTTTCGCCAGACGGGCACGTGCGAACCTTCGACGAAAATGCTCGTGGGACAGTGTTCAGTGAAGGCGTTGCGGCTGTCGTTCTCAAACGGCTGTCAGACGCGCAATCTGACGGGGACACGATCCACGCAGTCATCAAAGGCGTCGCGCTCAACAACGATGGTGGAGCTAAAACGAGCTACTCCGGGCCTTCGATTGATGGTCAATCTGAAGTCATCGCGATGGCTCATCGGATGAGCCAGGTCAGCGCCGACAGCATTGGTTACATCGAAGCTCATGGGACAGGAACTTATGTTGGCGATCCGGTCGAGATGGCGGCCATTAGCCAAGCTTTTCGTCAGCAAACCGATCGAAAACAGTATTGTGCAATCGGTTCGATTAAGACGAATATTGGCCATCAAGACGTTGCCGCTGGTGTGGTCGGGTTGATCAAAACCGCACTCACAGTTCGCGATGGTGTGATCGCACCCAGCCTCCATTTTGAGACGCCCAACCGAAGTATAGATTTCCAATCCAGCCCCTTCTTTGTTGCCGAAAGCTTGCAAGATTGGCCCGTCAACGGAGACGCATCGCAACCTCGCCGCGCGGGTGTGAGTTCGTTTGGCATCGGCGGTACCAACGCCCATGCGATCCTTGAACAAGCGCCAACTGAACCGGCTGAGGAAGATTCCAATCCGGCTGAAGACGGAATTTCCATACCGAAACTTTTGCCGATTTCGGCTCGCAACCCAGCCGCACTCGAGGCGATGGCTGGCAACCTTGCTGAACATCTGGAGCGTCATCCAAAACAAGATTTTGCCGATGTGATTCACACGTTACAGAATGGGCGTCGAGCGTTTGGATGTCGTCAAGCGATTGTGGCTCGCGATGCTGCCGAAGCGATTGAACGTCTTGGCAATCCGTCGAGCGAATTCTCGATCACCAACGATGGCGAAGCGATCCCACGCGGCGGATTCCAACCGACGTTTATGTTTCCTGGCCAAGGGGCACAATACGTCGGCATGACCCGCGATTTGTACGAGTCGATTGCGTCCTATCGGACCGACATCGATTACTGTTGTCACGCAGCCAGTAAACTTTTGAACGTGGACCTTCGCGAAGTGATCTTTGCCGAAGTCAGCGATGCTGCTCGCGAGCGACTGACTGAAACATGGCTGGCTCAACCCGCCATCTTCATCACCGAGTTTGCACTGGCACGACTTTGGATGCGTATGGGTGTCCAACCATCAGCCGTCGTCGGACACAGCATCGGCGAGTACGCGGCTGCTTGCATTGCCGGTGTTTTCTCTGTCGAGACAGCGCTTGAGTTAACGATTCAGCGCGGGCGGTTGTTATTTGATTTGCCACGCGGTTCGATGCTGGCCGTTTCTCAGGCCGCCGATCAGGTTCGCCCTCAATTGCCGGATGGACTTGTAATCGCCGTGATCAACAGCCCGCAGGCGTGCGTCGTTTCCGGTGAGACCGAACGAGTGAAGCAGTTCGCGTCGCAGTTAGAATCGGCCGGTGTCTCCCAGCGTCTGTTGCAGACATCGCACGCATTCCATTCGCCAATGACCGAGCCAATCCTAGATGACTTTGCCAACATCGTGGCCAAGCATGAATTGCATGAGCCGAAGCTACCGATCCTTTCGACTGTGACCGGAACCTGGGTTGAGTCAGGGCAGATGAGCAAGCCGCAATATTGGGTGGACAACATTCGCCAGCCCGTTTTATTCTCAGACGCGGCTGCTTTGCTTGTGCAACAAGCGAACACGAAATTACTAGAAGTCGGTCCCGGCCAAACGTTGGGCACGTTGGCTCGCATGCAGCCAGAGATGGATCAGAAGGTCGTACGCTCGACTCGGCATCCCAAAGAAACGACCAACGATGTTGATCAGTTGATGAAGTCGTATGGTGAACTTTGGACAAGCGGTGTCCAGATTGAATGGCCAAAGCCTGAACATGGTCGTTCGCCGAAACGCGTGCCGTTGCCGACGTATCCGTTTCAACGAAAACGGTACTGGTATGACGATTCAGTGCCTGGCGCATTGTCGACCGATCAGTCCAATCCAAAAAGTCCGGCCGCGAAAAAGTCTAACTTGTTGAATGCGGAGATTGCGGCCGCACTTCCGCAGGAACACCAACCGTTTTCGGATTGGTTTTATGTTCCTGCTTGGAATCCGTCGTCTATCGATTCAAGCGAATCGTCTATTGCATTAAGCGCTACCGAGAAAATTTGGCTGGTTTTCATTCACGAAGATCCAGCGAACCATGAATTGGTAACACGTTTGCGAGCCGCTGGTCGTGAAGTCATTGCTATTCAGCCAAGTGACGATTTTGAAAAAGTCAGCCCGGACCACTATCGAATCCGACCCGAATCGGCGGAAGACTTCGACCAAGTATTTGGCGAACTTTCTAAATCCAAACGATTGCCAGAGCGGGTCGTGCACCTTTGGCAATGGACGGGTGAAAACGCAATCGATGTTGAAACATCGGCTTGGCCGGGCCAGCTTCGCAACCGCCAATCGCTTGGCCTCTATAGCTTGCAGTTGATGTCACAATCACTTGGCCGTGTTCGTGTGAGAAATCCAATCAAACTAGCGCTCGTCTCGGCGTTTCTTTATCCCGTTGGCGATAACCAAGTCAATCCTTCCGCGGCGACGTTACTGGGAGCCGCGAAAGTCATCCCGTTGGAATACCCTCAAGTCCAATGCCGGTTGTTGGACATCCCGTTTGACTCGGGAATGGATCACTTGCTGGCGGAACTTTGCTCTACAGGCGACGAAGCATGGGTTGCCTACCGCGCGGGACAAAGATTCCTGCCTGATGTTACGCAGACGCCGCTGGACGAAAGTTGTGAAAACTTGAACCGGCTGAAAGTCGGCGGAACCTATCTCGTCACGGGCGGACTTGGCGGTATCGGCCACGCAATCGCCCGTTTCTTGAGCAAGACCGTTCAAGCCAAATTGATTCTGATCAGTCGCAGCCAGTTGCCTCCGCGCGATCAATGGGATCAGTGGTTGCGACAACATTCTGAAGACGACGCGACCACGATCAAGATTCAACGCATGCGTGAATTGGAATCCGCAGGTGGCGAAGTCCTGCAGTTGGCCGCCGATTCAGGTGATCGAGAACAAATGCAATCCGCTGTAAAAGCCGCTGTCGCGAAATTTGGCAGCATTGATGGAGTCGTTCACTCGGCCGGTGTGGCAGACACCGCGGGCGCGATTCAATTGCGTGATCGCGAAATGACAGAGCAGATGTTGAAATCGAAAGTCACCGGTTCGCTGGTACTTGAAGAAGCCTTGCGCGGACAGTCGCTTGATTTCTGGATTTCGTTTTCCTCAATTTCAAACGCGTTGTATCACAATCGTTACGGTCAGCTCAGCTACGTCGCGGGCAACAGCTTTTTGGAATCGTTTGCTGCCAAATTGCGTTCGCAAGGCACGTTTGCGGTCGCGATTGCCTGGGACGAATGGCAAGATGTCGGGATGGCCGCCGAAGTCGCTCGCGATTTTGCTGACTCGTTTGGGTTCCAACAGCAATTGTTTGATCCGCTTGATTCGTTTTCACCTGCTGATGGCGAACGGATGTTCCATCGGATCCTTTCTTCCGACGCTTCCACTGTAATGGTTTCGACGCGTGACTTGAAACTGCGAATTGAACTGGACGTCCACGCGAAATCACCGTTCCTCGAAGCCGCTCAACAGGCAACTCCAACTGATGCAGATGGCGCCAGCAACGACGCTCCGCTGGAAGGAAATGTTTCCACTGGTGAGCAGCGAATTGCCCGGATGTGGGAAAAACTGTTGTCCATCAAAAATGTTGGGCCAGATGATAACTACTTTGCGTTGGGCGGTGATTCACTGACGGCGGTGAAGTTCTTGATTCAAGCAGAAAAAGAGTTCGGCGAGCGATTCCCGTTTGCGACCATTGTCGAGTTTCCGACGCCACGACGACTTGCGGATTATTTACAGGTCGAAGAAACGGTTCAGCAGACACCAGCCGCAGTACAGCCCGCCGTGTCGGCAGTTCCATCACGCAACGGATCTCATACTGCTGCGGGAAAACCGAACGCGAAAGTTGGCAGGCCTCCTCGCTCGACGGTTGTTCAAATGTCGCCAGATGGCGATTTGCCACCGCTATTCTGCTGCCATGCAGCCGATGGATACACGTTGATTTTCAACGAGTTTGTCAAACGACTCGATCCGCGATTCCCAGTCTATGGCATCCAATCGCCAGCGTTGTTTGGCGAACCGATCGAGAGCATCGAAGCGCTGGCCAGTCGCTACGTTCAAGACATTCAGCGGGTGCGGCCTGAGGGTCCTTATCTGTTGACCGGATATTGCATGGGCGGCACGATTGCTTATGAAATTGGCCGGCAACTTATTGCAGCCGGTCACGAAGTTCAATCGTTGGTTTGTATCGAGACGTATAACTGGCATACTTCCAAAGCGGCCAGCAAATCAAAACTGGTTGGAATGTGGTATTACTGGCAGAAAATCGACTTTCATCTGCGAAATTTCTTGCTGTTGAATTTTTCTAAAAAGCGTCAGTTCCTACGCGACAAGTTCAAAGTCTTGTGGCGTCGAAAAAGTGTGTGGCTAAGTAAGTTTTCTGGCAAGCAACCGGCTGGTGACGGCGACGACCACACGATGAGTCTGGCTGAAATTTGGGAGCGGCACGATGAAGTCGCGGAGTTGTATTTGCCGCCGGAGTTTCCGGGTAAAATTTGCATGATCCGGGCGAAGAAAGATTACGCTCGTTATCGTGACTCTGATTTGCCTGCCGCCGGTGGCATCGAGTTACATCGCTTACAGGTGTACCCTGCCGGGATGATGGCCGATCCTTTCGTTGACGACTTGGTCGCGAAAGTCGAAAAGCATTTGCTAGAGAGCATTGAAGACGCTCCTAAAGAGTGAGGCCTGTCGGTTTGATGGGTGTTTAGTCGGGTTATCGCGCTTTAAAAACCGTGGCTATCGCCAAAACGGCTCATATTTGGAAGGACGATGATGTTGAAGGTGATGATGTGTTTTCATCGCGAATACTCGCTTCCTCAAACGGTCGCCTTCCGGCTCGTCGTTAAACTTTTTGCGCCTGCAAAAAACTACAGACGGAAAACGGCTATCTCAGATAACCGATCGCATCGTTTGTTATTAGGATACTTTTTGGACGGTAGAATTTACCAATATCGACACCAATCAGTCGAATTGCTGATAGTTTCAGTTTTATCTTTCAATGCTTCAGCCAGCAGGGCAATCAATCGCAATGAGTTCCAGTCAAGTTTACTGCGTTAATTGCGATGCCTTCATTCCAGCAGTTGACATCAATATTAAAACGATGGCTGCCAAATGCGCTAGTTGCGATCATATTTTCAGCATCGCGCCGCCTGCCAATCCAGATTCTCGATCTTATTTTGATTTTGGAATGGGTTCGGAACTGAGTGGGGCATTCGACGGTGAGCCGCCTCGCCCGAAAAGAATCTTGGTAGAGTCTGGCCCCGGCACTGAACTTTATTTGAAGAAACGTTGGTTTAGCCCGGCAGTCATTGCCTTGCTAATTTTCGGTATCGCATGGGACTCATTCCTGGTTTTTTGGTATTCGATTGCTTTTACACAGCCTGATACGCCTTGGATCATGATCGTGTTTCCGATTGGACATCTTGCCGTTGGCGTAGCGATTACCTACACGGCCATTGCCGGATTGATTAACACGACGCATATCATCGCAGACAAGTATTCGATTTCTGTAAGGCATCGCCCGATACCTTGGTTTGGAAACAAAGAAATTGACTTCAAAGACATTCGGCGGTTGGCGGTGGAACGTGACACGTACAATCAACACGACACTCCTACGCAACAATACAAAATCATGGCTGACGTTGACGGAACAGAAGTGAAACTTCTGAGTGGACTCGAACCGTCGGAAGCTCGCTACATCGCCTACCAGTTTTCGAAACAAGTCAAAGTCGATTTCGCGTAAGCACGCTGCCCGCGCGGCAAAACGGCAAAAGAACGGTGACGGTCTGAATTGAGTTTCGACTCTCGTCACTTGGAAGTTCTTCTGAACCAGTATCTTGGATTCAGCCAATCGTATCGGAACCATCGCCGATTTCCGCAACATACACACGTATACCGGCCAAAAAAGAAATAGAGGCCGCATGTAAAGATCGCCAAACAGACAGGAATCACTCCTCGAAAGCTATGTCGCTCAGTACGGAAGCACGAAAAGCAATAGATAATTGGCCCTGAAAAAAGCCTGGTTCGTGGTCGTTTTGAATTTGAAATTCTAAAACACCTTCTAACAAATCGAGTTGCCAATCAGGACTGCCGTGATTAACGGTTTCCCATAATAACAACCTCAATGAATTAAATCGTTCTGCGAAATCTGAAACGGCGTAATATCGCGCCTGCATCTTCGAAGCGCTGGCGAGCGAGTGAGCCGTTTAATACTGAAACACTATTTAAGCGTAGTATCTAGCTAGATAAAGTCTAAGCAAGATTTCGCGTTCATTGAACCCAGTTAATTGCTATTAATCGGTTCTTTGAACAGAACTGCTCCCCAGTAGTAGGGAACAGCTATTGGGACTTAATTCTCGATTTCTAGCCACCGAAATCATCGAAGGCGATGTTCTCTGGCTCTACGCCGAAGTCTTCACACATTTTCATGACGCATTGGTTCATGATCGGCGGGCCGCAGAAGTAAAACTCGATGTCTTCCGGAGCTGGGTGGTCTTTCAAGTAGTTATCGATAACAACTTGGTGGATAAAACCGGTTAACCCAGTCCAATTGTCTTCCGGTAACGGTTCAGATAAAGCAAGGTTGAATGTGAAGTTCGGGAAGTCTTTTTCGATCTGGCGGAATTCGTCCACGTAGAACAACTCGCGAAGTGATCGACCACCGTACCAGTAAGAAACCTTGCGGCCGGTTTTTAAGTTCTTGAACAACTCGTAAATGTGACTTCGAAGCGGAGCCATTCCAGCACCACCACCGACGTACAACATTTCGGCTTCTGTTTCTTTGATGAAGAACTCACCGTAAGGACCGGAAATCGTGACTTCATCGCCTGGTTTCAAGTTGAAGATAAACGAAGACATTTTTCCTGGTGGAACATCTGGCATGCGCGGTGGAGGCGAAGCCACACGAACGTTAAGCATGATGATGCCTTTTTCGCCCGGATAGTTAGCCATCGAATAAGCACGAACGACCGTCTCGTCGACTTTGGATATGTTGTCCCAAACTTTGAATTTGTCCCAGTCGCCGTGATACTCTTTTTCGATATCAAAATCTTTGTAGTTGACTACGTGCGGTGGAGCTTCGATTTGAATGTATCCACCCGCTTTGAACGCAACGTCTTCGCCCTCAGGAAGCTCAAGCACCAACTCTTTAATGAACGTGGCAACGTTGTGGTTGGAGCGAACTTTGCAGATCCATTTTTTTGTCTCGAACGCTTCGTGCGGAACTTCGACGTCCATGTCCTGCTTAACGGCGACTTGGCATGACAATCGGCAGCCTTCGCGCTCTTCGCGTTTGTTGATGTGGCCTCTTTCGGTGTCGAGAATATCGCCACCGCCCGAATGGACTTTCACCAAGCACTGGGCACAGGTACCGCCACCACCACAGGCAGATGAAACGAAGATTCCATTGTCGGCCAACGTGTTCATCAATTTGCTGCCCGCAGGAACGACTAATTCCTTTTGGCCATTGACCATGATTTTAACATCGCCCGTGTTAACGAGAAACATTCGAGCCACACGGATCAATGTGACCAGAAGCAAGACGACCAATGTGAATGTGATAACGCCGTAAAGAATTTCCATGGCTTATTCAGTAGCTAAAGTGAAACTTGATTTCTAAATGTTCGTCCGCTTGGCCAATTGTGTGGCCCTACAAACGATTGCGCTATTGGTTTGGACGAACCAACTTAAATTCCAAGGAATGCCTGGAACCCAAGGGCCATCAAACCGACGATGATAAACGTAATTCCAAGACCGCGAAGGCCATGTGGAATGTCACTGTACTTAAGTTTTTCGCGGATACCGGCCAATGCAACAATCGCTGCAGCCCAACCGAATCCACCACCAACGCCGAACACGCAGCTTTCGACAAACGTGTAATCTCGTTGTTGCATGAACAATGTTCCACCAAGGATCGCACAGTTCACAGTGATCAGTGGAAGGAAAATTCCAAGTGCTGCAAACAACGCCGGAAAGAACTTATCCAAAGTCATTTCGAGGATCTGAACCATCGCCGCGATCACGCCGATGAAGCAAATCAAACTCAGAAATTCGAGATCGGCTTTGAGGAAATATGCTCCTTCTTTAAGGAACAAGTTCAAAATCAATTGGTTGATTGGAACGGTAATCGTTTGCACGACGATCACGGCAACGCCAAGTCCCAGCGCTGTTTTGACGTTCTTGGAAACCGCCAAAAAGGTACACATGCCCAGGAAGTAAGCCAGAGCAAGGTTGTCGACAAAAGCCGACCGCAAAAATAGCTCAATCAGGTCTCTCATGGTTATGCTTCCTCAATCTGGTCTGGCTTCCAGGTACGCAGCACCCAGATGAAAATTCCGATAATGAAAAACGCACTAGGCGAAAGCAGCATCAATCCGTTTGGCTCGTACCAACCCGTCATGGCTCCGTCAACGATTTCTTTCTTTGGGAAAACAGTGACGCCAAACAATGTTCCGCTACCAAATAGCTCGCGGAAGAAACCGACGACAAGCAGGATCAAGCTATAACCCAATCCGTTGCCAAGCCCGTCCCAGAAACTGTCGGACACAGTGTTCTTCATCGCAAAACCTTCCGCACGTCCCATGACGATACAGTTGGTGATGATCAAACCAACGAACACAGAAAGCTCTTTGCTTAACTGAAACGCGAATGCTTTCAAAACTTGGTCGACCAAGATCACCAGTGAAGCGATGATCGTCATCTGAACGATGATTCGAATGCTGCTTGGGATTCGATCGCGAATCAAAGCCACTGCTGCACTTGAGCAAGCCGTCACGACGATCACGGCGACCGACATGGTGACGGATGTCGAGAGCTTGGTGGTTACCGCAAGCGCTGAGCAGATTCCGAGAATCTGAAGAGCGATCGGGTTGTTGTTAAAGACTGGATCCATGATCAAGTCTTTAGTTGATTTATCAGCCACGAGTGCCTCCTGTTTCGGATCCCGTACGATTGTTGGCAGCCTTGGCAGCGGGCATTTCGGCTACTTTTTGTTTCTCGATGTAAGTCTTGAACCCTTTAGGGCCAAGCCAAAACTCCAGCATGTATGACACGCCGTTTGAAGTGATCGTCGCACCCGAAAGTGCATCCACGCCGTAGTCGTTGGCCGATTGATCGCCTTTTGAGACTTTCAATTTAACGGCATCGACATCATAGATTTTCTTGCCATTCCATTTGGCTTTCCAGTTTGGATTCATGACTTCGCCACCCAAACCAGGCGTTTCGGCTTGATCATAAAACGTGATGCCCGCGACCGTTTGGAAATCCGGCTCGACCGCAAAGTACCCTTGCATCATTGACCAAAGTCCATTGCCGCGAACAGGGAAAACGTATTTCTCGATCGAGCTTCCGTCTTCTGATTTGAGAACGAAAACGTGTGAGTATTTTTCTTTCCACTTGATACCAATTTTGTCTTCAGCCTTCTCAAGCTGAGTCGCAACCTCTTCCTTTTTTGACTTGGACGCCCAAAACTGGTCGTAGGAATCAATGACGTTTTCACCGATTTTTTTGCCAGCCGCCTCAAGAGCCGCTTTGCAGTCTTCGATGGCTTCTTCACCCGTTTCCAGGTCGATGATTGTTGCCGTGAAACGTTTTGCAAAAAGCTCCTCGATTCCACCGCCGTTTTCAATGTCGTCGTCGGAGAAACCAGTCACTTTGAGAATGTTATTCTTGCGATCCAGCGCGACGTTTCTGTCTTTGATCGGCTTAAGTGCAACCGCTGCCGCTGAAACCAGCAACGAGCAGACGAGGCACAAAACCGTCGCAACCATAAACGTGTTGGCTAGAGAATCTTTATTAGCTGACATAGCGTGCTGCCCTCCTCTTGATGTTTGCCTGAACGACACACCAGTCGATAAACGGTGCAAACACGTTTGCGAATAGAATCGCAAGCATGATGCCTTCGGGGAACGCGGGGTTAACCGAGCGAACCAGAACCGTCATGAATCCAATTAATCCGCCGTAAACCCACTTACCCGTTCGCGTCATCGAAGCCGAAACTGGATCCGTTGCCATGAACACGGTTCCGAAAGCAAAACCGCCAATCACCAAATGCCAATGCGGCAGAATGTGGAAAGCTGCTTCTTCGACTGGAAGCATGTAAAGGATTGATGAGAACACAGTCATTCCGATCACAACGCCCGACATGATTCGCCATGAACCAATTCGTGTCGCGATCAGGAAAGCGGCTCCGAGCAAACAACAAATCGTTGACGTCTCGCCCATCGAGCCATGAACGTTGCCCATGAAAAAGCTCATCCAGGATGAGTTCAAATCGGTGACTGACTGTGAAACCGAAACGGCTTCTGGAGTCGCGACCGCACCAAGGATTGTTGGACCAGTGTAACCATCGACTGCTGTCCAAACGGCGTCGCCACTGATTTTGGTCGGGTAAGCAAAGTACAAAAACGCTCGAGCAGTCAAAGCCGGATTCAAAAAGTTCCGTCCTGTTCCGCCAAAGATCTCTTTACCAATCACAACGCCAAAAATGATTCCCACGGCGACTTGCCAAAGCGGGATTGTCGGTGGCAACGTCAATGGGAAAAGCATGCCGGTGACCAGAAAGCCTTCGTTGATTTCGTGTTTGCGGACGATGCTGAAAATCAATTCGCAATGACCACCAACGGCCATGCAAACGACGTAGACTGGCAAAAAGTAAAGCAAGCCATGAATGAAACATCCAAAGATATTCAATGGACTCAAGAAACTGCCAGGATCCGAGCAAGTGTATCCTTCGCCCATGATGCCGAGGGCAGATAAAACGTCGAATCGCCAAGTCCCACTCCAAATCGCGTTGAACATCGAATCGCTAGTTGGAACGGCTTGGCCAGCCGCGATTAACTTTTGGGCTTGGTAGCCCGTGTTGTAGCAAGCCATGAAAATGCATGGCAACAATGCCACGATCACCATCGTCATCATACGTTTGGTGTCGATCGCATCACGAACGTGCGTGTGGCCCTTGGTTACTTCGCCGGGCGTATACAAAAATGTATCGTTGGCTTCATAGAGCGGGTAAAGCTTTTCGAGCTTTCCACCCTTGTGAAACAACGGTTCAATCTTGTCCAGTAGATTTCTCAACATCTCGAATTAACCCTCTTTCTCAATCAAGGTCAAATTCTCACGTAGAACTAAACCGTATTCGTTTTTGCCCGGACAAACGTATGAGCAAAGTGCGAGATCTTCTTCGTCGAGCTCCAGACACCCAAGTGCCTGCGCTTCATCGGTGTCACCAGTCAGCAACGCCCGTAACAATTGAGTTGGCAGAATGTCCAGCGGCATCACTCGTTCATAAGTCCCCACTGGCACCATCGCACGTTTGCTACCGCCCGTGCTGGTGGTAAGCGGAAAGAGTTTGTCTTTCAGCCACGAGCCGCCGTAGATTTTTGTCAACGAGAATTTATCAAAGCCAGGTTTTTGCCAGCCAAGAAACTCGCGAGCGTTGCCTTCTTCCAAGACAGAAACTTGACTATGGAATCGGCCAAGGTAATTCTTTGTCGGCTCTGACTTGCGACCGCAAAGAATTGAGCCAGAAATAACTCGTGAGTTCTCATTTTGGATTTTGTCGTTCTTGAACAAGTCATCCAAACACGCACCAAGTCGGACTTTGTAAAGTCCCGGTTTGCCAACCATCGGCCCGGCCAGCGAAATGACTCGCTCCGTCATGATCTTGCCAGTGGTGAACAGATGGCCGATCGCAATGACGTCCTGATAACCGATCGTCCAGACTGTTTTGTTCGGACCAACCGGATCGACAAAGTGAATATGTGTTCCGGCCAAACCAGAAGGATGCGGACCATCGAATCGTTTGAAATCAACGTTAGGAATGTTCTCGCCAGGAACTCGCGAATCGTCTCGCGTGCAAACAAACGTTTTGCCTTCGGTCAGTTTGCGAATGACTTGCAAGCCGCGAGTAAAGTGATCGGCATTGGCGGAAATGATCAGCTCAGGTTCGGCGGCCAGTGGATTAGTATCCACCGCCGTAACGAAAATCGAATTGGGCTCGGTTCCCAAAGCAGGTGTGCGACTAAATGGACGCGTGCGGAACGCTTGCCATAGTCCAGCGTTGACCAGTTGATCCTGGATCGCCTCGCGATCGCAGTCGTCCAAATTGTCGTAGCTTTGAAATGACTCTTCCGCGTCACCGGAAAGTTCAATCTCGATCGATTCAAACTTTCGCTTGTCACCACGGTTGACTGCCTTTACGGTGCCGGAACCAGGCGACGTGAAAATGACGCCTTCGGTTTTCTTGTCTTTGAAAAGTGGCTGGCCAAGTTTCACTTGATCGCCAACTTCAACCAACATCGTTGGACGCATACCGATATAGTCGTCGGCGATGATGGCCACCGAAGTGATCTCCGGGCCGGGCTCGATTTTTTGGACAGGAGATCCCGTAATGGGAAGATCCAATCCTTCGTTGAGTTTGTAGATTTGTTCAACCATTTGGATTGCTTAAGTAGCTTTGTGGTCAATTACCAAACGAGCTTCAATTTGTACGCTGGCGTAATCGGCAAGCGTATTAGTTACTCGTTACATGTATGTTCGTCGGAAACTAAGGACTTCGTGAAAATTTTCACAGGGATTCTTCGGAAAAAAACACGCTATTTCGGAACCAAGTGGTTTTTGACAGCGTGCTGAGAATGGTGGGTCGCTTATTTGCCGAATTTTGAACCGATGATGTTATTCGAAAGTCAAAAGTTCACAAGTCGACAAGGCGTTAATTGTTGCATTGCGCCATAAATAGGTAAATCCCATAATGGTAAAAGGGGCTAGGAAAAGCGGAATTTCACAATGGGAATCGTAGGGTGCGTTTGGATGTGGGTTTGCGCAATTTGGCAGATCAAGCCATAACGGAATTTCGAAACGTGCTTTTAAGGCAACCGATCAGCCCAAAGGGAGTTTCAACGTTGCTGACTTTTCCCAAGCGACGACTCCTCGCCCAAGCGTGCTTAAATCGCACCTGAACTAACAGCCCGATGTTTGCCCATCACTAACTCGCAAAAAAGTGGACACAAGATCCCAAGATTGTTGCGAAACATCGGAAAACTAATTTGGACACGGCTACCAAAAAGAATTTTTGTGTGCTCAGTGGGAACTGTTATTTTGAAGTTCCGCTTTTGAACGAATTTCCTGTCGAATAGTCACTATTATGAGCTTTCATGATGCCCACTTTTTCGCGCGATGTTGCAACCCGTGTAGCGAAGCTCAAGGACGATACCCCAAAGGGGTTTTACTCCAGAGCCCAGTGTCGCGAAGCGCACGCTGGGATACCGTGTTGGCGCGCATGTCGAACCCCAAAGGGGGTTCAACAATTGGGTGTGTAACGTTGGGGTTCGGTTTGAGGGGGCGGTAAACCCAGCGTGCGCTGCGCGACGCTGGGCTTTGGAGTACAACACCGTTGGCGTAGGAATAATCGGACGAAGTTTAGGCACGGCTACCAAAAAGAATTTTTGTGTGCTCGGTGGCGAACTGTTATTTTGAAGTTGCGCTTTTGAACGAATTTCCTGTCGAATAGTCACTATTATGATGCCCGCTTTTTCGCGCGATGTTGCAACCCGTGTAGCGAAGCTTAAGGACGATACCCCAAAGGGGTTGTACTCCAGAGCCCAGTGTCGCGAAGCGCACGCTGGGATATCGTGTTGGCGCGCATGTCGAACCCCAAAGTGGGTTCAACAATTGGGTGTGTAACCCACGTTGGGGTTCGGTTTAAGTGGGCGACAAACTCAGCGTGCGTTGCGCGACGCTGGGCTTTGGAGTACAACGCCGTTGGCGTAGGAATAATCGGACGAATGTTGGGCAGATTACTACCAACTCTCATGCTGATCGCGATAAGTATAGATGCGATTCGGCGTCCGCTGCACTCTAAGTCCATTTAAAAATTCAAGGCCAATGCGTTGTGACTTTTTATGTCGCACGTCGAATCTAACTCCATACGAAAGTGGTTGAGATGAAATCAATACTCCGATCTTTGACAATCATTGGCTTGTTCACTTGTTTAGCCACCAATGCAGGTGTTGCTCAGACCATGCCGAAAGCAATACCTTTGTCAAAAGCAATACTCGACGCGGCTAAAAAGCAATTTGAAACAGCATATGCCGCCGAGTACGGAAAACCACCTGCCGCGGCGACCACCGCCAAGGCGATGAAGACTTTTACATTGTCTGTAGGAGGACTTGCGGCAAGACTCGGAACACAAGCCGGCGAGAAGGCAAAACGCGCAGACAATGTGCGGATTGGACTCGACAAGCTTGACGGTCCTGCATTGATCGATGTTCTAGCAAATATGCGATCTCTCAATGTGAGTGAAATGGGTTTTGCAAAATCGAAAGTCGTCGATCTTGCTGAACCTGACATGCCAATCAATCAACTTGACGGTAGGCTACTAATCAAGGAACCGAAAGAGATTCTCAAGCTGAAAGAGAATACCGAAATCTTCTTTCCTGCAGGCAACTACGCGCTTGACGAACGTGAGTTGGATATAACACTGGAGTCTGCTGGAAAGAAGTTTCCTAAAGGTGTCACCTTTGTCGGCGCCGGCAAGGACAAAACAACACTCAAAATAACCGACACCCGTTTTACATCGCACGACGTCGATCGACTTAGCTTTCGAGACATGACAATCGACTGCGACAACGATGGCCTTTTTGATAAGCGACAGGGCAGTCTGACTCTTCGTCTTTCAGGCGTAAGACTGGTTCGCTTTGATGCTGGTCACGGTGGATGCAGACTTTTTTCGATTAATGATGGCTTAGTCGTGCATGCCACCGATTCTGAATTTGTTGGCGGCTACGGAAGCAGCCCTGGCCACGGATCGATATTCGATTCAAATGATGTTTTCCTTGGGTACTTTGAGCGTTGCGAATTCTCGGGAATCAAATACGAACTATTTCGTTCAATCCGAGAACGCAGTTCAATGTTGTGGATGGATGGTTGCAAATTTGATCGTGTGTCCCGAGCCAACAACGGCGTCATTCTGACTGGCTGTGCATTTGACTTCAAACCGCCCGCGCTGGACTGGGCGCCGGCTGATGAAGAGTGAAAGGCGTTTTTGCAAAACTGAGACAAAGATTTACCAGGAAACTCTGGCAGCAGAAATCCCTCAGGATTTAAGCAATTTTCCGGCTTAGGGCGTGAGTCCTACGGAAAACTAAGCGTTTCTACAAACTTACTGTAAGTTCTCGGCGCTGAGAGCGTCTTGTTAATGTCGGTCAACTTTTACGATCACTAAGCGAGGGTTCTGTGCAAACGCTAATCTTTATTGGTTTCATTCTGTTTTATTTCGTGCTGCAGATTTGGATTTTACCAAAGCTGGGCTTCAACTCATGAATGAGCGGAGATTGCAACCTCAGTTCGAGGTTCGATAGCGATTCAAAATCAGGCAACACCATACACAGCAACGAAGTTGAAACCGAACTTTAGATTCAAAATTTAGAATCGAACAGCGAAATCCAAACAGCAACCGGGGTCATCCAACCCAGGTTGCTGGCGGGCTTTTTCCGAACGCTCGTTCCGAAAAGCACAAGGCAGCTACTTCAACCATTGAGGTAGCGATTCTTCGCGCTCCCATTTCTTGATTCGTTTGTCCAGACTATCAGGCTTCCATTTGGTTGATCCGGCAGGCAGCGCGGGCTCGGCGGGAAGCCAAGCATCGTGTTCTGCGATGACTTTTTTGTATTCTGGCTGGTCAAACAAATTTTTGCTTTCACGCGGATCGGACTGATGATCGTAAAGTTCACCCGTTCCGTCACGATAGCGGATGTAGCGCCAACGATTGCTTCTCACAGCAAGATTGCCATAGTACCAACTACTGACAACAGGCTTTGAGCGGCTGAGTTTTGAATCGGTAAACATGGGAACCAGTGATTCACCTTCCAAGCGATCTTGTTCCGGCAATCCGCAAAGGTCGACAAGCGTTGGGTAAATATCTAGCAGACTTACGACTTCGCCATTTTTCGAGGGGGGCGAAAGTGAACCAGGTGCTTTGAAGAACAACGGAACACGTGTCGCCTCTTCCCACAAAGTCTGCTTTCGCCAAGTTCTTTTCTCACCAAGATGCTGTCCGTGATCAGACCAAAGAACAATCACCGTGTTGTCCATGTGGTCGCTGGTCTCAAGCGCTTCAACGACTTTGCCAATCTGGGCGTCGACAAATGAAACACTTGCCAAGTAACCCAAAATCAATTCGCGAGAAAACGTTTCACTAACCAGTGAAACTGCATGGTCATCTCCACCCTTAAGCCGTCCGTAGGCAATCGACTTGCCCATGATCGGAATATCTGCCATCTCATTTTTTGGCATCTCTGGTTTTTTGATGTCTTCCAAGCGGTACATGTCAAAGAATTCTTTGGGCGCAGTAAATGGAACGTGCGGGCGAACGAAACCAACGGCCATGAAAAATGGTTTCTCGTATTCTCGCTTCAGATTTCCCACGGCCCATTCGGCGATCAACTCGTCGTACATTTTCCCGCCGGGCATGTCTTCGCGATCCAAGGCGCCATAACAAAGCGAGTTGCCGTCTTCGTAATCTTTGCCAAGAATCCGACTCATCTGGCTGCCGTTTTTTGGAAACGGATAAAACTTCTTTCCACCATACCCGTCGCCTCGCTCCAAAAGATGCTTGGGAACTTTTTGTTTGGGGGCGATCTCGTCCCAGAATCGATCGGTCAGATCGGGAAAGTCAGAAGCCCCTTGATGATAGATCTTGCCGGCGGTCATCGTGTGGTAACCACTGTCGCGGAAAAACTGCGGCATCATTTTGTGATCACGCATCACATCGCCGTAAGAGGCCCGCATGATTTTGGTCGAGCCATACCAGCCGGACGAACTTGGGTGCAAGCCGCTGAGAACAGAATTCCGTGACGCATTGCAAACCGCTTGCGAACAATGAGCGTTGGTAAACAACACACCTTGCTTGAACAAGCGATCCATATTGGGAGTCTTGGCCTCCGGGTGACCGCCAAGTGCGCCTTCCCAGTCATTCAAATCGTCGACCGCGATAAACAATACGTTGGGGTGCTTGCCATGTTGAGCGGCCGCGGCAGGACGAAGTTCATCCGATACGAATTCGTGTTGAGCCACGGCAAACGATGGCAGACAAAGCAGAAAGGGCAAAAATGACAATGCGAATAAGAAACGTTTCATAAAGCTAACCGTCGTTGAACGATGAACGAAGTTTCAAAACTTCTAAATTGAAAAAATCGGTAATTGAAATGGCATGGTCTAATTAATGAGCCGTTTTGGCGATAGCCACGGTTAATCCATGCCAAAAACGGAGGCTATCGCCTAAACCGCTCATGGGTGACAGCCAATGACGGAACCAGATGCGATTCGCGCTCATTGAACAGTATTTAATAACGATAGTCTGCACCATCACGACTGAGCTGGCAGCTTTGATCAACTTTCTCCATTGCCTGCTTCATAGACTCCAGAAGATCAGGCATTTCAGCTGCAAGATCTTTTTGCTCATAAGGGTCGCTTGCGAGGTCATACAAACGAACTCGCGGATTGCGTTTTGCTTCCTGAACAAGTTTCCAATCACCGCGGATCAGCCCTTGGCCGTCGATGCCTTTCACCAGTCGGCGGTAACCAAAGAACATATCCTTCGATCGCTTGGTAACTTCGCCCCGCACGACGGGCATCAAGTCGATTCCATCGATTGGCCGCTCGGCTGTTTTGCTGAACTTAAAATCAACCAGGTTTGCGATGGTCGGAAAAAAATCAACCGTTGAGCAGCGCACATCAGTGACAGCTCCTTCAGGAATAACACCAGGCCAAACTGCACAAGCGGGAACCAACGTTCCGCCCTCGTACATTTTATGTTTGTAGCCCTTAAATTTTCCGGCAGACGCTACGCCGTCTTTGGCAAGTTTATCAGCGGGTCCATTGTCGCTGCAGTAGAAGATGACTGTGTTATCTGACAATTTCAATTCCGCAAGCTTCTTTCTCAGACGACCAATTTGCTCATCCATTGCCGTGATACTGCCGTAATAGTTTTTTTGTTTTTCGACGGAATCAGGATAGAGTTTTTGATACGCTTCGCCAGCGATCACTGGTTCGTGAGGAGCATGGAACCAAACGGTGGCCAGGAACGGTTTGTCGCTACTTTTTTTATCGCTAATGAAGTCAATCACACGATCCATAATGACGCGACTGTCATCTCCCTTCAGATTTTCTGTGATGGGCTCTCCATTGAAGCGGTAAGGATCGCCGCCTTTCCATGGCTGGCCCGCTTCGTTGCCCCACTTGCTCCAGCCTTCTGGCGTGACGCAAGGATCCCAAGTCGGAACGGCGCTGGTCGTCGCGAACCAGTCATCAAAACCATGTTGTCCTGGGGGCGAGAAAAAACCGCGAGGGCCAGCGTCTTCCATCCGTACCCAGCCAAGATGCCACTTACCAAAAAAGCCAGTACGATAACCTTGGCCGCGGAGCATTTCAGCGATCGTAAATTCACCAACACGCATCCCACCGGTGTGTGCTGCCAATACACCAAATCGAAATGGATAACGACCCGTTAGGCATGAACCTCTTGTGGGCGAGCAAAGCGGTGAGACGGCATAGAAGCGATTGAATTTGACGCCTTGTTTTGCCATCGCATCCAGGTTCGGCGTTATGATTTTTTCGTTGCCATTAAATCCAACATCCCCCCAGCCTTGATCGTCGCTCATCAGCATAATCACGTTGGGTTTCTCAGCAGTAACCTCGGCGCTATCATTTTCCATCGCAAACGATGCGGATGTCAGGAATCCAAAAAGGCAAAATAGAATGAGACGTGTCATATTGGTTGATCCGCGTCGAGAAAAAAGCATCGGCACAAGCAGGCGTTGAGCGAGTAGAAAATTTGAATTACTGACTCAGTCCTGCATCCAGCTATTACTTTATCAGCCGCGTCATCAATGCAAAGAACAAACTGGAAATGAAAGCCTTTGAGTCTAGAATAAGCCCATTAAAAGAATTTGTAGCGTAGTTAACATTTCATTTCCAGAAAAAACTTGCTAGTTATTTTGACATCGCTCGGGATTGCCTTCACCAGTTTGCCGTTTTTTGATCTTGGGGCAATTTCTGCGAACTTGAACCGATTCAAGAAGATATTGATCGAGCAAGTCGATTAATTGACTTTGCACTGGTGTGCCCTAATATTCTTATCAGTGCGTTGCAGGACGCCTCTTGTCCGCGGCAAGGGCCGAGCCCACCTGTTGTTAATTTGAATTGTGGTTAACGCCTCTTTTCAGCCTGAATACGAAGCGGATATCAGGCATCAATGAAAAGGAGCGCAGCTATGCCTCAATCTCTACCTCAAAATTCGTCCCTGGAACAATTACGCAAACAATCCAAGGACCTTCTCAAGTCTGTTCGGAAACAGGATCCGGATTCTATCGAACGGGTGCTACTTAGCCATCCGGCAATGGGCAATATTGTCCTCGCCGATTTTGACCAGAGCCAATTCACATTGCGCGATGCACAACTAGTGATCGCAAGGGAATTTGGTTTGGATAACTGGAAGGAGTTGAAACAGAAAGTCGAAGATTCGGGCGATGAATCAGTCAAAGAAAAACATTATGTCAAACTTCGAGAGGCTGTAGAAAAGAATGACTTGGACGAAGTCTGCAAGCTGCTTGAAAAAGAGCCGTGGTTGACGCGGATCTCCGTAAACCCGATGCCGATTCATGTGGCGGTTGCGAATCGGCAACCGGAAATCATCAAGAAGTTGTTGGACAACGGTGCAGACATCACCGTGACCATCGCGCCGTTTAAAGAAGAAACCACGCCACTACAAATGGCCAAAGATCGGGGCTATGACGAAATCGTTGAGATACTTCAAAATCATCCAGAAGTGCAACGTCAGAGGAAGGAAAAAACAGCTTTCGATACTTGGCTTCTTGAGACTGGCACTTCTGAGCCAACGGAAATCGAAATGGCATTGCGAAACCGAGACTACGATTCATTCGTTGAAATTGTTAATGAAGCGTCTCTCGAAAATCGGCAAAAGTTCCTTCAGGCAGCGGTTACCGAAATCGCTGAAAACCCAGATGCTAAACAGCTTAAGATGTTCGGGTTTCTGTTAGAGGCTGGAGTCAACGCTAACGATCCCGTGTCCGTAGAGCACGACGGCCAAGTCTATACCAGCGAAAACGGACCTCTGTATTGGGCGGTCTGCCGAAACAGCACTGAAGTCGCGCGTTTGCTCATGGAGTATGGAGCTGACCCCAACCGCAAGCATGGATTCCAGAATCAGGACCAAGGCGGCATCATGACGACAGCGATGCATCACAGCACTCCTGAAATTGTAGAGTTGCTTTTACAATTCGGTGCGAAGGTGCCAATTAAATGTCGCGCACGATTTGGGCCCGCAGACATTTTCCGCAAAGAATTCAATGAGGCATCTTGTACGGTTGACGATGAAATGTTGGTGCAAGCCATACTGGGAGGGAATAGCGATATTCTCGATTTTTGCCTCCAGCAGTTTGGTTCACCAATCAATTGCCGGATCCTTCACAGAACAGTCACCTGGAACGTTGGAGAAGTTCGACACGACAGCTTTGAGCGTCTGCTTCAACATGGCGTTGAGGGCCTGAATGATTCGAATATTTTTCTTCCAATTCATGCACTCGCAAAAATGGAAGATCAGGGTTCGGCAATTCGTTACGCAGAGATTCTTTTAAAGTATGGTCAAGAGCTCAATGTGCTCGACAACCATTTCAAGTCAACACCATTGGGCTGGGCAGCCAGACTTGGACGCATCAAGTTAGCAGAGTTTTTTTTAACGCGTGATGCTGACCCGAGACTTGCTGGAGAGCCTTGGGCTACGCCGTTGGTTTGGGCAGAGAAGAAAGGGTTTGCAGAGATGGCCAGGTTAATAGAACGCTTTAGTTAGGCTTTGCTCGCGGTTTTTAAGCATGGGAATCAGCATAGAAGATCGGAGTGCGTTGGTTCAAACGAAAATTCGAACCGGACTTTACTCGCCAGATCGACCTGGCCTGAACTCTGGCGAGTCCAGCTACGACGACGGCGAATATAGTTGCCTTGGATCCCAAGAGAGATTGCTTTGGCAGGTGGGCTACCGACGGCGGGCGCAAAAAAATGGCCGCCTTGTTCAAACTGAAAAAGGCGGCAAAGAATTTTGTTGTCGTTTTAGTTGGTTGGTTATTTGTCGCGCCCGCGACCAGAGCGGCCTTCACCACGACCCGCTCCACCGCGTCCAGATCCGCCACGCCCACTTCGCCCGGCACCGCCACGTCTGCCGCGACGGGATCTGTCGATTTCTCCATCGCCGTCTCGGTCTTCGCCGCGTGGGATTTCATTTTCGAAGTTAATGCCTTTTCGCTTCCCTTCCATGACATGGTCGGCGTAGACTTTGCGGTCTTCGCTGGATCCGAATTTCTTGTTTTCAGCCAACAGCTTTTCCTTAAGCTGCTCCAGAGAAGAGTCCATTGGCAACTCACTCATCAACGTGCCGTCCAAGCCAAATTTGCCAGCTTGGATGATATTGATCGCCGGTTTTGACTTGGCACCCTTGATCGCATCTACCCATTTGGTGTCTTTGTCGCCAAGGATATCGAGATGGAAGCGACCGACAATTTCCTCGTCAGCAAAAACCTTTTGAAGGGTTGGCATGAGTTCTTTAACCGCGGCTTCTTCGCCATTTACAAAAACCAAAAGCCGCTGGTCAGCCGAGGCAACGTTCAGTGCTTGGCGGAATGAAAGAAAGTCTTGGAGAACCGCACCATCTGTGGCTTTTGGCTCATACCGCGATGCAACCTGTTTCATTTCGTCGATGATGCCAGCATTGTCTGATGCGTCACGTCCCATGACTTGAGTGGGAGAACGCCCAGCCCTTGAGAGTCGGCGTGTTCCCTCCGGATTGAACATGCAAAATACGGTGTTGGCAAGGCGACCATTCAAGAGAGAACGGACTTTTTCTTCAGACTCCTTGTTTTCATAAGTCTCAATGCGGATGCAAACAAAAGACCGAGAAGCGTCTACAAATTCTGTCGTCGAGAACAAACTGTTCTGCGTATGTGAATAGCCCGGTCAGAAAACGCCTGATACACCAGTACATTGGGCAGCGGCAGACATGAAGAAGATTGGTCGGTTGGACCGCTTGGCCTCTGCCAATCCGGTTTCCCAAGTCGTATACCAAGCCACGCCTTCAGCACCGACTTCCTGTGGGTTTACTTCAACTGCTTGAAGCCTGCCCCCGCGTTGTTGACGCTGTTGCCCGCGTTGTTGCCTTGGCTGCTCTGCACGCTGCTTGGCTGGCTTTTGAGACTCCTGATCCTGGGCAAAAGTTATCGACGAGCTGATTAAAATAAATGCAAAGACAATGCTCTTTACCATTTTGACTCCACTGAAAAAGGGAAAACTTAGTTACCCACCAAAACGTTCTTATTTAACGAATGAGGCTTCCCACCATACGTTAGTTTAAACCCCAATCATCGGATTGAGTTTTGCCCTATTTGAATTAAACGCCAAACCCGAAGGTTGAAGCCAAGCAAAAGGAAAAGGTTAAGCTAATTTATTCACGTATTCTGTGAGCTGGCAGGACAAGTGTAGCCAAAAAATATTATCAGGCTAATCGTCAACAATCCCCCGAATGCTGTTATTCGGCAAAATCCACGCCGATCATCGGAACTTGGCGGCGTTTAATATGTTAGCCAGGTCGTATCAAGACTGAGAATTTTGCGTGACTGATCAGCCACAAATTCAAGTGCGAAACATCAAATTTTGGTTTGGAATGACAAACTAAATTGATAAAATTTGTAGAGTTAAAGCTAACGGATTCGTACGGCAAATCAAAGCGAGGCGTACCATGTTAACCACAAAGCAATTTACGTTTTCTATTCTTGTGCCTCTGGCAATTATCGTTGCGTGTTCTTCAGCATTGGCTGCACGCTACGTTCCGGTTGCAATTTACCTCAACGGTGAATTGATTCTTGAAGGCAACGTAAGCGATAACGGATCGCCAGATGCAGACGTCGTTTGGGGCAACTTGAAGCGTGCAAACTTGCGTGAGACTGAGGCTTTCCAGGAAATCCAACCCGACAAAACGGTAAAGACTTTTGCGCTTGGAACACGCGAGAATCCAGTCCGATTGAGTGTTCGTTACGGCGGTAATATTGAAACGCGGCAGCTTACGATTCACCAGCAGGATGAAAACGATGACGTACGCACTTGGCGTATCGACAGCGAGGATATCGACCGCTTGTCACAGCGAAGACTCGTATCAAGATCAGACGTGGATCGTATCGTGCCGTCTCAGTCGTCGGGCAATGGTTGGTTCAGTATTGCATCAATTTTATGTGCGTTAGCGCTGGGCGTTCTTATTGGTCGAAGCACTATGCGGAAATAGTAATCGCTCGAAATGGTTTGAAGCGATGATGCAAACGGAAAAGCAAACGGCTGAGAATCGATTCAAATTCTTCGGCTTGATTTGGTTCGCATTTCGAATAAGTAACCACTGTTGCCGCATTTATTTGTTAGCCAGACAACGTTTGCTCAGAAATGACTCAAGAATTTCGTCCATTCGCTGGATTCAAATTGCAATTTCGCGCCCCCAGAAAACATTTGCTTCCCCATTTTCAAAAGTGCATTTAATACGGAAAAATATTTGCATTGAGCAACTGCACAGCACAAGTTCTGCCGCTCGTTTCTTTCCCTATTTTTACCGCCAGTTGATTCCCACTTGGTTTTCGATTTTTTTATGCGCTTGAATGCTAGCTTGGGTTTTATACTTGTCCGCTGTTTAATTTTCCCATTTTTGAAAACGCTTCGGACGGAATTCCTGAGGCGACTATTGCCACAATTGGGATGACTTTAATTCGGCAACGTTAACACGAACGTTTGCCACGCAGGAGCGAGAAATTAAATCTCTACTTACTCTTTCCGTCGTTGTGATGACACTCCTCCAGTTGCCTAACGCCGCGAGCGCAGACCTGGTTCTTTTGCATGTAGGCGATTCGGTTTCGGCAGCCAATCGAAACCGAATCCAATTCAAATCGCGGTTAGAAGCCAACAATATCGGTTACAACTTTGTTGGAGATGTTGAAACGCCGTTTGAAGACGGCGACATCAATCATCAATCGTTTAGCGGCAATAGCCTTCGTGATGTCCTTCATGGCCGGACTCGATTCGAAGAATTCCAAGCGGGCTTGGTCGATGCAATTCCGACCCACAACCCGACACACATCATGCTGCTCGGAGGTTACAACGATATTAACCAACAAGCAGTAGGTAGTGGACTGAGTGAAATCAAAGGTTTCTTCACTGACATCGCAGATTACGTTCGGGACAACTCGGATGCCAAGCTTATTGTCAGCAACCTTACTGATCTTGATCCGGCGCTTTGGCCTCGACGACAGAACGTCCTCGACTACAACGCTTGGCTTGCAGATCAAGTCGAAGCGCGAGCCAATGCTGGGCAGAGCATTGCGTTGGTTGACAATTTTTCTGTGATTACTGCTGCCGATCGTCAGGCAGATGGATTGCACCTTAACGGATCAGGACAAACTAAAGTCGGCAACAACTGGGCAAGAGCTGTTGGTGTTCCCGAGCCATCGTTGTCAGTGGTGTGTTTGCTGTTGACACTTTTTTGCGGCTTGTCACGTTCCCGCGTTAAGCATCCTGCGCCAAGTCTTTAGTAGCCAGTCCGCGATCAAAGCCGCCCGCACGGACATTGTTGAAGGTTTGCGGCAGGTTTAGAAAATCAAGCGGGTTCTTGTGTCGAACTTTGGTTTCAATTCGATTTTGGAAGTCCGCGTTTTTCTATTCTTGATCGCAGGCATTAATCTCTACCTGGGACTGGGCGCATCGACGACACAAACCTGACTGTTGTAATTCCCGACTAACGACGTCTGCGGCGGCAAATGGAAAATCCAAGAAGACCGATCAGCAAAAGAGCAGAATTCGGCTCTGGAACCGCTGAGGTCAACTGAACATCAAGCCACAATGCTTCGCTTCCGATACCATTGATCGGCTCATCAAAACCTACAAGATAATCAAACGATAATTCCGTAGCGTCTGCGGCATTGATCGCCCAGTTTTGAGAGTGAACTTCAGAAAAGAGCCCGTTGGCATGAGTTCCCTCCATGAAATCAAGATTGGCACCGTTGTTGAGAATTGCACCATCGTTGTGGTTGACAATCAAGTTATTGCCGTCGAATAGTGTCGTGTTGCCATTTGACGTCACTTGTTCAAAATTCGGATTGCCCAAAATGGACCCAAGTGTATAAACCGAGATCCCTTCCACATTCCAGCCAGCGTTGGCGGATACTGAAATATTCCATTCACCCGTTGCAGTATCCTCACCAGCAAAATCGCCCGTTGACGAACCGAAGATTCGAAATGCATTTGCGATAGGCCCCCAAAGATCTCCATTGTTGAACGGATTGGTTCCCCCGTTGTAAATCATTGAAGCAGTTAAGGTACCAGCTAAAGCTCCACCCTCTAAAATATCGGCCGTAATTGCAAAGCCATTCATATCGTCCTGAGTCACCACCATATTTGAAAACGTACTAGTGGTGTGTGCGATGTCAGCGTTGACATTTTGAAGAGGCAAAAGAAAAACCGCGAGGACAATGCATAGAAAATTCAAGCGAGGATACATAATGTCATCCTTGGAAGAGGGTTGGGGAAGGAGAAATCAGGGGAGGAGTGGTGGGAAGGTTAGATGAGACCCGCAATATTGTTCGCCATTTCAAATACAATGTTCTTTAAAACTGGAACGAAAATTCAACTTGGTAAGTTCGAGTTCGGGAAATTCGGGTTAAGTGCATTTTTTAGTCGTTTGTTTATGTCCGCAAAGGCGTAAAAGAATACCCCAATGCGATGCAGGAATATGCCGACGCGCCAACCAGAGGCTAAAAAATGCATGCCGGACAAGGATAAAATCTGCCAGCCTCGGATTGAGATCGGGTAAAATCAGTGGCGAAGGATTGCAAAATCCTGCGGTAACAATGTGATGCGCACGAAACGAGCCCTGCACGTTTTTTTGGCCGGTTTCGACGTAGACAGTCTTGCAGGATTCATCGCAGCTTCGCTTGGAACTGTGCGTTTGACTGTTGTTCCAGAGCCGTCTGCAATCTTTGTATTGTCAATCGCCGGATTTGGACTAGCAGCACGTCGTCGTCGGTAACTGGTAGCCTTGGCTGCCAAAGATCTAGTTGAAGGTCTTGATTAATACGCAAAGCCTGCCTGCCGTGAATCGGCAAGCAGGCTTTTTCATTTGTTGCGATGATTATCTGCGAGACATCTACTCGCGACTGCGGGTTAGCTCTCGGCGAATGGGGAATGGCAACGGTTGCATCGAAAGCGTGATTGCTACGTTGACTTCGGGCGTTGTTGGTGTGATGACATCAGGTGTAATTTCCACTGTCACCCTGTCCTTGCCGTAGCCGACTCGACTCAGGTAATCCTGCGCTGCGGCTTGCCCATCTGCAACAGTCGCCCCGGGAAGCGAAAGTGAACGGGCGGATTTGATTAACGCAACCTGGGCTGAATTGGCAGCAAAAAACATTCTCGAAATTTCCACAAATCCAAACAGGACCAGGAAGAATATTGGAAGGACAATCGCCGTTTCAACGGCGACCACTCCTCGTCGACTCCGGGGGTTTTGAAGTTTTTGTCGGTTGGCTACTTTTTTTAACATTCTAATTTTCTTATTTAATAAGTGAGACCGAAAGTAACGCCAGGACTTGACTGAAGGCCTCGTCTAATTCTGTTAAGTTGTCTGCATTCAATGCCATTCCACCTGCGTTCAACGCAATATTCTCCATCGGGACTAAACCTTTTATGCTGCCTGAAAAATAAATGGTGTGGATTGTGATTCCATCCTCGCCGGCCGCTCTGGCTTCAGGTATTGGATTGCCTGAAGTGGCGACACCATCGGAAAGTAAGATCATTACTTTGGTCACGTCTTCGGCAGATTGATCTCTGAAAACTTTTCTTGACTCCGCAATTCCTTGCTTGGTCGGTGTTTTCCAGCCAAGCACGTTTTGGGAAATAAAATCCAACCTTTCGCCAATTTCCTTTTGGGCTGCACCTATAAACTCAAGATCGGTTTCGACTCTAGTTTTGGTGTCATCCCAAGGCGACACGACTTTTTCTTTAACGCCGCCGCCAAAGGTAACCAGTGAGACTCGCAGCGAAGGGCTCTGGACCTCAGCCCTGGATAAAAACTGATTCGCTGAGTCGATCACACCAAACCAACGGCTAAGCGGAATGGGAGGAGCGTGTTGGGTTACCCCACCTTCTGGTACACCATTACCACCAACTTTCTGTGACATCGACCTGGAGATATCAAGGCACAGCACGACATCAATCGGTCTATAGGCTACTAGCGAAGACGCGGAAACATTAAAACTATTGGTGCCAAATACCAGTGGAGCCAGTAACAAAGGAAAACCTTCTGGCTTCACTTGGTCCATATTGATTCTCACCGAATTGGCAAACCCGCTGTCGCTTTTGAACGTCCCGTCCTCCCCCAGAAGGCCAAGGTCGATTGCAGTGGGATCAATTACAATTGAGTTTCGGCCAATGGTGTGGCTTTCAAAAATAGTCTTGCCAATCAGCTGAGCCCTTGCCTCACGAACAGCGAAGCTATCGGTTGAATTGTCGTTGATATATGAGACTAGAGCACCTCTGGCCGCTACGTCAGACGCGACTTGGGCTTCGGATTGAATGACCGACATCCAGGCAATATCTACCAGGAATACCGCAAAGCCCAGCAGAATCACCATGGAAAACGCGCCCATTACAGTCATTGAACCGCGTCGTTGATCTGCCCTTAGCCCAGACTTTGTCTTTCTCGGTTCCAATCGACGGAGTCCGTGTCGTCGCTGCTTGATGATTTTGATGGTAGTGAACACTGGATACTCCGGTTGGATTTCGTTGGTGGGCCGGTCAACAATTGACCAAATGACGGCTTCAGGGACTTGCAACAGGTGCTGCCGATGGAGGCCGATAAAGCAGAAATTCACTCTCTACCGAATCTAAGTTACCGATAATTGCTGGAAGCGCAAGGTTCTCTTGGACAGGCAAGGTCAATTCGACTTTCAAAAAATTTGTGTCCACGGGTGTCACACCAGCAGTTACCCCGACCAAACCAAATTCCTCGGCAAGGGTTTCAATGTGTGCGGGCAACTTACTCTCGAGGACATTGCCGAGCATGTAATCCAGCGAGCCTGCTTCCAAAACAGCCAACGCTTGATGCCTGAGAAAGATGCTTGAGCACAGTTGGATTGAGCCAAAGCAAACCACAACCATTACTGGCAGAAACAACGCAAACTCAATGGCTGCCACACCTCGGCGATGGCGAGTTTTTGTTTTGTAGGAAGTTCTAATTTTGAACATGACTGCCAATTTTAAATCGAGACAAGTTTAGGAACCCCGTTTTGGGGGGCTATGCAAACCTAGCTCTGCTCAGTGCACTTGAGCAATCCAAGTTCAACAATGACTGGGATTTACGGATACATGCCTTTAGAATCCAGATTGAGCCGGCTACGCAACTAGTAACGACTAGGGGGATAGGTAGGCTAACCCGCCAAGAACTAGAACACAGAAGAGGCTTATTTCAGGATGACGAACGTTTTGAGGCAAACACTCAGTAACTAAGAGTGACGCGCTCTCGGCTTCTAACCAATTGTCAAAGGCATTGAATTACAAATGACTACCAACTCAACGGAAAACGACTCGACACCCAAGCAGGCTCGCAAGTGGTTGCGTTTCAGCCTTCGCTCTTCTTTGTTGGCTATTGCTCTGGTTGCCGTTTGGCTGGCTTGGTTTGTCCCTCGCGTTCAGAGACAGCAGGCCGCTGTAGAGTGGATGGAAAGTTTCGATCGTACTGTCTTCTATTCCCACATGCGGAAACCGCAGGGGCAGCGTGATCCGCCTGCACCTCAATGGCTAATTGACATATTTGGAATAGATGCCTTTGCTACGATCGACATGGTTTGGCTGGATGATCGACCAGTAGGCGACATCAGCATGGTTCGAAATCTTCCTAACGTGAATCATTTTGAATTAACCAATGGTGAGCTGACAGACCTATCGCCTCTCGCAGGTTTGACAAAGCTCAAGCACATCGGAGTCAGTAAGAATCAAATTTCAGATCTTAGACCGTTGGCAGGCCTCGTCAATTTGGAGCGATTTTACGCATACGAGACTTCTATTTCCGACCTGGAACCATTGTCCAAGTTAACCAAGCTTGAGAACGTTATTCTTTCCCAGACACCGGTGGCCGATATTTCGCACTTGTCAAACCTAACTCAACTATACAATCTTGAACTGCGGGAAACGAAAATAACAAACTTGGAACCCATTTACGGGCTGCACAATCTTAAGACGCTTGATATTAGTGACAACGAGCTATCCGAAAAACAGATCGAAGAACTCAAACGCAAGCTTCCGAACTGCAAAGTGACGTTCTAGCATCGCGGTAAAATGAATCAGCCAATAACAATATGATGCATGTGGAGTGCCAGTTTCGCTCTCGATGGTCGTTGTGTCCTACGCCTCACCAAAATGGAGAATTCATGATTCGCTTTACGATAATCGCTTTGTTGCCGGCAGTGTTTTTGATGACGGTTTGTAGTTCTACGACGCCACAAAAAGACAAACCAGCGCGTTATTCATTGGTTGTTTTCGATGGCGCTTCCTCCAAAACGGTTGTCGAAGGCGAAATCGCACAAGAAGAATACAAAAAATGGTTCACGCAAGACTATGCCGTCGGTGGAGAGCGAATAGAAACGCCCAAATCCGCCAATGCGATAGGTGCTTTGACGATTGTCAACGGAGAAGAGGTTCTTGTGATGCCGCTATGCACTTGGCAAATTAAAAGCGGGCAAACCTATTTCGCTTGCCAATCCGAAGCGATTGGGCAGGCTCCAATGTTTAGTGTTTGCACCGAATCGAAGACCAAAGCGGAATTCCTTAAGCAGATGGAAAATAAACTCGCCGAATTGCGAGTTGACGATGAATGACAAGGGGTTTGATCGTCACATTGCTCGTTGACCGAGTTTGTGGTTTTTAGTTAGCAAGTGAGGTCGCTATCGTTGACAAATCAAATTTGCATGAGGCCAAGACGCCACCTGCCGCAATGCGATTTTCGGTCAAATCGTTGTTGGTGTCTGTATCTATAACTTCAGTTGTTTTGGCGCTCTATTACGGAACGGCTGACTCGGTCGTGAAGGTTGGACGTTTTTGTAACGTTAGCGATGGTGATGAGGTGACAATCTATAGATACCCTGAATCAGATCATGCAAACGAAGAGTTTTTTCAACCTCAGCCTTTGGTCAACAGTGGGTTGGTCGTTGGAGTTGGGCGGGATGGCGCCATCTATGAAGTCAGGGTTCGCGTAAGGTTGATCGATGCGATATACCTCAAGCTGATTGGGGGAAAGAAATGCTTGGACAAAACCTCAAATGACGACAGGATGTGGGTGATGTACGGCCCAACCGAATAGTTTCTTCTCTGTATGGCGGCTCTTTGAATCCTCTATGTCAATTCAATCTGGCAATCAACGTAGCCGGAGTCGCCTAGACTTCGGGTGTGGCGGGTGGCAGATTAACCTACGTTGGAATGTTCACGTCTTTAGCCGGTCCGCCTGAACTCTGGCGAGTCCAGCTACGCAGTTGCCTTGCCCTCGGGCGCCCTTAGTCGATGTGAATTTCTTTGGGACGCCACAGGTTTTTCAACTCGCCTTTGATCGGGACGAACACATCTTTCCAACTTTCAACATCAAAACAAATGTGTGCGACTGCGGCCGTTGGCATAACATCCCATTGGCCGCTAATCTTTTCGACCAAGTCTTCCAAGCCAGGATTGTGACCAACGAACATTAAAACGTTGACTGAATCGATCGAGAACTTTTCCAGAAACTTCAAGTAAACTTTTGAAGGAGCGTGGTAAAACGATTCCGTAAAACTCAGCTGACTGGCTTCCACGTCTTTACAATGTTCGACGAAAATCTCAGCCGTCATTTTCGCACGCCTCGCCGACGAACTGACGATCGCGTCGGGCGTCAAGCCCTGTAAATGAATGAACTCGGCCATCTGAGGAGCCACCCGCAACCCACGCTTGTTCAGTGGCCTTTCATAATCCGTCAAGCTTCCATCTGCGTAAGACGATTTTGCGTGCCGCATGATTAAGAGTTGCTTTGACATCGATGTCCTCGAAAACTTTACGCCGTCCTCCGATTTAAGGTGAACAACCGCACTTTGCTATAAAAATTCCAACACGACGACATAGGTACGTGTTTCCGGGCTTTCAATTTGCCCAACCCGTACAAAATCGAAGTAACAGACTCGGGTCAGCGATAGGATAAAAGGTGAACTGCGGTTAAGCTAGATGTGGTAATAATCTCATATTATTTGACAAATCAATTTTGCGGATTGTGAATCCGTTGGTAATTCTTTATTCGTGCAGCTTTTTTTAATTTCGTGAGAACCTGAATCTAATCATGGATCCGGAACGCGCACGCATACAAGCCGACTTGAGCGGACAGTTGGAAGGCCAGGTCCGTTGTGACTTGACGTTCTTACAAATGTACGCCAGCGATGCGAGCATTTACGAAACCCTGCCTCTTGGTATCGTTCGACCAGCCAGTGTCGAGGATGTGGTTGCCTGCGTTAAGTACGCTGAAGAAAACCAGATTTCAATTATCCCGCGCGGAGCCGGCAGCAATATCGCCGGCTCGTGTGTTGGCCAGGGATTGGTTCTCGATTTCTCATATTCGATGAGACGTGTGTTGGCCGTTGGACGTGACACCGTTACGGTTCAGCCGGGGATTGTGGTGGGTGATCTTAATCGCCAACTCAAAGCTCACGGGAACTTTTTCGCGCCCGATCCAGCCACTCGAAATGTGACAACGATGGGTGGCACACTGGCCATGAACAATTCCGGTAGCCATTGGATTCGATACGGCACGCCACGCGATACGGTGATGCAGCTTCAGGTTGTGCTGACCAACGGGGAAGTCGTTGAATTCGACTCAAGCCAAAACATCGCCGCCACCAACGCATTCCCGAAACTTCGTGCTCAACTGTTCGCCGGCCGTGTAAAGCGACTGTTGACTCAACATGAAGATTTAATTGGTCAGCATCGGCCCAGCGTAAAATTGAATCAAGCCGGTTACAACCTGTTCGATCTCCAGCAAGGCAATCAAACGGATCTTACGAGATTGTTTGTTGGCAGCGAAGGGACGCTTGGGATTATCACTGAGGCAACGCTCAAAACGGAATCCATTCGCAAGCACCGTGGCGTGGCACTTTTGTTTTTCCATCGTCTTGATTCGGCAGCCAAAGCCGCGGTTGAGATTTGCAAGATGGGAATCTCCGCTTGCGACCTGCTGGACCGAAGATTGCTTTCACTCGCGCGCGAAACCAACAATGAACTTCAGCGTGTGATCCCAAGTGATGCCGAAGCGATGTTGCTGGTAGAGTTCGAGGCGACAGACAACACGGTCCGCGACAAGCTTGACCATCTCATTAACCGAATCCAACGCCGCAAGAAGCTTGCTTACGAAGTTCGGATTGCGACCCAAAAAGACCAACGCGATTTGTATTGGCGAATCGTGCGGCGGATCGTGCCAACGCTTTACCGACTCAAGGGCGACAAACGTGCCTTGCCTTTCGTCGAAGACATCGCGATTGATCCGCTTAAACTTCCTGAATTCCTTCGTTCGGTGCATGGGATTCTCAATGAAAATGAAGTGACGGCTTCGATTTTTTCACACGCCCCTCAAGGCACCGTGCACATCCGTCCGTTTCTCAGTCTTTCCGATTCCGATGACGTTGCGAAAATGCATCGGCTGGCAAACCAGTTGTTCGAAAGAGTTCTTGAACTCAACGGAACGGTGAGCGGTTCGCACGGCGATGGATTGAGCCGCACCTGGTTTTTGCGCCGGCAATACGGCCCGCTCTATAATGTATTTTCGGAAGTCAAAAATATTTTTGACCCAGCCAATGTGTTCAATCCCGGAAAGATCGTTGGGCATCCGTATTCTGGGTTGGGTGATAACATTCGTCCGGTTCTGGTCAGCAATAAATTTCTCGGGCCGCAGTTGGCAGACGAAAAGATCGAGGCTGAATCTCCAACAACTACAGCCAAGAACGGTGAGTCTGTTTCGGCCAAGATTGAAGAAGCCGAAAAAGACATCGCGAAATCCAAGCCAAGTTCGAGTCGGGGTTGGCTTAAGCGATCTGGCACAACGAGAGAAAAGAAACTGGCCGCTGCAACGGCGCTTCCTATCCTGGAACCTGAGCTAAACTGGCAGCTACCGCAAATCGGAATGGCCGCTCGTAATTGCAATGGCTGCGGGCGATGCAGGACTTCTTCGCCCAAGGAGCGGATGTGTCCGATTTTTCGACTGGCACCGCGAGAAGAATCTTCGCCACGAGCCAAAGCAAATTTGATGCGCGGGATTGTGACCGGCCAACTGGATCCATCGCACTTTGCCAAAGACGATTTTAAAGAGGTCGCGGATTTATGTGTGAATTGCCATCAGTGTCGATTCGAGTGCCCGGCCGCCGTGGACATTCCCAAACTGATGGTCGAAGCCAAAGCTCAATATTACAAAGTCAACGGGATGCGAATTTCCGATTGGCTACTTACTCGATTGGATTGGCTTTATGAAATCGCTGGTCGCCTTCCGTGGATGACCAACCGGATGCTCCAAAGTCGGACTTGGCGTTGGGTGCTTGATCGTGTTGTTGGAATCGCCCAAGGCCGCAAGCTTCCGCTTTTTTCAAGCAGTAGTTTTTCCCGCTGGTCTCAGCGTCAAAAATTAGGTCGCCCTTCCAAGCAGCAATCGCGAAAGATCGTTTATTTTGTCGATGCTTATGCAAATTGGAACGATGTCGAGCTGGGAAAGGCGTTTGTAAAAGTTCTTGAACACAACGGAATCGACGTCGTGGTTCCGCCGGGGCAAAATGTCTCCGGCATGTCGCTTATTTCCGAAGGTGCCGTTGTTCGAGCGAAAAAGTTGGCTCAGCGGAACGTTGAATTGCTCGCTGAATGGGTCCGACAGGGATACCAAATCGTCACCACCGAACCGTCGGCCGCACTGGCGTTGCGGCACGAATATTTGAACCTGCTTGATGATCAAGACGCCAATCTCGTTGCACAAAACACGACGGATTCGACTTCGTTCCTACTGGAGCTTCATTTGGCTGGCGATTTGGAATTGGATTTCAAGCCAGTCAACGCCGCCATCGGGTATCACTTGCCGTGCCACCAACGGGCGCTCGGCGATGACGTACCGGCGATGAAGTTGCTGGATCTGATTCCTGGTTTGCAAGTTGAATTGATCAAAAAAGGCTGCAGTGGAATGGCGGGCACGTTCGGTATCAAGCGTAAAAACTACCTGCGAAGTTTGCGGATGGGGTTTGCTTTGATCAACGCGATGCGCAGCACGGACATCATTGCCGGGACAACGGAATGCAGCACTTGCAAAATTCAGATGGAACAGGGAACGACGAAGCCGACGATCCATCCGATTAAAATCATGGCGATGGCATATGGGTTGATGCCTGAGCTGGAGGATTTGTTTAACCGTCGCAGTGGCGTGTTGGTGGTTTCTTAAAATGTTTCAATTGGAAATTGCATGAAAATCACAGTTAAACTATTTGCTGCGGCAAAAGAATCGGTCGGTAGCGACACGTTGGAAATCGAATTGCCGCAACCGGCTACAATCGCGATTTTGAAAAGTGTTTTGAGCGCGAATTATCCTGAACTAAGCGAAACGATTTCAAGATCGGCTTTTGCGGTAGATCATGAGTACGCCGTTGACGCAGCGGAGCTAAATGAAAACATGGAAGTCGGTTTGATTCCCCCGGTTAGCGGTGGTTGATCGCATCAGTGCGTCGGCTGTATCTGAACTACGGTTAAAGCTCTTCACACGGCTCTATTATTGGTCTCGAAAATGTCAACTAAAAATCATCGGTACGCTCAATTGGCCGTCGTTTGCTGCGTTCTCGTGTTGGCTTCCTGTTCCAAGAAAAAGGCCATCGAAACAGTTGACGTTCCGGTCACCAACTCGTCGGTTCCCGAAGCGGACACCCCAACCGAAAACTTAGCTGAAACCGCAGAGAAAAAATTGGGCTGGTTGGCAACGGATTTCGAGAGAATCAACGACTTGGAAACCTCAGAAGCGCGGAAGAAATTTCGCGTCGAATACGGCAAAACATTTTTTGAATTTGCCGAAGAGTTTCGTGGTACAAAATCCGCTTCCGAAGCGTTGTGCTACGTGATCGGGCTCGGTGACGATAAAATGAAAACAGAGGCGACACGACAAGTCTTAAGTCTTGCCGAGGGCGACCTAGATTCGGAGTACTCCATCGAACTACTTCAATCGATCGTCCGCGATGGAAATGGCCCATTGAGAGAGACGGCGATTTCCCATCTCATTCAAATCTCTTCTTCGAGTTCCCCATCCGACGCCTCGATTGCAAGCCTGTTGGCGCTTGCGACCGTGAATACGCTTCCCAATGACGTGCGCAAGCAAGCTTTGGATAGATGGGTAGATAAATTTATCGACCACGAAAAAACGGAAGAAGCAATTCAGCTACTTGGATCACATCAATGTGCCATCAACGAAAGTTCGCTTAAGAAAATCGCAATTCACGCGGAGGGAGAATTGAAGGCTCAGGCCGTTGTCCGTTTGGCGTTATATCTCAATCGAAGGCATTCGGTACGAGAGTTCTACAAGGACGCGCCGCCATTTCGATTTGAAGGCATGTTGGACGAAACCAAGAATTATCTTGCCGCAGAAGTCGACCCCAACGAATCAAGTCAACTAATTAGTCTATTAAAGTCCATCGAATCAAAAGATGAAAAACTGATGGCTTCGGCCAAGCGCGAGCTTTTTGTAATCGAGAATCTCGCCATTGGAAAAACGGTTCCGGAAATCGAAGGGTCCGATCTGGATGGAGAAGACTTCAAGCTAAGCGACTATCGCGGCCAGGTTGTATTGGTGAGTTTCTGGGGCGATTGGTGAGGCCCCTGCAAGGCGATGTATCCACATGAGCGGTCGCTCATCCAGCAAACGGCGGGCAAGCCATTCACAATCATTGGCGTAAACACTGACGAAGATCGGGAATCGATTCGTGAGATCGCGAAATCCAAGAACTTGACCTGGAGAAGTTTTTGGGATGGAACGAACGGACCCATTTCCAAAAAGTGGTGTATCACTGCTTACCCAAGGACTTACCTCATCGACACGAAAGGAAAGATTCGATACAAGCAAGTTTACCGTGATCGACTTGACCGCGCGATTGAAGTCTTGATGAAGGAAGCGGGACATCAGGTTGTACTCAAACACGCGGAAACGAATTAGGCAAACGAGCGTCGCCTTAAGCGATGGCTTCAACAAACGATATGATTGAAATAACACATTCCGCGATCGACACGAACAAGGTGCTTGAGTCTGTCAACTCAACCAGCGCTGGTGCAGCGGTTTTGTTCGTCGGCACAACTCGCCAAATGACTCGTGGCCGAGAAACTTTAAAGCTCGACTATGAGTGCTACGAAGAAATGGCGCTCAAAAAGATGGAGCAGCTACGTGATCGGGCGCTCGAAAAATGGCCGATCGAAAAGTGTTCAATCGTTCACCGAGTCGGCACTGTTGAGCTAGGAGAAGCCAGTATCGCGGTGGCCGTCAGTACGCCCCATCGCGTCGCCAGTTTCGAAGCGGCACAATGGTTGGTTGATATTTTGAAAAAAGAAGTTCCGATTTGGAAACGTGAATACTGGGCTGACGGTTCTGAGGAATGGGTTCATCCAGATGAAGCGGTCATGAAAAATCCCCCCGCTCAGTGACCGTGCCCATAAAACTCTCGACCGTGTATACTTGAGGCACCGCGCGGCGTAACACCGCCTGACTAAAAGCCCGAATTTATTAAGCTGATGACAAACCGACTTCCTATCGTTGACTCCTTTGACCGAACACATAATGCCCTGCGCATTAGCGTGACCGATCGCTGCAATATTCGTTGCTTTTACTGTATGCCGGAAATCGTTCAGTTCCTTCCTAAACGTGACGTGCTGACTTTTGAAGAGATCTTGAGGTTGGTGCAAATTCTGGCAGCTCAAGGCGTCGATCGAATTCGAATCACTGGTGGCGAGCCGTTGGTGCGAAAGGATCTTGCGACGTTGATTGGATTGATCAAGTCAGTTCCTGGCATCAAAGACATCGCGTTAACGACCAATGGAATTTTGCTTGCCGACCAAGCACAGAGCCTGCGTGATGCTGGGCTTGATCGTTTGAATGTCAGTCTCGATACGATTGACCCGGAGGTGTTCGAACGAATCACACGTCGCAAAGGGCTTGATAAAGTTCTCAATGGCATCAAAGTCGCACAAGCAGTCGGATTTACCAACATTCGAATCAATGCCGTTTCGATGGCCGGGATTAGCGAAACAGAAATTGTTCCGATGGCGGAGTTTTGTCGGGACAACAATTTGGAATTGCGATTCATTGAATTCATGCCGCTCGACGGCGATGAGGCTTGGCAAACCAATCAAGTTCTATCGGGCGACCAAGTTCGCGAAATGATTTCGCGCGAAGTTGGCCTGTTGGTTCCGGCCGAGCGAAAAGATCTCAGCCAACCCGCCGTTGACTATCGATACGTGAAGGGAAATGGATCGGTGGGATTCATCAATTCCGTAACGCAACCATTTTGTGGTGACTGCAATCGGATGCGTGTTACTGCCGAAGGAAAGTTTCGGAATTGCTTGTTCTCTGGCGAGGAATGGGATGTTCGCGAGTTGCTGAGAGGTGACGCGACGGACGCGGAAATTGAAGCGCTCATTCGCGATTGCGTAATGCACAAAAAAGCAGGGCACGGAACCGACGATGGCAATTTCCTGCGGCCAGAAAAAGCGATGTACCAAATCGGCGGGTAGGTCTCGCAAATTTGGATCGAAATGGCTGAACGACACCCAATCAAGCGAACAAACGGTCACGCCGAGTGTCTGTGATGCTAAGGCTTGGTCGGAGCGATCAAAACCTTCGTTCGAATCATCTCGGCTGATCAAGTAAACATTGAGGGCGTACGGGTTCAACAAGATAGCTTTTGCTCATTGAACCAACGCTTCTGTGGACATAGAATCGATCTTTGATCTCTATACAAGATTATCTAATTCTGAATCTTTTTCTTCGCGGCTTCAAACGAATTTATGAGCGATACCGATCCAGCCATTGAGGCACTTCGTCAAGCCACACGGCTTGCCCCGGACAACGTTGAGTTGATTTCACATCTTTGCAAAACGCTCATGCAATTCGGGAAAACCGAGGACGCCGAAACTGAGTATCGTGATGCACTTCGCCGGATGCCTAACAGCGAAACGCTGCAATTAGGGTTGGCGAAATGTTACTACATGCAAAACAAGAATTCGCATGCAATGTCGATTCTGGAGACACTTCAGTCGCAGGGGCGGATGTTTCCTGCTGCCATGGTGCTTCATGCGAAACTGCACTTTCGTGACGGCAATGTTTCGTCTGCGGTGGCACGTTACAAAGAAGCCATCGACGATGATTCAAGTTGTGCCGAAGCGGATTTCGAAAGCTTGCTTGGCATTGGCGATTTTGGCGGTGACGACGATGAAGTGACCGATGGCCGGATTCGCGCGATGGCCGACGGAGATGAAGGTTCGGGCCTTGAGACAAACATCGAGCGTCCAAAAACAAGCTTTGCCGATGTCGGTGGAATGGAAGCGGTCAAAGAAGACATTCGGCTCAAGATCATCTATCCGCTGGAACACGCCGAAATGTACGCGGCATACGGCAAGAAAATCGGTGGCGGCATTTTGCTGTATGGCGCTCCCGGTTGCGGCAAAACACATCTGGCCAGAGCGACGGCTGGCGAAGTCAAAGCCGCGTTTATCTCGGTCGGCATCAGTGACGTGCTGGACATGTGGATTGGAAACAGCGAGCGGAATTTGCATGAGATTTTCGAGCGAGCACGCCAAAGCAAACCTTGCGTTCTGTTTTTCGATGAAGTCGACGCACTGGGCGCAAGTCGTAGTGACATGCGACAAAGCGCTGGCCGCCACTTGATCAACCAGTTCCTCTCTGAAATGGATGGCGTTGAGAATTCAAACGACGGTTTGCTGATCATCGGCGCAACAAACGCGCCTTGGCATATCGACAACGCGTTTCGTCGACCGGGCCGTTTTGACCAAGTCATTTTTGTCCCGCCACCAGACGCGAAAGCACGTGAAGAAATTCTGAAAATGCAGCTGGAGGGAAAGCCACAGGACAAACTTGATTTGGCAAAGGTTGCGGCAAAGCTGCAGGACTTTTCTGGTGCCGATCTTAAAGCGATTGTTGACCGCACTGTCGAAAGTAAACTTCAAGCGGCAATCAAAAGCGGGCGGCCAAAGCCTATTTCTACCAGTGATGTTTTGGCGGCGGCCAAAAAAGCCAACCCGACGACACGTGAGTGGTTTGCGACGGCGAAAAATCATGCGCTTTATTCCAATCAGGGTGGCACCTACGATGACATCCTCGACTACTTAAAAATCAAACGTTGATCCAGAAAGGAAGCCGGCCTCCTCAACGTCAGTTCGATGTGCCAACCGGCATGTCGTTCGTTGCAAGAGAATCTCCGGCTTATAGAAATGCAGAATCTTCACGCGCGTGCGCAGCTTCTGATCAATCAAGGCCGCTACGACATGGCCGAACAGGAAATCGGTCGGATTCTCGCAGAGGATCCAGATGATGCGATCGGGCATTTACTGCTTTCGATTACCTTCAAATTGACGAAGCGATACAAAGAAGCGACAACCGAAGCCCAACGGTCCATTCAACTTCAACCCGACAATCCGCGTTGTCATTTGATTTTGTCGTCGATCTATTTGTTGCGAAATCGATACGATGAAGCGGAAGCATCCGCGCTCGAGGCATTGCGGCTTGATCCGTATGATGAGGATGTCTACACCGAGCTTTCCAAGATTCATTTGGAACTGAAGAACTTTGACAAATCGTTGGAGTTTGCCGAAAAGGGTTTGGAGATTAATCCGGATAACTCGCCCTGTTTGAGCCTTAGGTCGTTTGCGCTTGAGCGATTGGGCAAAACGGATATTGCGGTCGAAGCCTCGCGCGAATCGCTTTCTCGTAATCCAGATGATTCTTACGCCCACGCGTCACATGGATGGGCTTTGTTGACCGACGGCAAACATAAAGAGGCACAAGAATCGTTTCGCGAAGCATTGCGCCTTGACCCAACCAATGACTTTGCCAAGCAAGGCATGATCAAGGCGATGAACGCGAACAATCTTTTGTTTCGCATGGTTCTCACGTGGTACAACTTCATGGGCCGCATGGGAAACAAGATCCAGTGGATCATCATCCTGGGCCTGTTTTTCGGCAATCGAATTCTTGCCGAACTGGCCGCCACCTATCCAGCGGTCAAGCCGTTTATCTATCCGATAATTTTTCTCTACCTCGCGTTTTGTATTACGACTTGGATTGCGAACCCAGTTTTCAATACCTTTTTACGATTCAACAGGTACGGAAAATACTTATTGGACAAAGAGCAAATCCGTTCGTCCAATGCGATGGGCGGAATGATGTTGCTGGGTTTGCTGTTGGGATGCGGGCTGGCATTTGTACTCAATGAAATGCGACTCACCGGATTTGCGATCGGATTAGGCTACGCCGTGTTCATGCTGCTGCCACTATCATCGCTGTTTAGCTGCAACGAAGGCTATCCGTTCATCATCATGCTGACGGTCACGGTGTTGCTTGGCCTTTGGGGCCTGCTGTGTGTTGGCATTTTCTTTACTGGGTACGCGCCAAAAGCGTTCATGATCAACATTTTCATCTATGGCAATGTGGCTTCGCAGTTCCTGGCGATCTACCTTGTATCGCTAAGCCCTAAGATTTGAACCTGCGTGTCATTTGTTCAATTAGCTCACCCAGTTTCTCTTTGTCGTCTGCTTCGTGGGCTTTCTCAAGTGCCTCGATCGCTTGCAATCGACGACCGCCTGGTGAGTTGCCTTGGCCCCCTGCCCTGCCCCGACCTCTCGCCGGGGCGTCTTCGATTGCTTTTTTCATGGCAACGATCAGCTGACCGCACTTTTCCATATCTTCATTTTTGAAAGCTGCTTCCAATTCAGTGACTTCTTTTTTTCGCTGTTCCTGTTGGGCTTGCCGGCCTCCGCCACGTCGACCACCGCCTCCACGCCGGCCAGCCCGACCGCCAGATTCTTCGGGTGACGCATTTGGATCAAAGTCAGGATTGGCTGTCGGGATTCCCGCATCAATGCTTTTTAAGTACTCCGTTAATTGGCGGTCAAGCTTTGCCGTTTTCTCTGGCTCTTGTTTCGAGATGTCTTTTGACTCGCCAATATCTTTGTTTAAGTCATAAAGATTGGTTTCGTTCGAATCGTATAATTTGACTAACTTGAAACCGTCAACCGTAATGGTCGACATCGGAGGCTCGTTACCGTAGTGCGGAAAATGAAAGGCAATTTGGTTGCCCGAACGGCCAAGCTCCCCTTTTCCGGTTTCAAAAACTGGCCGCAGGCTAACGCCTTCCAAGCCATCTGGAAGCGGCCCATCAACTCCGGCTAAATCGCAAAACGTTGGAAACATGTCCCAGCCAACAGTCGGTGAAGCACAGAACGCGTTAGACTTGACGCCCGGTCCAACGATAATCAATGGAACCCGCAAACCGCCTTCCCAAAGCGAGCCTTTGCCTAGCTTCAGTGGCGCATTGGACGACATCTTTCGACCTGCGCCATGATCTGACATGTAAATGATGTAAGTATTGTCGGAAATGCCAAGCTCTTTGACTTTGTCCAAAATCATTCCAACACCCGTGTCGAGATTTTCAGTCATCGCGGCAAACTCTGTTGAGTCATGGACGGTGCCTGAACGCCGGGCTTCGTATGCTTTTTTCGTTTCATCTTTCCCTTGGACTGATCCGTGCACAGCATAGTGCCAAAGTTGAAGGTAAAACGGTTTTTCGGCTTTGACATTCTTTTCCATGAACTTGATCCCTCGATCCGTGATTCCAAAAATGTCTTTTGGGTTGTCGGGATCGTCAGTGTCGCCTTCATTGTTTCCGGTTGCCCCATCGTGTTCGTCGTATCCGTGGGCACCCGGTCCATCGGCACCCAGATGCCATTTCCCAAACCAAGCGGTCGCGTACCCTGCCGATTGCAGCGTTTCACCGATCGTGATTTCTTTTGCGGGAAGCTTGCTGGAATGTGGCGGCACAATCACACGTTGCGACGGACTAGCACCGCGGCCCCGTCGCCCGCCACCAACGTTGGTCATGCGAAGTTGCGCCGGACTTTTCCCAGTTTGAAAACTTGCACGTGATGGAGAGCACATTGGCCCTGGGGCGTAAGCATGGCTGAACCTGATTCCGCTGGCCGCCATTTTTTCAATATTGGGAGTGCGGTAAAAATCGCTTTTTGAATTCGGAATGTCTGGATGCATTTGAACGGAAGTTCCATTCCAGCCTTGATCGTCAGCCAATATGAAAATGATGTTGGGCTTAGCGGCGCTTTCATCGGAATTAGCCAGGAGGTAACCGCCGAACTGTGGAGTCAATAAAGATGCCACTGTTACCAAAACTGTTTTCAAAATGCTTAGCCGATTCATGTGTTTACAACTTTGAGAAAAGTATTCAATTGATTGAGAGAGCTCGAATTATCGGACGCGACTTTTTCCAAAGCGACTTTTCCAAAAGCAGCTCTTGCCGAAGCTGAAAGACAATTTGATCCAAGCATTAATAATACACGCAGCAGGGCACTGTACAGGACAAGTTCGTTGTCTTAAAGCGTGCTGCAAATTGGACAACGCTTTGCCGAAAGTGGAATTGGGTGCCGACATTCTTCACAACGTTTCTTGGGTGTCGCGAGAATTGATCGTTCGAATTCCAGATGTTCCCCATAACAAGGCACGATAAAGCTTACTCTGCAATCGGGACACACGGTGAAATTTCCCGAGTCGGTGATCCTCGCAGCCCATGCTTCACTACAGTTGGGACACGGAATCGAAAAGAACTCACCACCAGGTTCAACGTGAACGCTGTCGATTGATTCAAGAAAATCGTGAGGGACTTGGCCAACGTATTCACAGTTCGGGCAAGTGTAGTCTTTGCCGCTTGAACGACGCGGTGATTCCAACACACAATTACATCCACTGCAATGGTGAAGCGTCGCGTAGACTGAAGTTACTTTCTCACAGTAACCACATTTGTGTGTTGAGCGAATTCTGCCTGCAATACGGTAGTCGTTTGTCCCATGAATACGAAGCGGTTTTTTGCATTGCTGGCATTGATGAGGTTGCGTTAGCAAAAATTCATCGGGAGCATCCGTCTCGCGATCGCTCAAATTGTTTTCATTATCGAAGAGGGACTCGCTTGGAAGAACAGCCAGGGTTTCCTCAAAACTACTGCAGTTAATTTCAATCAGTGGGCGCCCGGCCAGTCGCAGACCTACATAAAAATGAGTTATCAGATTATTTGTGACCACATTTTTAATTGTGAGAAAAAGATAGGATTCCATGACGTTGACTAGATCATGAACATCGCCTTGTCCTTCATGCTTTCCACCTGGTCTAGGATCAAAAAACTTAATCGACATGTGTCGGTCTGATTCACCTGCCAATCTAAATGTCAGGACAATGGAGCCAGTTGACTCCAACGTGACTTCAACGAATTGCGATTCCTGATAGTCGTCGCTTAATGTTCTCATTTCTGATCCACGCGAGAATTTGAGGAATCGAAGTCTCTTTTCGATGAGCTCTAAAAGAACAGTCAGGAACTAGATCACTTTTTACCCATCGGGTTGGGCGTCCGTTAAATCAAACTGGTTTGCCCGCTCAACGACTTTGCCTGTTTCTTTACAAGTCCGCCGCTCAACTGGGCCATTCCAAAAATCGTCCATGATCTTATGAAGGTCTTGATCGATATGCTTCAATCGGAACTCGGCTTCGTAGACTAAATGTTTGTCATCGGGGCAGTACCAACGCAAATGGTCTTTGGTTCCTTCTGGTCGTGGGAACTCAACGATGAGGCCAACTGTGCCTTCGGGACGCTGCGGGCGATGAGGCACGTGACGGGGAAGCAAAAACATTTCGCCTTCGCGGATGATGACGTCGTGCGGAGGCGTGCCGTCCAATGGGCGTACACGAAGTGCGATGTCGCCGGTGAGTTGGTAGAACAGTTCTTCCGTTGGGTTCACGTGATAGTCGTTACGGGTGTTAGGCCCTTTGGAAACGAAAACGATCACGTCATCAGCTTCTTTGTAAAACTGCTTGTTCATGACAGGCATTTTGAATTCGTCAGCGTGGTCGTCAATCCATTTCATCAAGTTGAACGGGGCTGGGAAAGACATGGGTTCCTCGAGTTTGTTTTGTTTTTATTGAAGACGATACGTTGAACGTTGACCGATCACCAAGCCCCAAATTCTAGCTAACTTTGCCTACATTGTCATTTGCTCATCTGGTTAAACCTATTCCGCATCCCGATTCGTTAGTTTTAAAGTTGCCTTTCGCGTTTGCTCGGCTGACAAATACTCAGTTGGAGTTTCTTGTCCGACAGTTACGAGTTTGAAGACGGACAGGAATATACATAGTGAATCCAATCGCCAAACAAACGACTGCGCAGACTTTGAAGGGCAGCGATTTCAAGCTGGATTGGGTTGGTGAAGAAGGCAGGGACAATGCAGCGAATGGGTTGAAAAAGTTGTCTCAAATTTTAGTTTGAAATTGGCAAACCTCTTTTCAAACTCATCCAGCGTTCTTAAGCTTAAAGAGTCAGGCGGAGCGAAACTCGTCAAGAGTTTGGTCGGCTCGCCAGCGGTCAAAAGTCGTTACGACATTTCGACGACTGCCGCTACCGAAAATCAGTAACCTACAGCTTGAAAACAAACCGTTTTGGAGATAATGTTCTTCCAATATTGAAGAAAATAGCCAAAAATATAGACAACTGGCAATTCCTTTATATAAGTTGGACAGTTGCGAAAACTTCTCCTTACATCTCAATTAAAGATCCCACCGGGGTCACCAACCCTTTAGGAAAAACATGACTATCAAAAACCTATTTACATCAACCATCGTGGCGGCCGTCGCCATTACTCTTGTTAGCAACGCGCAAGCACAACAAACTCGCGTACCAGTTGTTTCTGGAGCAGTCGTTCAACCACAGCAACAGCAGCAGTTTCAACAGCAAATCCAATACCAACCACAGCAGCTGACTAAAGAGCAGCTCAATGCAGTAGGTATTGGAGCGATGATGTACGACACAGGTTCATCTCTCGGCGTTCGCTCCGTCTACTCAAATGGTCCTGCTCAAGTAGCTGGTATCCAGTCAGGCGATATGATCACAAAAGCCAATGGCCAGCCAATCGAAAATTTGGCTGCGTTCAACAAAATGGTTGGCTCCATGGCAGCCGGCAGCTCGGTAAAGCTTACCTTCACTAGCCAAGGCAAAGCAAAAGAAGCAGACGTCAAGCCAATGACAATGGCTCAAATCTTCGAAGCGAGTAATGTTCCTGAGCCAACCGCTTTCGATCAAGCAGTTACACAAGCCAAACTTCGAATCTCAAAGATCAATCAGCAGATCAAGAACACTGAAGAGGACTTAAACGATTTGAAAAAGCTTCTTGCAGAGCAAACAGCAGCCATGAGCGATCTTCAGGGTAAAGCCGATGCAGCACGCAAGAAAATGGAAGCTGCAAAAATGGAAGCCGCCGCAAAGGCCAAAGCAGCAACAGAAGCCGCACGCAACCAATAAGTTTGCTTACTTCTTGAAGTTAGTTACTTCCTTGTAACAAGTAACTTGGCTGTAGAAACACGACGCCCCTTGGGTTGGATTTATTCCAGCCAAGGGGCGTTTTTTTGTTTGCTTTTCCGTGGACCAACTCACCTAGCAACCGGCGAAAACATAGATCAGTGACGCAGAACACAAGCATTGATCATTTCTCTTCGAACAGATGCTGCCGTCAAACAAATCGGATACGCGATGCTGGCCTACGATGCGCACAACTAAATTGTTCGTCTCAATCTCCGAAACAATCGCCAAACGTTTTTGTTCCACGTCGCTACAGGAGGCTTTCCGCACTCGCCAGAGACAGTGCTGTTGGCTAAAATTGGATTACCGATCCGCGTCTTCATTCAGCCCCAACGTCGAACTTTTTCCTGTTTCCAATTGACCATGAACGCTCAACGAATCATTCAAATTCTAATTCTTCTGGCGGCCGTCGGCGCAGGCATCTATCTGGTTAACGCCACCGGATCTGACGATCCAAATCTGGTGGATAGCGGCAATTCGAACAGCGCCAATACAACAACCAACGTCTCTTATGAGATGCTGAAACACATCGACGAAGCAATCCACGCTCAGGAAAACAACAAAGACGTCCGTTGCTGGAGTTCGGTTAACAAAATCCAAATGTTCCTTTCCACGATGCCCATTGAGTCAGAAGCCATCGGGCAACGTGTGGAGTCATATGTTGAAATGATCGACAGTGTTTGGAAAGAAGCTTCAACAGTCAAAACAGAGGCCCCTGAGATTTCCAAAGCGTCTTTGTTGTCGGTACTTCAATCGCGATTCCCTCATTCGATCGACCCAGAAACGTCAGAAACGAAATTCGATTTTGGCGGGCGAAGTGATTTGTCACTTACGATTGAAGAAGAAGCGGTGGACGACTACAGCGACACGATCGAAGGCTGGCGTTTGCTTCAGTCTTGGGCTCAAAGAAAAACGGACGCCAAAGGTAACCTTACACTCAAACCGACGTTTTCAAAGGAAGCCATCATCGCATTTCGTGACTTCCTCGTCCGTTACGATATCGCTTTGCTGAAGAATGCAAAAAATGTTGCGATGACAGACAAAGTGCCCAAGGTCGACGTCGAAACGATGAAGAAGGCGTTTGATCAACTTCAAAATATGAGACTAGAAGATTAACACGCAGTCGAAACGCACGGCCTCTTCCAATCGACTGATTCCAACCAACACGCCATCACCGGAGCGCAATAGTGTTATCCCCAAGCCCTGAGTCACGGAACCAATTCGAGGGGCGCAAGTCTGGTTGGATTGGCTGGTTGATCACCGCTATCGTCGCGGTCGGCATCATCGCGCTTGCGGTATTTATCAGGAACAATGGCGGCCTAAATTCTAATGGCCCGCAAAGCATTTCCGATTTGGATGCGCCAACGTTTGTTCCCCGAACCCGGATGCTGGTCAAACAAAAAGTCGACTCACTGTTCAAGTACAACGATGACCGGCCGCTCAATGAAATTCTTGATTTTTACAAGTCTCAAACGAAGCACACCGTTACGCCTGATGCTTTTGAAGAACTAACAAAACAGATTGTTACCGGCGTCATTCCTTTGGTTTGGAAACGCAGTCAATCGGAAACGCTTGGCCCAGCCATCTTGCACCGTGAAATGCACCGTTGGATTCAGTTCGAGTACCCGCACCAAACGTTGACCAACGCGGACGTCATCGTTTACCCCAACGCCAAAGATATGCGCATCGTGGTCTCGGAACCCAACACAGATTTCTTTCGCGATAGCGGGTGGCACTGGAAATGGATTGGGAATTATCTGGACGATGCACTTAAAGAAACCGTTGCAAACGACCTTAAACCGGGTGACCCAAAACATCTAAAAGAACTTGATCCTTATGCGGCCGAAGAACTCAGCGAATTCCTTTCCGTGCTTGGCGTCGCTGTGATTGAAATGGCGGCCCGCAATGAAAAATCCGACAAAATCGGCGCAGCAGAAGTCGCCCAAGTGTTTGAGCAAATGAGCGATGTATTGCCGATTTTCAAAGATCCTCGGCAGTTGGAACTTTCGAAACAGGAATTCCTTTTCTCGCCGGAAACGAAAAAAGAACTGATCGCCGCACTTCCCGATCCGATGTTTCGAGACGTGACAAGTAAAACTGGCTTGGATTTCATCCATGTGCCCAGCAAAGAGAATTGGGAACTCCGCTCCAATTTGCAGGTGCCTGTAGGTATCGCCGGCGGGGGCGTGTCAGTCAACGATTTCGATGGCGATGCCGATTTGGATGTTTACTTCGCTGGAGAAAATGGAGGCGGTTTGTTTGCCAACGACGGAGCCGGAAAATTTTCTAACGTGACAAAATCAGCAGGAGTGGTGACGACTGGTGAAACGCGCGCCGGATACTTTGTTGACTACGACAACGACGGTGACAACGATCTTTTTCTTACCCAAGTCGGACAGCCGCATCTGCTACTGGAGAACAACGGCGACGCAACCTTCACCGATGTTTCGCGGGAGAGAAATCTTCGCAGCGGAAACCATGTATCGCATGAAGCCGTCTGGGTGGACGTCAACAACGACGGATTGCTTGATGTTTATGTCGCGAACTTTGGTGACTGGCGCAAAGGTGCCGTTCCAACGCTGGGTCGAAAAAACACCAACGCACCCCGAAATGAGCTTTACATTCAATCGGTCGACGAAGATGGCAAACGGAGTTTTGAAGAGTCCAGCGAGCGATTCAAAGTAGACGATCGCGGCTGGTCACACTGCGTTGGCGCCTATGACTTTGACCAAGACGGTTGGATGGATCTGTTTTCGCTTAACGATTTTGGGGCCAGTCTTGTCTATCGAAACGTCGAAGGCAAAGTGTTTGAAGAAGTCTCGACGGCTTTGAAAATGGACGACATTTATAACGCCATGAACTTCACTCTGTTTGATTTGAAGCACAACGGCGACATGTCCATCTATGTTTCAGAGATCATGAAGCTCGTCCACAAACAACGCTACAAACGTCCGACCGAACAAACCAAAGTCATCTTTAATCCTGACGTCAAAAACAACATGCGGATCATTGTTGATAACTCATTATTGACTCGCGATTCCGAAGGTTCATTCGCAAACGATCACGACAGAATGATTGAGCCGATGGAGTTGGGCTGGGCGTGGGGCGTCACGGCATACGATTACGAAAACGACGGCGATGACGACTTGTTAGTTCTAAACGGCACCGAGTCCAAGTTGCCGCCATCTAACCAGGCTCGCGCGGCAGCGGACGCGGCCTATCGAAATGGTCGAAATTTCATGGCGGTGTTCGCTGACGAAATCAACGTTTGCTACGTGAAAGAGGGCGATTACTTTTACGAAGTTTCCGCGATCAATCCCATCGCTTACAAAGGCAATTCGCGATGTGCGATCATGATGGATTTGGACAGCGACGGTGACCTCGACGCGATCGCAGCCAACTACGATGCTCCAGCGCGTGTTTTTGAAAACTTACAAGACCAATCCAACAACTGGATTCGACTAAAACTTGTTGGAACCAAGAGCAATCGAAACGCGATAGGGGCAAGGGTCGAATTGAAATTCGGCGATCAATCACGGTATTCGCAAGTGGTATCGCGTTCAGGATTCCTGTCTCAGCCATCATTCGAATTGCACTTTGGATTAGGCAAAACAAAAATGGTCGATGAAGTCATTGTGCATTGGCCAGCAGGCGGCACGCAAACGATTAAGTCGCTTGACGTTGACCAACAACACGAAATTGTTGAAGAGTAGAGTCGAAAACTCTTGCTTTGAAATCGTAATAGACGCGGAGTTTCTTTCACGTAGCCGATGTCGCCAGACTTCGGGGGCCGATCGAGTGATTTATAACTTGGTTGCATGGTTGGATTGCCAGGTGGCCTGAACTCTGGCGAGTCCAGCTACGGATTGACTTCTTTAAACTCAAGCCGCATGCCTTCACCTCTCTTTTTGCTTGGTTTTTAATAGCATGCAGTATTGGAATCGCTATACTGGATTTCGAACGTAAAACATGATGACTGTTTTTCTTTCCACATACCTCACTTCCAACTCTTAGGTATTAGGAATTTCCATGAGTCAAGTATCATGCCCAAGCTGCAAATATTCGATCACGGTGACAGCGCGGCTTTCTGGTAAAAAAGTCAAATGCAAGTGTGGAGCGACACTTCGCATGCCAAAGGTCCAATCGCCGGTCGCCGTCAATCCAATATCGGCTCAACCAACTGGCGCGCCGATCCGTTTTGACTGTCCTCGATGTGCCAGTACGCTTAAAGTAAATTCCGATTCAGCGGGCAAAGTTGCGCGATGTAATTGTGGTGCTAAACTTCGCGTTCCCGGCACGCCGGTTCGAAATCCACTTGCCGCCGTGGCTCAGCCACTCACTCCAACTGCGCAGCCAATTACTCCACCGCCTCCGGTCATCAATCCGCCGCCTGCCAATCCGCACACGCCGGTTCCGACGGCGTCCAACCCGTTTGGCGCGGATCCAAATATGGCCAATCCACTTGCTGCCGACCCCTTGGCTGCCAATACCGCACCACCGCTGCAAGCGGATCCATACGCCAATGCGAATTCTTTTGGTACACCCGATCCGTTTGGCGCAAGTGATCCTTTCGCCGCTCCGCCTCTTGTTAACGACGATCCGTTTTCCAATCATTCAAACGATTTTGCCAACAACGGTTTGATCGATGCTTCGGCAGTTGGATTTGAGCCGGTAGCGAGTCCCGCCGCTGGACTCCCCAATCTGGCTCGTCAGCAGCCAAGACCCAAAATGAAAAAGAGTGGGGTAAGCCGAAAAGAAGCGATCGCCCGCGGCAAGCAACGGGAGCGTGCCGAAGCAACAGAAGGCGCGGGAAGCGAAGCCTTGTACGGAGTCCTAATGATGGTTGGAGCGGTGGTCTGGTTCGTTGCTGGACTTTTTGGCGGCGTGATCTTTCGCTACCCACCCATTCTGTTCATCATTGGCTTGGTTACGTTGGTCAAAGGGCTGATGAGAATGTAAGAACTCGCTGGGCTTTCTGGTAAGTCAGGTTTTGTCGGTGAATTTTGGCCAGTTTCAAAGCGAACTTCTGGATTGCTTTCTTGGCAGCCATGTCGCTGATACTCGAAGCCCAGGAAACTGCTCAATGGGTTGCTAAAGTAGTATTTACAAAAAGCGATCCGTGATAGCGAGGACGATACCCCAAAGGGGTTTTACTCCAAAGCCCAGTGTCGCGAAGCGCACGCTGGGACTGTGTTGGCGCGTAAATCGAACCCCAAACGGGGTTCAACAAATCGGTGTGTAACCCACGTTGGGGTTATGGTTGCGGGAGGACGCACAAACCCAGCGTGCGCTATGCGACGCTGGGCTTTGGAGTTCAACGCCGTTGGCGTAGATTTGCAGAGACGAAAGCGATGGTCGCAATGCATGCGCTGTTTTGACACGTCGGTGCAAAAATGGGTGCGTCGGTAGGCGCACATGGCTACTTTTTCTTGTCGTTTTCGTCTTCGTCATCATGGCTGGAGAGATCTACGTCATCATGGCCCATCTCTTTTAACAACTTCGTAATCTCTTCGTCGATTTTAGCGCGGTTTCCTTTAAACCGAATCACGCCGTCTTTATCAAGAATCAAAATTGTTGGCCAGGCTCTAACATCGTACTTTTCGGATATCTTTCCGTCGACGCCTTCCTCATTTTGAAAGCTTCGCCATGTGAGCCTTTTTTCCTTTACCGTTTCCCGAATTTTGTCCAAGTCACGATCACTATTTACACCAATCAAAGCGAAAGGTTTGTCTGCAAGCTTCTTTACGAGCGACCGCTCGTGTGCGTACATCGCACGACAAGGCGGTCACCAATCGCCCCAGAAATCAAGCATTACAATCTTGCCCCGATAGTCGCTTAACTTAAACGTCTCGCCGTCAAGATCCGGCCCTTCAATCTCAGGTGCAACTTTGCCAACCTCTAGATTCTGAGACCACTCAAGTTTCTTTAATTCCTTGGCAGCCAATTCACCAAGTGTCGAATCCTTGTGTTCAACAGTTCCGTAATCCTCTTTTACCGTTTCAAGTTTCTCGGCAATTTCTTCAAATGGAATTACGGCAATTCTTTTTTGATACTCCAGGTCTTTGGGTTTACTCTGAGCGTACCCCGCATTTTTTAACAACCTGGCGTAGTGCACTTTTGAACTCTTGCTGTTTGTAGCAAGCAGAAATTTGGCAATTCCCTGGCTTGTTTCGTTTTTGCTCTCCTCCGCAACCGTCTCCAATATCGAACTCGATGTCGAATTCAGCATTCCGACGCAAAACGATTCAAGTTTGTCCGAAAGTTCTGGAGCATCGAGATACCGAGCGAGCATCTGCTCGGCGACCTTGGTCTTGCTTCTGTCGTAATCATTTGAACCAAGCACAAAAGCATATGCATCGAGTGAAATTGAGACATTCTGGACTTCGGTAAGCACCATCATTTTGTTGGTAATCAACGTCATTTTCGTTTTATGAGCACGCTCCAACTTTGCCAAGTCAATGTCTTTGTTCTTAGCGGCGTCGCGTCTTGAGCGATAAAACGCATTACTTGAGTCACGTCGATCCTTAACCAAAGCCCTGTAAATCTTTTTGATCTCTCGGTCTTTGGCGTCTTCAACCTCTTTCTTAAACGACGCTAGTGAGTTTGGATTCCCAAGTTTGCCGGTAACGAAATCATTGATAACCTGAACGGGAACACACTCGTGAAACATGATTCGCAAGTGCCCACCCTTTTTCGCAAGTTTGGGAATCTGGCGCGTCATCAATCCAACAACATGGCCTTGGCTATCAAACACAGGGCCACCGCTTGAGCCGCCAGCGAACTCTCCGTCTAACTGAAGCCAACGCGTTTTGACTTTGCCCTTTTCACGTTCTACGTATCGCGCCACCCGGCCAGACGAAGCGTAAAAAAAGTTCATCTCTGGATGACTGATTGTGTAAAGATCGTCGAGAGGTTTAGGGGCCACGGGCGCGATCGAAGAGTACGCCAAATCCGTTGCGTCGATCTTGATTAGGGCAATGTCGTTTGCTGCATGGCAAGCGACAACTTTTTCAACTGGAAAAACTTTACCGTCACGCGTCATTACGTAATGAATAAAACTTGAATCGTTGTCCAGCACATGATGGTTAGTAAGGATTAGCCCGTCGCTGCTGATCGCCACGCCAGTTGCAATGCCCATATGTTGCTGGTCACATTTGCCACAGTCGTAAAGAAATCCGACGATGACGGTCGAGTCAAAACTACGCTTGCGACTTTTGTCACCACTTGGTTTTGCCAGATCGATCTTTGTTGACGACTGGAGTTCGTCGAGTTGCTTTAGAATCTCAGATGACTTTAGAAGGGTGTCATCTTTATAAAGCTGTTTGCCAATTTTCGAGAGGCTTTCATAGACGGTTCGGTCATTGATAAAACCGTCCTCGCCCATGTCTACTCGAATTGGATTCTCCTGCGCAGGCAGGTGAACAGCCGCGAAAAGCATCAAAAAGCAAAAGGCAAAAACACACTTGGTAACTCGCAACATAAATCGACCTTCTGGTGGCTTCACTTGGGATTTTCGATTTCGATTATAACCTCGCAAGCGTTACGTTTATATGGTTTACGCCCTTCGCAAACTTTGTTTGTAGATAAATGCGAATGAGTCGTTTGCTTCCCGCGTTTAATAACGATTCTAGGTTTCTTTTTTGCATCGTCTGCGCATTGGAAAAGAAGACGGAACCAGCAAACCGCAAGATAAACTTTTGGTCTTTCAAGATTTCGAAATGTAGGCTGAGTCCGAGAAACTGGAATACGCCAACGCCTGCGTAAAGATTTGTACTAGTCTCCGATGAGTTTGTTATCAAGCTCAGTTTTCAATCGCTTGGCTGCAAATTCATCGCGGGATCGACTACAATCTACGCTCTCGAATAGTGGCGTGTAATTCAAGCGGAGATGAGTCTTGAGTCGAATGAAAATAATGTTGCCGATGGGTTTGTTTCTTTGTTCGCTAATGATTGGGCTCGTTGCGGCTCAAGAAACCAAGTCGGATGACATCTACCACGATGGTTGGATTGATCGCAACAAAAATGGAAAACAGGATGCTTACGAAAATCCGAAATTGCCCATCGAAGAGCGCGTTGCTGACTTGTTGTCGCAAATGACGATCGATGAAAAGACTTGTCAGATGGGAACCATCTACGGCTACAAACGAGTCTTGAAATCGCCCGTCCCCAAAGACTCATGGAAGAAACGCGTTTGGAAAGACGGCGTTGGCAACATTGACGAGCATTGCAATGGAGTGCGTGGCGAAAAAGAGTTCACCGATTTTGTCGAACACGGCAAATTGCTCAACCGCATTCAACGCTGGTTTATCGAAGAAACCAGACTGGGCGTGCCTGTTGATTTTACCAATGAAGGCATCCGCGGCGTGTGCCATCGGTCGGCCAGTAATTTTCCAGCTCAGATCGGAATCGGCGCCACCTTTGATCGTGATCTCGTTCGTCGAATCGGCGTGATCACCGGCAAAGAAGGCCGCTGTCTGGGCTATACCAATATTTATTCGCCGATTCTCGACACCGTTCGCGACCCGCGATGGGGGCGAACCATCGAATGTTATGGCGAGTCGCCGTATCTGGTGGGCGAGCTCGGTGTTGAGCAGGTCAAGGGCTTGCAGTCCGAGGGCGTCGTGTCCACGGCCAAACATTTCGCTGCCTACAGCCATCCCAATGGCGGACGTGACGGGCGCGGTCGTACCGATCCGCAGATTCCGTTCCGTGACATGCACGAAATTTTGTTGCATCCATTCCAAAAGGTGTTCACCGAAGCTCACGCCAAGGGGACGATGAGTTCCTACAACAGCTATGACGGCGTGCCAGTGACTGGCAGTTCGTACTTTTTGATCGATCTGCTTCGCAAAGAATATGGTTTCAAAGGCTACGTTGTTTCGGATAGCGGTGCCGTAACGCGTCTACACAAACAGCATGGCGTGGCCAAAGATTTTAAGGAAGCGGTTGCTCAGGCGGTCAACGCGGGACTCAACGTTCGCACGACATTTAAGAAGATGGAAGACTTCGTTTTGACGTTACGCGAAGTCATCAAAGAAGGAGGCGTAGGCGAAGAAGTCATCGACTCACGCGTTGCCGATGTGCTGCGAGTAAAGTTCGAATTGGGCTTATTCGACAATCCCTTTGTGGACGCCGAGAAAGCACCCTCCATCATTCACACTGCTGAGCATGAAGAGGTAACGCTTGAGGCAGCACGTAAGTCGATCGTCTTGTTGAAAAATGAAGACAACCAACTGCCGATTAAAGCCGACAAAGTGAAAACGATACTAGTCACCGGCCCTGGCGCTGACGACATCACCCCCATGATCAGTCGCTACGGGCCAGGCGAGTCGAAAGTGATTACACCGCTTGCCGGGATCAAGAAGCTATTGGGTGAGGGTGTGAAAGTTGTTCACGCCGAGGGATCCGATTTCAAGGACTCACGGTTCCCAGGTTCCGAGGTCATTCCCGAGCCGCCCAATGACGAAGAGCAAGCGAAACTCGATGAAGCGATTGCTGCGGCCAAAGACGTCGATTTGATTGTGGCGGTTGTCGGTGATGATCACAGCACCGTAGGCGAATCGCTTTCTCGCAACTCACTTGATCTGCCAGGCCACCAATTGCGATTGGTTCAGGAGATGGTCAAAACAGGCAAGCCGGTTGTCGTTGTATTGATGATCGGCCGCGCCGCTTCGATCAACTGGATTGACCAGAACGTGCCCGGTGTCTTGGTTTGTTGGCATGGCGGTGAAAAGGTTGGTCAAGCGGTCGCCGAAACGATCTTTGGTGAAAACAACCCCAGCGGAAAACTGCCGATCACGTTTCCTCAAACCGTTGGCCAGATCCCGCTGGCCATCCCGCATCGTCGTGGTGCTTGGGGCGCTCAAAGCAAAAAGGCTGACGAAAATGGATGGGGCACGACACGATTGGTCGGACCGCTTTACGAATTCGGATTCGGATTAAGTTACACGTCGTTCGAATACGGCAAGCTTTCAATTAGTCCCAAGAACCCAACGGCCGAAGACAAGATCACGGTTTCTTGTGAGATTAAAAATACTGGCAAGCGTGCCGGGGATGAAGTGGTTCAGCTTTACATCCAGGACGTCGTGGCGTCGGTCGCACCGTTTGATCAAATGTTACGTGGCTTTGATCGGGTTTCGTTGAAACCGGGTGAGAGTAAGACGGTGAAGTTTGAGCTAACGCCAAAGCGAGATTTGAAGATGCTCAATCGTGAGAACCAATGGGTCGTTGAACCCGGAAAGTTTGAAGTCCGTGTCGGTTCGTCATCCAGTGAAACGGGCATCCGCCAAACCGGCAAATTCACCATCAAGTAGCTGGATTCGCCAGAATTCAGGCCCGCTCCGATCAGCCAACCGCAAACACTCGAAGCATGGCAACTGGCTAAATTGAGCGAGCAAGTTGAACCACCAAAAACAGAAATTGAACAACCGAAGTCTGGCGACTCCGGCCATGGCGTCACTTTTCATTTTAAAACACATTTTTCTATGCGGATCATCTAAATGAACAAATCGGTTTCCATGTTCGTGATAGGACTTGTGGTTGGCGCGATCCTCTCGACCGTCGGGTTTGCTTACTTTCTCAAAACGCAAGGCACCGGGACACTCGGCCAGACCGTTTTGAAGCTTGGCCATACGCAGGACACCGCCCATCCCGTCCACCTGGGCATGGAGCATATGAAAACTCGACTGGAAGAGTTATCAGGAGGTCGTGTCACAATCGACATCTACCCCAGTTCGGTTTTGGGAAATGAAAACCAATGCATTGAGCAACTTCAAAATGGCTCACTGGCAATGACCAAAACATCCGCCGCGGCGATCGAGAATTTCATCCCGATCATGTCCGTTTACAGCATGCCTTATCTGTTTCGCGACTCCGATCATTATTGGAAAGTGCTGGAGGGAGAGATCGGCAAAAATCTGTTGGAATCAGGCGAAAGCAAATTTCTCCGCGGGCTTTGCTATTACGACGCCGGCAGTCGAAACTTTTACACCAAAGACAAACCGATCAAGACGCCCGACGATTTGAAAGGCATGAAGATCCGTGTCATGAATTCTAGAACGGCGGTCGACATGGTCAAAGCAATGGGTGGGTCGCCCACGCCGATTTCCTTCGGTGAACTTTACTCGGCACTCTCACAAGGAATTGTGGATGGGGCCGAAAATAATCCACCCAGCTTTACATCGAGTAAACACAGCGAAGTTTGCAAACACTTTTCACTTGATGGTCACACACGTGTTCCCGACATCCTGATGATGAGTACAAAGGTTTGGGACAAACTTGATCCTCAGGTTCAAGGCTGGGTCCAGCAAGCCGCCAAGGACTCCACGGCGTATCAGCGGAAACTATGGGAAGAAAAAACTCAGGAATCTTTGGAGGAAGCCAAGAAGGCTGACGTCACGATTTACGAAGTCGACACGGCGGCCTTTGCAGCCAAGGTTGCTCCCATGTTTGACGCGATCGAAGATGAAGCAACACGCGAATTGGCCAAGCAAATCCAGGAGGTTCGGTGATGTTGCGCACGCTAAAGTTCCTGAAGACCGCGCTAACTCGCACTTTGGAATTCGCACTGATTGTTGCCGTTGCGGCGCTTGTTGGAAGTGTTGTCTGGGGCGTGATGACTCGCGCGTCGGGCGATTTTGTGGCGAATTACTCAGGCGGTTCGGTGGACGGGATTTGGGCCTGGCTGCCGACCGGTCAGGCTCAATGGACTGAAGAACTTGCGAAGTTCCTTTTGATCTGGGTTTCGCTGCTCGGTGGCGCTGTTGCTTTTGGACGCCACAGTCATTTGGGAGTCGACTATTTCGTGGGCAAGCTCGACAAAAGCGCCAGTCAATGGTCGCAAATGTTGGTTCATGCGATCGTATTGTTTTTTGCGATCGCGGTGCTGGTCGTCGGCGGTGTGCGTGTCGTTTCCAATACGCTTGCCATGGAACAGGTAACGCCGGTGCTCGGCTGGAAGATGGGGCACGTTTATCTGGCCCTTCCCATCGCCGGAGCCTTTGTTGCGTTGTACACGTTAGACAGTGCTTTGGAAACGATGGCCGCGATCCGTCGTGGTGATTCGGTGGCCGATAACGCCGACGCCACGGAAAAGGAAGGAACCTAAACATGGGATCAATCGCACTAATTCTTGTCGTTGTGTTTGTGTTGCTGTTGGTGATAGAAGTCCCGATTGCGGTCGCCATCGCGTTGGCAACTTTTGTTGCCGTGTTGGCCGAAGGAAGTGATCCAACGGTGGTCGTTGCCGCGAATATGGCAAAAGGCGTCAACAGTTTTACGTTACTCGCGATTCCGTTTTTCATTCTTTCCGGTCACTTGATGGGGCGCGGCGGGATGGCACGCCGGTTGATTGACTTTGCCGGCACGTTGGTCGGTTTTTTGCCCGGTGGCCTGGCTTATGTCAACACGCTGACCTGCATGTTGTTTGGATCGATCTCCGGTTCGGCGGCGGCAGCCGTTTCGTCGGTCGGTGGTTTTATGATTCCCGAGATGAACCGAAAAGGCTACGACCGTGACTTCAACGTTGCCGTCACAACAACAGCGGCGACGACTGGGCTGTTGATTCCGCCAAGTAACATCATGATCGTGTACTCGGTGGCCGCTGGCGCGGGTGCGTCGATTGGTGCGCTTTTCCTGGCCGGTGTCTTGCCCGGTATCTTGACCGGCCTGTTCATCATGCTTGTTTGCGGCTGGATTTCATTTCGAAAAGGATATCCACGCGAAGAGCGTTCAAGCTTTGGTCAGATTGCAAAGAGTTTTTCGCGAGCCATTTTGACTTTGTTGTTGATCGTGATTGTGATCGGCGGAATTCTAATTGGTGTATTCACGGCGACTGAAGCGGCGGCGATCGCGGTTGTTTATTCGTTTATCCTGTCCGTGATTTTGTACCGCGAGATTAAGCTGCGCGAGCTGCCAGATATTTTGCTTGAGTCTGGCATCACAACAGCGGTGGTTATGTTGTTGATCGGTGCCAGCTCTGGAATGAGCTGGATCATGACGATGGCCAATATCCCCCAGACGGTCAGCGCTACGCTACTTGGACTGTCAGAAAACCCACTTGTAATTCTGTTGGTAATCAATCTGTTGTTGATCATCGTGGGAACGTTCATGGACATGACGCCGGCGGTTTTGATTTTCACGCCGATCTTTTTGCCGGTTGTTATGGCTTTGGGAATGCATCCGGTTCACTTTGGAATCATGATGATCGCTAATTTGTGCATCGGATTGTGTACGCCTCCGGTGGGCACTTGCCTGTTTATCGGTTGCGGCGTTGGAAAGACAACGATCGCTAAAGTGACCAGGCCTCTGTTGCCGTTTTTCTTTGCGATGATCGCGGCGTTGATGTGCATCACGTACATCCCCGCCGTTTCGCTCTGGCTGCCTGTTCAGACTCAGCAGCTGAAAGCGGAAGACGTCAAATCAGATCAGTTTTTGCAAAGACCTCCGGCCAAAAAGGAAGACGGTTAACGCCCGCTTCCTGTTTTAACTGGCCGTGATTGAAATCGATTCGATGATCGTAGGATCCGCAGGATTGAGATCACCAGGGTCTCTCAAATTCAGCCGATCAAGCGCGTTCTGGCCATCTATGACTTGCCCAAAGTCGATGACTTCGCCGAAGATCGTAAAGTCTTCATCGTTTTGAAATGATGTTTCATCATAAGTAATAAAGAACTGACTGCCGTTGCTATTGGGTGCGTTTGTTCTCGCATAAGCCAGCAGCCCTGGTCGGTCAAAAGTTAGCTCCGGAAGAATTTCGTCATTGATTCGAAATCCGGGACCACCGGTAGATGTGTTTGTCGGGTCACCTGCCTGAGCCACGAATCGCTCGAATAGTACATCGCCATTTGCGTCCAAATTCGGCAAGCCATTTTCGTCAGTACTTACCGATTCAACCACTCGATGGAAACTAAGTCCATCGTAGTAGCCGTCTTCTGCCAAATTCACAAAGCTGTTAACAGATATCGGCGTTAAGTTGTCGAACAGGTTGACAACGATATCACCGACTTCGGTACTAATCGTAGCAGTGTATTCAAGCGACTGGTCGATTGTTTGTGGAGGTCCAGTCCCTTCAAAACTGTCACCATAAATTTCATTTCGCAGCGACGGTGTAACTGAAGCCAATTGGCGGTTGCCTTGAAATGGCTCAAACCCTGGCAGCGTGACTTCGAACGTCTCCGTGAAGATGTTTTGGGTTGCGTCAGTCGCGGTTACGGTAAAAGTTGCGGAACCGCTGGTCAACAAATCAGGAGTCCAAGTGATAACACCGCTGTCAGAAATGACCGGCAAATTGCTGGTTCCTTCAACCGCGTCTCCAATGACTTCCAATTGGAATGCGCCCGTTGGGCTTAAATCAATTCCGGTCGCTAGAACGGGGATCTCCAATGACTCATTGAAGCTCAAGGTCTGGTTTTCAATTTCAGTAATCTCGGCGACTTGATCTTCAACCAACACTGAGAACTCTGATTGATCCGATTCACCGACATCGTTAGTCGCGATCACTCTTAGGAGAAACGTTCCAGTTTCTGACGGGGTCCACGAGAATTCACCCGTTTGCAGATTGATGGTTGGCTGTGACGCACCAGCTGAAATTCCACTTTCCTCAAGATCCAATTGATAAGTCACCGGGTTATCAGGATCAGCGTCCTCAATAACAAATTCGAACGTTTGATTGAGCGCTTGAACCGTCGTGTCAGCGGTAAGCGCCTGCGGCAACACGAGATCCAGCGAGTCGTCTACGGCAGTGACCTGAATGTTCCTGACCGCTGTGACGGGCGCGACAGGAAATTCACTTTGAACAGACAAAGTCGCCGTTCGGATTCCGCTCGTTGGATCGTCTCCAATGCTTTCAAACAGGACGGCTTGAATCGCGGTTTCGAACTGACTGGCCGGAGCATTTCCGGTCAGCGTTAGCGAGCTTTGTAGAGCATCGAAGTTTCCGACAATACCGTTTTGATCTTGAAACGTGAGAAGGTCATTGCTGCTGTCTCCGCCTTGAAGCTCAATAGTGGCCGAGACAATGTTTTCGGTAGGATTAGCATCCAATCCTAAGTCGCTAAAGATGGCGATGGGAGCATCGTTTTCGGTAAAGTTAACGTCTGTGCCAGGAACGTCGATTGCAATTGAAGTTTCGGTAACCTGATCGTTTCCGAATTGGTTGGAATCAAAACCAGCGTTATCCAACGTCGCAAACACATCATCAAGTAACCCGTCTAAGCCATCTACACTCTCACTTTCAAAACGACGTTCAACCGAACGCCTCTCGAATTCGGATTCCGCTACGTCGATCGAGTCGAACCCTGATTGGCCATTAAATTTTGCGGTTCTTTCAAAACGACTGGAGTCGCCGAAAACGACGGTGTCATCTCCACTGCCTGCGTTGATCGATGCATATTCCTGAAAAACGGCAGAAGAGTTATTCAGGTCTGGCAGAACCCCAAGAAAGTCATCGCCTGAGCCTAATCGAAATCTGGTGCTTCTCCCGATATTTGTTTCACCGGAAAAGAGTGCTTGATCGTCACCGCTTCCAAGATTGAGAAGAAACTTTCTGCTGACGTTAAGCGCATCGCTGGAGAAAGTATCATTGCCTCCGTCACCATAAACTTTGAAATTTCGACCGACGTCAAACGAGGCAACGGCCACGACGTCATCTCCATCTCCCAAGTCAATCGTTGCAGACCGATCGCTGGATGATTGAGCCAACTCTACTGTATCGTTTCCGGCGCTGCCCCGAATGCTGAATCGACGAGCGTTGACTGAATTGGCGACCAGCAGATCGTTGCCACTGCCACCAAGAAACCGAAACTCACGGCCGCTGTCAAATCCATTGAGGATGACTTCATCGTCTCCATCGTTCAATTCAAACCGAGCCCGGTCAAATGATTGTGTGAAAGTGAATTCATCAAGCCCGTTGATGGTGGTTGAATCCCGCCCAGTAAAAACGACGTCTCCGTTAGCTGACTGGGATACATCAACCTGGTTGGAAAGATCATCGCCTTCCACGACCAGTGTGTTACCATCGAGAAAGACGCCAATATCTCCCACCAGCATGCAACGTTTCTCTAAACGTTCATAGTTCGTGTAGGATTTTCTTCGGTTTGACTTAATTGATGATCGCATCGGGTTGGCTCCTCCTCATAGATGTACAACTGCCAGTTTAATTGCCAACCACCAGATTTGCCAAATCGCCTTTGGTTCACAGGGTTCAGATCAAAGGAGAAAACAAGAAATCAGCTGAGAAAAACTTACGGATATTCGCAACGTGTGAATTTGCCAACCGTGCAGTTTGAATATCTGTTCAAGCGTCATGTCCGATCAATTCACTGCGCCACGAGATTAGGGCGAGCTTAATCTCCCGAACGTCGCAATCACAGCGACACACGAAGATTCACGAAAGGCATGGTGCGTGTTCAATTGATCTTTCACGCACGGGTTAAATTTAACTAAGCCGGCGAGATAGCTTTCAGCCAAAGCGGCCGTCGCGGTAGGGAAATGCGCCGAATCTCTTGCTTCTTTTTCAAATCAAGCAGGCTGATCGTGTTGTCGCCTGTATTGGTCACCAACGCGCAATCGCGTTTGCGGCAGAAGGTCATGTCGCGCTCAAAGAAACTCGCCCGCGCGGGGCCTGCTTTAACCACTCCTTCGAATTTGTTGGCGACCGTGTCAAAGATTGCGATATCTTCAAGACCTCGCAAGCTGGCCAATCCCCATTTGCCGTCAGGTGAAAGTTGCAGATAGCTTGGTTGTAGCTTTGGATCTCCTGTCGGAATTTTTTCAAAGCGGCCGTTTTGCATATCGGTCACTAACAGATAAGGCCTGTATTCATCACCAGGATTCCAAGACACGTCGTGGCTGTACTGTCCGCCTTGCGGTGTCCAACAAAACCAGCATCGCTCATCCAGGTTTTCCGTTTCCAGCAACCGAACATGCTTGCCCATCGTTTTCTTGGCAAGACTGACAACGTGTACGCCTTCGGTCGACCAGACGAAAGCTTCTCCGCGTTCGTCGTTAACAGTAACGCCATGCCCCCAGTGTCCAACAGCTGTTCTGGCGACCGTTTTCTCCGACTCGCGGTCGATCACATTCAAATGCGTAGGGCCAGACATTTTATCGGTGGCGACGATATAGTTTTTAAAGAAAGCCATGTTGGAGTGCTTACCACCGCCGTCGTAACGCTTGATGGTCAAATTCTTGGTGTCCAAAACATGCAGTCCACCATCGCCAACGGTATTGAAGACGATTTCGGTGAATTCCGGATTGGGCTGCCAATGCAACGCAGGTCCGCCGGGCAATTTTTCATTCAAGATAACTTCCCAGGTTTTCTTTACCGGGTCGACTTGAAACACAACCACGGCACCGTCCTGCGAGTCCGCTCGATGGCCATGGATGACAAAACGGTTCAGTGATTCGATAGGCGTGATGGCATGAGTCGCGCGAATGCCTTCGAATGAATGCAGCAGTTTTGCGTTATCAAGATCAATCAGATCCAGCCGGCCGCCACCGTAAGCCATGGCGACGCCCCACATCCGATCACCGTCGTTCTCCTGCAGTTGTTTTATGTCCAGTTTTTGGTCCTGCTGTTCTTGGTCGAACTGGCCATTAAAGAATTTTGGCAGTAACAATCCTCCAGCCAAACAAGCACTACCGGTTTGAAGAAAACTGCGACGCGAAACGTCTTCTTCATTTACCATTTCGACTTCGATTTGCGGCACACCCGTCATGACTTTCCTCAATGGCTAACGTATCAGATGAAAACGCAGTTGGCTTACTAAGCGACATCGACCACTGCACGAAAAAGTATAACCGAGTTTCACTTATTGGCTTCAATCTACTTTCAAAAGCCCAATGTCAGCGGTTAAAAGGTGAACGATCTAACAAGTGGCTTAATGATGCAAAGCTGTCGAAAGTATGTTTGAGCCAGCAGCAACCTGCGATCTAGATGCCAAAAAAATTAACGCAAAGGCGCAAAGACGCGAAGACGCAAAGATTCATTCGCAAGCACTCTTTGCGTCCTTGCGCCTTCGCGTCTTTGCGTTAAATTCATTTCCTGAAACTGCCGAGCCCAGCGACGGCAAAGAGCAATAGGAATGGTGCGACTACTTCTTCACGGTTTTAAAAATAAGAGCTGACACCAGCCACGTAGCCGATGTCGCCAGACTTCGGGCGAATTGCCAGAATCGTTCCATTGTTTGATCCAGCAGCAATCTGCGATCTAAACGCCAAAAAAGATAGATCAACGCAAAGACGCAGAGACGCGAGGACGCAAAGATTCTTCGTAAACACTCTTTGCGTCCTTGCGCCTTCGCGTCTTTGCGTTAAATTCATTTCCTGA
>CAYUWY010000026.1:0-119128 GCA_964448575.1 uncultured Pirellulaceae bacterium
AACGACCTCCTCGATGTCAACGAGGCGCTCTAGCCAACTGAGCTAATCGTCCTTTCGTCTGAGTTATATCATAACCGGATTGGGCTGAGTTGAGAATATCGCCATTTTGAGGCGGATTCTTTAGGGCTGTCATTCTCCCAAATGCCGGTTTTTAAAGGTTTTGCTGTGCTTGTCGTGTTAGAGTTCGATTTTGGCTGGAAGGTTCGGGGAAATTTGGCAACGTTTCGATCAAGTGAATGCAAAAAGAGATCGGGTTTGCTCGAATGGCTGATCAAGGAGATGTGGACAATGTCGTACCGCCGATCGAATCATCCTATTTTGATTGCTTGTCGCCGCCCTGCCCCGGTTTTACTTAAGAGGGCTATTCCTGTTTTGCTGGCCATTGCCGAGCGTTTCGAATTTCTGGCTATAGCCGCTGGATTCCTAAGGACTTAATCATCTGTGGTTAAATTGTCTGTTGCTATTTCGGAGCGGGTTTGTCGGCGACTTTGAGTATCGTTTCGAATTGCTTTTTTGTCACTGGCTGCACCGATAAACGGGATCCTTTTTGAAGCAGCACCATGCCGTCAAGCGATTTGATGGTTCGCAATTCGTCCAGTGGGACCGCTCGTTTAAGCTTCTTGACCAGTTTGATGTCGACCATGAACCATCTCGGTTCGGCCTGTTTCGATTTTGGATCGAAGTGTTTGTTCTTGGGATCAAAAGCAGTAAAGTCGGGGTAAGATTCCTTGACGATTTTTGCCACACCGGCGACGCAAGGCGGTTTGGCGTTGGAGTGATAAAACAAGACTTCGTCGCCCTTCTTCATGTCGTCGCGCATGAAGTTTCGGGCCTGGTAATTTCGCACGCCGTCCCAACAAGTCGTCTTGTTTTTTTCTTTTGCTAAGTCGTCAATCGAAAAGCAATTGGGCTCTGATTTCATGAGCCAATATTTTTTCGCGGTAGGCATCGTTGGCTCCGAATTTTTATCGCAGATCGGTTGCTACGGGGCTTGCTGGAATTATTAAGGCAAGTTGTTTGCAATGAACTAGTGAAGGCATGGAGTTGCGTGTTCTCGGTGGACCACCACAAGTTCCATGGTTGATTATGCATCTCGGTGGACGATCATCACGCTCCCGCACGGTATGCGATTAGCCGAGCGGGGCGTTAATTGGTTTGGGGGTCCAACCAATTAAAATCACTTGTTGTTGGCGCTGGCTCGCAAGTTTCCGGAGCGGAATGCGGTAGCCATGGCTTGTGGAACCTCGGCTTCGGCGAGTACCAATTGGGCTCGTTGTTTCGCAACGTCGGCTTTCATTTCTTGCTCTTTGGCGATCGCGTCGGCGCGACGTTTCTCGGCCGCCGCTTGGGCAACCCGTGTGTCGGCTTCGGCTTGATCGGCTTGGAGGCGTGCGCCAATGTTTTCACCCACATCAATGTCGGCGATGTCGATGGAGACAATTTCAAAAGCCGTATGTGCGTCGAGGCCACGCTCTAAAACCGCACGTGAGATACGATCCGGGTTTTCCAAAACGTGTTGGTGTTTTTCGGATGATCCAATCGACGAAATAATCGATTCGCCAACGCGGGCGATGACGGTTTCTTCGGTGGCTCCGCCGATCAACTGCTCAAGGTTTGTTCGTACGGTGACGCGAGCTCGAATTTTAAGCTCAACGCCGTCTTTGGACATCGCACTCAAAAAGTTTTTACCGCTGCGTTGCGGATCAGGGCAATCAATTACTTTGGGATACACCGATGTTCGCACGGCATCCATTACGTCACGCCCGGCAAGGTCGATGGCTGCGGCGCGGTCAAAGTCCAAATCGATGTTGGCTCGTTGGGCAGCGATGATCGAGTTGGTGACACGCATGATGTCGCCGCCGGCCAAGTAGTGAGCTTCGAGTTGCTCGGTGCCGATTCCTGTCTTTCGATTGATGTCCAGGCCAGCCTGTCGCGCCATGACTTTGGCTTTCACGATCACATCAGGACGGACTTTGCGGAATCCCATCGCAATCAAGCTTGACATTTTTACGTCGGCGCCAGACATGTAGGCTTGGAACCAAAGTTTTCCGTAAGTGATAAACGCGATGCATAATCCGATGAAGATTAACCCGAGGACGACGATCCCGGCGATAATTGCGATCCGTGTGTAGTCAGGGTCGTTAACGCCGGCTTCGGCTCGTTGCGCAAGAAAAAAAAGTTGACTCCACTCCACGGCAAACCTCGATTCAATCGGTTTCAGTTTGTGAAATTGCTATCTATGCCTCAAGGTAAATATAATAGCGAGTTTTTCACGCGGTTGAAACAATGGGATTTTCTCGCGATTTTTGTTGCCTTTCAGGCGTCGGGCTTGGGTGGTGTTAAAGTTTGGTTTGCGAGGGAAGGCTTGCGGGAAAGTCGTTGCGTGATCAAGGAAGCGGAATCAGGCTGGTTGACCGCTTAGGGCTTGAGGTCGCAGTATTTTGTAGGATGGACATTCTTGTCCGTCTTTTTCCGCGCGCAATTGTCGGACAGGAATGTCCAACCTACGTTTTTGTTGGTCAGAATGAATCAACCGTGGCTATCGCCAAAACGGCTCAACCGTGGCTATCGCCAAAACGGCTCAGGTTGAGCCTTGCGTGTGGGCCTTACTTTGAAGCGACGGCTGCACGACCGGCGCGTTTCCGATCGGATTCTTTAAGCAACATCTTTCTTAGACGAATGTTGCTAGGTGTGATTTCTACCCACTCATCGTCTTCAACGTATTCGAGTGCCGACTCTAGCGAAAATAATCGCGGTGGCTTCAGCTGAATGTTTTCGTCCGAGCCAGAAGCACGCATGTTGGTAAGCTGTTTGGCGCGCGTTGGGTTCACGGGCAAGTCATTGGAGCGAACGTGCTCGGCGACGATCATGCCTTCGTAAACCGCATCTCCAGGTGCGACAAACATTTCGCCGCGTTGTTGAAGACCGTGCAAGCCAAACGCAACCGCTTTGCCTGGCACCATTGAAATCATGACACCGTTTGCACGGGCTCCGATCTCTCCTTCCAACGGCCGGAACTCAAGGAAGCGATGATTCATGATCACGGTCCCCTGCGTCGCGTTAAGCAGTTTGGTTCGCATGCCAATCAAACCTCGCGATGGGATTACGAAATTGGCCAGCGTAAATTCGCCTCGGGTTGTCATCTCCAGCATTTCGCCACGGCGGTTGCCGACCATCTCCATGACAGGCCCGAATTTTTCGGTGGGCACTTCGATGACAAGCGTCTCAAACGGCTCGTGTTTCTTGCCGTTAACTTCTTTGATGACGACGCGTGGTTTTCCAACTGAAAGCTCGAATCCTTCGCGACGCATTGTTTCGATCAATACTGCCAAGTGCAAAATGCCGCGACCGGAAACGGCAAACGAATCGCCGCTTTCCATTGGAGCAACACGCAGCGCTACGTTGCGATCGAGCTCTTTGATCAAACGCTCACGAAGCTGCCGGCTGGTAACGTACTTGCCTTCTTTCCCGACCAAGGGCGAACTGTTGATGGAAAATACCATTTGCAAAGTTGGTTCGTCGACCGAAATGCGCGGGAGCGGTTCGGTGAGTTCGAGGTCGCAAATCGTATCGCCAATCTCGATGTCGTCGATGCCGATGATGGCAACGACTTCGCCCGCTTCGGCGCGTTCGACTTCGATGCGTCCAAGTTTGTCAAACGAATTGAGTGCGGAGATTTTGCACTGGCGAGGTTTCCCGTCAGCTCCAATGACGTTGACCGATTGGCCTTTTTTGACGAATCCACTGAGGATTTTTCCCACGGCGATTCGGCCAACGAATTCCGACCAGTCCATGGTGGTAACGCCCATGCGAAATTTGCCCGGCTCAATGACGGGAGGCTCGACTTGCTCAAGCACCATGTCTAACAGCGGTTCCATGTTGCCCTCGAAGACTTCAGGTTCCGTGGTCGCGAAACCGTCTTTGGCTGAAGCGTATATATAGTTGAAGTTATCGAGATACTCTTCGCCGCCCATTTCCAGGATCAGCTCCATCGCTTCGTCTACCACTTCGGCTGTCCTGGCGTCGGGCCGGTCGACTTTGTTAACGACGACGATTGGTTTAAGTCCAGCCTCGAGCGCTTTGCCAAGTACAAAACGCGTTTGCGGCATTGGGCCTTCGGCGGCATCGACGAGCAGCAAGGCACCGTCAGCCATTTTGAGCACGCGTTCGACTTCGCCACCAAAATCTGCGTGGCCTGGCGTGTCGATGATATTGATCTTCACGCCTTTGTATGGCAGCGCGATGTTCTTGGCGAGAATGGTGATCCCACGTTCTTTCTCGATGTCGCCCGAATCAAGAATCCGTTCGCCTTCAAGTTGCGATTCGCGAAACTGTCCGCTTTGACGAAGCAAGCAATCAACCAACGTCGTTTTGCCATGATCGACGTGGGCGATGATAACGATGTTCCGGATGTCTTTACGTTGAGTCATTTTGGTAATTGATGTTTAAGTGTGGGAGTTGATCGCTGGGGCGTCGTTATGTCTTGTTTTCGCAAACGTGTTTCAAGGTACTTCAACAGATCGCCAAAAAAGGAAATGAACCTGAAGGAGAATTGAACCTGAACCTGAAGGAGGATTTTATGCTCAGACAGAGAGAAGTGTGTCAGTCGGAGGCAACTTGTCATCGCTCAGTGCGATCGGTGCCGGCATAATCAATGGCGAAAGCACCACAGGAATTGACGATTGAGATCGGCTTGATCGTGAGAGAAAATCATACCCATCGTGGAACTTGGGCGATAGACGAAACTTTGACTTAGACAGAACGTGGACGGAGGATGAGGTCGGGGTTGGTAACGGTTGTTATCGGCAACCGTTGATTCTAGACTTGCATTGTCTATTCGGTTCAGAATCGACTAAGAGCAGCGTCAAAGCGGCTTAATGTTCAACCAGCAAACATAAAACGGGAATAAGGTCTCAGCGTGGCACGAGTCGTATTAGCAATGTCAGGTGGCGTCGATTCAAGCGTCGCCGCGCACTTGTTGCTCGAGCAAGGCCATGAAGTGATTGGCGTGTTCATGCGTCATGGTGAGAAAGCCATTTCTGCATGTTCGATTGACGGAAAAGTCGAAAGTTCGCCCCTCCTGCCGGTTCTCAATAACCGCGCCGATCACAAGCAAGGCTGCTGTAGCGCGTCCGATGCCGAAGATGGTCGTCGCGTTGCCGAGCGTTTGGGTATTCCATTTTACGCTTTGAATCTCGAAGAAGAGTTTCGCGGGATCATTGATTATTTCGTTGACGAGTACACCGTCGGCCGCACGCCCAATCCGTGTGTGATGTGCAACAATCGAATCAAGTTTGGAAAGCTGTTTGATTACGCGGACAGTGTGGGAGCCGAATTTCTTGCGACGGGCCATTACGCACAGCTTGCCCGTGATGATGACGGGCTTCGATTGCTTCGCGGTGTCGATGGCGGCAAAGATCAGTCTTATGTCCTGTTCGGTATCAAGCAAAAATTCATGGAGCGAATGTTGCTTCCTGTTGGCCAGTATCAAAAGCCATTCATCCGTGAGGTTGCCGGGCAGCTTGGTTTGAACGTGGCGGAAAAAAAAGACAGCCAGGAGATTTGCTTTGTGACTTCTGGAAAGCATGACGAGTTTGTGCGTCAGCGTCGTGGCGATACGATCGGCGAATCGGGCGCGGGCGAATTGGCGGGCGAGATTGTGACGACCGATGGAACCGTCGTTGGCCAGCATCCGGGTATCGAACGTTTTACGATTGGTCAGCGAAAGGGATTGGGCGTGGCGATGGGCGAACCTTATTTCGTGGTCAAGATTGTGCCGCGTGAAAAACGAGTCGTCATTGGTAAGCTTTCTGAGCTAGGTAAAAAAGAGCTTACGGCAAGTGAAACCAATTGGCTGGTTCAACCGCCAACGGGAAAGTTTCGATGCCTTGCACAAATCCGTTACAATAGTTCAGCGCATCCGGCCACGGCGGAAGTCCTTCCCGATAACCGATTGGATGTCGTATTCGATGAACCACAAAACGGAGTTGCTCCTGGGCAAGCGGTTGTTTGTTATGAGGAAGATCAAGTCATCGGTGGCGGCTGGATCGATAGTTGATTCAATTTTGATCGATTCAGCTGAGACTTAGTACGGTGTTCCGGAATGAAGCGAGCGGGTCACGTTATAGTTGCGAGTCGCATTCTATAATAGGATTGAAGAACATGGCTACTGACAACCCTTATGTTGCTCCCAAGGTTGATTTGAAAAATGGCTCGCGGCGATCGGCGCAGCCTTCGATCATGTTATGGGCGATCGGTATCGTATTTGGTTCCTCGTTTGCGGGTGCGGCGTTAGGAACGTTGGTAGGTTTTTGTTTGGGAACATTTGCGCCTGGCTATTACAAAGCGATGTTCCCAACCTATGCCGCGCTCCCTGATTTCGAACCCGTTGGATTGGGAATTGGTTTGGGTATGACGCAAGGCGGAGGGTTGGGGCTGTTCGTTGGCGTGTTGATTGTTATCGCGTTCTTTTGGCATCAATCGCGTTTGAATCGTCAGTAGTTTCGATTCGTCGTCTTACCAAACGATTATCTAAAAGTTACCGCTGAGTTGGTTGGTGAGTGCTTATGAGCCGTTTAGGCGATAGCCTCGGTTCGCCGCGCAATAACCGTGGCTATCGCCAAAACGGCTCACGTTTGCCAAACGGTACACGTTAATGCTTGCAAGTTGAATGTAGGTCAGGCTGTGCCTGACGCCGCGTATCGTTAAAGTTCAGGACCGGCGAAAAACTGCGCTTGATCAACTTCAAGCCACGTTTGATCAAACCACCCGACTCAAGAACTCAACAAAAACCGAGTTTTTCTGGTCCGTTTCACGTCCGCGCGAACCGACGTTTCGGCGAACTGTCAGACTTCCTATACTTCCAACAGTGGTTTGCCACATCAAGTGGACGAATTGCCGTAACCAAGATCCCAAACAAAACCACAAACTTAGACCAATACAAACGAGACATGACAAGCGTAAAACTGCCCGACGGAAGCCTGAAAGAATTCGATAAAGCCGTCTCCGTAAAAGACGTCGCAAAGAGTATTGGCTCGCGGCTAGCCAAAGATGCCCTGTGGGGCGAAGTCGACATGCAGCCCGTCGAACTTGACTATGAGATTCCATCCGGCGATCCGGTCGATCTTAAAATCGTAACAAAGAAGAGCCCTGAAGCACTTGGCACAATGCGTCATAGCTGCGCACATGTCATGGCTCGCGCGGTAATGCGTCTTAAGAAAGGTGTGCAACTCGCGTTTGGTCCGACAATCGATGGCGGATTTTATTATGACTTTGAATGTGAAGAGCCACTAACAGAAGAAGATTTTCCTGCCATTGAAAAAGAGATGGCGAAAATCATCAAACTCGACGAACCTTTCGAGCGAGTTGAGCGTCCTCGTGAGGAAGCCATTCAGGTTTGCAAAGATCTGAAGCAGGATTTCAAAGTCGAGCATATTGAAACAGGATTGGCCGAAGACCCGACTTTGTCGTTTTATCAGCAAGGCGAATTTCTCGACCTTTGCCGCGGCCCGCACATTCCATCACCGAAACGAATCGGTGCGTTCAAACTGCTTTCCATCGCTGGTGCGTATTGGAAAGGCGACTCCGACAACGCACAGCTTCAACGTTTGTACGCGACAGCTTTCTTCACACAAGAAGATCTCGACAAACATTTGGAGATGCTTGAAGAAGCCAAGAAACGCGACCACCGAGTGTTGGGTAAACGGCTTGGGCTTTTTCATATCGATGAAATGGTCGGTCAAGGCTTGGTGCTGTGGACACCCAAAGGTGCTTTCATTCGCCAGAAGCTTCAAGACTTTATTAGTGAACACCTCACACGGCAGGGATACGACCAGGTATTCACACCGCACATTGGAAAACTGGACCTCTACAAAACAAGTGGTCACTTTCCGTATTACCAGGACAGTCAGTATTCACCCTTGGTCGATCGTGAGCAGTTGAAAAAGTTGGCCGATGAAGGCTGTAGTTGTGGCGAGTTGGCCAACAGAATGGAGAAAGGCGACATCGAAGGCTACATGCTGCGTCCGATGAATTGCCCGCACCACATTCGCGTTTACGCTTCGGAGCAACGAAGCTACCGCGATCTGCCTGTACGGCTTGCTGAATTCGGAACAGTTTACCGCTGGGAGCAATCTGGCGAAATCGGCGGACTGACTCGCGTTCGTGGATTCACACAAGACGACGCGCACCTATTTGTTACACAAGAGCAGCTTGATGAAGAGTTAGTCGGTTGTATTGAACTGGTCAAAATCGTATTTGGCGCGATGGGGATGGATGACTATTCCGTTCGAGTCGGTTTGCGAGATCCAGACAGCTCAAAATATGTTGGCGATCCGGAAAACTGGGACTTGGCCGAAGAAGCCTGCCGTAAAGCCGCCGCAACATTGGGCAAGCCGTTTGATCAGGATCCAGGTGAAGCCGCGTTCTACGGTCCAAAGATTGACTTTGTCGTCAACGATTGCCTTGGTCGCAAATGGCAATTGGGAACAGTCCAAGTCGATTACAATTTGCCGAAACGTTTTAATCTTGAATACATCGGCGCCGACAATGCACAGCATCGGCCGATCATGATTCACCGTGCTCCGTTTGGAAGTATGGAACGATTCATCGGCGTTTTGATCGAGCACTTTGGCGGATGTTTTCCACTTTGGTTGAATCCTGAGCAGGGAAGAATTCTGACAGTCAGTGATAAATCCGAAGAGTACGGACGAAGTGTCGAGAAACAAATGCGAGAAGCAGGCCTAAGATTCAAAGGCGATTTCCGCTCTGAGAAACTGGGTTCAAAAATTCGCGACGGCCAATTGGATATGGTCCCTTACATGCTAATCGTGGGACCGAGAGATGCAGAAAACGGGACTGTTTCAGTTCGTGATCGAATTGATGGCGATCTCGGTGCAATCCCATTGGCTGAAGCGATTGCGAAATTTCAGACAGAAGTCGCAGAAAAAGGTCGCCCAGCAAAGTCTTAAGCAATACGTCGAGGGCAAAAGTTGGCCTTTTGAGGCGTTTTGCGATACAATGCCCAACCTTAAGTTGAAGTTGACGTTTGAGGGCAATGTAAAACATAATCCTCGATAAAACAAAATATCAACGTTGATTTGAAACGAAACGTTTGGTTCTTGCGTTCGAATTATTCCCATTCGAGCACGAGCAAGAATTGAGCACAAACAAAACTATCTTTGAAAGGTACACCAGCAATTCCACCGAGCGATAAAAAACAGAACCGCATTAACGAATCGATCCGAATTACTCCCATCCGTGTTATTGATCAGGACGGCAACCAGTTAGGTGTGATTCCTACTGCGGAAGCTCTCGAGAAAGCGAAAGAAGCAGGACTTGATCTTGTAGAAGTGGCCGGCGATGCAAAGCCGCCTGTTTGCAGAATCATGGACTACGGAAAATTCAACTACGAGAAAAAGAAACGACAAACGAAAAACAAGTCTCACCAGACTAAGCTAAAAGAAATTCGCGTTCGACCGAAAACGGGTACGCACGATATTGAATTCAAAGTCAAAAAGGCCATCGGCTTTCTTAAGCACAACGACAAGGTCCAAGTCACCGTGTTGTTCCGTGGTCGTGAAAATGCCCATATCGATGAAGGCCGAAAAGTGATGGACGGCATCATTGAAATGCTTGCCGAATACGGAAAGGTCGAAATGTCGCCTTCCCAGCAGCCTCGGCGAATGGTGTGCACTATCGCTCCAGCAAACAAATAATTCTCCGCAATCTGTTTGTCAAAAGTTGGTTAAAAACAAAAAACGCCGCAGTGAAATTCACTGCGGCGTTTTGTTTTTGTGTTGCGACGGAATCCGTCCGATCGACTTAAGTGGATTTCCTTAGAAGGAGTACTCTGCTCCGTAGAAAAATCCGTGTAGAAGCAAACTTCCATTTGAGTTCGCATTCTGGATCCGATCAGTGTCGGTAAAATCGTAAGGGATCTGGTCAGCTGCAAGAGCGACACCACCAACTCCCAAAGCTCGGTAGCCAATTCGTGCTCGTGCTTTTTGTGAGAATTGGTAGATCAAACCGATATCAAACTGACCCAATACTGCAGCATCGTCTTTCCTGTCGCCGTAATCGAAATTACGACCAGCTGAAGGACCAGCGTTGAGAACCGGAATGTTGCCCGTTTCGTCGGTGATACGCTGGCGAGTTTCGATTCGGTTGTTGAACAGGCCAAACGTTGCGGCTTGAGACAAACGAAAGCGATTGGACAAGCAAACTTCGCGGCGACCACCGACCTGGAAACCTGTCAAAAGGTTTTCGGCTGATACGTCGTACTCCAAACGAGTTGGGTAGCCAGCAACAGATGAGTTACTTGCGTATTGCAAATCTTCATCAAATTGGAACAAGCGGAAGCCTGCCAGCAATTCGTAGTTAGCTGATTTGCCACCACGTGTTGTATAGAGTCCGCCGTTACGCAACATGTTGAACTCAAAGTTGTTGATTTGAGTGTTGCGAGTGACAGAAGCGTTGTCACCAGCGTTGTAAATATCGTAGACATTTGCTCCGCTCGGATTGTGATCAAGCGCAGTCAGTCCGTTTAGGCGAGTGAAAGATGGACCTTCAAGGTTGGCGGTAGTGTCTTCGTCCAAGCCCCAAAAGATGCCTTCCCAGCCAGAGCCGTTGGCACCACGTTTAGCAACCGAAGCGCCAATGCCGTCCATATCTCCATGGTCAGCATCCGTTGTGAACAACTGTGTTCCAGCTTGGTTGAAACCAAGTCGTCGATCGTCTTCGTAATCGCGGCGAAGGTTAAGACCAAACAAACCAATAACCAAGTTGGAAGCTTGGCCGCCGCCGCGCAAACTACCAGCTAGTCCACTGCTGATGTTTTGCCCAGGCGTGTAAACAGGTGCTGCGTTGTACCCAACGTCGTATCCGCCGCCGGTGTAGCCCTGGTAGCCATCGTATGTTCCGCATGGAACGCCGATGAGGCCTTCTCCACCTGCTCCGCCAGCGACTACGCTGCCAGCTACAGCACCACCGCCGTTGTACATGCCACCATCAACGATACCACCGTTGTACATGCCGCCATCAACGATACCGCCGTTGATGACACCACCATTGACCATACCACCGTTGACGCCGCCGCCACCACAAGTTCCATTTGCACAGGCAGCACCTTGTTGAAAACCACCACTGTAAGTGATTGGTGTTCCTGGAGACGAAGGTATCGCGGCGTGCCCAGTTGGGATGGATCCTTGAGCGGATTGTCCGCCGATCGATTCGCCATAGCCAGCGCGGGAAAGGATCGATTGGTACGATCCAATTTCACCAGACTGATTCCATTGAGCGTTGGCTGTGTTAGCCATTGTCGCAGCTGCGACTACGGCCAAACAGGTTTGCCAAAAACGTTTCATTACAAACTCCTTTTGTATTGCTCCCTGGCCAACAACTGGCCGGGCATAATGTAAAAAGTTGCACTCTCAGAATTCAGACAAGAGCTTTTGGCATTATCTGTACTTTGAGCGGATTCCATACAACATCTGCGTCTGACATCGTCATGCAAATCGGTAGAAACGCAACGAACTTCCGGCAAATTCGCAAAAACCCCAACCCCGCATAGATCATCCCAAAAGCTTGGTACCTACTGCCTAACCGGTATATTTTGCCGTAGATGGCTCGTGTCATAATTCGCTTTGGATTTCCTAATCCGCAAACTTGATTTCAAGCAAATAATTGCCTGCAAAACAGGCTATCCGTTTTTGCTAATCGGAATATCCTGCCAGACTTAATGCCGGTGTTTTGTTCCGACGGATTGTTCTGGGCAAAATCAGAGTGACTTCAGCGACAGAAACGAGAAATCCACTCGTAGTTGTGAAAGTAATCGCAACTGTTCCAATGGATCTGAAGCATGAACGTGCCAGCACGCTTGAACGGGTTATCAGAAGGCGGATTTTGAAATTTCCGTCACAATAGATTCAAGAAATGAAATGAAGGCATATCTAGGGCGTTGATATCTGAGCCGTTTTGGCGATAGCCAGTTCAATCGCGATTGTGATCTGATTGCGTTGTTTGCTTTGCTGGGTGGCCTGAACTCTGGCGAGCCCAGCTACGCTTACTCTAGTCCGTAGCAGAACTCTTCAAGAGTTTTGGCACTTGAGTTTCACATCACCCACAAGCAGAAGTCTCGACGACAAAGCACATTTCATTGGCGCAAGTTCGACTACACACCCAAGTCTGACACATGCAAAAGCGATGTAAACTTGACGCCGACTTTGTCAAATATCTCTGCAGAATTTTCGCCTCGGTCAACGATCGTGATCAACCGATCTACGATCAATCCAAACTCTCTCGCATGTTCAATCGCGCGAAGCGAACTGCCGCCGGTTGTAATAACGTCTTCCATCATCACTGCCCGCTGCCCGGATTCGATTGGGCCTTCGACTTGTTGACCAGTGCCATGAGCCTTGGCTTCTTTGCGAACGATAAAGCCTTTCAAAGGTTTTTTCTGCTGCCAAGCGACAGTGATGACCGCGGCGGTGATCGGGTCTGCACCGATCGCCATGCCTCCGACGGCATCGGGTAGATCATCGCCAAGCGTTTCCAGAATGCCTGCTGCAATCACGTTGGCACCTTCGCTGTCGAGGGTTAGTTTTCGACAATCGAGATAATACGTCGCTTTTTTCCCTGACGCCAAAGTGAAATCGCCAAAGCGAAGCGCATCTCGCTGAACCAATTCGATTAATCTGTGTCGATCGTACAAGTGATTTTCTCTGTAGTGGGGCCCGTATTATTTAACCTCGACCCACAATATGATGGACGAATCGAAAATCAACAAGCGGTTGATCCTGTCAACGTTCTCGTTGTTTTTTCATGAGCCGTTTTGGCGATAGCCACGGTTAATTTAGAGTGCGACTCTGAATAAGACGGACAAGAATGTCCATCCTACGAAATACGAGCAAGCCTTTATTGAACGAACATGATCCTCGACTCAGGCATTTACTCTAGACGCAAAAGTGTCTGAAATGGAAACTAAGCGAGGGAACGAACGTCAAAATCAACTACTGACTCAACCAGTAACCCAACTCCTTGTCTATGAATCTATTGAACCCATCTGAAATTCGAAACGCTGTTGTGCTGGTCATCGACCGGCTGGGCGCAAACATGCTTAGCGCATACGGCAACACCATGTTTGAAACTGAGAACTTCAACCGCTTGGCTGCTCGGTCAATCGTTTTCGATCACGCAATCGCACCCACGACGCAGCTGGAAACTGCTTATCAATCACTTTGGTCAGGTAGTTTGGAAAAGTCGTTGATGGAAATAGCTGGGGCACATGGAATCAGTTCGGCACTGCTAACGGATGATGAAGCCATAGAGAATCATGAGCTTAGTAGTTCGTTCGATCGAGTCATTCCCATTCGAACCAACAACTCAACGAAACTCGGTAGCTCGGTTGAGCAGACGGAACTGGCTGGCTTTTTCGCCCAAGCAACGCAGTGGCTCAGCGACTTGGAACCTGGAAGTCTTACATGGCTTCACTCGCGCGGACTGAGCGGAGCTTGGGATGCACCTTACGAACTGCGTTGCCGGTTTGCCGATTCCGAAGATCCCGACCCTCCAGATTTTTGCCAGCCGCCCGCGAAGTTGTTCGATAAAGGTTCAGATGACCCTGACGAACTGCTCGGTTACCAACAGGCTTGTGCCGCACAGGTCATGATGCTTGACGATTTTCTTGGCGTGATACTGGATTTGATGGATGACCCCGCCTGGAAGTCGACTTTGTTTTGCGTCATGTCGCCCCGGGGCTATCCGATGGGAGAACATCAAATTGTAGGTGAGCTTCAAAACTCAGCCGATCCAACGAATACCGCTGATAGTGACTCCTCTGAATACGATGACCAAAAAAATGCGGCCAGTTCGGAAAATGTATTGGGAATGTATAACGAATCAGTGCATGTCCCATTGATGGTTTGCATGCCAAATCGAAAAGAGTTCGACGAAGCTAAAGCGGTTCGCAATGGCAGCCTGGTGCAAACGGATTGGGTTTTTGAATTGCTTTCCAGTTGGTTCGCCGATCCCAATGAAGATTCGAATTTCGAACAAATATGGAAATCAGCCGCATTGTCGCTACCGAGAAAACGCCACGAAGCCGCTTGTGTTGTCGGGCAAGGTTTTCGTTCAATCCAAACTCATGCCTGGAAATTGATCACCAACGGCGAACATTCTGAACTTTTTGCCAAACCTGACGATCGCTGGGAAGTGAACGATGTCAGCCGTCGATGTCCCCAAGTCATAGAAGATCTTGCTATCATCCTTGATGGCATATGTGAAACAGGCGGTTTGGGAGAACTGGAGCTGCCTGAACATCTCGCAATTCGCTATGACTGAGCTAAAAAAGCGGAATGGGTGCGGAACGTGAGATTCTGCTGCTCAACTTTGTTCCGCATTCCCAGCTCCGATTTTCCTAGCCAGCAAGCTCTGCTATCAAAACGCCGGTTGCCCTGATTACACCCCGCAGCTAAAGTTCGCGACTTGGTTTTTTGCGGGTGAAGTCCACTTCGCAAACATTTGAAGACTGGTAACGATTCGAAGCTTCGAATCAATAGGCAGCCACATGTCCGGACATGGACGTCCGAATTCTCTTGTTCGTTTCAGCTCGACTGATCGCAAAGTCGTGTCGGGATTCCCCTACGCGCTTCGGTTGAGGTTTGTGTTTGCTCTGTTGGTTTTTGTTGTCGCAAATTCCTGGTTGTTGATACCGCCGACTTCAGCTTCATTCGCACAAATCGCTGCACAGAATAGTTCAATCGCCCAAACGAAAGCTTCCACCAGTTCAAAGATGCGTTTGCGGATTTCATGGGGTGGCGGCGCTGCTCAGACTTGGCAAGGCAGAATTTTTGTCGCCGACGAATCGGGCAAAGAGGCCGTTTCAGCCACCGCGTTTTCTCAAATTGCGCCACTTGGGTTGGGTGCCGATTCTTCCGCATCGGTGACATTGGTCGAGGGTAAGTTGTTGATCGACCATTGGTCAGCATCAAACTACGGCGGAGTCGATGTGACGTTGGACGCTTCGCCAGATACAAAAGTCACAATTGAAATCAGTTCCATTGAATCGCCGGAATCGAAGTTTAAACAAACCGTTTCGGCGAGTCAGCTATTGAGTGACACCACTGGCGGCGAGATTGACGGGCTCGGGAATCGGTGTTCCATAACTCGAGTGCCGGGAGACGCAATCAATGTGTCAATTGAGCGAGAGCATTTGATTTTCAAGCCCGGTGAAACATTCCGATTCAATGTGACTCCGCGTTTGACTGGTTTTTCAACCAAGTCCGCCCATTGCAAAGTTCGAATGTTGCAATCGAACAAGGCCATCTCACGTCCGTTGTTCAATAAAACGATTTCTTTTCAGCTGGATGAAAACGGATCGGCGGGAACTGAGACGATTAGTCTTAACGTGCCTGACGAAGAAGGCGTTTACAATATTGAGTTTGAGTTGGAACCGATTTGGTACCAGTCCTCGTTTAATGTAAGAGCGAATTCGTTGCGGCGAACTGTTCAATTCATCGTTCTTACTGATCAATCACAATCCAAAATCGCCAAGAAATCAAAGCGTCGCTGGCGGCAAGTTTCTTCCGTCGATCCGGTCAACGTTGAGCAGGCTCTCTCTTGGTCACAGTTTTCACGCGCCGTTGGAATGCCAGCCAATCAGACAATTGGTAATCAGCTTCGCCAGCCTGTCGTCATTGATCGACAGACTTTGATGCAGTTGGCCCCCGGCGGCTGGCAAGCCATTCCGTTGACCATTGATCGGTTGGGCAAACCACACGTCATTGAGTTGGATTACGTTGCCGACAGTGAAATGGCGATGGGGTTGAGTTTGCTGCAGCCCGATGGTGCCGGACAAATTCCGCTTTATGGTTTCGACTCTGGAGTTTACATTCCAAAATCGTTGGTCAAAGATCCTAATGCCGGGAAAATCCAGCGTCATCGGTTGACGATTTGGCCAAAATCAAAGAACCCTTATTTGTTGGTTGCCAATCGACATGCGACCAAGAACGCAACGGTTGGCCGCGTTCGTGTATTTGCCGGTCCAGATCGCTTGGAAGCAAGCCAGATTGCTCAGTCGCCTAATCCGGCCAATCGAAAATTCATGGCCTTCTACGAAGCGCCTTTGTTTCCGGAAAACTTTGGTGCCCGCGAAAAAATCGACCCCACGATTAAAGAGCCATTGGACGACTGGCAGATGTTCTACGAAGGCGCAAATCGTTTTATCGAATACTTGCAGGCAAACTCTTATCGTGGGGCGTTCGTCACGGTGGCCTGCGATAGTAGTTCAATTTATCCAAGCAAGCTTTTGTCTGCCTCGCCAAAACACGACAACGGAATATTTTTTAGTACGGGGCAGGATCCAATTCGCAAAGATATTTTGGAAATGCTGTTTCGAATGTTCGAGCGCGAAGGGTTGGTTTTGGTTCCTACATTGGCGATGTCGGGGCCTTTGCCAGAAGTCGAAGCAGACCGCAAACGCGGCGAAGCAATCGAAGGTTCGCCTTTTGATATGATTGACTTGAATCAAACCCTCAACGCCAAAGTGGTTTCCGACGGTTTGCCAATTTACAATCCACTCAATCGCCAGATCCAACGATCTGTTACTCGCGTCGTTGAAGAATTGGCGGAACGATACAAAAGTTATTCGGCTTTCGATGGCGTCGCGATCATTTGTCGACCGGATACTTACACGTTATTGCCTGGCCGGCGATGGGGTTACGATTCGACAACGGTTCAGCAGTTCTTTCAATCTCAAACCGAGCTTGGCGCGACGCCAACTCAGTGGGGTGAAATTCAAAGCCTCTTGCTGGGCACGCAGCGTAAAGCTTGGGTTGACTGGCGTGCGAAACAGATGGCGCTTTGGTATGAAGACATGGCGGCGAGCGTGCGTCGATCGCTTCCCGCTGGAAAACTCTATCTTGCTCCGGTTGATCTTTATCGTAACGAAGAAACGGCTTCGGCACTCAGTCCGAGCCTTCACGGTTCAATCGATTTCGAACAGATCATGCTACACATGGGATTGTCGGCCCGAATACTCGCTGGTGTTGATGAAGCCGGACGTGAGAACGGTGTCGTGCTGTTGAATCCCCATCGGTTGGCTCCCGACCAAATGCTTTCGTCACAGCGCGTTGATATTGGCGTTGAAAATTCAAAGCAGGCCCAAAAATTTCTGGCACAATCGCGATATGCCGGAGACTTGTTTGCTCATCGAATTTCATGGGCGCATTTTGCTCAGCTTCAGGCACAAAGCCCGTTTGGTAGTCAACGCACGCCTTTGATGCGGCTGCAACAAATGGCTCCTGCTGAACATTTTAATCGTCAACGATTTATCGAAAGCATCAAAAACCGCGATGCAAGAATGCTGATCGACGGCGGTTGGATGATGACGATGGGACAGGAATCCTCGATCCTCGACATGATGACGGTCTATGGAAATTTGCCCGACGAAAAATTCGAAGACGTCAAAAGTGGCGATGCGAGTCTCCGTTCGTTGCCGCTGGCGGTCCGTCAACATAAAGGCACCGATCAATCGACGTTTTATGTGGCCAATGCGTCTCCGTGGGAGGTAGAAGTCAAACTGTATTTTAAAGTTAGCGGTTCGGCACCAACGGTTGAGTCACTTTCACGTCACGAGTTGGATGTTCAGACGACCGTTTCGGTTCTGCAAACATCGTCTTCAAAAAATGCACCTGCTACGGGCGATGCATCTAATGCTAAATCAACAAAGGGCCCATTCGAGATTCGCATTACAGTACCACCGTTCGGTTTGGTCGGGGGGCGTTCAAGCGATCAAGGGTTCGCGTTGAATGGTTTCGAGTTTAAGCTCCCTGAAAATGCTGATCGTAATTTGCGTCGCCACGTTTACTCGCTTCAGGCAAAATTGTTGAAGTCAGGAACGGCTCAACCGATGGGCGTAATTGAGAATCCAGAATTCGTGCTGGGAGGACAAAGCACGCTCAGTGGTTGGGACGCGGGCGATCAGCCTTCGTCAAAGATTCGATTGAACAGTGTAACCGGCGCGGCCCAGACTTTTGTTAACCCTGCCCAGTCTGGCAACTCGGAAAAGAATCAAAGCCAGACGCCTGATCGAATTTCTTTGGTGATGACCAGCGATGACCAAGAACCCGTTTGGATTCGCAGCAATGCTTTTGATGCACCCGAAACTGGCCGACTTTCGATTTCCGTTTGGTTGAAAACGAAAGACGCTGCCAAACAACCACCTCTTCGGCTGGCCGTTGAAGGCCAAATCGCCGGACAACGTACAGGCTCCAGCTACTATCGGTTTGGATCGGTAGGCAGTCTCTCGCCAGACGCAAACTCAAATCAAATTGGAACTGAGTGGAAGCGGTTTGCCGTTCATTTTGACGATCTGCCAGTCGAAGGATTGAACAATGTTCGTATCGGATTTGATCTGATGGGGCCCGGGAACGTTAGTATCGATAACGTGCAAGTGTTTGATCGTTGGTTTGATGAAAGTGATTCCAAAGCGATTACCCAGTTGCTCGCAAGTACGGGGCCGCTTTTGTCTCGCCCGGAGTCGTGGGATCGTTGTCGCCGTTTGCTAACTGGATATTGGGGCAAATTTCTAGACGAGTATTTGCTTGAAGAAGATGAAGCCGCGGCGAAAGCTGATGTGAATCAAGCCCCGATCAATTCTCAATTGCAGTCACCGGCCAACACTCAACAACTAGTTGATCCGCAGCCGCAAAGTTTGTTTCCGCTCCAACCCGTGAACGATTTGTATCAGCCGAGGTTTGATAACGTCGAAGTTGACAATTCAAAATCGGGCAAACGTCAACAGTCAAAGTTTCGCCGCTTCCGCAATCTCGTGCCGCAGCGTAAGAAGTAGGCGGCAATCAATCGCGACAGGATCTGCGTCGCTTTGTGATGTGGCTTCGAACTCGGCTATTCCGCTGCGACCAACTGCCCCAGCAGGTTTTCAAATTCGGATTGGCCTGACAAAAACTGCACGTCAATTAATAGCGCGTAAACCGGGATGCCGCAAATTTGATTGGTTCCAATTTTCACTAGATCCTTGTGTGTGCATACGATCGCAGTCGCGTTGGATTGATTTGCCATGTCTCCAACTGATTCCAATTCGTCGCGTGTAAACTGGTGATGGTCGTCGAAAATTTTGGTCGCCGTAATTTTCATTTTCAAACGATCGAGCGTGAGCCGAAAATTATCTGGGTTTCCGATCGCACACAGCTGCAAAACTGACTGGCCGTCCAGTTCGTCCAGTGGAAATGTGTTTCCGTCGAAACGTAATAACTCGGTGGGTACTGTCTGGGTTTGCGCGATGGGGTGGTCAGGGATTTGTGATTGAATCTTCTTGACCGTCTGGGCTAGTTGATCCGGCGTTACGAGGTTGGTTCGAGTCAAGATTACAAAATCGCAGCGGCCGAGACTGGAAATCGGTTCTCGCAGCAGCCCACGCGGAAGCAAATAGCCAAAACCAAAAGGTGCCGTCGCATCGATCAAAACGATATCGAGATCTCGATGGAATTGGCGATGTTGAAACGCGTCGTCGAGAACTAGAACCTCTGACTCAAGTTCCTGCTCTGCGATTTGTGACATTCGGTAACGATCGGGATCTTGAAGGTGCGGAACGTCCGGCAGTCGGTGTTCCATCTCGAGGGCTTCGTCGTTGCGGCCGGATGTTTGACCGGATTGTTTGTCGCGACCGTAGCCGCGGCTGATCAAAGCGACTCGTTTGTTTTGGCTGCGCAAGTATTTGGCGATCCAGATCACCAGTGGCGTTTTGCCCGTTCCGCCTGTCGTGAGGTTGCCGACTGAAACGACTGGGATGGAGGCAGCGCGGATGACTTGATGGTCGTTTGTCGTTGCGGCTTTGTCAAACTTTCGATTTCGAAATCCAATCGCCAAACGATAAATTGGCGTCAAGCAAAAAAGGCCAGCGCGAATGGCACTTGGCACTAGGCCATTTCGCTTTCTGCTGATGATTTCCAAAAGTTCGGTTCGCTTGAGCATGGGGTGAGTATCCCGAAAGATCTCGGTCAAGCAAAGGTGACTTGCTGGGATTCTTTCTGAACGTCTAGAGTTGATCGCCCGAAAGTGATTGCTGATCGCGTCCGTCAAAAACAACTTTTTCAACAACTTGGTCAAACAAACGGAAAGGCTTAGAATGGGCTGACACCCCAACGATCTTACTTGCAAGACAAATTTGAAATGAACGACCCAACTCCGAGTCAACCCAAGCCAATCGTGGACGCCAGCGCCATCATCGACACTGAAGCCGTTGCCGATGGTGAGAATGTTGAGCCAGAAATTTTGTGGAAACCGCTGTCCAAGATTCAGCGACGTGTCGCCGGGGTGTTGGTAGAAAAGTCGAAAACGACTCCTGATGTTTATCCGATGACGTTGAATGGGATTCGCACGGCGTCCAACCAGAAAAGCAACCGTAGCCCTCAATTGGAACTGCGTGAGGAGCAAGTTGAGGAAACACTTTATGAGCTCAGAAAACTCGGGGCGGTGATCGAAGTCCACTCAGGCGGACGGGTGCCAAAATTCAAACATCAATTGTATGAGTGGATGGCGGTTGAAAAAGTCGAATTGGCGGTGATGGCAGAGTTGCTTTTACGTGGCGAGCAATCGCTTGGAGACTTGAGAGCGCGGGCTTCCAGGATGGACAAAATTTCGGGCATCAATGAGCTTCGTCCGATCGTTGCAAGTTTGCTTGAAAAGAATCTGATGGTCGAGCTAACTCCGCCGGGACGTGGGCAGATCGTCACGCACAATCTTTACCAACCCCAAGAGCTGGAGCGGTTGAGAAATGAACACGGTAACTATCAATCCGAACCGGCTGATCCGGCTCCTCGTAGGCCAGCTGTTTCGCATGCGGTGAGTTCAGTTCCGAGTGCAAGTTCACCGAATGAAAATTCACCGAGCGAAAGCTCTTCAAAAGATCAGGCCAGAGGGGTCAGTGAGTTGGCTGTCGAAATCGCAGAGCTTCGCCAAACGGTAAAATCGCTTCAACAGCAAGTAAGCGAATTGCAAGAGTTGTTGAAGTAGGCTCCAGGCTGACCGTCGCCCCACTGTTTCGCGTATCTATCACAATCGATTCTTTGACTACGATGGTTGTGGTAGTCACGACACTGAACGTGACCGTCAAACGAGCAACGCACCGAAGCGACACATTCGCCAACACGCAGGTATTCGGAAACACAAAGGCATTCGGCAGCACACAGGTATTCGATAAGACGCTGACAACAAAGCGTTTTGTTGTAAGTGGAGCCCGAATTTCTGATTTGAGGCATACTAGCAATTTCTTACTAGCATTTAATCTTGTGCTTGCCGATCACGGAAGAGGTATCGTAATCCGGCGTTTGACTTGAACCGGCGTTAGACAGAAAAGTAGTTAACATGAAAATTAAACAACTCAATATCACTTTATTGATGGCGCTTGTTTGCCTCACATGGGCAACCGTCTCTGACGCCCAGGAGTTTGGGTCAACTGTAGAGCTTGAGACTCCAACGGAAGACGTCAGTCCCGAATCCAATCGTGCTCCGGAAGCACAATTTACGCCACCGACTGATCAAGCGCGTTCGCAAGATTCGCAAACGATTTTGATCAATTCAAAGTATGCGGGCTGGGAAGCGGCTTCGGAAGATCGCGATGGAAAACGCATCGCTGATGAACTTCGAGCCAACTGGATCATGGTTGATGACAACGGTCGCTTTCAGGGAGAAGTTACTCCTGGGCGCAATGCCGAGATTGCAAACATGAATGTTTACCTGATGAACTTGGGCCGATTGGTAAAGCAAACTGCCGTTGATGATCAGGGACGCTTTGAATTTAACAACGTTCGTCAAGGTGCTTACTCTTTGATTGGATGGGGCGAAAAAGGTTTCTTTGCTTTTGGGCTTAACATCCTCGCTAACAACCCAGACGTTTCTGAAGGCATTCAACGCTCGATTCAAGTTACGGCATTTCAAAATCAAACTACAATCAATACTGACTGGATTCGCCATTTTGCATCGGGAGTTAATTTCCGAGTGTTTGGACGTTATGAGTCAGGCGAAGGTCAAGACGATCCTCAAGAACTCTACGGTTTTAGGGGGTTGGTAACAAATAAAGTAGACTCTTCACCGGCGACATCCATTTCAAGCCACACGGTTTCCAAGACGGCAGACGGTCGTTTGATTGGGCGAGTCCATCAACTTAATTCGATCAGTGGTCGACCGGTTGACGTTCGCACGACAAGGGTACTGTTGCTTGAGGCGGACAGCGTTGTTGCGGCTACTTCAACAGATAACTACGGCGTTTTTGAGTTCCAGCAAGTTCCAGACGGAAGTTACGGAGTGGTCGCTGCGGGTGTCGATGGCCTCGGTTTGATCGCAATCAATGTTGGTTCGTCTGACAGTGCAATTGGCGCCGACGGAGAATTCGTCGGAACTGAGTCAGATATCATCGACTTTACAATGGTTTCATCTGAGACGGTTGGCTGGCTTAATCATCAGGCGGAAAAAGTTTCGTATCGACGAGCTTTGTTGGCTCCGCGACCACCAAAACCAGCCCCGCCAGTTTATCCTGAATACTTCGGTGGCGGTTGCCAAACATGTGGCAATCAACCTGGTGGCTGTAACCATTGCCAGCAGGAATACCTGAAAAGCTTTTGCCGGTCACGCGGACTTTCTTTCCAACAGTGGCAAATGTATTGCCAAAGACCTGGTCAAGCCACTCCAGTGCGTAGCCTCGGCGAAAGTTTGGGCGACGGCAGCTTGATCAGCAAGGCCGCAAGGGAACTTCAGCGTGGTGTTCAAAAAATTGATGACACGTTTGAAAGAGCGTTCTACCCGTCCGAGTTTGGAAACGGGGCACAACAGCAATTTCAACCACAGTTCCAACAGCAGCAGTTCCAGCAACAGCAATTTCAACCACAGTTCCAGCAACAACAATTTCAACCACAGTTCCAGCAACCACGCGGGTTCTAAGTGAAATATACGTCGGTGGATGTATAACGGAAAACAACTTGTGCGAGTTGTTATCCAAAAGTGTGTGAAAAGGCCGAGTTCAATTCGAACTCGGCCTTTTTTTTCTTTTGATCCAAATAGTTTCGATTCGTGTACGAAATTCGTTTGTCTTCCAACCAACCGCAATACTATTCCCGCTTTGAATCGCGAGTTCACGGGCCTAATGTGGGTGGCTAAACGTGGGCGAATTTGCGGTGGTATGATGGTGTAACCGATCCCGATACACCAAGGATTTTGAAAGGTTGCTTAGAAATGAAAACTCGATACTTGGCAGTATTGCTGTGCCTTGCAATGACGGCTTGTAATGCCAGCCCAGAGTCGGCTTCGAATTCTGAATCAACTTTTAAGAATTTGACGCCAGAGGCTCAGTTCGAATCATTGAACGGCGAATTTGATGACGCCGTGAAAGAGTTTGCAACGGCGTATCGAGCCGCTTCCGAAAGTGAACGGTCTGCAATCTTCGAAAACCAATACCCAAAAGCAAATGAGTATGTTGGCCAGTTTATGAAGATCGCAGAAGAAAACCCCGACACCGATGCCGCGTTTGATTCGCTGTCTTGGATTGTCATGCGAGCGCGTGATGAAGCTGCAGCTGAGCAAGCCTATGAGAGGCTTTGGGCAAACCATATCGATCATGAAAAAATGAATGACATCTGCATGGGGTTGGGTTCTGCAACGCCTTCGCAGAAATCGTTAGATCGTTTGAATGAATTGATCGTTAAAAATCCACGCAGTTCTGTTAAAGCTGCCGCTACGTTTTCGTTGGCCATGGCACTCAGTCGTGTCAAAGAAATGAAAGCCGGTGGCGATACCTCCGAATTCATTTCCAGCGTCGACGCAAGCGATGACAGAATCGAAAAACTCTACAATGCCATTGTCAGCGACTATCCTGATGTGAAGGTTCTCAAAGGCAGAGGCAACAAACGTACTTACAGTTCGATGGCTGAAGGTGCATTGTTCGAAATGCAAAATCTGGCTATTGGGATGGAGGCTCCTGAAATCGAAGGCAAGGACCTTGATGGATTATCTTTCAAGCTCAGTGAGTACCGCGGCAAAGTGGTCTTGTTAGATTTTTGGGGCGATTGGTGAGCGCCGTGTCGGGCCATGTACTCACACGAGCGGTCGCTCGTTAAACAACTTGCTGATAAACCTTTTGCCATCGTTGGTGTGAATAGCGATAAAGACCGCAAAGAGATTTGCGATGTCGTTAAAGAAAAAAACATCTCCTGGCGAAGCTTTTGGAATGGGTCAGAAGGACCCGGTGGTCACATTTCAACCAAGTGGAATGTATCCAGTTGGCCAACGACATATTTGCTTGATGCCGAAGGAAAAATTCGGTTTAAGAATCTTCGTGGCGAAAAAATGGATAAAGCCATTACTGAACTAATGGCCGAGTTGGGACACGAAGTCGATCTGACGAATCACGAAGATGATGAAGAGCTTTAACAAATGAAGAGTTTAACAAACGCTCATTTTCACGAGGTCTGCTCCCGCCAATTTGGTTTCGTTTCAATCCAGTGATCCAATGAAATCGTCATCCAATCCTCCAAGTCAACGCCCAGCCCATCGGCGACACGGTTGATATAGTTGAAGTATGAGATGATCTGCGTTGCGACCGTGATTTGCTCGTCTGAAAATCCATGACCACGAAGCACTTCAACATTCGATTGTCGCATCAGTCCGGGATTCAAAGTCAGTGCAACCGCGAACTCGCAGAGCGCAGTAGTGGCCGGATCAAACCCGCATTCTCGATAGTCAAAAATCAATTTCTCGGTGATGGCTTCTGCGTCGGCTTCGTTTCCCGATTCTTTGACGAACTCCAAACTGAAGTCACGTGCATGAGAAAGCGTTCAGTAGAAACAATCGTTGACGTTGCTGACAACTGTGGCCAGCATTTCACGGTGATGAGCGGCGAGACTGTTCTCGGATTTCATTAACGCAACGTAGAACTGCATCGAGCCATCGGCGATTGTTCCGTCTTGGCTCATTACGCGAATGATATTGGCGATCTCCCCTGCCCTGCGAATGGCTGCGTCGTAAATGCGACGAGTGTCACCTTGGGCGTCGTCTTCGGAAATTTGATCAATGTACGCCACGTCAGTCTTTCGTTTGTCGTAAGTTTGGTTTTGCTTTTTTTTGAGTTATCGTTTCAAGCAATTAAGTCATGAACGACATTTCCGTGAACGTCTGTTAAGCGAAAATCTCTTCCGGCATATCGGTATGTCAACTGCTTGTGATTGAAACCCAGTAAGTGCAGCATCGTCGCGTGCAAGTCATGCACATGAACCGGATCTTCAACTGCTTTGAATCCAAACTCATCCGTTGCGCCATGGACTTTTCCGCCTTTCACGCCACCGCCGGCCATCCAAACTGTAAATCCATAATGGTTGTGATCGCGCCCGTTGACCTTGCCCATGTTGGCTCCCGGTGTCGGCAATTCTACAACGGGTGTCCGTCCAAATTCGCCACCCCACAGAACAAGCGTTTCATCCAACAGGCCACGTTGCTTTAAATCCGTTAACAACGCGCCGATTGCCTGATCACATTGCTTGGCCAGTAAGCGATGGTTGATCTCCAGATCATCATGGTTGTCCCATGGCTGACCTTTGCCGTGCCAGACTTGAACGTATCTGACTCCGCGTTCAACCAATCGCCGAGCAATCAAAATCTGTTTTGCGTTCACTCCATCGCCGTACATATCGAGAACATGTTGCGGTTCGTTGGAAATGTCGAATGCGTCGGTGGCTTCCATCTGCATCCGATAAGCCAATTCATAGGACTGAATTCTCGCGTCCAAGCTGGGGTCGGAGCCGCGTTTTTCGAGATGACGTTTGTTCAATTGGTTAAGCAAATCAAGCTGCTGCCGTTGTTGCTGTTTTGAGATCCGCTCATTTTTTACATTCTCAATCAAACGTTCGATACTTTGATGCCGAGTGTCGACGTGTGTGCCTTGAAAGACGCCGGGCAGAAATGCTGATTGCCAGTTCTGGGTGTCTTTGATTGGGTACCCGTCAGGACAAAGGGCGATGAACCCAGGCAAATTCTGATTCTCCGAGCCCATTCCATAGGTCACCCATGACCCCATGCTTGGCCGAACCAAACGCGATTCGCCACAGTTCATCAGCAGCAGAGACGGTTCGTGGTTGGGCACGTCGGCTTGCATGGAATTAATAACGGCGATGTCGTCCATGTGTTGCGCGGTGTGTTTGAAAAGCTCGCTAACATGAATTCCGCTTTCTCCGTATTGCTTGAACTTAAAAGGAGAAGCCATCGCGACACCGGTTTTGCGCTCGGTTGCAAGGTTGACGGGTAAAGTTTTTCCGTTTCGTTTTTGCAACTCGGGTTTGTAATCGAAAGTATCAACATGCGAAGGGCCACCGTTCATGAATAAGTGGATGACACGTTTTGCCTTGCCCGGAAAATGAGTGGGCCGCGCTTGAAGCGGATTTTCATTTGATCCTGAATTTGAATTGCCATACAACAATCCGTCATCGCCCATCAGCCCAGCCAGCCCAAGTGCGGCAAGACCGGTGCCGCAACGTCGAAGCATGCTTCGGCGGGAAAGTGAACAGGATTCTGGTGGAGTAGGCATTTCTTTTTTTCAGTTTTCAGCTGGGTTGGATTTTAGTCGATGAATTCGAATTCATTGGTTAGTAATAGCGTGTGGGCGTAGCGTTGCCATTTGCCAATTTTACTTTCGGGAGTTTCGATTGCCGAATTAATAAACTGCGTACCAATTTTAAGTTCGTCTTCGCTTGGGTTGCGCTGAAGAATCAAACGATAGATTTCGCGTATCCGTTGTTCGTCGCTTTTGGTGTCGAACTCTTTGATTTGATCGGTCAGCCGCGCCGCATTTTCAATGATGAATTTTGAGTTCATCATGAATAACGACTGCTGTGGAACAGACGTTCGAATTCTCTTGGCGGCACTTTGGTCTGGGCTGGCCAAATCGAAAACGCGAAACAGATTGGGTAAATCCTGGCGGTCAATAAAGCCATAAATTGTCCGGCGGTTGGTGAACGGTTTGGCGAATAGCTCAATCGGTTTTCCGTAAAGCTTGCGGTCGAGTGCGCCGCTTACGGCCAGAATTGAATCGCGTAATGGCTCAAATTCCAGTCGACGTCGATTCATTTTCCAAAGCAAACGGTTTTCGGGATCAAAACCTGAGCACTCCTTGCGATCAAAACTGGTTTGGCAATAAACATCTGAATTCATGATGCGGCGATGAAGATGTTTAATTGACCAACCATGTTCCATGAAATCGGCGGCGAGATAATCAAGCAATTGCAGCTGCAGCGGTGGCTCACAGCGGATTCCAAAATCGCTTGGCGTATCGACAAGCGGCTGGGAAAAGTGATGCATCCAAACCCGGTTAACCAAAACTCGAGCCGTGAGCGGGTTGTCGGTCGAGGCGATGTGGTTGGCCAGATCAAGTCGTCCACTTTTAGTTTTGAAGATTGGCCGGTCTTCTGTTGGCGTCAGAAGCGAAACAAATCGACGCGGAACTTGGGCACCACGACGGTTTTCATTACCACGGATCATAACCGTTTCTTCATGGAGTTTTTCGTTGTCCTCCAGCACCATCGCTCGAGCGAATCCTTCGGGAGCGTCGGCGTCTTGGGCTTTAATCGCCGACTGCAATTTGCGGGTCTCTTTTGTTTCAGCAACGTTCAGGTAGCTGTCCAGCCGTCTTCGGTTAAGCATGACTGGCGAGCCTTTCCCGAAAACGACGTCCGCGATTTCCTTTCGATCGATTTGATCGGGCGAATTAAATTGAGCGATCGGCGGATTGATCGAGCCTTTGGATTCCCAAAATTCGAATATCTCCTGAAATAGGTCCCCACATGTTTTTGCCAGTTCAATTTTGTGAGACGGCGGGTCGGATTTAAGTCGCTCAAACAGCAGTTTGTTGATCTGGGATTCTTCCGGCGAGGCAACCCATCGGTCGATCAGTTTTTTTGCGTTGGCAGCAAAGTCCTTATCTGGCAATGCCATCAACTCGGTAACTGGTTTGATGAATTTTGGGCTTTCTCCTATTCGAAACGCGAGGTAATCACGCCATTTTATAAGGACTTCTTCTCTGACGCCGGCGAACTCGAGTTTGATAAACGGTTGTTCACTCAAAAGTTTGCGTTGCTGAGGCGCGTGGGGCCGGGTGAGAATGACACGAGCAATGTAGTCGTGAAAATGTGTTCTGATATGTTGCTTGATTTCTTTGAGTTTGGCTTTGTGGAATGCTTCGAGGTTGTTTTTGCGCTCGTCCAGTTTCTTGAAGAACTCGGCATACTTCTTTTGTTGGTTTGCGTTACCCAAAATTGGTAATTCGTCGGGCACGTGATTGTTGGAGAAAACGCTGTAAAGCGAATAGTAGTCCTCTGTCGGGATCGCGTCGTATTTGTGGTCATGGCAACGGGCGCAAGAAACGGTCAATCCCATCAGGCCGCGCGTTACAACGTCGACTTGGTCATCGTAGGTGTCAATTTTACTTTGGTACTGACGCCCAACAGTGATGAAGCCAAGTGCCGCAAGCGATTTTTTATCTTCCGGGATCTCCATATGATCCGCTGCCAGTTGTTGGCGAATGAATTGGTCATACGGCAAATCATCATTGAACGCGTCGATTACATAGTCGCGATAGGTAAACGCAAAAGGGAATCGGTTGTTGGCAAAATCTGCAATGTAGCCTGAAGTATCCGAGTACCTAGCAACGTCAAGCCAATGGCGTGCCCACCGCTCGCCATAGTGAGGCGACTCCAACAGGCGGTCAATGAGTTTCGCATAAGCGCCAGCTGACGAGTCGGCCGCAAACGCTTCGACTTCTTCAAATGTTGGCGGCAAACCAGTCAAGTCAAACGTGGCTCGGCGAATCAAGGTCCGCCGGTCGGCACGCGGCGAGGGAGTAAGCCCTTTTGTTTTCAGTTTGGCCAGGACGAACTGATCAATCGGCTGGATGTCCGTATTTGAGGTCTTGGCACTGGGAATCGGAGGCTTGACGACTGGCTGGAACGCCCAGTGATTTTTTCGATGCTCTAGCCGAAGTTCAGGAATCGAACGATTGGCAATCGTGGTGTCAGTTGCCCAAGGTAATCCCATTTTTACCCAATTCGCAACGTCAGCAATCTGGTCGTCAGAAAGTTTTTTGTTGGGCGGCATGTTGTAGTCGCCCGTGTGATTGATCGCCGAAACAATCAAACTGTTTTCAGGTTCGCCAACAACTGCGGCAGGTCCATTGTTTCCACCCTTGAGAATGGCGTCACGCGAATCGACTCGCAAACCGTTTTCTGATTTGGATTCGCCGTGGCACTCAAGACATTGGTTAATAAGTAGAGGTCGAATCTTGCTTTCAAAAAACTCGATTTGGTCGTTGGAGAATGAAGGCGTTTTGGTTTGCGCGATCGCCTGTGCGCGCGGTGTCAGCGCCAGAGATGTGACAAAAAGTAAAATCAGAAAAAGTCGAAGCATCAAACGATCTTCAATCACGGGTTAATTACTCTACCGCAGGCCAGCGGTGCCATCGGGTTTCATGGGTCGGGCGCGCTCAGTGAGACCACCGCCACGTTACGATGTTCGCAATCTACTTGTTCTATGATAGCAGACCGATTGTTGAGTTTTGTGTCTTATCGTTCTTCTGGGGCATGCGTAATCCGCAAACCAATCACTCAGCCCAGCGTTTTACGATCTCGACTCCGACTTCAACTGCGGCGACCATTTCGTCCAGGCAAGCCCACTCGAGGGGCGAGTGAATGTTGTGCTGGCCCGAAGAGAGGTTGGGCGTTGGCAATCCAAGCTCCGTCAATCGCGAGCCGTCAGTTCCCCCGCGAACGATCGTCGTTTTGTAATCTCGTCCCAGCGTTTTGTGTGCATCAACCGCATAGGCCACCGCGCGCGGTTCGTTGATGAGGCCGTCTGCCATGTTGCGATACTGTTCGACGATTTCAATTTCGATGTTTGTATCAGGACAATCGGTTTTGACACTGTCGGCGACCTGTTTTAGAACCTCGGCGTGTTGGCTGAGTTTCGCTGTATCAAAATCTCTGATCAAGACCTTCAGTGTGGCCGAAGCAACGCCGCCTTCGAGGACGTAAGGATGAAGAAAGCCATCGCGGCCGTCGGTTCGCTCAGGAGAAAGCTCCATTGGCAAACGGCTGATGAAAATCCCTGCCGCGCGAGAGGCGTTGATCATTTTGTCTTTGGCGATCGCGGGGTGAATGTTGACGCCCGTAAATGTGACGATGGCCATGTCGGCCGAGAAGGTCTCTTCGTCAATGTCGTTTTGCCCACCGCCGTCAAAGTTATAACAAACCGTTGCATCAATTTTACTGATGTCTACATGATCAACCCCGTGCCCGATTTCTTCATCGCAAGTAAAAAAGATTCTGACTGGGCCGCGTTTTACATCAGGGTTTTCGATCAAGTGATTGGCTAACTCCATAATGATCGCAACACCGGCTTTGTCGTCGCCGCCCAGCAATGTTGTGCCGTCGGTTGTGATGATCGTCTTGCCCTTGGCATCCGGGAGTTCGGAGCAGCTGGCGGCGGTGATGATTTTTGTTGGATCGCCTGACAGCACGATGTCTTTACCATCGTAATTTTCGATCACATTTGGTTTGACGTTCTTGCCAGTGGTTTCGGGCGAAGTATCAACGTGAGAGTTGAATGCAACCGTTGGCGCTCCTTCGACGTTACCGGGAACGGTGCCGATTACGATCCCGAATTCGTCTTGGGTAGCGTCGGTGATCCCCATTTCCTTCATTTGCTCGACTAACAATTTTCCGATTTCCATTTGCCCTGGGCTACTGGGGTAAGTGCCACTGTCTTCCACTGCGGTCGTGTCAATTTGGACATACTGGAGGAAACGCTCGAGAAGTCGGTCTTTATTCATCGGGTTAGTTTTCAAAATTAAGCTGCTGGGATAAATTGGATGGTGAATTACCACGCAATTAAAAAGATCATTCTATGTCTTCTCCTGCCGTTAGCTACCTCGTGTTCGATATCGAAAGTATCGCCGACGGTGATTTGATTTCCAAAGTCCGGTATCCCGCCGAAAATTATTCTCCCGAAAAAGCCATTCAGGTTTACTGTGCCGAGCGGATGGAGCAGTTTGGAACCGAGTTTATTCCATATACGTTTCACATTCCGGTATCCGTTGCGATTATCAAGGTAGGGATTGATCTGAAGATTATTGATATCGTGACATTGGATGCGCCTGAGTATCGCCCGCACATTATCACCAAACATTTTTGGGACGGTTGGAAAGCCTACAAGATGCCGACGTTTGTCAGTTTCAACGGGCGTACGTTTGATATTCCGTTGATGGAGATGTCGGCCTTTCGATTTGGGCTGGGCATTCCTGCTTGGTTCAATATGCATGAGCGGACCTACGACCAAAAGCGAAATCGCTACAACCAGGGTTCCCATTTGGATCTTCAAGAAGTCCTGACAAATTATGGGGCGACGCGACTCAATGGCGGCTTGAACTTGGTTGCAAACATTCTCGGCAAACCCGGAAAGATGGGAATCGCTGGCCACATGGTTCAAGAACTCTACAACGAAGGAGAGCTTGGCCGGATCAATGACTATTGCCGCTGTGATGTGTTGGATACGTATTTCGTGTTGCTGCGAACAAAAGTTCTCACGGGCGAAATCACGCTCGAAGAAGAGCAGGCGCTTATCAATGATTCGATGGAGTGGTTGGAGATGAAGTCCGATGAGTTTCCCGTATACGGCGAGTACTTACAGCAGTGCTCGGTTTGGGAGAATCCATGGAAGACGGTTGAGAGCGAGAGTTAGTAGTCGGCGGCCCTCAGCAGGCGGGCGAGAAGAAGCGTCATGCACAGCATGACCTACAAGATTTTCATGACACGCCACCCGTAGGTCATGCTGTGTATGACATGGCTTGAATGACATTGATACGCCGATGTACCCAAAAAAAGGCAGCCCGAATTGGGCTGCCTTGGTTTGTTAGTTCAACTTCAAATGAGTTTGAAATCTGAATTAAAAGTCATCGTCTGATGGAGCGAATCCACCACCGCCACCCATTGCTGACTCGACTCCGACTTTGATCAAGCCAAGAATTCCGTCTTGCATTTCCATGCGAACGTTGACGCCGTTTTCGATCAAGTTTGCGGTCATGCTCATTCGATCGTTTCCAGCGGTTTCAAGAGTGTTTGCCATTTTTTCCATAATTGGATCACCGTCCATGTTGGCGGCAAATTTCAAAATTGGGGTAATGTAAAGGTTGTACTGCATAAGATCTTTAGCCATCTCAGTTCCGTCCATGGCTTTCTTTAGAGTCGCGACTGGGTTGCTTCCACCAGCAACATAGACTTCTTTCTTGCCAATTCCGACAATCAGAGTTATTTGGTCACCAAAGACTTCACGAGTTTCTTCTTCTTCGTCCGGAACTTCAATAACGACTTCGTGAAGGGTTACTGATTTGTGGCTGCCAGAGTTAAGGTTGACCTCAATTTGTCCGCCCATTTTGTCTTCAGCCAATGCCACCAACTCTTTGACGGCATCTTCAATTTTGCCAGGATCAGAGATTTGAACACCTGCAGCGAAGTTAATTTCACCATCGTCAAGCATCACAACCGCACCTGAGTCAAGCAATCCGTCCTTCATCGTGGCCTTCAGGGAATCAACCAAATCGCTCATAGCACTGTCAACGGTAGCGATTTCATCTTCTGTTAGATCGCCGTCTTCATCGATTCCTGTGACGACTGCCTTTTTGAGTTGGTCAAGCTGATCGCTGTACTCGGCGCTGTCATCTGCATCAAGCTTGGTGCATTGGTTTTGAGTGAACGTTGCACCCTCCATCAAGAATCCAGTAAATCGTGACGGCTGGTCGGCTTTTGAATTCAAAAGCTTCTTGGCCAATTTTGATTTAGCAATGCCTGTGAATTCGATGTCCATCACAAGGTTTTTAGAATCTTTATCAGCAGTCATGCCAAATGTCAGAGTGTCTGACTCATTGATCATCATTTCCATCTGCTTTGTTGACATCTCGAGATTTTTACGCTGAAGTTCAGCCATCTCGTCGTCTTCGTCCAAGCTATCAAGCGTTTGGGCTGAGCTTTCTTTGATCATTTCAATGAACTGATCTCGCATGCCTTGTGGAATACGTTGGCCAAAAACTTTGGCAGCCAAGTTGTATTTCGAAGGAAGATCGCCAAGCATTTTTTCTGGAGCATCAGGAAGCGAGTCGAACATCTCTTTTTTGTTTGAGATGAAAGCGTATCCGTTGTGCTCGCGTACCAGCAATTCAGTTCCATCGTCAGTGACGATCGTAGTGAAGTCATCGTCCTCTTCGACTTCGGCCATACCAGCGATTACGTCTAGCATTTCTTCCATGTCAGAAACAGGAACGAAGCCAAGGAAATCTGGCACGGGAGAATCTTCTTCAAGGAACAACATGATCCCGGCATCTTTATCTGCATCCAGACCTTTGGTGTAACCCTTGATCATGGCGCCCGCCATGAACTTCATCTGGCCGTAGCCCGCCGCGTCCATGAGATAATTGACGTCGTTCATTTGCTCTTTAAATTTGGCAATAGATATGACGACTGCTGGTTCGGGCGCGCTTTGGCAGAAAGCTTGGCCCACTGGAAGCAGCGATACGACGCTGATCAACAATCCTAAAACAAAGGACTTACAAAAAGGCTTCACGTTGGTCTCCAATAGTTGGAATGTTATTGAAATGGATTGAGTTGAGAGGACATTTTGACTACGAATTTTTTGACTGAGATCAACCGGCCTCAACTCAAAATGCATCCCGCTTAAATTGTCTAGCATCAGAGAGCAGATGCAATAACGAAGAACACTTTCCTGAAAATTTTCGGCTGTCGTTTTTCTCAACTCGTCGTTTTTTTGCTTCAATCCGGACCAAAGACATCACTGGCAGGACTCGCAAATACTTATACTTCGCGGCCGCATTGAAAGTTTTAAGCCAGCTAAAAAACGCCCGGAAAACACTTAGGCTGGGTTTAGGGCGTGGTTTTTGTGGAAAAACTGACAGTTCTTGACTGAGAATCGTGTCTTTGTGCGGATCGGCGGGTCGGACAAAAGCTGTCGTGAGCAGGTTCCGGACAAACTACGGCCGCGAACGCCCACTGTGATTCCTCGCCCCCGGCCGTTCAATGTGATGCTCAATGGCTTACTCGGCGCGCAGGTTGAGACAGCTAAAAAGCATCTCAATGGCCCGATTTGATTCGGAAAAGAAGAGCGGCTGGGAATTAACTAACTTCCAGTCGCTTGGGCGTTGGCATTAACGCTCTCGATAGACGATGCGACCCTTGGTCAAATCGTAAGGGGAAAGTTCAACACGGACTTTGTCGCCCGGAACAATCCTAATAAAGTGTTTGCGCATACGACCGGCCACATGGGCTAGAACTTCGTCACCCGTTTCGAGTTCTACCCGAAAACGTGTATTGGCGAGTGCCTGTGTCACGGTACCATCAACTTCAAATGCTTCTTCTTTGGCCATAAAGCCCCTTTGAAAAAAGTGTTATACCTCCGCGAAAAGTCGGAGAAATTAGAGTAAACGCTTACAAATTGCGTCTGCTCATTGTACATGGACGTGACTTACAAAGTCTAGTCCAGCGTGTTGTTGGACGCAGCAAACTCAGCTTTGGTTCGACGAATTCAGTTTTATCTTCAAAACTAGCTAGAAAACGCCCCCAAACTACGTCGAATCACAAAATGGTCCCATCGACGACCGTTCAACCAACGCAAAACGAATTCTTGAGATCGTGTGACTCGCGGTTGCCCGACAGTTCGTTAGGATGGCTATGACAAGTCACCGGCCATGATGGGGGTTTGTCGATTCAAAAACAGAAATGTGAATGGGAATCGAGTACGGTATTGCGTTATTAATAACTGTTTGGAAGCGTAGAACTCCAAATCTGTTTCACTTTGGCGATCATTCTGTACATAACCAGATTCAAGTTTCTTAAAGCTAATTGAGCCTTTCCAGCGGCGTCCTGAATGAGTCAAAATCCATACCAATCTTCTCACGAACAATCAAAAACAACCACCGCAAACCTCGGGGCAAAGGATGTGCATTTACCCCCGAAGCGCGTTCTGACACGATTCGATTGCGTGTGCATCATCGTGGGGACCATTATTGGCGCGGGCATCTTTAAGATCCCGGCCATCGTTTCAGGCAAAATGCCTGATGTTTACTGGCTGGCTGGCGTGTGGATTTTTGGTGGTGTGATCGCCCTGATCGGGGCGCTTTGTTTTGCTGAACTAACAACGACGTATCCAGACCGCGGCGGAGATTACGGTTACCTCAAACGGGCATACCACCCTCGTTTCGGATTCGCATTTTCTTGGACGGCGTTTTGGGTCATTCGACCCGGTAACATCGGCGCGATGGCGATGGTATTTGGAAAGTTCGCAGGTCAAGCGTTTCCCAATTCGTTGTCGGAGTTCTTGTATGCGGTAATTGGTGTCGTGACGATCACCATTACCAATTTGCTGGGAATCAGAGTCGGCAAAACAGCTTTGAATATTCTCACGGTCGCCAAAGTCCTCGGCATTATGCTGATCGTGGTTTCGGCGTTCGTGTTTGGATCTCGGCAATCCGAATCCAAAGCGGTACCTGAAACCAGCGCTGCTCCGGTGATCGCGACGGCGACGTCAACTGGCGTAGCCAATACAGTTGTGCCAAAAATGGTGCCGCAAGAAGCAGAAACCAGCCCTTTGACTGACGGCCGATTTTGGCTGGCTCTGATGTTTGTAATGTTCGCGTTCGGAGGTTGGAACGACATCGCGTTTATGACGTCCGAAGCAAAGGAGCCCAAAAAGAATCTGCTTCCATCGCTTGTGATCGGAACGAGCGTCGTTTTGTTTGTTTATCTCTTGATCAACTGCGCTTTGGTTTACGGATTTGGTTTTGAAGACATGGCAGCTAGAGGACAGCAATATAAAAGTGCAACTGCAGCGATGATCAACAACAACATGGGTGAGACGGGTAATCGAATTTTTTCTCTGGTAGTTTGCGTTTCCTGTCTGGGCGCGATCAATGCAATGATTTTGACAAGCCCGCGAATTTACTGGGCGACTGCGATTGACTATCCGTCACTCCAGTGGCTGGCTGGTTCCGGAAAAGAACGCGGTTGGTGGCGAGCGATGGTGCTTCAAGCCGTCGTGACTTTGCTGCTGATCGGAACGCTGGGTAATAGCACTGATGGGTTTGAGAATATTGTTGCTGCGACCGCGCCATATTTCTGGCTGTTCCTGGCGGCCACGATTGTGTCATTGGTCGTCAACAGGATTAGATACAAGGGCCAATTCGACGGTTTTCGAATTCCGTTTGGCCCCCTGTTTCCAATAATCTTTGTGCTCACCTGTGTCTTTATGACATACATGGCGCTGGATTATATGGTTGAGAAAAAACTGGAAATTCCAACGGCGGGGATTGGCGGTTGGGTAATCGTCGGAGCCATATTGAGCTTCTTTTTGAAGTCGTCGATTTCGAAAGAAGTGAAATCCTGAAACTGAACCTCGCTTGACTTTTTAAAGACCTGTGTTGTTTGCCAATCCGCTCCAAAGTGGAAAAATTCAGGATAATCCCGACAGGAAACGGTATTCCTGCCTTTCTGGGGGCCTGAGAAAACTTCAGGGTTAATTTTAGCCTTGTGATTGCCGAATTCTGGCAGTACGATATCGTTCCGATAATTTGCAAACATTCACCATCTAAGCAGTGAGGTTCAACCGAGTGGGAACTAAAAAGACCGGCAAAGGTCGCCGTAAAGTAGGCCGCAAAAAACGACGTATGCGAGCCAAAATTCGACATCGCAAGAAATAGTCGACTCTGCCTGCCAATTTGATTGGACTGGCACTTCTTTCACGCTTTAGACCGGTTCGATGCTGCGCGAATCTGCTTTGCTTCGCAAGTTGTAAGATGAGATTCGTTCTGAGGTCATTTTCCTCTCGTAGATTTCTTCTCGCAGTGAGCTCTGCCACCGTTGATTGGTTGAGCCTGCGATTGATTCGTCGCCACGGAGATTCTTATGCTTGGTGTTTTACAGCCGTTGCCTGGTGGTGATCCGATCGAGCTTCTTAAGCATCATCTTGTTGTTGGCCGACGAGAGGCTTGTGATATCGTGCTGGATTTCGGTGACCTTTCTGGACGCCATGCATTGCTTAAGTTGGACCAAGGCGTTTGGTTCGTCAGTGACCTGCGTACCAGAAATGGAATCAGGGTCCACGGAAAGCGGCTCATGGTTGGAGCCAGACAACAGCTCGACCCTGGCACGAAATTCACACTTGGGAAACATGAGTTCATTATTCAGTACGACCCAGATCAATTGCGAGATATGACGTCCCCCGACGATCCGATTGATGGCGGAGAATCAGGCGTCGGAGTAAGACCAAGATTGGGGCCCAACGATAATCCGCCGATGGGTGGATCCGCGAGTTCTGAACGTGAAAGATGAGCCACCAGTTACTTCGGCTGTTTCTACTGAATCTCCCGTTGCCAAGATTTCGGTTTGGCAAGGCAGATTGCTGATCGTGCTGGCTGCGTTCATGTGGAGCACAAGCGGATTTTTCGCAAAGGCTCCGATCTTCGAGAATTGGCCAGAAGATTCTCGTGGCACATTGTTGGCGTTTTGGCGAGCCTTATTCGCGTCAGCCATTTTGATCCTCATGGTTCGCAAAGTCGCTTGGTCTTGGAAGATGGTTCCGATGGTCGCGATTTTTGCGATGATGAATTGGACCTATTTGAATGGCATGGTCTACTGCGAATCGACGTTGGCGATTTGGCTTCAGTACACCGCGCCGGCTTGGGTGTTTTTGGTTAGCTGGATTTGTTTTCGAGACAATCCGGTTTGGCGAGATTGGGTTTTGCTGGCGTTCGCGACGATCGGAGTCGCCATTATTCTCCGCGCCGAATTGTGGGGCGCTTCGCCAATCGGCGTTCGTTACGGGTTGGCTTCGGGAGTTGGTTTTGCCGGAGTCGTTGTGATGTTGCGATCGCTGCGCGAGTACGATGCGGCTTGGTTGATATTTTTGAATCACATCGTGACAGCCATGTTCCTTCTTCCGTATCTGCTTGAGAAAGGCGTTTATCCGTCGGGCGTTCAGTGGGGATACTTGGCCTGTTTTGGAATGTTGCAAATGGGGATTCCTTATTTGCTTTTTGCGCGTGCCGTACATTCCGTTTCCAGCCACGAAGCCTCCGGCCTAACGTTGCTTGAGCCAATCCTGGTTCCCGTTTGGGTTTTTCTGGCTTGGCATAATTCACCTGATTACGAGAGTCCGGCTTGGACGACCATCGTAGGCGGTGGGTTGATTTTGACGGGTTTAGTTGTCCGCTATATCGGGCAAAAGCCTGCAAAGACGGAGCTTAATGGGAGCCCGACGCGTTAGCGAGGGAGAGTCTGTGTTGAACTGCTGTGTCCGATCGATCCCTCGCTTACGCGTGTCCGATCCCTCGCTTACGCGTCGGGTTTCCATTGACGCTTCGCGTCTAAGGGAAGTGGGTGAGTGCCCGACACCGTTCTAATGTTTCAAAATTCTCAACTCGTCAAATCGTAAACGCCTACGTAGCCATCGATCATCTTTGATTCTTTGAAGTTCGCTTGCACAAACGATTGACCTTGGTTGGCTAGTTGCTGGCCAGAGTCTTGCTGCTCGATTAGATACTTGGTCCAGCGTGCGAATTCATCGCGGGCGCCAAAGTTCACGGCGAATCCGGTTTCTTGGTGGCGAACAATTTCTTCGCTGCCTGGACCAAAAACAGAAATGGCCGGAATGCCATGAGCCATCGCCGCCATCAAGTTTCCCGACAACGGATCGCGGAGGTGTGAGTGCCAGTAGAAATCCAAACTGGCAATGATCTCTTCCGGCGAATCAGGATGGTCAAGGAAATGGACTTGGGGTTTGGCTTCAGTCAAAATCGCAAAGCGTTTCAATTGTTTTTTCTGTGTTCCTTTTCCAATGATCAGCAAATGAACATCTGGTACGGCCGCGCCCGGTTTGTGTTCCGCAAACCACTCTTCACTAAACGCGCAGTCGAGCAAGTTGGTTGCGAAAATCAAATCCTTTAACCGGGAACGGTGAATCAACGGAGCAACTGTCCCGGCCAGCAGCGCTGTTTCCGGTAGGCCCAGCATTGAGAGTGTCCTTTGTCGTGCGGCCGTTCGCTTGGCTGCCATTTCTGAAGCCGAAAGTGAACTGGTGGCAAGTGAATTGGGGACGATGTCGATCCTTGGTTCGCGATAGCCGTTTTCGACCAGGTAATTTTTTACTGAAATGTGAGGAACGATCATTCGCTCGACTCGTTGGGCCAGATTTTTTTCGACGACTTGGCGGACAAATCGTTTTTCCGGTTGGAGGTATAGCTCAGTGCTGATCAGCCGTAACTTTTTAAGCGGTTTAAACAGTGGCAAGTTTTCGGTCGCCAGCAAAGTCATCAATTCCGAGACTCCGCACCAGCTATGTACGATATTCGGGGCAACCGATCGAATCAGAGTTCTTAGCTCACGGGTGACAAAAAAACCGTCGCGCAAATTATGAAGCGGCGTTGTGTCGTCTCCGTTGAGAAAGTGGACTTCGATTCCCGCATCCGTCCACTGTGTTGGCTCAAATGTGCGCTGACCTAAAACCGCGACGATGATTTGATGGTCACGTTTAACCAATTGGCTGGACAAGCGCAAAAGTTGCTCGGCAGGCCCAAGTGGAAAAAGCGATTCGGTGACAAACAGGATGCGGTGGCTCAATAGTATTCTCGATTGAAGTGGCTTGGTTCAGTTCCGGTGCCCGGCAGGAAGATTAGACTTTTAAAACATCGATAAAGTCACTGAATATCTTGGTTGCATCATAATTGTTTGCGGCGGTTCGGGCGCCTGCCCGGCCAAGTCGATCTCTTAAATCTCGATTATCCAGCGTCGCGAGCATGGCTTGCGTGAGCGCCGCAGTATCGCCAGCATTGACCACAAATCCGTTGGTGTCATGTTGGATCAATGGTTTGGTCGCTCGGGTGTCGGTCACGATTGAGCAGAGCCCGGAGGCCATCGCGCGGGCGAGAAAACTGCAGCTTTCTTCGCACCGTTGTGGGTGAATGTAGAGATCGGCGGCTTGGAAAACGTCTTCTAAATCATCAAAGCTGCCTGGCATGATCACCGAACTGACCAAGTGTTTGTCGTTGACGCGGTCCCAAATCCGCTGGCTTTTTTTGCCTTCGCCAAAGATCCACAGCCGGGCTTTTGGGTATCGTTTCAGCACGCGCGGCCAAGCGTTAACCAGATCGAGCATTCCGTTGTCACCATTCATCGGCGCGCCCGTTACGACCAATGGTTGGGTCGGTTCGATCATTAAAACCGGGTGGGCATCGGAAACCGCAATCCGAGAAGACCCCTGTCGCGCCGGCGTTCGCTGGTGGTTTTTATCTATCCAGATCGGCTCGGGTGAAACAACAATTTTTGGCAAAATGTTGGGCGAATTGACGGCTGGATTTTTCCGCAATCGTTCGGCCGTCCATTCAGATTCACAAAGTATTTTTTTTGCGGCAGTGAGTGAGGCAATTTGGTGGTTGTTAAGCGGTGCCTGAACGGTTTTGCTTCCCAGGAAATGATTGTCGATTCGAATCACAAATGGAATCTGGCCATCGTAATTTTTCGCGATTGACCAAGCCTCATCGCCCAAGCCAAACACAATGATCCCGTCCGGGTTAAGTTCGTCGATGGCTTGATTCAGATTTCTCAAATAGCGATACGAGCCCCATGGGCCAGTAGCCGGTCGGTTGATTCGGCGCACCGGCGATTCCTGGTAATTGAAGTACGACGGCCAAGTCTTCTCCCAACGGATGGTCAAAATGTCGACGGAGTGCCCTGCTCTGTTTAGCGAGCCAGCCAAGTCACCGGCGGCAAGTTCCGTTGAACCTGCGTACGGCCAAAATCGGCGCGTCACGATCGCAAGCCGCAATCCCCCGCCGCCTTCCGTTGATTGGGAATCCGGCGCAGGTGAATCTCCTTCAATTGGATTTGATTGCGGCGGCTTCATTCCAGTAGCTAGTTTGAAACGCTGGGAAGATCAGAAGGCTCTAGGCAAGCCAGATACGGCAAGTTGCGGTACTCATCATTAAAGTCCAGTCCGTACCCAACAACGAATTCATCCGGAATATCGAAGGCAACGAATTCTGGTTTCCAATCGACTTCTTGACGACCGGTTTTCAAAAGCAATACGGCCGATTTCAGGCTGGTCGGCCCGAGGTCTTTCATAAGCTGACTGACTTCTTCCAATGTATTGCCGGTGTCAAAAATGTCATCGATCAACAAAACATCTCGTCCAGCGATGTCGAGCATCATTTCTGAATTGATCGTCAACGCGCCTCGTTCGGTACCTTGGTAACTGCTGGTCTGGACAACCCCAACGCGCAACGGCATTTGAAGTTTGCGAATCAAGTCGGCCATCAGAATGACGCTACCGGTCAGCACGCCAACGATCGTCAATGGTTTGTCACCATAAGTCTCGTTAATCTCGGCGGCCAGTTTTTCGACACCTTGATTGAGTTGGTTTTCGTCTAAAAGAATCTTCACAAGGCTCTCAAATGGATGAGGTTTATCGGATGTTCGATATTCTATTCAAGCCGATATTGTAGTGAGCTAATTGCTTTTTAGTAGGTCGCTTTTTCGAATTCCAGCGGCTGAATTCCAGTTGCTGGCCAGCGGTTGTCTCGCCCGAATGAGCCATTGGAAAATGAATCACAGCGATGCGTACTGATTCTTTGGCGATTCCGCGTTATCATACGCTCAGTACACCCTAGACGGATTCGATCCCAAATCTTGAAAGACGACGATGAAACGACTTCTCAATAAAGCGGTACTCACTTTCCCGGTAATGGTTTTTCTAATTGCTGTTACGACCCAATCGAGTTTTGCGGACGACTGGAGCCAATGGTTGGGGGACAAACGAGACAGCGTTTGGCGAGAATCCGGCATCATCAAGTCCATTCCCAAAGAAGGATTGAAAGCCGTTTGGCGAACGCCCATTGCTGGCGGATTCTCCGGGCCAGCCGTTGCGGGCGACCGTGTCTTTGTGACCGACTACGTGGTGAATAAAGGCAAGCAAACCTCTAACCCCGGCAAACGCGATCCGTTGGAAGGCCTTGAGCAGATTCATTGCCTCAATCTTAAAACGGGCGAAGTGATTTGGAAAAAGTCACATGAGCGAAGCTACAGTCTGTCGTATGGGCAAGGTCCGCGTGCGACGCCAACGGTCGACGGTGACAAAGTTTACGTCTTGGGTGCTGAAGGTCATCTCAATTGTTACAGCGTTGCCGACGGTGCCGAAGTTTGGGATCGAGACCTCAAGAAAGATTTCAAGACCGAGTCGCCGATCTGGGGATACGCTGCCCACCCGCTTGTTCATGATGATATGTTGATTTGCATGGTCGGAGGAAAAGGCAGTTGTGCCGTTGCGTTCAACAAAAACACTGGTGAAGAAATCTGGCGTGCGCTTTCAACCAAAAATGGCAACCCGGGTTACTGTCCTCCGACGGTTATCAATGCGGGTGGGACGGATCAGCTTTTGATTTTTACTCCTGAGTCGATCGACGGGCTGAATCCAAAGACGGGCGAGTCGTATTGGTCGGTAAAGATGGCTCCGGCTTATGAAATGTCGATCATTGCTCCGATCAAGCATGGCGATCACTTGTTGGTCACGGCGCTTAAAAACGGTTCGGCTTTGTTGAAGTTGGATTCGGACAAACCGGGCGTCACAGAAGTTTGGCGCGAAAAAGGTGTTTCGCCCGATCACAATCCGCCTATCGTTTTCGAAGACCACATTTATGGCGTTGACGTTAACGGCCGGATGCGATGTATCGAATTGGTCTCAGGAAAACGGCTTTGGGAATCGTTAGCGACGTGCCCAAAAGGTCGACCCGCCTCCAGCACAACGGGCTTCATCGTTCGCAATGGAGATCATTGGTACATCACGACTGAGCAAGGCGAATTGATCATCGCAAAAATGTCACCCGAAGGATTCGAGGAGCTTGGCCGCGCGAAAATGGTTGAGCCGACATCTCAAAGTGGCGGTCGCGATATCGTTTGGAGCCATCCGGCTTTCGCGAACAAATGTGTTTTTGTCCGTAACGACAAAGAGATCGTTTGCTATTCGTTGGCGGAATAAGTTGAGCCATTGGTGGTCGCTTTCCGTTGCTCCACGGCAAGTATCTTTAACCGATCGTGCTTGATGGCGCCATCGAATATCAGTCTTCCAAAGGATGCTCGGCATCGGTCTGCCGAGACCGCGGCGGTTCACGATCCCAATAACACTGGCGAAGATAAGGATGCGACACGCAGATTATGGTTGCGATCATCACTCCGCTAGTGAACGTGATGCATGAGCCGCATATAAATAGTGCTACTGGGATAACAATACATTCAATAACAAAGCCATTCTCAAAGTAGGGTTGTGGTTCATTGTGAAAAAAATAGCCAGTGATAATGGTGCACCAGAGGACCACAATCAAACCAGCGACGCCAATCACCCCACCGAACGCGGCCCATTTGATTGGATCTCGATTCATCAAAATGCCGCCAGTAAAACCGACTACGTTGAACGAAAACAACAGCAGCGCAAGGTTTAAAAGGGTTGGCGTCCCTAAGAACCAAGCTAGTAGGCTGGCGAAAACGACAAGCAGAAACAGGAACGACAGGTTGAACTGAATTCGTGGTGCCTTGTTGGCAGACTGAGTATGTCCTGTTGGAGTTTCGGCTGGATATTTCGGTGTCGACATTTATCACCTGCCGCGAGTTGATATTGCGATTCGAATTTTTTAAACAATTACAAACACGACGTTGTGATAGCGCTTTGCAACAGGATGCCTTTCAGTTTCCGTTAACTCTTTCGTGAGTCATTTGGATTGCGCGTAGCAACCCTCGCGCCTTATTCAAGGTTTCTTGGTACTCGCTGGTCGGGTCTGAATCGGCAACGATGCCGGCGCCGGCTTGAACGTAGGCTTTGTTGTCTTTGATCACCATCGTTCGAAGCGCAATACAAGTGTCCATGTTGTCTGAGTAATCGATATAGCCGACCGCGCCAGCGTAAGGGCCACGTCGGTGCGGTTCGAACTCGTCGATGATTTCCATCGCGCGGACTTTTGGGGCTCCAGAAACGGTTCCCGCTGGCAAACTGGCCATGAGTGCATCAAATGCATCGGCGTCGTCATTTAGCTGCCCGGTCACGGTGGAAGAAATATGCATCACGTGGCTATAGCGCTCAACGACCATCACATCAGGAATCTCAATTGAGCCGTATTTGGCGACGCGTCCAACATCGTTGCGGCCGAGATCAACCAGCATCACGTGTTCGGCTCTTTCTTTTTCATCAGCCAGCAATTCGCGCTCGAGTTCGAGGTCTTCTTTTGAAGTCTTCCCGCGCGGACGCGTTCCTGCCAATGGGCGAACGGTCATTTCATTGTCTACAACGCGGCACATAATCTCTGGCGAGCTTCCGACCAACGTTGTGTCGGGCGTGCGAAGGAAAAACATAAAGGGGCTTGGGTTCATCACTCGGAGACTGCGATAAATCTCAAACGGGTCGCAGTCAATTTCCAATTCCAAACGTTGACTGAGAACGACTTGGAAAATGTCACCCGCGCGAATGTACTCGATACAATCCAAAACGGCTTGTTCGAATTCGGCCTGTGTAAAATTTGACTTAAACGCTGGTGTGTCGCCGGTGGGCAGGTCGGCGTCCAGGCAAAGCAGGTCATTGTCTGGCTTATTCAAGAGGTCGATCATCTCGTCAATGCGTCGGTTGGCATCGGCGTATGCTTCTTCAAGCGAGTTGTGCTGCTTTGTCCAAGCGAGTGCCAGAACGGTGATCGTTTTTGTGATGTGATCGAACACCAACATTCGGTCGTAAAACGCGAAAGACATATCGGGAAGGTCGCGGTCGTCGGGAGGCGAGTTGGGCAGGTCTTCGACATAACGCACGACGTCGTAGCCTGCATATCCAACCGCGCCGCCAGTAAATGGAGGCATGTCAGGAAATTGGGCGATTTTGTATTGGTTGATTCGCGAGCGGATATCGTCCAGCGGATTGGCCGACTCGAACGTTTCCGTTTTTCCGTTTTCCAAAACCGTTACGGTGTTGGCCGTCGAGCTGACTTGGACATGCGGGTCAATCGCAAGAAAGCTGTATCGTCCTACGTTCTCGCCGCCGATAACGGATTCGAATAAACAGGCCGTGCCACCTCCGCCATCGCCTTTGTCGATTCGGTGAAAAGCCGAAACAGGGGTCAATGAGTCGGATAGCAGCCGGCGCGAAACGGGAATGGCGTCGAAAGCGTCTTGTGCACCGGACAATTCGCAGAACTTTTTATAATCGGGAAAACTGGACATGGTTGCGTCTAAGAGTAGTAAGGACGGGCGCAAATTGCCGGACGGTCCAGCAAAAATCCAAACCAGTTAGCAAATCGTTTTTCGCGTAATTAAAGCGGTTTTAGCTTAACCGTGGTTGCAATCCCCAGCAACGACGCGACTCTTGAACATCTTTGACTTCTTTGTGCTTCGTTTTACCGGTACGGCTTCGTTTGCCCGCTTGTTCGGCAATTTGAATAAGAAGGTGCCAGCGTGTTAATAAGTCGGTTGGGGTAACTAAGCGGTAAGAAACCTTGTACCGTGTTGCTACGAGGGATAAAATCTGTCAGGTCTTCGCGACGGAATTCGAAGTCAGACCCAAACTCAAAAAAATCAGCCGATTTCGGCTAGATCATATAAAAAATGAAATGCCAAAAATGCCAAAAGCAGGCAACGTTTCACATCACCGATTTGACCGGCGATGAACTGCTTGCGTTGCATCTGTGCCCTGATTGTGCCAAACAGTATTTAAATACCGAAGACGGCCAAGCCGGTCCGCCGGATGAGTCCGAAGGCCAGTTAATGTCAGGCTTGTTGCAACAGCAACTCAAGCCACTTGAGCAAGCTGCTGAAGACCTGCGCGAACTCGATTCGAAAGAGTGTCCGATCTGCGGAATCTCTTTTTACGAATTTCGCCAAGCCGGTCGGTTAGGTTGCCCACACGATTACGTTTTCTTTGGCGGCGAACTTGAGCCGCTGTTGGTTAACGTACACGGTGACAATCAACATGTTGGAAAACAGCCCAAGCGCGGTGTGCGCGATACTGAGTCACAAGTCGAACTGATTCGGCTCCGTCGACAGATGAAAGAAGTCGTCGAACAAGAGGACTATGAAAAAGCCTCACAGCTTCGAGATCAAATTCGCAAGATCGAGGGAGAGGATCAAATCGGTGACTAACGAAACGCTTGACCCATCCGACATCGTCATTAGCAGCCGGATTCGATTGGCGCGAAATCTCGCCGAGTTTCCGTTTGTGAGCACTTGTTCTGACGATCAGCGGACGCAAATTGAATCGGCCGTTATCGCTGGTTTGACTCGAGATCAACAGCTCAGCCAATTGGCACATGTAAGTTCCCAGGAGCTTGAATCATTGGAGCATCAGTTCTTGATGGAGCTTCCGTTGATCAGCCGGGAGTCTGGTGACGTTGCTTCTGAAGCTTCAAATCAAAATGATGCGGTAGACGCTGAACCTGAATCGGAGATGTCCGAGTCTGAATCATCTGTTGAGACTTGCGTTGAAGAGATGCCAACGTTCGAAGACGTTAGCCTTTCTATTAACGAAGAAGATCATTTGCGCCTCACGATTACGCGCAACGATTTGGATCTTCGTGCGGCTTGGGATCAGCTTTCGTTTCTCGATGACAAAATCGAACAGCAACTCAATTACGCTTTCAACGAGCGTTGGGGATACTTAACTGCCTGTCCTGCCAATGTGGGAACGGGCATGCGAGTCAGTGTGATGGTGCATTTGCCGGCTTTGGTTTTGACGGAACAAGTCGACAAAGTTTTCCGCAGCCTACAACGAATTAACGTGGTTGCACGTGGAGTTTTTGGCGAAAACGCTGCGGGCGATTTTTTCCGAGTCAGCAATCAGGCAACTCTTGGAAGAGCTGAAGGCGAACTGATTGAACAGGTTTCCAGCGTGATTCCTGCGTTGATCAAATACGAGCGTCAGTCATGTGAGTTTCTGCTTAAGGAAAACCGCGAAGGCGTGCGGCGCGATGTGACTCGTGCTTTGGATGAGCTGTGCAAAATTGACTTGGGCGAAAACGACCGCGAGTCAAAAGACCAGACGTTGAATCTGCTTTCGCGGGTCCGCATGGGCGTGTCGATGGGTTTGCTTGGCCAGAAAGATGCCGACCGAGTCAATTCCGTGTTCGCTTTGTTTCAACTTCGCCATCAGCTTGGTGCGGCCATTGATCGTGAAGACTACGATGCGGCGTCGATGCTTCGAGACGAAATTTTTAAAGTCGAAAGTGGCCGAGGGCAAGCATGATCATCGACGATATGGCAGGCCGATGTGGTGAGTGGCTTCGTGGCTCCGGGCCAGAGTCCGATATCGTCATGAGCAGCCGAATCCGGTTGGCCAGAAATCTTGCCGACTATCCATTCATCCGGCGCTGCACCGACATCGACCGAGCCAATATCGAATCGACTGTTCGTGAACGGCTGAGCAAAGATCCAAAGCTCAGCGATTTAACGTTCATCAATGTGGCGGATTTGGAGTCTTTGGACCGTCAGTTTTTGGTTGAAAGACAGTTGATTAGTCGCGAGCATGCGAATTCTGACGGCGCTCGTGCGGTCGCGATCGACAATCAAGAGCGTTTGAGCTTGATGGTTAATGAAGAAGATCATCTGCGAATCCAAGTGATGAAAAGTGGATTGGATTTGAGCGGTGCATGGGAACAGATCAACGAACTCGATGACAAAATCGAAGCCCGTGTGACGTACGCGTTTCATCCAAAGCTTGGTTACCTTACGGCTTGTCCGACCAATGTTGGTACGGGAATGCGTGTCAGTGTGTTGGTGCACTTGCCGGCACTCGTGATCACGAAGCAGATCGAAAAAGTGTTTCGAAGTTTGCAAAAAATCAATCTTGTCGTGCGTGGGCTTTACGGCGAAGGCACGCAAGCGATGGGCGATTTTTACCAAGTCAGCAACCAGATTACGCTTGGTAAAACCGAAGAAGAACTGATCGAGCAAGTCAACAATGTCGTTCCCGTGGTGATCGACTACGAGCGGAAAGCCCGCGAGTATCTAATCAACGAAAAACAAAATGACTTGTTTGATCAAGTCAGCCGTGCGTATGGCACGCTTCAAAACGCCCAGCAAATCAGCAGCGAAGAAACGATGCTGTTGTTATCCCGCGTTCGCATGGGAATTAATCTCGGCTTGATCGGAGATTTGGCGATTCCAGATGTGAATCAGTTGTTCATCCAAACGCAGCCGGCACATCTACAAAAAATCCGCCAAGCTATGCTGGATACCGATGAGCGAAATATCGAGCGGGCAAACTACTTGCAAAACCAGCTTAAGTTGGGTGGTCACGCCGACCCGGAAAAAAATTAGCTTGGCATAGTTAATATTGCTGGTTCCGGTTGCCTAAGTTCAGGTGGTGGCCGATTGGGGCAATTGTCAGGCACAGCCTGACCTACGTGGTTCTGGAGCAAAGATGTCTGAGCGATTCATCCAGCGTACGCCACTTCTCAATTTCTCGCATTCCACGCTCCAACCGCTCAGTTACCTACGTTGACGTTTTGCGGTTCACTGATTCTCATAGGTAGCTGGAAATTACGGGAATCTTGGAACCAACAAAGCAATGTCTACGCAAACTGATTTGGAAACAGCGGTCACTACTGCCCGCGAGAAGCTTGACGAACATACTTACAATATCGTCCAGCGGCATTTTCACGATTCAACTGGTTGTCCATTTTGGCTGGGCAAGAAAGCCGAGTTGAATTTCGACCCGCTTACCGAAGTCAAATGCTACGACGACTTGAAAAAGTTCCCGCTCTTCGAAGACGACTGGCTTCGCGGTGGTCCTGTGGAGCGTTGGCGAATGAAAGATTACGCCGACCGACCGACTTACGTTTTCGAAACTGGCGGCACGACTGGAGTTCCTAAAAGCCGTGTGGTCGTGGATGACTTCCGCACCGACTATGAAGTGTTCAGTGGTACCCTGCCCGATGAGTACTTTCCGCGCGGTGGCAACTGGCTAATGCTTGGCCCGTCTGGCCCACGTCGCTTGCGATTGGCCGTTGAACATTTGGCTCAGTTCCGTGGCGGGATTAGTTTCTGCATCGATCTCGATCCGCGCTGGGTCGTGAAACTGATCAAAAAAGGCTGGATGGAACATCTTGAGGAATACAAAAAGCATTGTATCGATCAAGCGATCACAATCCTCACGGCTGACCATAACATCAAATGTATGTTCGCAACGCCGAAGCTTATCGAGTCGTTGTGCTTGGGCCTTGAAGACCGCGATATGTCGATCGCCGACTGTGGCATCACTGGAATCTTTTCCGGTGGAACAGAATTTACTCCGCAGTGGACTCGGTACTGTGTTGAAGAATTGTTCGGCGGCCCGCCAGAAGAAAGCGGCATCTACATGACGCCGACCTATGGCAACACGCTGATGGGGTTGGCTTGTAGTGCTCCGGTCACGGCAGAGAATAAGTATAAAATCTCATACTACGCGCCACAGCCACGAGCTGTCACTGAAGTCGTCAGTTTCGATGATTCCAATGTGACCGTTGGGTTTGGTGAAACGGGACGCGTCAAATTAACAACGCTGACACCTGAGTTTTTCGTGCCAGGGTTTCTGGAACGCGACGAAGGCGAGCGTGAAATGCCGTTTGAGAAATTTCCTTGGGACGGCGTTAGTGGCGTGAGACCATTCCACGAAATTGCCGCTTCTACAACGGTTGGTGTTTATTAAAGTAGAGTCCGGTTCGCGTTCGAATAAACTGTTGTTGAACGAATTTTAAGTTTCGTGCGGCAACGAAAAAATCATTGGAGAAGAGTCAAGTGCTAGAGATACCCGTCATTCGCTGGGGAAAAGTCTACGAATCGCTCGAGACAACCGAAGTTGTACATTTCAATACTGGTGAGCCGATCGCAAAAGTTCATTCTGCTGTTGGCGGTTTGGTCAGTCGCGATATGCGTAAGGCCGGTGACGCGCGGAAAATTCTTAAGCAATTCTCTTGCGAAGACTTGATCGCAAAAGTCGCCCATGCAGCGGACTTGTTCGAACAGGAAACTTTGTCGCTGGGCAATGGAACGCAGACTCCCGATGAGTTTGTGACCCATCAATCGGCTTCGACCGGTTTGCCGGAGCACATGTGCCGCTCGAACATGAAGAAAAATTGTTTCGTGATGCGAAACATGACCGAGATTCTCCAATGCCTGACTCGCGGTTTGGATTTGAGTATCCTGACCAACGGTTACGGAATGGAATCGCGCGGCGTGGTCGTTAGTTACCAAGCTCAAACGCCAGTGTTGGGTGCGGTTTTGCCATCCAATTCGCCCGGAGTTCATACACTTTGGCTTCCCGTCATTCCGCTGCAGATGGGTTTGGTGCTCAAGCCCGGTTCGTCCGAGCCATGGACCGCGTACCGAGTTGCTTCAGCATTCGAAAAAGCCGGAATCCCTCCGGAAGTCATTTCGCTTTACCCTGGTGGCCATGACGTTGGTGCTGCACTGATGAGCAGTTGTTCACGTAGCATGATTTTTGGATCCCAGAAAACAATTGATCAATATTCGGGCAACCCACGCGTCCAAGTCCACGGTCCGGGATTCTCAAAAATCTTTCTCGGTGACGACTGTGTTGATGATTGGGAAAAGTACATCGACATGATGGTTGAGTCGGTTTACATCAACGGCGGTCGAAGCTGCATCAATTGCTCTGGCATTTTTGCTTCACGACACACAAAAGAAATTGCCGAAGCGTTGGCCGAACGACTTGGCCCAATCGAAGCCTTGCCACCGGAAAACCCGGAAGCCGGATTGGCCGCGTTTACAACCGATGGTGTTGGCAAAGCCGTTCTCGCGATGGTCGAGCAAGACATGAAAGCTCCCGGTGTCACAAACTGCACCGAGAAATATGGCGACCGATTGGTTGAGCAAGAGCGATGTTCATACGTCCGCCCGGTCGTAGCTCATGCCGCGAATCCAGAGTGCGAAATCGCGAGCAAAGAGTTTATGTTCCCGTTCGTGACGGTCGTTGAGTGTCCGCAAAACAAAATGATCAAAGCCGCTGGTTCAACGCTTGTTGGGACTGCGATCACGGAAGATCAGGCTTGGATTGATGACCTGACCGACGCTACGAATATTGATCGCTTGAACATCGGGCCGATTCCAACCAACCGTTTGAATTGGTTGCAGCCTCACGAAGGAAACTTGATTGATTTCTTGTTCCGTTCACGAGCGTATCAAATGCCAGCCGAAAAAACGGCAGCACTCAGCGTGTAGAAACAATGATTGTTTTTAAACGATTGCCTGCGGATTGCTAAAGCTTTTTGCCGAAGCGTTTTTTGCCAGGACAATTGAGCCTTTAAAAAAGCTAACAGCCGACCACCACGATTAATTTGCGCCCAAGAAAAAGCCCACGTCAATGCAAGACTTTGATTTCAATTTGCGAACCCGAATGGTCTGTGGTGCCGGCGCGATTGAGCGACTGGGAGAACTCGCAGGTGAACTTGGGATGCGCCGTGCGTTAGTGGTCACCGATCCGGGCATCATCGAAGCCGGCCATGTTGAGCGTGGGCTCAATGCTCTTCGTGCCGCCAATATTGAAACACAGTTGTTCGATGGGGCTCATGAAAATCCAACGACTGATGAGATTGATGCTGGATTGAAAATTGCCAAACGATACGAGCCGGAATTGTTGGTTGGACTGGGCGGCGGAAGTTCGATGGACTGTGCAAAGGGAATTAACTTTGTGTATTCCAACGGCGGAAGGATGCACGACTATCACGGAGTCGGCAAAGCGCTCAAGCCCATGTTGCCGATGATCGCGGTGCCAACAACCGCCGGTACGGGAAGCGAAATGCAATCGTTCGCTTTGATTTCCGATGCCAAAACACATGTGAAAATGGCTTGCGGAGACAAGAAAGCCAGTTGTCGAATCGCGCTGCTCGATCCAGAGTTGACTTTGACCCAACCTGCGATGGTGACGGCATTGACGGGCATCGATGCAATTTCGCACGCTGTGGAAACGTACGTGACCAAGCGTCGCAATCCGGTTTCATTGTTGTATTCTCGCGAAGCCTGGCGTTTGCTTGCGGGCAACTTCAAGAAGGTCCTTGCTGACCCAACCGATTTGGAGGCACGCGCGGCCATGCAATTGGGCGCGGCGTATGCCGGGGTCGCAATCGAGAATTCAATGTTGGGCGCAAGTCATGCGTTGGCCAACCCGTTAACCGCGACCTACGGAACGGCACACGGGCAAGCCGTTGGTTTGATGCTTCCGCATGTCGTGCGATACAATGGTGAAGAGTTTAACAGTTGGTATCAGGAATTGCTTTCTTTCAGTGAATCGTTGCCGGGTCTTCCTCCCGCGTCCAGTGGGGCTCAAGGGCTGGCCGAATTTCTTACTGAGTTGATTGAGGCTGCCGGATTGCAAATAAAACTTGATCAATGCGGCGTGATTGCGGATAAAATGCCAGAGTTGGCTGCGGCGGCGGCTGAACAATGGACGGGAACATTCAATCCTCGTTCGGTTACTCAAAACTCATTGCTTGGGATTTATCAAAACGCATTTTGAGCTGGCTCGCTGGTTTCGCTCATAAGACGTTTTTCCTGTTTGTGTTTTGAATTCAATTTGTTGCAAGATCTTGGCCAGAAATTACTGGAGCAGGGCAAATGAAGACATCTTTTATTTTCGGATTTACGTTTCTACTTTTGGCTGGGATGGGATTCGTTTTTTCCGCTCAGGCTCAAACAAAGTCAGAAGCAGAAGTAGCGACCGAAGTTCCTTCCGGAAAATTTTGGGGGCTCAAGGTTGAAAAATCGGTTAACGATTTACATATCCCCGCTGTGGTCGTAGGCGACGGGTGGAATGAAATGCCCGTTTTTCGTGCTCCCGATTTGCATGATATTGAAAGCCTGGATCCTAAATTGCAAAAGGCCGCTGCGTCGCTTGCTGAGCAATACAAATCAAAAGGCGTTCGTTCAGTCGCCAATTTTTCGTTTTTAAAACCCAGCGTTCGTGTCGGTTCGATCAGTATCCGCTTGCTGATCTTTGACGATGTAGCCAAGTGCAAAGCTTGGTGGGAAAAAGAATATCAATACGAGGGCTGGGAAAAGGACTTCAAAAAAGTCGAACTCAAGAATTCTCATTGCGTTGAAAGCTTGAAACACGCAAGCCAAGTTATGGCGTTCGGAAATATTGGGATCACTGGCCAGCAACACAGCATTCGTGACAAAACCAAATACATTACGGCGATGAGGAGTTTGTCGCTTGAGTTGCTGGACGGAGCAAAAGTCATCCAGGACGATAGTGCAGCTAAAAGTAAACCCAGCAGCAAGGTTGATGAAAAAGATCTAGCCAAAGACGATACCGAGAAAACGGACGATGCTAAAGCCAAAGCTGCAACGAAAGACAATCCTGGAGGCTGGCATGTCTTTCGAGGTGACGCACTTTCATCGGGCGTTGCTAAAGAAGCCCTGCCCGATGACTTGGAAGTGCTTTGGGAATACAAGGTTCCAAAAGGAGCATTTGATGGAACGGCGAATATCACTCAAGCAGTCGATTCGGATGAGCAAACGGTCTACATCGGTGACTTGGACGGCATGTTGTTCGCTTTCGATTTGAAGACAGGCGAAAAGAAATGGGAATACAAAACGCCGATCAGTTTTTCTTCTTCGGCTGCCTACCGCGATGGACGGATCTTTATCGGTGACATCGATGGGATTTTCTATTGTGTCAGCACTGAGGGAAAACTGCTTTGGAAATATGAAACGGGTGGCGAGATCAGCTCCAGTGCCAACTTTTACAAAGGCAACGTTTTGGTCGGATCGCAAGATTCAAATTTGTACTTGTTGAACGCTGAAACGGGCAAATTGATTTGGAAGCATCAAACGCCAGATCAGATTCGCTGTTCGGCAACGGTTGCCGGTGACAATGCATTCGTTGCGGGTTGCGATGGTTTCTTGCACGTTGTGAATCTCCAGGACGGAACAGAACTTGGTAGCGTAGATATCAAATCGCCAACCGGATCCACGCCAGCCGCACACGGAGATTCGGTTTTCTTTGGCACGGAGCAGGCAGAATTTCGAGCCGTGAATTGGAAGACCGTTAAAGGGACTTGGTCGTTTTCAGATGAGAAAGGCCAAGCCGCAGTTCGCGGTTGTGCGGCCGTTAACAAAGACCATGTGGTGTTTGGTGCGAGAAACCGTCAGGTCTATTCCTTGAACCCGGTGACGGGCGATCAAAATTGGACTGTAACATTGAAAGCGAAAGTTGACTCCTCGCCAATCATCGCCGGAGACAAGGTTTACGTTGGGTCAACGGACGGGCGGTTTTATGTTCTTTCGCTCAAAGACGGCAGTACGATTTGGGAAAAACAATTCAATGGGGCGTTTCTTAGCTCCCCAGCGGCCGCATTTGGCAAGCTTGTTATTGCGACTGATCGAGGCGTGGTCTATTGTCTAGGTAAGAAATAACAGTGTTTTCGCGTGAGAAGTCGCAGGCTTTAGCCCTACCAAAAGCTTTAATCCTGTCGCAAACAACCCAATCGCAAACATTTCATTCACGCTTTGCGAAGTCTTTAAAACGATCCTGATTGATGTCAACTGAATCTACAAAAACTGAAGTCGGTAGTTACTTCATCTCCAATTATCCTCCGTTCTCGCAATGGAAGGGTGACCAGCTTGGAGCCGTTCACGACGCGCTGGCCAAACCACCCGGCGCTGATGTGCCGCTGGGGTTGTATTTGCATATCCCGTTTTGTCGTAAGCGATGCAAGTTTTGTTACTTCAAAGTTTTCACGGATCAAAACGCGAAAGACATTGAGGCTTATGTATCGGCGCTTTGTCGCGAAATCGAATTGGTGAGCCAGCAACCGGCGATGGGCGATCGTCCATTTCGCTTTGTTTACTTTGGTGGCGGTACTCCATCGTTTCTCAGTTCGCGCCAGTTGACTTCATTGGTCGATCGTCTTCGAGCAAATATCAATTGGGACAAAGCCGAAGAAGTCACGTTTGAATGCGAGCCGGGTACGCTTCAAGAAAACAAAATCAAAACGTTGAAAGAGCTGGGCGTCACGCGATTGAGTCTTGGCATCGAGAACTTTACCGACTCGGTGTTGGAAGAAAACGGCCGGGCACATCTGACAAAGGAAGTTTACAAATCCTGGGATTGGATTCAGGCCGCTGATTTCGACAATGTGAATATTGACTTGATCTCAGGTATGGTCGGTGAGACTTGGGATAACTGGAAGCACAACATCTCCGAAGCGATCAAGCTTTCTCCTGAATCGATCACGATCTACCAAATGGAACTTCCGTTTAACACGGTTTACTCCAAAGACATTTTGGGTGAGAAAATTGAGACGCCTGTTGCCGATTGGGAAACGAAGCGGGAATGGCTGAACTACGCGTACGATGAATTTCTTGGCGCGGGTTACAAAATTAGCAGTGCCTACACCGTCGTCAAAGACAATAACAAAGTGAACTTTAGCTACCGTGATAATCTCTGGCAGGGTTCAGATCTGTTGGCCACTGGTATCGCGAGTTTTGGTCACATCTCGGGTGTGCACTATCAAAATAAAGCCGATATGAAACAGTATCAGGCTGATCTTATGGAAGAAGGCAAATTGCCGCTTGGACGTGCGTTCACACCGACACCGCATCAGGCGTTGGTTCGTGAAATGATTTTACAACTCAAACGCGGCTACCTGGATGTTGGATACTTCAAAACCAAATTCAACGTCGACATTACTGACCAATGGAAAGAGCAGTATCAGCAGCATGCCGAAAATGGAATGCTGACCGTAACACCCGATCGGATTGAACTGACTCGCAAAGGCTTCTTGCACGCCGACGCATTGTTGCCAGCGTTCTTCGAAGCCGAGCACCAAGGGATCCGCTACACATGATCGACGCTTTGACGTTCATGATGGGCGAGTTCGAAGCCGAGTTTCCGACGGATCGAGTTTACGCCAAAAATCACATGTGGGCTCAAGTATCAGAAGATCCAACAGGCATCGTTCGGTTTGGATTTACGGCTTACGCAGTGAGATTGCTTCAGGATGTTTATTTTCTTGATTGGCTTGTCGATGCGCCGTCAGTGATCAAAGCCAGTCAGGAGATCGGTAGCATTGAAAGCAAGAAAGCCGAAAGTGCCTTGTTTGCTCCTGACGCTGGCGAGCTGTTAGCGTTCAATGAAACGCTGATGGAAGATCCTTCTGCGATCAACACAGACAAATACGGCGAAGGCTGGTTGTTCGACATGAAGGTCGAGAACGTCGAATTTTTGGAACCGGCGGCATACATCGAATTGCTGGAAGACGTTTGGAAAAAGACTCAGCGGACGATCAAAGGCCAGTTGAACGAGTAGGCTGAATGTGCTTTGGTTAGTCGAACTTCCTTTTTCAAGTTGAAACTTGAGCCACCAAGAAAGAGATCAATGGGCCGAAAGATTCTTGAAATCAAAAGATATGACGACATTCCCGAAAGCGAAATCATTTCGTTGGTTGGAGAAGCCGTTGGCGAACAGTTTTCTGAACTGGAATTCGCCCACATCGGAGAAGTTATGTCGGGTGAAGATTACGTTATCGCCGAGCTGTTTTTCCCGTCTCTCAAGTACATGTACGATATCATCAAGTCGCAAAAAGATGATTCCGTTCAAACTCCAATGACGATCAGGTTTGCCACGATGATGCGGTACGCGGTCTGGAAAATGTACGATCCGAGTGATCTTGAACCTGATGTGCAACCAATACTGCAAGACTGTGCCCATCTGTTTCTACAGACATGCTACTCAATTTCCGAAGTTGACGATAAAAGGTATCTGTTAATGGGCGTTGCGGCAGCGGTTGGCGATTCCGAAGCAGCAAAAAGGTTGCACGATCTGGCTGGCGGCTACTAACGGACTGCGACAAAACTTAACGATTAGTCAGCCTGGAGACCGAAACTTTGCCGTCAATGTAAGCCAGATAACGTCCAGTTTTACACCGTCCGCCGAGGCAGATTTCTGGTAAAATCAGATCTACAAACAACCTTCTTTATTCTTCGGTCACATGGCAAAACGTATCTCAGTAGTCGTCTCTCAATCTCCCAGTAAGAATCCGGCCAAACGGAATCTTGAAGAAGAGATCGTTGCGGGTTTGTTGTTCGAGTCGGGTATCGATGTGACAATCGTGCCCAACCTGTACGATATTAAACCGGATAGCACGGGGATGTTGGCACTGAATCAAATCAATGGCAACGTCGTTGTGATTTCCTGGCTGTTTGAACGTGCGGCACATTGGATTCTTGACCGACATGGAATTCACGGCCACGTCGGTGAAGTGCTATTGAAGAATGACGATGAAGACGACGAGGATCTCGAGGATGAAGAAGAGGAGACTCCTGACGAAAAAACTCGTGTGATTGATGCTCGGAAAATTCCAAACCGCAAGATCTATTGTCTTGATTTAAAGATCACCAACCGGCACGCTGAGTTTATTGAAGAAGTCAAACGGATTCACAAAGAGAATTCCGTGCAGGTGGTTGGGCTTGGCGATATTGTCAATGCCGCGCCAATGAAGCCAAATGGCAACGGTAACGGACAATCCAATGGCGGGCTACCTGTGATAACAGCAGCTGACCGGATGGCGTCACCGACCAACGATACGGCACTAGCCGCCGATGGCAATGGATTGGATCAGCCATCGGTCGTCAATCGAATTGAACAGACTGGCGGAAGACGTTGGTATCCAGTGATCGATTACAGCCGGTGCACCAACTGCATGGAGTGCATCGACTTTTGTTTGTTCGGCGTTTACGGCGTCGACAACGTTGACACGATCCTAGTTGAGCAACCGGACAATTGTCGCAAAGGCTGTCCGGCTTGTAGTCGCGTTTGTCCTGAGAATGCGATTATGTTTCCGCAGCATAAAACTCCCGCGATCGCTGGTTCGAGTGATGGCGTGGCGAGTATGAAAATTGATTTGTCTCAGTTGTTTGGTGCACCTGCAGATGGCAAATCAGCCGAAGAGTTGGCCGCCATTGAGCGTGATGAACAGTTGATCGCTGCCGGCCGCGATGCCGTTGGAATGTCAGTCGGTGTTTCACGCCGCCAAGAAAATCGCGTCGAAGAAGCGAAAGATGATCTGGATGATTTGGTTGATGAACTAAATGATCTGGATATCTAATCTGTGAGGAAGTGACGCGACTGCCGAGTGAGGAAGTGGTGCGGAGCTGGTGGACCTCGCGTTAGGGCCGGCGAGAGCTGGCTGGCGAGGAAGTGCATGCGAACTGGGAACCCGACGCGTTAGCGAGGGAGAATATGCTTTGCAGGTCCAGTCCCTCGCTAACGCGTCGGGTTTCCAATTAGTGCTTGTTCTTAGCGGGTCTTGCTTACGCTCATCTGGATGTTCGGTCCCTCGCTAACGCGTCGGGTTCCCATTTCCATGCTGCGCATGGTCGGGTGTAGGTCATGCTGTGCATGACTTGCTTCGCCAGCGCGTCGAATTCGCGGTTTGGATATTTAATTGCGTTTTCTGTTGCTGAAGACCAATGCTAGCTCGTTCAATTCTTGCAAAGTCTCAAATAATCCCATCAAACGCTTGCGAGATTGGGATTTCGAATTTTTCGCAATTCTTCTAAAGATTCGTCTTGGAATATTTGTTCAAGGGCTTTTCCCAAATGCGCGTCGCAATTTCATTATCAATTCTGTGTCTTTTGCTCGTCGGTTGCCGAACCGATCCGCGATGCAGTCGTCAGACCGCTTTGTTGCGCGCGGAAATTCTTGACCTCGAAGACAAATACTTCTTACTCAAATCTCAATACGAATCCGAAATTGGCCCGCTTAATAATTTCGACGGCGTTTCGGCAGACAGCATAATGCTTTCGTCCGATCCGATCGTTGGCGATGTCTATTATGGTGATCAATACAGCGGTCAGTACAATGGCGAGATCTATCAAGGCGATGTGATCTATCAAGGCGACGTGATCCTCGATAGCGGAGTGAATTATGACAATGGCCAATCGTATAACGGCTACTCAGATGGAGAAGTGATCTACGAGGGCGGTATTTCTTATGGTGGCGTACCCGTTGATGTGCCGCCCGTCGGTGAAACGATCCTCAATAACTCTCCACCCAATGGCACTCCGGCAAAAAGCCTTTTGACAGTGCCACGTGAATCTCAGAATCCTACCGATGCAGATCCAACTGATCCGCGAGAAAGTTCTTCCCAAGCAGAATTGGATCAAATGATTCAATTTGACCGCTCGTATGATTCTGATTCCATCCTTCCCGAGCTAGAAGACTTTGATGATGATGTTAGCGGAATCTCTCTTGCTGGCCCCAACGAAGATATTGGCTCCAATCAGGGAATTGGGTTTGAATCTTCTGACCTTGATTTTCAGCAAGCTACGATTACCGAAGTTCTCATCAATCGCGATGCCTCTCGAGGACACGATGTCGATGGCCAGCCCGGTGATGAAGGCATCGACCTTTTGGTCCAGCCACTTTCAGCCGACGGAACGATTGAGTTGGTCGGTGGTGAACTTACTGTAAGTGTACTTGATCCAAGACAGTCAGCCGATCAACAGCGAATCGGGCTTTGGAAATTTCTTCCGCAGGAAACAGAGTTGTTTTTTGCCAATGATGAATTGGGGAGCCATGGAATCCTGCTTCACCTTCCTTGGGAAGAATCAACTCCCGTCAATGAACGTTTGATTGTCCATGTTCGATTTGTAACTCCCGATGGTCGAGTCATGAAAACATCATCCGAGATACGTATCGATCCACCAGCTCCAGGCTATTCTCCAGACGATCCTTTGGTTGCTGGTTGGACAAGACGAGATTCCCGCTGGGATTCGAACTTGAAAACGCAGTCCAGCCAATTGAGTGCTAATTCGGAGTGGCGACGTCAAAGACAGTCAGGATTCGGGCGCACGCAATCAAGCAACGGATCTACAAATGGGCTGCAGGCTTCGCAATTCCGTCGTCGAGGCGACAGTGGATCTATCGCGGTTCAAAATCGCTATGATCGCGTTACCCCGACAAGGCAATTCACCCAGCCGCTGAGTCAGTCGGAGCAATCTGAATTCAGTTTGGCACCACGTGTTCGAGCGATTCCTGCCAAGACCACGATTCAAAAACCGGCTTGGCGACCAGTACGTTAGCCCTGTTTAAGACGAAAGCCAATTCGCCTATTTCGCGAGTTGATCGCAGTTGGCGTTGCTTAGCGACGATTTAGAACGCGGCGAAGATTGTCACCAAGGCGTTGTGGCGACGCCGCTGGAGTCGTTGCGATCGTTGGCTGATTGAATGGAGTGCTGTTGCGGTCGTCGATTGAAACGCCAATCCATCCATTGGAGACGACCAACTGCGAGATTTCCAGATTTTGCCCATTGATCTTGGCTGCGAACTGGGCAGGCAACGCGTTGAAGTCATAGTTCTTCTTGAACAGAACTTTCATGATGGTGCTGATGGCCGCTTTTTCTCGTAACTTGAGTCGCTTGCCGCGGATCAATGTTCCATTGTCGTCTTGAGTTAGAAAGACTTGCATGCCGGATGCTTGGACCTGATACACGGCTTTCATGGAAATGTTTTTGAAACGCTTGCCTTTTTCGCCGACCTTCAACGACTTTAGATTGAGCGTGATGGCCAATCGATCTTTTTCGAAACCAATGTGAATCGGGTCAAGTGAAGCGAACTTAATTTGGACTTTTTTCTGTTCTCGTTGATCCGAGATTTTCTCGTAGTGGGGTAGACCAAACACTTCGCGGATGTGCTTTTGCAGCTCTTCGCCTGTGAACGTTTCACCGTTGAGACCGATGCGGGCGATGGAGTTGTTGATCGCGGATTGATGAATCTGGAAACTCAACAGGCTGTTTCCACTGTCGCGAGGCCGAGCGGTGTTGGCAGCCATCTGATCGCGGCCGGCCAAGCGATATCTCATGATCATTTGATTGTGAGTCGTTCGAAGCTCAACTGGCTCCGGCTCCAGGTCCATCGAGATAAGTGGCTGAAGCAAGTTGTTGTAACCGTAGTTGCGAAGTTGCGCCAGTCCTTTGTCGACTTCCTTCTCGACGCGAGACTCGGCAGAAGAAGTGACTTTGTTGCGGAATAGGCGGTTGGTTTCCGGCTGGTCTTCACGCAGTTTCTTTTCGGCCAGTCGTCGTGCAACCCAGCCAAGAATCGGGACGTTATCCAATTTGGATTCGACCCCAACAACGTGTTGGTTTCCGTTTGAAGCTGAATAAGGTTTTTGCGAAGAGTTGATTCCGTCGCGCCCAATTAGCAATTGCTTTTGAACCTTAAATCGGGCTTCACCCTGATTGAGAATGCGAAACGTTTTGGTGCGTGCAACGGTATCAGACCGAACGAGTCCGTCTGTTTCGAGTTGCAGTTGAAGCTTGGATGCATTGGGTACGAAGGCAACTCGAGTTTGATTTGAGACTTGGCTGCTGCCGCGAACGATTGCGCCTTTGATATTCTCAGAAACCCGCTCTGCGGTTGAGGGCAACGCAGGAATCATTCGATTGAGCAACCGATCTGAAACGGATAATCGAAAATTCGCATTGCGATAGTGCGTCTGAAGCTCTGCCGCTACCGATTGCTTTTCTGGATCATCGGACCAAAGCAATCCCTGGTAGTGATCGTTGAGATAGTAACCAGAAAGAGATGAATTTTTGACTTCGAATTTCTCAACCGACTTTAGAAGATCGGCCGTCGATATTGTCTTGGATGCGTGATGCTTAAGAACGCCGACTAACTCTGGGTCGATGATTTGTTGGATGTACGCGGCTTGGTCCGGCTGAAGAACCGGAGAGTAAATTCGTGCGAGAATTGCTCGCGCAGTTTTGCGTTGTTTTTTTGGATCCGGTTGTAAAGATTCGAAAGCAGATTTGTAGTCTTCAAGTTTCAAGTATTCGACCCAGCGTGGGTCGAGTTCTTCAAATGAAATTCGCCCGTAATTGGCACTTCGAAATTTGGCAGTGACTGCATCGCCGTTTTTGGATTGCGACCTTGTGATCGCTCGCCAAATTGACAATCGACGACTGATTTTATATCCGATTTGGCCGATCTGACTGGTCTCTTGCATCGCTTGTTGCGATTGGTCGCTCGCATTCCAAACGGCAGTGGTTAACTGCGGCATTTGACTTAAAAGTGTGTCCAGTTGCTGAAAGTAAACCGGCAACTGATTTGAGTTGGTTGGTGATTTCGCGATTGCGTCCAGCACAGTGATCGCGTTGGTTGCCCAGCCAGTTACTTGTGGGTTGGATCGAAGGCGGTCGATTTCAGATACGAGCTCTTCAGATATTTCGAACAATTCGACTTTTGGCTGGGAGTCGTCAGCTTCGTTGCTTCGAGTGTATGTAAACGTGACCAATCGGATTTGTGGAAGTTGGGCCGGAATCGAAATCTCATCGGAATCGCTTAATTCGATTTTTGTTTCACTTGCCGTAGTTTGAAGTTGGCTTGACGATCTTTCCGGTGAGTGATCGTTTTGTGAGACATCGGTCAACGGAGAATTTTGCTTTTCAAAGCTCTGTTCTTGCGACCAAAGATTTAGGTTGGCGATACAACGATCAAACTCGATGGCTTCGGAGATCTTTCGATCAGAGATTTTTTTCGCTGACAGTTCGGTTGCGGTAGAAGGGTTCAGCGAATCCAACGTCGAGGTTGGTTCGTAGCTTTTCTGGCCAAGGCCAGCATCAAAAACGGCGAAGCACAAAAGTACTAACGCCAAGAAAGCCACATAGGCTGAACGAATGAGCATAGGTGTTTGGGACTCCGGATAAATCATGGGGTTTCCCATGACGAACTAATTGCCTTAGTTTTTATCGGAATTCGCTTTGCGATATGTCGACTTAGATTTGCAAAGGTAGCACAATATCTGCTAGCCCAAGCCTTAATGCATGCGTCTGATGCGGTTGATCGGTTTGATCGAAATAACTGAAGCTTATGGGGCGGGCAAAGTTTTCGGTTGATTTGGAATAGAGAGTGAAATCGGACCGATTGGGTAAGGAATCCGAGGTCTTTTGGAAGCACTTCCACTCTGTGCTGGAACTAACTGACAGTCGGTGCTGGGATTTCTTTACAGTTGGGACTCGAATCGCCTGACACCCTCAGGCTTTAGTCAGCTGCAATTGGCTCGTCTGAGTCAGCTGGATGTTTCTTCAGCACAGAGACCAGAGCTGGCGAATATTTGCGAACTGTCCATTGGTCGGAATTGGGCAATTTTCGGTGATCAAATCTAGCGTCGGATTCGACCACAAAAATGCTATGGTCGGGTGCCACGTTGATCAAACTCGTGAGCATTGTCAGGACGTCATCGGGACGGTCGACGTAAAAATCGTAAGGCGGGCAGCAGAACACCACCCACGGCTCTGAAGGGGCTTTTTCTGGAGTTTTGAGAAATTGCCGGACCCAAAAAAAAGTGTCAGAAGAGTTGACCTCGACGTTCAGCTCGGGGCCCAATTGCTGAACATTTTCCTTGATAATACGTACAGTAGGAAAGTGTCTTTCGACGAAGATTGCTTTGTTTGCCCCACGGCTAAGCGCCTCAAGGCCCATCGCTCCAGTACCCGCGAAAAGGTCAAAAATTGCTTTGTCCTTTACCCAGCCTCCAACGAGGTTAAAGAGGGCTTCACGGATGTTGTCTTTCATGGGGCGAGTGACCGGATCGCCGGAATAATTGATCAATCTACCGCGGAATTTTCCACCCACAATTCGCAGTTTGCCTTTTCCGGCTTCACTGCGATTGGTTTTCCAATCGTTAAGATTTGCGCCGCGTTTGAATCGAGGCATGAAATGTTTCTTTCGCGAAAAAGCGGATTACGGTACAAAACAGGGTGAGTCGCTATATTATTAGTGGTGCTGCGAGAAAACCAGTCGAAACTTTGATAATCATCTGGAATTCAACTTACAAAGACTTATGAAACATCTTGCCAAATTTAAACTTTCAAACCTGGTTCTCTTGGTTGGTGTGTGTCTTGGATTTTGCATTGCTGAGGTGGCAACTGGCCAAACCAAACTGCCGGAAGTCATTGATGTCACGATTGATCCCTATGCGGAGATGGACGAAGCGACCCTCAAGAAGGAATTCGATGCGGCGATTGAAGAGCTTAGAGACTGCGTGAAAGAAGCCAAGCATGCGGAAATGACTCACTTTCATGTCGATAGTGAAACCGCGATTGAGTACCGCGAGAAATGGGAAGAGGCAGCGGATCGCGGGAAAAAAGTTCGCGACAAAACGATTGCGATCGCGCTTACCTTGTTTCAGAAAACAAAAAATCCTTCACAAGACCTTAGTCGTATCGTTCTTGGAACTTACGCGCGACTCTATAGGGAAGGCAAGTTGGAATTGTGTTCACGGCTTACGCAAAAACTCAGTGAGCAGTTTCCAGAAGACAAAGAAGAAAATGAGGGCGTGACAATCGACCTTGCCCGCGGTGGTGCGATGACAAATGACTTTGAGCGTGCGGTCAAATTCATGAAAAAAAGAATAAAGATTGTGCAAAAGTTGCCTCGACTTGAGCAAGGTGTTTTTTACGATTCAAAAGACCTTATGGCCAACTGGATTGAGGAATTGGAAATTCGCGAGGCCGAAGCGAAGGCTGACGATCTTCCGCGTGTCGAATTAGAAACGTCAAAGGGCAAGATCGTGATCGAGCTGTTTGAAAATGAAGCTCCAGAAACGGTTGCCAATTTTGTCAGTTTGGTTGAAGCTGGATTTTATGATGACATTATTTTTCATCGTTCCATCAAAAACTACGTCGCTCATGCTGGCAGGATGACTTTCAATCGGCTACAGCCAACGGGGTATACGATTTACGATGAGCACAAGAAACCCAACGCCCGCCATCACTTTCGTGGTTCACTGAGTATGGTCGTCAATCCAGAGGTGCCGAACTCCGGAACTTCGGAATTTTACATTGTTCGATCGCCGTTTTCAGTATTGGACCAATACCATACAGTGTTTGGCAGAGTCATTTCGGATATGCAAGTGGTGGACGCCCTTCAAGAAACTTGGACGTTAAACGAAGAAGGAGTTGAAGAAGGGATCAAAGAAGTTACCCCTGATATGATTCTTTCGGCAAAAGTCATTCGCAAGCGCGACCATGCTTACGAGCCTAACCGAGTCAAAGAAGACGACAAGAAATAGTATGTCGATGAAATGCGAGTGTTTACCCGCTCAATGATGCGAGTAAAAACGACAGAAACAATAGATAAATAAGTGTTACGGACGACCCACGATTAACAACATGGCCAGGCAACGCGGATTCGCCGTCTGCGTTTGTCACAACTTTAAAATCACATCTTCTTAAACGTGAAGTTACTCATGAGTCTCAATATTAAATTCAATTCTCCTGCTTTCCTTTTGGTGCTCGGGCTGGCTGCCCTTGTCTCGACAAATGCGAGTGCGCAAGACGGCAACCTGTTTACACCATCTCTTTCAGATGCCACACAATCTAAAGTTCAAGACGTTGCGCCGAAAACGGACACAATGACTATGCAGGGATCGAGTGGCAAATCCCTTGAGGAGCTTTTGAGAGATATTCGGTTAAACGAAAAAGCGATCAGTCACGAATTCAGCGCGATCCCAGTTGGCTTTCCTGAAGCTCAGGACAAACACATGGCGAAAATTCGCCGGATGCAGAAAGAGACTGAGAACTTGAAAATGCAGTTGTCTGATGCAGCGGCAACCGCTTATCGAAAAGACCCATCCGCCAACTCCATCGCTGCGAAAATTGTTTATGCAACACTTGCCAACAAAATTGATGCGGCGGGAGGAGAAAGCTTTGATCCGCGCGGCGCTTTGGAATTGGCGGATCTGATGTTGAAATCGGGCTTGGAAACCGAGCCGATGAAAATGGAAAAGTCTGAATCCGATACCAGTGCAGGTGGCGTGTCCTTTGAAAACGTTGCTTACCAAGCGTTCCGTGCGAGCTTCGCTATTCAGGATTATGCACGAGCGGATTTGATGCTTCAGAAAATTGAGTCGCGTGGCACGACCCTCAAACCGGTTTATCGACAAGTATTAGCCGATGCGAGAACCAAATGGCAACGGGAACTCATGATTCGACGGCTGGAGAAAAACACAAACGATTTGCCACGAATCAAAATTGAAACTTCAGAAGGGGACATTGTCGTCGAGTTGTACGAGAACCACGCTCCTCAAACGGTTGGAAATTTTGTCAACCTTGTCGAGTCAGGTTTTTACGATGAGAAACCGTTCTACCTCGTGCGGCCAGGCGACTGCGCTCGCACCGGCTGCAAAAACGGTGACGGCACAGGAGAAATTGGTTACCAGATTCCCTGCGAATATGATCGCGAGCAAATTCGCCATCACTTTTCGGGAACCTTGAGCATGCACAATACGGGACGCGATACAGGCGACTCGCAGTTTTTCATTACGCATCAGAGGAAACCAGAATACGATGGCAAGTACACCGCGTTTGGGCGTGTCATCGAAGGCATGGATGTCGTCTACAAGCTGAACAAAGTTGACAAAACGCCTTACGCACGTGCTGGGGGTGGCGAACCATCTAAAATCATCAAGGCAACGGTTCTGCGAAAGCGTCAACACAGCTATCAGCCCTCTCGAGTTGCAGAGAAAATGCAGAACCTTCGCGATGATGGCTAGAGTCAAAGCTTAAGCCGGCTATTTGATCGCGATTTCGATGGCTCAAATGGGATCCGGCAGTCGTTAAGTTTTTCAAAACGATTTTGTATAATCGTTTTTCATGAAAGTTCTTCGGCAAGATCGATGTGGAACTCTCTATTCCACTTCAGCCGAGTTGTTCAAAATCAATCACTTTAAAATAATCAGATTTCGGAGACGAAAATGCGATTTGTTGAAGCAAAGAGTTTTCAACGTTGGGCAAATCTTGTCTTGTGTTTTGGGTTTGCTCTTTCTTTTCAAGCGTTAAATTTTCCAGTAACCTGCCAGGCGCAGGAAACGGAAATGCAGTTGCAAGAATTGCAGGACCAATGGAAAGAAATTGACAAGAAACTGAACGCCAAAGAGGCTCAGATCAAAGCGGTTGATGGCGATCCGACGACACTGACCAATGAGTACAATGCGTTGGTTAAAGAAGCCGAAGGGCTGATTGAAAAGATCGAAGAAGCCGCGAAAGCAAAATTGCTCAAGAATCCTAACGACGGTGGCGTTCTTCGGACTCTGATGGGGATCATGCTCAATGATGCCAGAAATGGCCGTGATGCAAAAGTGATGGCGATGGGCGATCTATTGATTCAGCAGGGAATCAATTCCGAGTACTTCGACATCGCTTCGAAAACGGTTCGACCGATTAGTGCACGCGAAATGTTTGACGAACTGTTGATACGTCAGAAAGAAGCCCTCGCAGGAGACTTGCCTCGTGTCAAACTCGTCACAACCCAAGGCGACATTGTGCTTGAGTTGTTTGAAAACGAAGCACCCTGGACTGTAGGCAACTTTATTAACTTGGTCGAAAAAGGAACTTACACCGACACGATTTTCCATCGCGTCATTGAAGGTTTTATGGCTCAGGGTGGCGGTTTCAAAGTCGTCGATGGCGAAGAAGTCGGTGGCAAAGGTCCGGGTTACGAAATCTATTGTGAATGCGACAAGAATCCCGATATGCGACTGCACTTTACCGGGAGCTTGAGCATGGCTCATCGCGGCAAAGACACTGGTGGAGCGCAGTTCTTTTTGACGTTTGAACGGACCAGCGGTTTGGATGGCGGACACACTTGTTTTGGTCGTGTCATTGAAGGTCAACGAGTACTTGAAACACTAACACGTACTCACATCGCCCGACACAAAAGCCCGACAGGCAGAGAAGAGCCGATTCCAAACTTGACCAAAGACAAAATCATTTCTGCCGAAGTGATTCGCAAGCGGGATCACCTCTATCGCCCTAACCGAGTTGGTAAAAACGACGTAGAAGATGTCGCAAAAGAAGAGGCCGCGATAGCTGCGGCGAAGAAAAAAGCCGCGGAAGAAGCGATGGCAAAGGCAAAGGCAGAAAAAGAAGCCGCCGAGAAGGCAGCGGCAGAAAAAATGGCTGCCGAGAAAGCAGCGGCAGAAAAAGCCAAGAAAGAAGCCGCCGAAGCGAAAGCAAAAGCTGAAAAAGAAGCGGCGATGAAAAAGGAAGCCGCTGAAAAAGAAAAAGAAGCGTCTAAAAAAGAAGCGTCTAAAAAAGAAGACGATAAAGATAAAGACGGCAAAGACGAGGATAAAAACTAGCTTTATTTATCGATTCAATTTCAAATTTCATTCCAATGCGAATGGCAAGGTTACCGCTTTGCCATTCGCGTTTTTTTATGCGACGATGCTGGGCACTGGAAATCCAGAAATCGCCGCCTTGAAACGTATGCCTGATCCTTATGAAAAAATCTGAACGAGCCGAATTGATCCTTGAGCGGCTGGAAGAGCTTTACCCGAACCCACCGATCCCATTGGATCACACCAACCCATTCACACTGTTGGTGGCAGTGCTGTTGAGTGCCCAATGCACCGACGAACGCGTCAACAAAGTGACCCCTGCACTTTTCAAAAAAGCGGACAGTGCAAAAAAGATGGTTAAGGTTCCTGTTGAAAAAATTCTTGAGATCATTCGCCCCTGTGGATTGTCACCCGGCAAATCCAAAGCCATTGCCGGACTGTCCAAAATTCTGATGGAAGAACACGGTGGCGAAGTGCCTGCCGATATGGACGCCTTGGAGCGGTTGCCGGGCGTCGGACATAAAACGGCCAGTGTTGTTATGGCTCAGGCATTCGGCGTTCCCTCGTTTCCAGTTGATACGCATATTCATCGGTTGGCACAGCGTTGGGGTTTGACCAATGGGAAAAATGTCAAGCAAACGGAGGCTGATCTAAAAAAACTGTTTCCAATCGAATCCTGGAATTCGCTCCACCTTCAAATCATTTACTACGGACGCGAGCATTGTTCGGCGCGAGGTTGTGACGGAACGAAGTGCCAGATTTGCCGTGAGTGTTATCCAAAAAGAAAAACGCCAAAAACAACTTTGAAGGCATAAAACGTTTCAAATAGCGTTTTACAACAGCGGCAAACGTGATCGGTGAAGACTAACACCGATGGCAAAACTTCACCGGTCGCATCTCTTGAAAACTCGTCAAAGAAAGCAGCAACCAATCTGCTTTTTGTGCGTCACCAATCTACTAAGAGTCCAAATGCGAAGTATGCGAGCCCGTTAACAATGGCAACTCGACCGCAATTTGCTTAAACTAGAGTGGGGTAATTGTACGGGAGTTTTAAAAAGCTGATGGATCTTAATATCGAATGTCCGGTTTGCGAAGAACATCTTTGCGTGACCTATGACAAAAACGATCAAAAGATAACTTGCCCTAGCTGCTCTCGATCTTTTGATATTGCAAGTGCGATTCAGGTCGAAGTCGCTCCCACTTCTCCCGCGACTGAGACGCCAGCTAAAGTCGCGCGGTTTCGAACGGACCAAAATGTTCCGCCCGCCAAGTCATCGCGAGCCAAACCAAGACCCCCAAAACCTGCCAAGGCGCGGCAAGCAGAGGGGAAAGATGAAAGCGCAGTTGAAGGCAAATCGAAGGCGAAATCGAACGCGAAACCGGAAGATGGTTTTCCCAAGATCAATCCGAAACTGAGATCGAAGAAAAAGTCGGCCCAAAAAGCCGCGGCCAAAAAAGCGGTGGCAAAAAAAGCCGCTAAACGAAATAGTTCCCCATCGTCTGATGAACAAGAGACGCCACAAAAAGCTGGAACTGAAAGCCCAACCGTCGCAGCACCAGTTTCAGTAATCAAGACCAAGGAAGAATTGAGCGGAGTTGAAAGTATCCGACGCGATTACGAACTTCGAATGAAAAGAAAGTTCATTACTACAATCGTGACGGCGTGTGTTTTTCTTTTGATTATCGGCGCTTTGGTCACGATGTTGATTCTCCAGATTCGTAGCGTGGATCAGGTTGCTGAAATACCTGAGCCCGATCCAGTCGCCGAAACGTCAAACGATGCGCTTGAGGAAAAAGCGGATTCGGCGGACGAAGCAAATTCGCCTGAGAAACCAGATGACAAAACAAAAACCGACTCGGACAATTCGGCCCAAGCTAAACCTTCAAAAGACGAGCCGGTTAGAAAGCTACGACTCAAAGACTTGGCTCCGCAAAAATTTGCTTACTTGAAAAAAGCTCAGGTTGAAGATGCGTGGACCACCATTCAGCCGCAATTGGTGAATTTGAAAGTCTATGATGCGCGCGGATCTCACATGGCGGTGGGTACGATTGTTGATACGCGCGGTTGGGTTTTGACCAGCTATTCTGCTGTCGTGGGGGCTTCGAAAATCGAAGTCATACAAAGTGCAAGGTCGATTGATGAACTCACTGACGATATGTTGATGGATCAAGTACGCGGCGTCATTGCGATTGATCAAGCCAATGACTTTATTCTACTTTCGATCAATCGACGGTTTGTGATTAGTTTTTCGGAAGTCGAATATGCAAATTCAAGCAAGGTGGTTGAGTCGGCTTACTTCGTACAAAGCGCACCTCCCACGTTTACCAATCCTTATGCGAAACATGAAGCAAGAATTTCCGTGCGGGGTGAGCTGGATGACCTCGATCAAAATGCACAAAACAAAGCGATTAAAAGTAAGCTTGGCGAGCCCACCGGGTTGCTCGGGAAGAAAGACGGGCCCGCAACCGATGACGACCCACTCACGTGGTTGGTGGCCAGCAGCCCTAAACAGCCATTGCCAGGCACGCCGTTGGTGACAGTCAGAGGTCGGATGGCGGCAATGAATGTGTTTTCAGATTCGCGTTCAGGCCAATATGTTTTGGTTGATGAAGTGCCTGACTTAATCGCCAGTGCCGATGGGAAAATTCAGCCGTTGAGCGTGCTTGGTGGGACAACTTCTGAGGCTGTTTTGGTTGCCGTTGCCGATGATCATGCGCTTCGCGAGCAGAGTGTTGGAATCAATCGAACAGGTGAAGCTTGCAAAGTGTTCAATTGGATTCCTGAAACAGAAGAGCAATACAAAACGTTTCAGCAATTCGCCGTTTACTTTTATGAATTGAAAGAATATTCGCGCGAGAATGCTGACAGCGATGACCAAAATGATCAGGCGATTGTGAAGCAAGTGACGGCTTGGGAGAATTCGCTGACGGAGCGTTTTGTTGAAATCATTCAGGGTAGCAATGATGAAGAGCGAAAAAAGCTGCAAAATCTGAACCAGGAATTTGCCAAGCCTGCCATTCAAAAAGGCGGCCAAGTCGTCGTATTGTTTGGCCAGGTCGATCCGGTGGGTATCCGTGGAGATCGGATCATCTTAAACCTATACGGTGACGATACCTCGGTCAGCGTGCCGTTGGGAGAGCGGGATTTTCCAATGCGACCTGAAACGGAGTGGCTCGCTTTTGTTAAAGCGCCAGCGACGCCCAAGCAGGTTGTGTTCAAAGTGAACGACCTTGCGATCCCGAGTTTTACGACGTTTGAATTGTTGTGTTTTGGATTTACGGACTAAAGAGTAAACGATGAAGAAAACTCCCAGAATTGCGATGCATTGGCAGATCATTATTGGAATGATTGCCGGGCTTGTTTTTGGTGCCTTGGCGTTGTTGTTTCCGGGAAGTGAAACGTTTCCAAGCGGCAAAGAGCTGGTCACCAGCTTTGTCAAACCGTTCGGTACGATCTTTATCAATTCGCTCAAGCTTATCGCCGTTCCGTTGATTGTGACTTCGCTAATCAAAGGGATTACGGACCTGAAGGACATTTCCAAGCTTTCAAAAATGGGCTTGAGAACGATCCTGTTTTATCTTCTTACGACCGTCATCTCGGTCACCATTGGTCTGGCAGTGGTCAACATTGTCCAGCCAGGTAGCTCGGTGGGCGAAGAAACTCGCGATATGCTGGTTGCCAGTTTTGAGACCGACGCAGGCAAGAAAATTGCTGATGCGGAAAAGCAAAAAGGCGCCGGACCGCTTCAGCCTTTGGTCGACATGGTGCCGGACAATCTCGTGTCCGCTGCATCTTCAAATCGAAACATGCTGCAAGTTATTTTCTTTGTGGTGATTTTTGGTATCGGCCTTCTGTTGATTGACCCGGAAAAAGCTAAACCCGTAAAAGATGTTTTTGACGGACTCAACGATGTCGTTTTAAAGCTTGTGGACCTGATCATGTTGGTTGCGCCCGTTGGTGTTTTCGCATTGTTGGCAACCTTGGTCGTCGAAGTCCAGTCTCCAGATTTGCTTATCGCGCTGGCGTGGTACTCAGGCTGCGTTGTGTTTGGTTTAGCGGCGATGATTTTTATCGTCTATCCAGCTTTAGTGTTTACATTGACGGGCAAGGGTTACGGATTTTTCCTCAAAGGAATTGCGCCGGCCCAGCTGTTGGCGTTTTCAACCAGTTCCAGCGCCGCGACGCTGCCTGTCACGATGGAGCGTGTCGAAGAGCATTTGGGCGTTGAAAAAGAAGTCAGTAGTTTCGTGATTCCGATTGGCGCAACGGTCAACATGGACGGAACAAGCCTCTACCAAGCGGTCGCTGCGGTTTTTATTGCTCAAACATATGGAATGAACCTTGGTCTTTCGGAGCAGCTTACGATCGTTGTAACGGCAACGTTGGCTTCGATCGGATCCGCTGCGGTGCCTGGTGCGGGGATGGTGATGCTTGTGATTGTGTTGGGGGCGATCGGCGTTCCCGAAGAAGGTCTGGCTTTGATTTTTGCCGTCGATCGCCTGTTGGATATGTGCCGCACATCGGTCAACGTGACGGGCGATGCCGCGGTGAGTATGGTGATCGCGAAAAGCGTAGGAAAGCTTGGAGTGCCAGTCGAGAAGAAATGGGATGATCACTATGATCCAGAGAGCGATGACCAAGCTGAGGCTGTCAAAACTGAAAACGGCAAAGCTGAGAACGGCAAAGCAGAGAATGCCAAAGTTGAAAACGGCAAAGACGATGCGGCAACAGGTGATGCGGTCGGCGATGGTGCTGAAGCGTCAAAGGACTGATCACCAGAGAACGGTCACAATTAGCCGTTTTGGCGATAGCCACGGTTATGTTTTTTTGCTGTTCGCAGCGTCGGGTCTCGTGCTCGATGAACCGAGGCTATGGCCTAAGCGGCTCAGGTGACTGGGTTGGGGTCGTCTTTTCCAAAACGACCGCGGTACTCTTCGACGGGATATTTCAGACGGTTCTTTTTCATTTTGGCGTCAAGCGTCGAAGCAATATCGATTCCTAATTCGTTGGCGATTGCCAATGTGTAGCAAAGCACGTCCGCCAATTCCTCGCCGGCGTCAGCGGTGGCTTGCTCGTCCAGTTCACGTGAAGCTTCTGGTGTGATCCATTGGAAATGCTCCATGAGTTCGCCCGCTTCGATGGTAAGTGCCATGCTGAGGTTTTTTGGCGAGTGGAATTTTTTCCAATCGCGCTCCTCAACAAATTTACGGACGACTTCGCGGAGTTGATGGATCGTCGATTGTTGGTCGTTCATTTTTTCTTGACTCGGTAGTCAGTTGGGTTTGGCGCGCTAGAAACCTTGGCACGTAATTACGTTTGCTATTTTAAAAGCGTTGTTGCCAATGGGCCACTGCTGGGTTGGCAGTTGGCGCATAAAAAAAGCCATGCGAAGCAAATTGCTGCCGCATGGCTTGTCTGGTTTTTGTTTCTACTACTTGGAGAATTGCACTTGGGAAACAGTTGGGCCTTTTGAAGTGCCCGCTGTTTGTGCTTGGTTCTTCATCAGGTAGGCGAAGAGGTCGTTGACTTCTGATGGCGTAAGCCCATCCAGTAGCCCAGTTGGCATAGCTGAGATATCGCTTTCTTTGATCTCTTCAATGTCTTCAGGCTTGATTCGAATTCGCTTACCGTCGCTTTGAAGAACAAAGTAGGATTCGTCGGCTTGTTTGATCGCCATGCCGGTGAACATGGTGCCATCAACCGTCAAAATTTGCTTTGATGCATAACGATCTGGAATGACCTTTGAAGGGTTGACCGTTGATTCAATGGCTTCGCGAAGTGAGAATCGCTGGGCAAGGTTTGTTAGGTCAGGCCCAACGCTTTGCCCCTGGTTTTCAAATCGGTGACAAGTGGCACACTGGGCTTTGGCGTACAAAGCATGACCACGATTCGCGTCACCAGTGTTAGTACTAACTGTCATCAGGACTTGATCAGCCGAGTAGCGGCCAATTTTGTCCGAAGTCGATTCGACTTCGATTTTTGGTTCATTTGGAAACTTAGAATGGAACCAGTTTCGCCATGCGTTCATGTTTGAATCCCAACTGTTGGCGTCAGGCTGTTGCTGTTCGCCAGACCAGTGCCGAAGTAGTCGCACGGCAGATGGAGTTCCTTTGCCTCGCATGCGATAACCAACCGAGATGACATCGCGATAATGTTTGGCCGCACGTGGACGACGCTGGACAGCCGAAAGTTTCTCAAGCACTTCCATGCCGGTTAAATCGTCAAGGATTGGAATGCTGCTGACGAGGTAAGCCCAGTTTTCGCCGGCTGGTTGTTGTGCGAGTCCAATTGAAATGTCATTACGACGATTTTCTTCTTGTTGCCAAAGCTGTCGAAGGTATTCCATCGAAGTATCATCACCACTACGAGCCAATACCGCGATTACACCCAACCTCATTTGATTGGTGGCGATGTCGGTTTTGCCGGCTTGCTGAACTCGCTGATCCATCTCGATGACGGTTTGTACCATCTCAGGTGTGAGGCTATCAGGCAATTTGTAGAACGCTGCCGTGGCTGCACTTGGCCAAAGGTGTCCGTTTTGAAGGACATAATTTATTTCATCTGGAGTGATCGTCGCAGAAAGCTCTGTGATCGCACGCTGGAGATAAAGTTGGTAACTTCCGCCGGCTCCGTCGATTTGACGAGCTTTTTCAAGACTGTCGATCATCGCCACACGAGCGCTAGTGGTCAGATTGCTTCCGATCGTTTGCATGTACATCGCGACGTGGACTTTGTCCTCAACGCTAACGTCGGGGTTTTGAAGATACTCTTCAACGCGGCCTTGAAGATCACCGGCTTTGAGAAAGGCCAGGATCCGAGACAGTTCGCGGTTGATGGCTGAGCTTTCAGATGGAAACTCATTGCCAACGCGAACGGCCAATCCAGGGATTCGAGCTGGGTCTACTTTTCCACGAACCAACGCCAACTGCATCGTACGCAACAGATCAACAAAGTCGTAATCATTAATAAAGCCTTCCATGAATGTGCTAGATTTAGCGAGGATTTGATAAGCCCGTTCCAACGACGGTTTAGCGGTCATCATTGCAACGGAACCCTGAATGAATAGACGCTTGTTTTCTGTTGTGAAGATGTCGTCTTCCCATTTGTCGATCCGAATGCGTTCCAGCAATCGGCGAGCACTGAGTGATTCGATCCGGTCGGTTGACTGAAGCATCGGAATCAAAGCTGAGAGCTCTGGCTCAAGTCCAATTCGCATGAACGATTCACAGGACGCTCGTCGAACGATGGGGCTCGAGTCGGTAACCATTTCTTCCAGAATGTCTTCGTTGCCTCGGGTCAGTCCGCACATGCGTGCGACTTGGGTGCGAATTTCGACGCTGCTGTCTTTTGACAACTCTTCCAAAAATTTGGTTGTAGGAGTCGGACCATAAAGAACCATTAGCTGAAGAGCGCGTGTTCGGAATTTGTCTGTGTTGCGTTTTTCTTTTGCAACGCCCTGAATGGCTGTCGCCCAGCTGTCACCCATGGCAATTCGGATCTGAGCGATGTTCTGTCGAGCCCAAGCCGATGCTGGCTGCGGATGACGAATTGCTTTGGCAAGATCTGATTCGAACTCAAGCATCTGCTGAGGGATTTGTCCATTCCACATGATGCGGTAGACGCCGCCTTGGGTGCCACGACCGCCGGTGCAAAAGTACAAGCCTCCGTCTTCACCGACTGCAAGATCACAGACGTTTAGCGGTCGGCCTTTGAGGAAAGTTTCTGCTTGGGCAGTAAAGCCCGCACCTGATGGTTGTGTTCGCAGTGCAAGGATTCGCCCTTCGGACCAATCCGCCATGAAAATTGTGTCTTGATATCTAACTGGGAATTGCAAGTGCTGATAAAGCACCGAGCCAGTTGGTGATCCGCGGCCTGTTTCGCAAACTGCTGGAGTCTGATCTACAAAGTACTGTGGGAACTTGGACCAACCACTTCGCCATCCCAATTCGGCTCCATGAGGAGCGTGGAAAGCCATAGTTGGGCGATACCAGGTCGTGCCGATATCCGATTCCATGTCGCTGTCGTGAAGGAAAATTTCACCGTCTTTGTCAAAAACAAGATCGAATGAATTGCGAATTCCTCCAACAACTGTTTCAACTTTTTTGCCGTCCAGCGTAACGCGAACGATGGTTCCGCCGGGTGCTTTGACACCTTGAGCATGTCCGCCTGGATCTTCATAACGAGGAACCAAGTCGCCCTCGTAATGGTGCAAGTAAGGACTGGTTTCTTCAGGAGCAGCATCGACTTGACTGCCATTGCCGACAATGACGTATAGCATTCCGTCGGGACCAAGTTGAATTCCGTGCGGCCCATGCTCTCCTGGCTCACCAGTGAATCCAACCATTTTCGAAACGACTTCTAATTTGCCATCGCGATTGTTGTCGGCCAAACGATAAAGCCCGAGCCCTTGAGGACCACTTCCAGTTACAAAAACTTCGCCGTTAAGCGGTAGGATTCCTTGGCATGATGAAACTTCGTCGCAGTAAACACGAACGCGATTAGGATCATCCAGTTGTTTGGTTGGATCGGCAATCAGCAATGGGCCGCCTTCGCGTGAAAGCAATAGTTTGCCGAACTCGTTGAACTCCATCGCGATCAATGAGCCAGTTTCTTTTTCGCTCATGATTAGCTGAACGGTAAATTCAGGGCTGATCTCAAATCGGTCCGTTGCGTTTTTTTCGTTTGGGTTACTTGCAACTGGTTTCGATTGATTCGTCGCGATCTTCGATTTGACTTTTCTGGCGGCAACTGGTTTGGCTGCCGTCTCTGTTGGCACAGGTGGTGCAGAATTATCAAAGGCTTGGGCCTGAGGTTGTGAGGTCAGATTTGCAGTCAGTTGTTTTGGCTTCTTAGGTTGCGTGCGTGGTTGAACTCGCTGCGCCGTTTGTGCCGTCCGGTTTGTTGTTGCTGATTTGGAAGAGGCCGGCTGGGAAGAAGCAGTCTTGGAAGGAGCAACAGTCTTGGAAGAAGCCGACGCAGTTTTGCCAAGCGTCTGAGCATTCAACCAGCCCATATCGTTGTATGACGTGCTTTGCCAGGATGTAATCGCTTGGTCGCGAGTCTTCCAAGTGTCGTTGGTAGTTAGGCTACGCCAGCGCGTTTCGCCTTTTTCTCGAACACGAAAACGAATTGCCAAACCGACTTGGTTGCCATCGTTGTGTCGAACCTTCGCCGCGATCAAGTTAACGCCGGGAACCAAAAACGAACTAACGTCCATTTTGGTGGCACTTCCATATGATTGGCCTCGGGCGGCAAGTCGACCGTTAATGAATAGCTCGTATTCATCGCCGGCAAGCAATTCCATTTCGGCTTGCTCGGGTTTGACGAGGGTGAATTTTTTTCGAAAGTAGCATTCGCCCTGTGACTTAACACCGGCGACTCCTGACTTTTTAGGAGACCAAATCCACTGTGGTTGATCAGCGATGGCTGACGAGCTGGATGCCAGCAATACAGTCGCTGCCAAAAGACTGAACATCGTGATTCGGAAAGGAATATTAATGCGACCGGACATGATCACCTCAGTAGGAGTTGAAACTATGAAAATTCCACGCAATTGCGGGAAGCCCATACCTTCATGGGATCGGCAGATCGAGGGTGATGATTTTGCAAAGTTTGCTGATTATTCCAAATTTTCACTCGCTAGCTGGAACTGACTGCGGTCAAGCCAAGTCAAAGCCGGAAGACGTAGTGTTAAAGCCAAAATTGCAGTAACTTCGATTCAAAGCCGAGCTTACTCAAGTGTCCTACTTTCTGGTCTAATTCTCGATAATCGGAATTGACCGAACAGGTAGTTGGTTTTTAAGGCCAAATGTGGCTGAAATGCAACGTTCTGTTTGCAAGCTTTGGGGGCTCTAACTACAACGGAATAGTAGGAAAATTTCCCTTTTATAAGCTTCTTCCAAGTGACTTTCCGCCCGGGACCACCAAAATGCTTCGATTCGTAGCCAACGTATCTCAAATGCTTCTTTCATCAGAGCGCAAGTTTAGAAATTCATCCAAATCTCGTGGGTATGTATACGAGAACTTGGAAGTGCGTAATTTGCTTGCAAGTATCACTTTCGACCCAAGTACTGGGATCGTGTTACTCAGTGGTGGTGATGGTGTAGATGTTGCCACTGTTCAGCAAGTCTCTCCGACAGAGGTTGCATTCTCTTTGGATACTGCTGGCGTGCCACAGTTCTTCCCATTGGCTGATGTCACCGAAGTCCAATTCAATGCTGGTGACGGTGACGACATTTTTGCCAACAACACAGCGATTCCGTCCAATGTGTTTGGCGGTGGTGGAAACGATCGCTTGTTTGGCGGCAGCGGTACCGACCGCATCAATGGCGGTGACGGCGAAGATGAAATTCGCGGATTCGATGGAGATGACGGTCTTCACGGAAACGCTGGAGACGACATGGTCTTCGGCGGCAATGGCGACGACTTTGTTTTTGGCCAAACCGGAGATGACACACTTCATGGCGACGCTGGCAATGACTTTCTATACGGTTGGTTGGGCGACGACGTAATCTTTGGTGGCGCGGACGACGATACTGTTTTCGCTTTCGATGGAAATGACACGGTCGAAGGCAATGGCGGTAATGATCGACTCTTTGGTCAAAACGGCGAAGACACGATTAACGGCGGTTCTGGCGACGATCGAATTTGGGGCAACGAAGGTTTTGATGTCCTGGAAGGCGGAACGGGCGACGATGAACTCAACGGCAACAACGGCGACGATATATTAACTGGCGGTGAAGGTAACGATCGACTTTCTGGCCACAACGGAACTGACAGATTGTTCGGTGGCGAAGGTGATGATCAACTTCGCGGTGATAATGGCATTGACTTTCTGCAAGGAAACGCTGGCTCCGATCGAATCTTTGGTGGATTTGGAGATGACTTCATCGAGGGTGGAGATGGCGATGACAATCTTCTTGGCGACGGTGGTAACGATACAATTCTAGGTGGCAGCGGTGATGACTTTTCCAATGGCGGAGAGGGCGCTGACAATATTTCTGGAGAAGATGGTGACGACGTCCTGCTAGGCGGATTTGGCAACGACCGATTGGCTGGTAACGCTGGCGATGACATCATTTTTGGACAAGCCGACAATGATGTGGTTCTGGGTTCAGATGGCATTGACCGACTTTATGGCAACGCAGGTGACGACTTCATTGACGGAAGTAACGATGGCGACTTCCTGTTTGGCGGAGAAGGTAGCGACTTTATTCTAGCTGGCAGTGGCGACGATTTAGTTTTCGGCGAAGCTGGCGATGACGAGATCTTCGGCGATGTTGGTGACGACGTACTGATTGGTAATGACGGTGACGACATTATCGACGGACAGGGCGGATCAGATATTGTCTTTGGTGCTGCTGGTGATGACACCATCACGGGTGGCGACGACCGCGATAAACTTTACGGTCAGCTTGGCAACGATACGATCAGTGGTTTCGGTGGCGACGACTTGCTAGTCGGTGGAGAGGGTAATGATGAGTTGCATGGTGGCATTGGCGAAGATTTGTTGTTCGGCGGTGACGGCAACGATAACCTGTATGGCGAAGCCGGTGAGGATATTTTGCTTGGCCAAGGCGGCAATGACGGACTCGTAGGTGGCGTCGATGCTGATGATGTTCTGTTTGGAAACGAAGGCAAAGACCGATTCCTGTTTTTCGGCGATGACAATCTTGTCGACAGAGAAACAGAAGATGCCAGAGTTGAATTCCGTAATGGTGGTGATGCTTGGACAAACAGAGAAATTGAAGTCATCGACCAGGGGTTTTTCTTGTTGACTGAGCGAACACAAAACACTCGCCTACTCAAAGGCACTCAGACAATCGAACCATTAGTATTCGTAAAAGAATTCACAATCGCCTCTGCTGAGCGAGTTGGAACCAATGAGCTGGTACAGGTCGACACCCAAGTCTTCGATCCTGAGTTGGGCAGGTTTGTGACTCAATCGACTTTCGTCCGAACGCTTTCGTTCGCCGATTGGGATGAAACCAACCAAGACATCAACGACTTCATCACTGCTGAAGTCCCACGAGAAATCGCTTTTACCTGGAGTGGTCCAGATGCGGTTTCTAACGTATTCCCAGGGCAGGCTTCGTACTGGAATTCATTCCTGCTGCAAAGCGGTTGGGTTCAAGAACGACCAGATGACATCTTGTTCTACGACATCTCAGGCGACAATGAGTGGTGGTACCTTCGAACCTCACAGTTTGCAACTGATTTTGGGACACAGAACCCAGAAGCCGATTGGACAACAGCATGGCGACTATTCTTCGAGCCTGATTCATCTACTGAACAAGCTCGTTTGGTCAACAAGTTGAACACAATCGACCAGTTGTTCACATTGCTTGAGATCTTTTAATTCTTGAGTTGGTAAAATTGAAAAAACAAAAGCGTGGTTCACTATGAACCACGCTTTTTTAATGGGCTGAGCGAATGCGATGGAGAGTGTTTCGATACTGGATGAACTATTTATCTAGACGCCAAAAACTTCTGATTTTTGACAAGCGAATCTCTAGGCTGTAGGTTCAGATCTGGTGTCACAAATTCTCAAGAAGGTTTTCATGCTTCCTTATCATTTCTTGATCTCGGCAATCATTCTCTTTTGCCTGACTCTCAACGTTTCAGGACAATCAAAAAAAGATGATCGTTTCGCTCCTTTTGAAATGAAATATCATTCTTACTGGACTCCCCCAGAATACACCGATTTCAAGAGCCCATTCGAATACGAAAAGGAAGTGCTGAAAAAGCTCTACGTTTGTGAAGAAGAGTATTTACTCGGTTTGTCTAAAAGAAAAACGGTTCTGGCAGACATGAACCTCAGTAAACGTCAGCAATCTGACTCTGACCAGATGCTCAAGAAGATCAAGCGTTTGCAAGAGTTACTGGAAGATTTAAAAGCGGCTAGAAACGCCAACGCAAAATCACCCGACGATCAGGCAATGACTGTCAAGTCGACGCGGTTGGAAAAGGAATTTGGCGAACAACTTGAGTCAATCCGTCGGAGTTTCCGACGCACTTTTACGCAGCAGGAAAGAAATCGGCTACGCAATTTTCGGAATCGAATCATCCTGAAAACTCGCGGAGTTAAAACCACTCTCAATGAGTTGCCGCGGATTTGCAACTCAGCCGACTATGTCGTTTCCGACGAATTGCTTGAGGTTCATAAGCAGGCTCAGCAAAATCTACGAAAATTCAGTTTGACTTACTGGGCGAGAATCAAAGTGGAACTGCCTGATGAGATTGCAAGCGGGCCTCTGTTTTACTGGCTAGAAGAAATTACTGGTGACAAGAAAGCGCAGCAATTTAAGAACGTCTATGACGAATTGGGGCATGGCTATTTTTCCGAACTTATCATGGAAGAATTCGATGCATTCGAAGAATCACCATTGAAAAAAGACGCTCTTAGCTTGACTGAACTGTGGGAACGCAAAGGACAATTTTCGATTTTTCCGGACGGATCGACCGAGCGAAAAATTGAGAAAACAAGTGAGCCCGGCGGAAAAGTATTTCTTGAAAACCTTGCCAAGTCACCAACGTACCAGCGGTTCTTTGAGATGACCCCGTCGCAGTGCGAGGCGGCAAAAGACTACCTTGCGGAAGTCAAATCCAAGGATAAAGGCTTCTTTGAGCAAACTTCCATTTCTGATTTACTGGGCAATGTACTACTGCCACACCAGCTAGAACTAATTGAAGAACGAGCGGCATGGAGAGAAGTCGAGCTATTTGGAGTTGTTGCAGCAATTGTTCATGGACGGCTTGCAACTTCTCTCAAGCTGAACGAAAAACAGAAAAAACAACTAACCGAAAAAGCCAAGTCTATTCGCGAAACATTCGAAAAATACGAAACTGAAAAGGCAGGGCGATTGGATTCAGAGCTCAAAGTATTTCTTGAAGCCAACGGCTTGGGAGAATTGTATTCAATCGCATTTGGTGAGACCCCAAAAACCAACGAATAAATCATGGCCTGTTGTTTGCCTGGTTATCTCAACTTTTTAACTTTTGTCAGTTGCGCACTCGTTGGGAATTGGTTTCCTGAATTTGCCTCCCGGTCAACTTTTGGAAAATCGCTTTTTGCTCTTCTGTTAGGAGATCCTGGATGGCTGCTTCAAATTCAAGTCGCGTTTCTTTGCGAGACGCGATCAAAGATTTCTGAAGAACTTGAATCTCCATTGAATATTTTTTTGCAAGCTCTTTGATTTTTTCCTGCTGTCTACGGCGTAGCGTCAACCGCTCTACGAACATTGGATGGAGAAGGCCAATGGAAGATTCGTATTGACCAGTCAATACCTGTAACTCCATCTGACGAAACCACGTCAATTGACTTTCTTGAAGAATAGACTTCATTGATTTTGGGTAGTTGACTTCCTTTTCTTTTAGCAAATCGACAAGCCGTTCCTGATGAAAAGAGGGAAGCCCGACCGCGTCAAGTTTGTTCTGCTTCAGATCGCTTCTTTGCTCCTTACTCAACTCGAGTTCGTCCCAGATGAATGGACTAGACATCATTTCATAAATGTGGCTATAAAGAAAATCAATGCCATTTTCGCCAAGTTCAGCAGGCGTCATTTGAAATATCGAACGACCATCATCAGTCTTTATTGATTCGTCTATCGTACCGGGGTTCACGACAGGACCTCCATGGTTTGAGAAATCGCGCCGCCGAAGTTGATTGTTCGCGGACCCTCTAAACCATTGAATTGGTTCACCTACCAACTGTTTTACGGTGTCGCTTTGCGTTGCATCGAGTGAAGAAAGAATGCTTTTCCAGTGTCGCGACAGAACGTCTTCCATTTGCCCGACTTCGCCTTCGGCGCCAAATCTCATTTTTTCCGTTACTTCAATTTTGAGTTTCTCAAATTCCTTTTTCTGCAAGTCTGAGAATGATAACAACTTCAAAACCAGTTCATTGTTCAAAATGGTTGCAGGAGAATATGCATTGGTTATTGAACTTTTGGAAATGTTCTTCAGGCTTGCAGCCAGTCCTTTGGTTGTCAATTCCAGCGCCCGATCGCCGCCGAGAGCGTCGAAGACTAATCGATAGTTGTCAGTGTCATTTAACAGTTCGACAAACTTTTGATTCAGCGCTAAGCGAGTTTCTCGGTCGCTAGTATTTCGCCGTGCGTTAATCACCTCGGTGATGGGGGATAAAGCGTCTTCAAGTAATTCCAATCTGAGCTGCTTCTCGGGCGCAAGTCCCCTATACCGTCGTTTTTCGTTCTTTAGCCTCTCCAATTCCCCAAGTCCCATGCTATGAAAAAAAAATGCATGTTGTTTTTCCGAATTCCCTCTCGTGTTCAATTTCAGCACGTGAACTTTGTAGACTTCTTCAGGTGTGAGCTGGGACAATGCTGAGTTCGAAAGTGTTAATGAGACTACCAACACTAACAGTAAAATCTTCTTTAAAGAACTGGATTCCATTTCACACCTTCAAGCTAAGTTGTTCGGAATGTTATAGAAGATGTTGGCTGGCCAAATTTACCAGCCAACGAAATTCGTGTGACTTTATGGTCAACGATTGTCCAAGAAACAGGATTTGAGTTTGCGAAACCAGATGTTGAAGTTGTAAAGCAGGAGTTTGATCTTCTTTTTGTAACACGTTTTGTGAAATCTTTGATAACTATTTTGCAAAAGAAGAAACACATCAAGCAAATTTTTAATTGCTATCAAGCTCTCATTGAGCGGTGAAGTTTATTGCGAGGGCGAAGGGCCTGTGCGATCCAAGCGAAACTCACATTCTGTTTGACCCTCGCCCGCGGGTTGGGCTCGCGCATAGCAGAGGCGTGATTCGAATTGAATCACGCCTCTGTTTATTGATCACGAAGTCACGAGTAAGTTTGTTGCGTTTTGTTCAATTTCCGCCAGTGACTAAATCACGTTTTTGGCCAATCGGACTTCGGCGCCTTTTGCATCTCGGCATTCCAGTTCCAAGTGCTCTGGGAATACTGTTTCGCTGCCGAGGATGCGAATGTCGACCGTTCCGCGGCCTTCGAGTTCTGCCAGTTCGCGTCGTTTTTGGTTATTCAAGTAAGAGGCGACTTTCTCGTTCACGCGAACGGAGATGGTTGCCATATTCTTTTGCTCGGTGGCTAACATGAGCATTCTGAGAACGTCGAGCGCCATGCTTTCTTCGGTTTTGACATTGCCACGTCCACTGCAGCAAGGACATTCCTGGTACAGACTTCGCTTGAGTCCCGGTTTGATTCGTTGCCGAGTCATTTCAATCAATCCGAATGGGCTGATTCGGAGGATCTTGGTCCGGGCACGGTCACGCTTCATCGAATCACGAAGCATGCGTTCAACGCTGCGTCGATGCTTGTCTCGACGCATATCGATAAAGTCATTTACGATCACCCCGCCGAGGTCACGCAAACGAAGCTGACGCGAGATCTCTTTGGCGGCTGCCATGTTCAGGCGGTATGCCGATTCCTCTGCCGAATCGTCCGTGCGGAAGCTTCCGCTGTTTACGTCGATGGCGACGAGGGCTTCGGTTTGGTCGATCACGATTGATCCACCATCAGGAAGTGGCACTTCGCGGGCGTGAATTTTTGCGATTTCGGATTCGACTTTGTAGTGGTGGAAAAGCGGATCCTTGCCTTTGTAAAGCTCCAGTCTGTCGGAGTAACGCGGCACGACCAGTTTCAGGAATTCCTGGCACCGAGAGAACGCCGTTTCGCTATCGATCATGATTGTGTCGATGTCGGCGGTCAGGATGTCACGAATCGTGCGAATGATCATGTCGCTTTCTTCGTAAATGTCGATCGGACCCGGGACGGTTTGGACCCGTTTGGAAATCACTTTCCAAAGTCGCAGAAGGTACGCAAGGTCGCGCGAAAGCTCTTTACGTGATCGACCGGCTCCAGCAGTTCGGACGATGAATCCGAGGCCCTTGGGTGGCTTGAGGTCGTAAAGGTATTCTTTCAGGCGTTTCCGCTCTTCTTCGTCTTCGATCTTTCGAGAGACGCCAACACGTCCGAGAGCCGGCATCAAGACCAGGTATCGGCCGGGGATGCTGATGTAAGTCGAGAGAGTCGGGCCTTTGTTGCCGATCCCTTCTTTGATGACTTGGACCAATACCTCATCACCACGTTTGAAGATCTCCTGAATCGGAGGCTTCACGCGGGGGCGAAATCCGCCGTGAGTGGGTGGTCGATTACGACTGCGAGGATTGTTGGCAGCGGCTTCTTTTTCCTTTCGCATCATCTCGTCAGGATCATAACCACCTTGCTTGAAGTAGCGCGGTTCGACGTCGCTGATGTGGAGGAATCCGTTTCGGCCTACGCCAAAGTCGACAAACACCGCTTGGATGCTTGGCTCAAGATTGACAATTTTGCCTTTGTAAACATTACCTACGTAGTTGTCCTGGCTTTCACGTTCGACATAGAGTTCTTCAAGTCGTCCGTCCTCGACGATCGCGATCCGGTTCTCTTCGGATTGCGATGCGTTGATTAGCATGGTTGTTTTCATAGTAATTTGTGCTTTCATGGCGGCCCGTCGTTTTTATGAGCGGGCGGGTTTGCCCTTTCTCACTGGTTTGAACGGGCAGCAGTTGTATTTGTGTTTGTGTTGTTTTATTGATGCGCGGGCTTGGGATCTCCACGCGGACCGGGTTGGGATTGCTCGTGATCTGGGCAACGCGTTTGAGATACGCATTGGTCGAGAACATTTTTGAAAAGAAGCGATCAACCGCGGGTTGAGCAAGCGAAATTGGATGCAGACTCGACGAAACGACACACGTTGGAGCGCAAGCGGTCCATGAGGATGGAGTTTCGGATTTTAGAAAACGAGTTGTCATCAATTGTTGCTCGAATAACGAGGGCAAATTGAATCAACTGTCTGTCTGGATCGGCGTTGTCGTTGATCTATCTATGAATGTTTGATCCATCAAGCAATTTCAGCTTTGGTGAAATTGCCTGGAACGACTTACGCATCTTTTAACTTATTGATTTAGTTGTTCGAATCTCTTGAATCGGCGGTAGCTGGGAACCCGGAAATCAAAAGCCCCTCAAGGGCTTCGATCGCAGGTTGGGCGTCATCTCCTGTCGCCTCGACACAGATTTGTGTCCCCTGTGTCGCTCCGAGCGTCAAGATTGACAGCACGCTTTTGCCGTTGATCCGAATGTCTTCTTTGACCAATTCGATCTTGCTTTCAAATTTTGCGGCCGTTTCAGCAAACAAATAGGCGGGGCGCATGTGCAAACCCTGCGGATTGTTGATCGTGACCATCGTTGACCGAAATTGATCAGACATAAGTTAGTTGAACCATCGAGCTAGTTGAATCACTAGTAACCGGATCTACGAAACGAACTGATTGTTGTCAGCTTCTTCGAGGATCTGTTGAATGTCTTCGGCAGTACGTGACTGCTTAAGAAATCGACAAAAGGTTTCATCCTGCAGTTGCTTGGAAATGTTTTCCAAGGCTCGCAGGTGATCATTTGGTTGGTCAGGTGGTGAGATCAACATGAAAAAGAGTTGAACTTGCTCGCCATCAAGACTTTGGAAATCAATCCCGGATGGGCTGACTCCGACGGTTCCGACAGGTTTGGAAACAGAAGGGTGTTTGGTGTGAGGAACAGCGATGCCTCGTCCAATTCCCGTGCTTCCCAATTCTTCGCGCTTCAAAACGGCTTGGACAATAGTCTCTTGGTTGTCCGCACCGATTTGACCGGAGTCGACCAAGCTGGTTACCAACTCGCGGATGACGTCTTCTTTAGTAGAAGCCGTCAGTTCTGCTTTGATCGCTTCGGTTTTCACGAAATCAGAAAACTTCATAAATGGTTCCTTGTATGTTTTGACGTACTTGGAATCGTCTTGATCGAGAGCTTTGTAGTTTGAAAACTTAAGTTCCTGATCGACTAATACACTGGTACGCCGATTGATTGCTTAGCAATTACTCAGCCGATTCTTCGTTGGTCTCTTCGAGAATCTTATGGTCCCGGCTGCGATTGCCAATTAGTTTTTCTTTATGTTTTTTCAGTTGTTGCTCAATCTTCGCGATTGCACTGTCCAATGCGACAATCACATTGGACCCTGTGTCGGAAGCAAAGAAATCGCTCGTCTCTTCGGCAGAGACGATAATCTCAACTTTTGGATTTTCGGAGTGTTTCAAGTCGGCGATAACTTGGATGGCTGTCGTGCGATCAAAAAAACGGGGAAGTTTCGCAACTTTCGATTTCATGGTTTCTTGAACCGAATCGAAGATGCTCCCGTTTTTCGCGGTGACTTTTATTTCCACCCTGTACCCCCTGCTGACTTATTAGTAGACAAAGGCCGTTTCGCCTCACCCAACCCATTGAGATTGTAATGGTAGCCATATTTTTGAACAAATCCAAATGACAGCTGAGCCAGAAAAAGCGACTAGTTTCTAAGGCTTTTCAGCTGTCTTTCGGATTGGACATTTCTTGACTCTGCTGGACATCCACCGGGGGGGCCGAAGCTACTCCACAAAGATCGCTGGCACTTTTGCTTTGCGTACTGCCGCATTGAACTCGTCCAAGCCCGCTTTGACTGTTTTGGACTGCTTGGCCAAAAGTTCATCAATTTCCTTGAGCAAGACATCTCTCACCTCAATTGCCTGACGAGTGGGCCGATAGTCCCCCGTGCTCACGACTCCCACCAGCGAGCTCAATCGGTTATTGAGTTTAATGGGAAAGTTCAGCGGGTCTTGGGAGCTCTGATTTTGAGTTTGGTAAAGCTCTTTCTCAACTTCGGTCAATTTGGCCACTAACTCTTTGGCTTTATCGACCAGCTCCTTTTGAGCTGGATCTTTGGCGATCCGTTTTTGCAAACTCTGGATCTGACTGCGGACATCACGTATTTGCTTGATCACAGTGTGGACCTCGGAAAGCTTGTCCCGCACGCCGATCAGGAATTCAAACTGAGCCTGAAAGTCTTTTTGAGTCGCCGCAGAGCGCGGGTCCTTTTGAATTTCAAAATTAGCCGTCAGGTTAAACACGTCCTCGCCACTGGGTTCCTCGTCAGCGGCCTTATCTTTCGATTTCGATTTTGCTTTCGATTTAGGCTTCGATTTCGATTTTGCTTTTTCTGAATCGTCCTCGTTGTCACTGTCAGCCGGCTCGGCAGGTTTGGTTTGCGTCAGTGTTACTTGATACTCGCCAGGCACCGCCAACGGTCCGCCCGTGCCGCCGCCCCACAGCACCATTCCAGCAAACGATTCCGCTCCTGAGTAACGCATGTTCCAACGAATTTGGTTCATGCCTTTGGTTGGCTTGAGCGAGAGTTCCTTTTTCTCTTTGTCTGGTTTTGAACTCAGGGCTTGGATCAACTCACCTGCAGCGTCGCGGATTTCAATTCGCGTGACAGTTTTGTCTTGAGGTTTTTCTTTTAAGTGAAAACGAATCGGAACACCCGAAGCCACATTCTGCCCCGACGTCCGGCCCGGCCGACTGCTTCCACCTCCACGCATCCGAAGTGTTGGCCGCGTTTGAAACAGGTAAGCGTCATCGTCCAGCAATTTATGATTCCACTGTCGAAGCGTCGAAAGATCGTCCAGTACCCAAAACGATCGGCCTTGGGTCGCAACGATCAAGTCACCTTCCTTTATCGCAAGATCAGTCACAGGAACGACCGGAACGTTGCACTGAAATGCTTTCCAGTTTTTTCCGTCGTCAAACGAAATATACAAACCCGATTCTGTTCCTGCAAACAGCAATCCTTCTCGCTCGGAGTCGGCGCGGATCACACGAGTAAAGTGTTTACGATCGATGCCGTTGTTGATCGCGGTCCAGGTTTTCCCATAGTCCATCGTCTTGAACAGATAGGGTTTGAAATCGTCTAGCTTGTAACGCGTTGCCGCAACGTAAAGTCCGCCCGGTTGTGTTGGATGGGCTTCGATCGAATTGATTTGAGCCCACTCCGGCAAATCGGGTGGCGTCACGTTTTCCCATTTCTTGCCTGCGTCGCGGGTGATGTGAATCAGTCCGTCATCCGATCCGGCCCAGATGGTGCCTTTTTCGGTGGCGGATTCGGCAAGCGCAAAAATGGTGCAATAGTATTCGACGCTCGTGTTGTCTTGAGTGATCGGTCCGCCAGAAGATCCAAGCTTCGTAGCGTCGTTTCGCGTCAAGTCATCGCTGATTTTGGTCCAGCTTTCACCGCCGTTGGTTGTTTTGAACAAGACGTTGCCGGCCGCGTAAAGCACTTTTGGATCGTGCTTGGAAAACACGATTGGGAAGTTCCATTGAAAACGATACTTGCCGTCCCCTGCCCCGTGACCCATCGGATTGTCTGGCCAGATATGAACGTTGCGAATTTCGTTGGTCCGATGATTACGGCGAGTCAAATACCCGCCATATGAACCACCGTAGACGATCTCTGGGTCATTCGGATCGGGCGCGATAAAGCCACTTTCTCCACCAGCAGTCGATTCCCAATCACGCTCTCCGATACTTCGGCCGCCAGTGCGACTGAGAATTCGAACGGTCGAGTTGTCTTGCTGGGCACCATAGATCCGATATGGGAAATGGTTGTCCGTTGTCACGCGATAGAACTGCGCCGTCGGTTGGTTCTCATAAGTCGACCACGTCTGTCCGCGGTTGAAAGAAATTTGCACACCGCCGTCATCCGCGATTGCCATTCGCTGCGGATCATTGGGCGCGATCCACAAATCGTGGTGATCACCGTGTGGTGTTCCAATGGACCCAAACGATTTTCCGCCATCGCCTGAACGCCAAAATCGAACGTTGAGAACGTAGACTTCATCGATGCTGTTTGGTCCGGCGTAAACTCGTGTGTAGTACCAGGCTCGCTGGCGCAGTTTTCTTTCTTCGTTTACGCGTGTCCAGCTTTCACCTGCGTTGTCGCTGCGAAACAGTCCGCCATTGTCAGCTTCGATCATCGCCCAGACTCGATTCGAGTCGACGGGGGAAACGGTGATGCCGCAAATTCCGATGGTGCCTTTGGGCAGTCCGTCGTTACGCGTGATGTTTTTCCAAGTCTCGCCGCCGTCGGTGCTTTTCCAAACGCCCGAACCTTCGCCACCGCTTTCTAAACTGTAAGGCGTGCGAAACACTTTCCAGGTTGCGGCATAGAGTACGTCTGAGTTGCCCGGATCGATGACCAAGTCAACCGCGCCGGCTTCTTCGCTGGCGAATAAAACTTTCTTCCAACTCTCGCCGCCATCAACGCTTTTGAAAACACCTCGCTCCTGGTTCGGCCCGTACAAGTGACCAAGCACAGCGGCATAGACGATGTTCGGGTTGGTTGGGTGGATTCGAATTCTTGGGATGCGGCGTGAGTCTTCGAGACCGATTGACTTCCAGGTCTTTCCGGCGTCGACTGATTTCCACATGCCGTAGCCGTGTGAGACGTTTCCGCGAACGGTGACTTCACCCCCACCGACGTAGATGATATTCGGGTTGGAAGGCGCGACTTCGATGGCTCCGATCGTGCCGCCAAAATATCCATCGGTGATGTTTTCCCAACTGGATCCAGCGTCTTCGGTTTTCCAAACGCCGCCACCTGCAGCGCCCATGTAGTAAAGCATCGGGTTGTCAGCGACGCCTGCCGTTGCTGCGGCACGACCACCTCGGTAAGGGCCGATCGAGCGAAACGAAAGCGAGTCAAACAGGACCTTGTCCGGATCGTTGTCTGCCTCGTCGTCGGCAGATGTAACAGCGGCAAATCCACTTTCTACGGTAATGGCTCCCAGTAACAGGAATGCAATTGCGAGAAAGGATCTGAAGGAAGTTCTTGCGCTAAAGTCTTTGATCATCGTTGAGAATCCCGAAGCGGTTCGACAGAAATTTTAGTTTTGGTAAACCTCTATTGTACTTTGATAAATGGATCTTCAAAGCGAATGATGCACCAGACTGAGCGATCAGGAAGTATTAATTCTGGATCTAGCCGCACAGTGTGAGTTTGCATGCAGTGGCCTCACGGCGAGCGCGGTAGAAATATTCAAAGAAAGAACCTCCCGCCTGCGACAAAAGCAACGGGAGAGCTCATTTGGGGCTTTAGCGGTTCTAAATCACGCAAGTGGTCGCGGTTTGCGTGCGTCACATTGATACCAGCCGATTTCCTATTCTTTCGTTTCGACTGTAGAAATGCTTATATCCAATACACCTTGCTTGGTCTCAACGACAAACTTGGTCTTCATGATCTTTGACAATTCTATCCCGTGTTCCCGAATGTGTTTCTGTTCCAATGAATTCAAATGAACAACCATCGATGGGGCAAGCAATTTGACAAGCAAGTCTGGGGATTCTATCGACGTGCTGGCGATATCGAAGTCTTTTTGGGACGGCGGTAGGACCAACGAATCCTCAATACGAACATTTGGCCACACGCAAGGTTCCTTGGAAAGCATTGTGTAAACGTCCACCGTGGACGGATCCATATTCACAGCGGCTAATCGGATTCCCAAGGAATCCAATTGTTGTGCATAAGTTGCGGCATCATCGGAAAACTGAATATCCCAACGGTAGTACTCCGGAAGAATCTGCAAGGATTGTGTGAAGTTTGGGTTGAAATAAGGTCTGGAATTCTTCGTTTTTAGAACTTGCCAGGTGCTTTTTTTGGCATCTGTTAAATCAAGTCGCGCATGCATCGCTACTTGTTGCCAGAATTCAATGGAAAACTTTAGCTCCCGTTCCCTCGTGTGCATGGCATCCACCGCTAAGACTTCATTTTTCTCAGCGACTCGCGTTCGCTCAATCATTGGAATCTGACCTGCAAAGTATGCAGCAAATATGCACACGATCAAAAGCATGTTCAACAGTGAAAAGCTCTTCTTCATTTACAAGCCAGTTAACGGTTGCGATCACCGAGCTGAAACCAACGATCAACGTCACGTAGGTGTAAACAAGATAGTCATTTCTTTCCTTCAATGAAAGCAATTTTGGTTGGGTGGGCTCTTTCCACGCGACATCCTCGGTAACGCACTTACACTTTTCTTAAGGCAACGTGCTTAGTTCTGACGATTCGAACGATATGTCAGTGTTCGGGTATTCATTCCTGCGAATGAATCCGCAGTGTCGGGAATGCGCACATTGCTTGAAAGAATTCGAACTGTACGGCTGGCAACGCGTTCGATCCATTGAAACTGAACTTGCGAGCGCGATATCTAATGGTTTTCTGACAATCTGGTAGACCATCAAAGAAAGCCTAGCCAACGCGATCGTAGACTTCGAACGAATAATCGAAGCTGTTTTTCTCATCCGATTCGTGTCGTGTTTGGCTTGTTAGCTTCCATTGATCCCAGTCAATCTTCGGAAGCACCGTGTCGCCTTCGATTTCTGTGTGAACACGAGTCAGTTGAATTTCGGTCACCAGGGGAAGGGCCAGTCGGTAGATTTCAGCGCCGCCAGTAATGAAAGGGCAATCGTCTGTCTGTCCTTCATTCTCGCGGTAGCAAATTTCGATTGCGGATTCGATTGAGTTGGCGATTTTCGCGCCTTCAAATTCAAACCCAGTTTGCCGCGTCACGATCACGGTGGTGCGCCCGGGAAGCAATCGCCCAATCGAGTCAAACGTTTTGCGGCCCATGATAATGTGATGGCCCATCGTCAGTTTCTTGAATCGCTTTAGATCTGCAGACAGCCGCCAAGGCAAATCGCCGTCGACTCCAATTACGTCGTTCTCAGACGCGGCGACGATCATGGATAGTTTTCGAGTGTTGGGCATGGCAGAGTGTCGGAGGGTGAAAGTCAATCGGCTGGATCTGGTTATCGATAGATGGCTATCACGATTGATGTTGATTAGACGGCGACTGCGCCTTTGATGTGCGGATGGGCTTCGTAATTCTCAAGAGTGAAATCTTCGAACTTGAAATCGAAAACTGATTTGATTTCTGGATTCAATTTCAACTGAGGCAATGCGAAAGGATCTCGCGTCAGCTGAAGTTTCACTTGATCCATATGGTTGGAATAAAGGTGAGCGTCACCAAGCGTGTGGACGAAATCACCGGGCTTCAAATCGGTAACCTGAGCGATCATCATCGTCAGCGCCGCATACGAAGCAATGTTAAACGGCACGCCCAAGAACACATCAGCGCTACGTTGGTACAGTTGGCACGAAAGCTCTCCGTTGGCAACGTAAAATTGAAAGAACGCATGGCAGGGCGGCAGCTTCATCTTCGGGATTTCGGCCACGTTCCAAGCACTAACGATCAGGCGGCGCGAATCGGGATTGGTTTTGATCTGTTCAATGACTTCTGAAATTTGATCGACCGTTTTTCCATCAGCGCCCAGCCATGAACGCCACTGCGAACCGTAGACTGGGCCAAGGTCACCATTCTCGTCCGCCCACTCATTCCAAATCCGCACTCCGTTTTCTTGCAAGTAACGAACATTCGTGTCGCCGGTCAGAAACCAGATCAGTTCGTGAATGATGCTCTTGAGGTGAAGCTTCTTTGTCGTGACCAACGGAAACGAATCTCGCAGGTCGTATCGCATTTGGTAACCAAATACACTCTTCGTTCCAGTCCCCGTCCGGTCTGTCTTTTCGACGCCATGATCAAGGATATGTTGAATCAACTCGAGATATTGTTGCATCCACAATTTGTACGTAAGCATCCAGTAATCTGCAAGCGGCATTTACTTTTGGTCGGTGCGGGTCGATATTCGGTCCCTTTCAAATTGACCGTTAACACGCAGAACAACCATTTCTCAGCCCTCACCCACACTCGCCGTGACGAAGCAAAACTATCTGGCAGATGTTAATCTGCTGGCCGTCGCCATTATTTGGGGTGTCAACATACCCGTCATGAAGCTGGCGTTTGAGGAAGTCGATCCGTTTATGTTTAATGCGTTTCGGCTCAGTTTGTCCGCTGTTGTGCTGGGGGTTTGTAGTTGGTTTGAATCCAAACGCAGTCGACAGCCAGATAGTAAAAGCTCGTCCCAAGGTCTCAGTCGATTGGAAGTCAGAGCCAAAGCGATGTCGCCAACTCAAAAGTGGATTTCGATTTTCGCGTTCGCTTGTTTTACAGGCGGCCTGTATCAAATTCTTTTCGCGATCGGTATGGCTCGGACGACGGCGGGTAACACGGCGCTGATTATGTCTTCGATGCCAATGTGGACAGCGGTGCTTTCGTTTTTTCTTTTACGCGAAAAACTAAAATTGGCTTGGATCGGCCTGACCATTACTTTTCTTGGGACGATTGTGGTGACGCTTCAGGGCAAAGAGTTCAGTTTTGGAATAGAGAGCTTTGTCGGGAACTTATTGGTTCTCAGTGCGGCCATTGCTTGGGCGATCGGAGCTGTGATCAGTCGACCGTTGCTGACTTTTGTTTCGCCGATTCGATTGGCGTTTTACGCGACGGCAGGAACTTTGCCGCTGCACTACTGCATGCCGTTTCTGATGTCGACTTCGTCCGTCAGCGATGTGGGCACCGCGAGTGTTATCTGGGCGATTCTCTATTCCGGAATTTTCTCAACTGGGTTGGCTTACGCGATGTGGAATTTTGGCGTCCTGCGATTGGGTGCTTCGCATGCTGCGGTGTACCAGAACCTGGTTCCATTGGTCGCCCTGATTGCTGCTTGGATTTCGCCCCTTCGTGAAGTAATTACGCTGATTCAATTTTTCGGTGGCGTAATGATCGTTGTTGGGTTGTTCATCACCCGTCGATTGAGACCGAAGGGCTAAGGGGATGTAGAGCTAGGGGATGTGAAGCCAAGAAACCAAAGGCTTCGCTGTTGTAGTGGCGATTGCGAGCGTCTCTTGCGCGTTCTCCATTGGGTAATTCGTTCGAGCTTTAGCCAAAACTGCTTTTTTACAGACAATAAAAAGTGCTATCGGCCTCACAACCGACACCCCATCAAAATCTGTCGATTTCAAGTTCAGCGGAATCCGAAGAACGTGAATAACTCACCATTTCTGCGCATCCAACCAACCAGTTGTCCCACTCCTGCACTTCAAGCAAGGTCCTTTTTCGATGCAACGGTTTTCAATTATCGTTCCTGTTTATGGAAACGCACGGCTGTTTGATGACACGCTGGCGTCCGTGCTTCGGTATCGACCAAGCAACAGTCAGGTTTTGGTTGTCCATGATGGAGCTTATCAGGACAGTTATGGGCTTGATGACGAAGTTGAATTTGTCACAACGGAACATCGCGATAGTTTGGCTGGTTTTTTGAATTGCGGTTTGAGTTTGGCTACCGGAGAGTTTGTTGCTTTGGTCAGACCGGGCGTCGAGCTCGATGAGGGCTGGGATGAGTCAGTTGAAAACGCCTTTGAAGATGATCATGTCGCGAGCGTGACTCCGATCATAACCACGCCAGCTCGACCCGAAACGATGGTGGCTGCAGGGGTTGCCAAAGGAGTTGGGTTTCACCGAAAAGTCATTGGCCTAAAAACAAAAATTGCCCAGCGAACGATTCGCCGAGTTCGCAATAGCAAGTCCATTGGTCCAACTTCATGGGCAGCGTTTTATCGACGTGAAGCGTTAAACCAAGTCGGCACGTTGGATGAGCGGTTGGATTCGCATTTCGTTGATCTGGATCTGGCGTTGAGCTTACGGTCGCTTGGCTATCGCAATGAATTTTGCCCTGACTGTGTGGTTACTATTGAGCGAGAGCGGATGGTCACCAACGAGTTGACGCTTCCTCATGGTTTGTCCGCTCAGCGTGCGGCTGTTCGGCATCCCAAATTTGCTTCGACTTCTGCGTTGTCGTCAGCACTCAATTTTGTTTCAGAAATCGCTGCGTCGCCGTTTAGTCCTTGGCATTTTCGACACGCGATCCAGCGATTGGGCGCGATGCGATTGGCCAAGACGGACAAAGCATTTGCAGATCAGATTTCGCTCCAAAAGCGTCAAAATAAACGCGCTAAAGCACTCGGACTTCGCTTGTTCGAATCCGATTTGATCGAAGCAGATCCAGTTGGCCAAACGAGAACATACGATTCAGCCCGCAAGGCAGCTTAGGAATCGCTGTAAGTTCGCTGCTTCAAGTTCCTACTACTGTTGCCGTTCTTGTCAGATTGAGACTCTCGATACGTCTCAACAATTCCCGGCAAAAACCACTGCCCGACTATAACGGTCAATTGTGCGGGCTGATAACGCAGTTTTGGTAAGTCAGCCCACTTTTGATTTGCAGATTGCTGCCGATATCGTGCATCGCTTTGGGCAATGCTTCGACACTCAAGGCCCGTCTCGTTATACTGGCGTTCTTAAACTTGAATCGTCTCGCGATCAACTGAATCGTATTTCGAAACGACGTGGCGACAAGAACATCCAACGGAGCAGAGAATGTACTTTCGATTGGCCAAGCGAATGCTGATGGAAACAGACAAACGTCTGTTGTGGAAGCTTGCTTGGAATATGGGATTTAAGGGTTGGCGAAGTGTGCAGAAACACAAAAGCCGCTTGAAGAAGGGGAAGTTCTTTCCGCCTTATCTTTACATCTCCATCATTAACTCCTGCAACCTTCGTTGTACCGGCTGTTGGGTCGACGTCGCGGCTAAGCAACACAAAATCGACGTTGATCAGATGAATCGGATGATCACGTCTGCCAAGAAAATGGGCAATTCGTTTTTCGGATTACTTGGTGGCGAACCGTTTATGCATAAAGAGCTTTTCGATATTCTCGAAGCCCATCCTGATGTGTATTTCCAAGTCTTCACCAATGGCCACTTTATCACTGACGAAGTCGCCAAGCGTTTGCGCAAATGTGGAAACGTAACTCCTTTGATCAGCGTCGAAGGTACCGAGATCATCAGCGATTCACGTCGAGGAAAATCAGGCGTGCTTTCGGCGACCATGACTGGATTGCAAAATTGTCTCGACAACAAAGTCATGACGGGCGTTTGCACGAGCCTTTGCCAAACCAATTTTGACGACCTGCTTCGCGAAGAGTGGGTCGACCGCCTGATCGAAATGGGTGTGCTTTACACTTGGTATCACGTTTATCGACCGATGGGTCCTGATCCGGCTCCTGAACTTGCTTTGACTCCCGAGCAACAGCGAACTGCGCGGCAGTTTGTTGTCGACATGCGGTGCAAGAAACCGATCATTGTGATCGACGCTTACTACGACGCAGATGGAAAAGCGCTTTGTCCTGCGGCCACTGGATTCACGCATCACATTAATCCTTGGGGCGACATTGAGCCGTGCCCGATTATTCAGTTCGCCAAAGAATCAATCCACGACGAGCGGCCTTTGGATCAGGTATTTAATGAGTCCGCATTTTTGACGGATTTTCGCAAAACGGCAGCGGAACACACGCGCGGTTGTATCGTGTTGGAGCGGCCAGATTTGATCGAAGCGTTGGCGGACCGACACGGAGCCAAGGACTCTACGGCTCGCAAAACGGCTTTGGCGGAACTGCGGGCAACGCAGCCTAATCCGTCTCAATATTCACCTGATCTTGAACCGATACCAGAGAAAAGTTGGGCGTACCGTCTTGCTAAGAAAATCGCTTATCACGATTACGGCGTGTACGACAAACACTTTGACCAGGCAAATTGGCAGGATCCAAGAGAAGCCGAGCCACCGACTTCAGAACCTGAATTGATCCAGTTAAAGTGATTTGGTTTAAGCCCATGATTGGTGCAGGAAAATGTTACTGCACGACTTGAAAATGATTGGCTGTCTAAAGCGTCGGTAGGCGCACAAAGGCTCATGACATGGAAAAGTACGGATCAATTGCGATTATCGCAGCCGTTGCGTTCATTATTATCGGCGGGATCGCTTGGTCGATGTACGCAAACAAGAAAAGACGTGAAGCCATTTTGGCAACGGCCGAATCAATGGGTTTGACTTTTTTCAAAGACGGCGATCAGGCTTTGCTTTCGCACTTTTCGAGCTTCAAGCTCTTCAACCAAGGCCGTAGCCGCAAGATGAAGAATTTGATCCAAGGCGACAGTGGCGAAGTCAAAATTGCGATCTTCGATTATCAGTACACCACTGGCAGCGGCAAAAACAGCCACACGTTCAATCAGTCGGTCGTCTCACTGCAATCGGGCGAATTGGTTTGCCCAGATTTTACGATGCGCCCTGAAGGCTTGTTCGACAAAGTTGGAAGCGCGTTGGGGTTTCAGGATATCGACTTTGACTCGCACCCAAAGTTTTCCAAGTTGTTTGTTTTGCAAAGCAGCAATGAGGAAGCGATTCGGAATTACTTCTCACCCCAGTTGTTGGAGTTTTTCGAATCCAAGAAAGGCGTTTCGGTCGAAGCCCAGCCCGGTTCGATGTTTTTCTACCGTTCTGGAAAACGAATCAAGCCTGATCAAATCAAAGACAACCTCGCACAGGCTTACGAGATCTTCGGCATGATGACCGACAATGCGTAGTTCGTGGCAAAATTTATGGGCCTTTGTTTCGACTAAAGCGGCACTCAAATTCCTCTTGGCCAAGAAGATGTAAAATGAATTACGACGAATGCAATACTAAAATGCAAGAATTAGAGCAGTTGTTTGAAGTGGACCCAGGCACTGCCCTGAAGAGCATGACTGATTTGTACAGCGATGCCTCCAATGCAATGAACCACGAAGTGTGTGATGCAATTGGCCTCTGGATGCAACATGAAATGAAGCAATCCCTGAGAGAGTACCTGGTCAAGAAATCTGAGGATTTAGAAGCCTTGGCGAGAATATATCGAGGTTGGCTTGAATCGAGCTTGAACTAACGAAAGATTTCTTTGCGTGTTTGCAAAGCTTTTAAAATATTCATGCAGGCATTTCATTCGCTTGGAGATTGCAATCTTCCCGCTACGACTGAACTCCAGCATGCCCCAAGGCTCTTTCTGATCAAAAATTGCTTGATCGGTATATAAAAAAATCCCAACGTCCAAGTAACGGGCGTTGGGATTTTTGTTTGCCTGATAAATTCTCTTCGAATTAGGCGTTAAGGAACGCGTTGGCTTGATCATCGCCAACGATTCGATTTATTCTTCTTTCTTTTCATCTGCGTCATCTGCGCTATCACTTTTTCCGCCGCCGCCCAAACCGGCTGACGCGCCTCTCAGACCGCCTGGTCCACCTTCGGATGTGAGTTCGCCTTTGACGGCTTCGCCGCCAGCCTTGGCGTTCTCCTGTGAAGTGAAGAATTTATACATCACATACTTGCCACAGGAATCGGATTTCCCATCTCCGTCAACGTCTCCCATAACAGGAAGGATCATTCCAAGAAGAAGCAGCCCAATGACTATGAAAGGGATTGAGACGGGGAATTTTTTTGAGGTTTGGATAGTTGGTTTGTTTTCTTCGGTATTCATGCTGCGTCCTTAATATGGTCGTTTGAAGGCCAGAAATTGCTTCGGACGTCAAACATTGCGAACAAATGATAAAAATGGATGGTTCAATAAGGTTTGATAAACTATCAATTGAACATTTCTACTCCCAGCCTAACGACGAATCAGTGTAGCTTCAATGAGCTTTTTCGAGATTGCAGCTGTTTTGAATTGAGTTTTGGTAATCCTTAGGACTTCCCAATGCAGGACAAGCGAAAAGCTCCCAAAGACTTGGGCCTGACAATTTACGATTCCCTCACGGATCACCCAAACCAATTTCTTTCTCAGTCTCAGTTGGAGCAAACGCTGAAGGAAAAATTGAAAGGGCTTAAGCTCAATCAGCCTATTCGTACACGATCCAAAGTTGTCAAAACGGCGATCTGCCAAGCACTTGGTTACCCGGTCCCCAAGAGCTTTCTCAAATCGCAGCCCCGTTTCCCAGGTCAGAACTTTGATGTTTACACGCAAAAATCAAACAACCTTCAGATTTGGAACGAAGCACTTTCGGCGTCACGCCGTTACGTTTTGGTGCGAGTCAGCGACGACGATCTGGTCACAACCGTTCGGGTCGTGACAGGTGCGCAGTTGGCGAAATTGGACACCACCGGAACGCTGACGCAAAAGTATCAGGCTACGGCGATGGACAAAGTCACAACGTCGCGATTGGTTTCGTCCATCGATACCGCATCGTTGATGATTGCAATGCACAACGGAGAGAACCAGTTCTTCAAAGACCTTTTGCCAGTCGAATTGGCTTTCGTAAGACTCAAGCCCTTGTTGGGAACTTTGATTGAGAACCCGGGTGCCGATCAAGAACGCAATCGCGGATGGGCGCTTCATAAACTGGTGAGTAAGCAATTTGATCTGGCGAAAGCGGAAGACGATGGCCAAGTGCCTGATGTGCTGCCGCAGTTGATGGAGCTAAAGCTACAAACCAGCCCAACGGTTGATCTGGGGCTGGTATCACCCGGCAGCGACGAAGTGATCTCTGATTTTGAAAACTCGGAGTTGGCCGGATTGAAGTTCGCTGATATTCGCTACGCTATTTTCTATGGCACACCGGTGGGAGACAAAATTCGGCTGGATCATCTGGTGGTGACCACTGGAGCGGACTTCTTTTGCTTTTTCAAACGATTGGAAGGCAACGTTGTCAACAAGAAGAATCAAATCCGGTTGCCTAAAGGGTTCTTTGGCGATTAAGGCACCGATAGAAATTATTCATGTGAAAGACAGGGAGATCGATTCAAAGAGCTGGATTCACAGATCTATTAAGACCCGTCGAAACCAAACGATTCCCAAACCAATGATTCCACTTTTGCGGCGTCTTTTGCTGATGGCGTTTCGACCAGTCGTTTGACGCATCTGACGATCTTTTTCGCGACCTTTGATTTGAGATCTGGCAGCGGGAATTCATTGACGTATTGCGTCATGAATCGACGACGACCGGCGTAAAGTTTGTTGTGAAACACCGTGTCATAAAACTTGGTCGCCAGTGTCGAATTGGCAACGGCCAGCATGAGGTAAATCCAGTCTTCGTCAACGCCATCGCGAAGCTTGCTCCAATAACAATCGCCATTGACGATCGCGCCTGATGAATCGAGAAAGAATTTTGGCTCATCAGAAATATCTGGCCAGACGATTTTCGGTTTGGCCCAATCGGCAGGTTGGTGCGGGACCCATATTTCAAACCATTCCCTTCCAGAATCGACGACGTATTTCCGACCTTCCAAGCGATCACGATGGGTTTCAAAATACGCAGCAGCGCGTGGGTGTTGGGAAAGCTCAATCGCAACTCGTTTTGACTGATTCTTTTTGTACGGATAGAGAACAGATTTTTGCGGTGAATCCATTTTCCAACGCGCAGCCACATGATGTGTGATCAAAGGCACTCGCAATTTTTGCTCAGGCGTAACATCGGGATCAAGTTCTTTCCAATTCTCGCGAATGAAAACCGCATCGGCCGTTGTTTTGATTCCGACTTTTATCTGAGCCAATTCGCCAAACGTTTTTGCTTGCTTGGCACGGATGCGATTGAGCCAGACGCGAGTGTCGTTATTTGAAAGCGTCCAAACGGCACCAGGTTGATCGGCTTTCAAGGTTCCGCGTTCAATGCGAAAGCAGCCAGCGTCGGATTGGAATTCGCCAGAGAAACTTGAGTCTTCAATGGCGTCAATCATCTCGCGAGGAGGGAGCTCTTCCGTTGTGTTTTCAATTTGGTAGACGCGTTGAAACGTGGGTGTGTTTGATCCGGTCGACGAAGTATCTGGATTCAATGCAGCGGATTTTTTGACGCCAGAGATCACGACTGGCAAAACGGCAGCGCTAAACATTCGTGTATCGCCAAGGTCCACAATCGATTTAAGCTCGAATTGTTCGCAAAGCAGACGACGCATTGTCTGACCTGATTTGACAGTAAGAAAACGGTTGGAGGTTAAGAGCCCCATCGCGCCGTTTTCATGCAACGCTTCACAGATCGCCATGGTAAAGGCTTGGTATAAATCGACACGGCCAGTGAGCCCAAAATCTTTTGCCAGTTTTTGCGCTGCAGCTCCACCGAGGACTTGGGTGCGAACGTAGGGCGGATTGGAGATGATGCAATCGAATGGTTGCTGGATATTGAGCGTTAGGAAATCCTGGTTGCGAATCTCGACTCGAGATATTTGACGCGATGTAGCGAGTGAGCTGATTCGTTCTTTTGTTTGAGCAACGGCGTCAGGGTCGGTGTCGAAGCCGTGAATCTCAAGTGACGCGTTTTTGAGGCTTCGAATGTGCCCAATGGCTTCGATCAGTGCAGCCAATAGTTCACCGTCTCCACAGGCTGGGTCCAAAATCGTGATTGCGCCGTCTCTACGCGATTGCGAACTCGCTGGACGGATACACGCGGCGGTCTGGCGAGCTAGAAACCCTGCCAGGATTGACGGCGTGTAGTGAATTCCATTTTGCTTTTTAAGGGTCGCGTCCATGTGACTAAGTAGAAGCGACGAGCAAGTTGGGTTTCAAGTGGTCGTTGCCTTGCCACAAATCAGCGCAAAGTTCTCAAAAAAACTGCTGGAATCTACGACTTTGATACGTACAATTCTCGCTCACAACCAAGTTTTTGGAGAAACCACGATGACTGAAATTGAAGAACTAAAAGATCGAATTGAGAAACTGGAGCAAGAACAAAAGGCCCTTCGACGACAGATGCTCAAGTTTAAAAATTTTATGAGCGAAGCGAGCAAGCCACGACGACAAAAACCACAAATCATCGTTGGCCCGAGCGAACCACGCAAGTTAGAAACCCCGCCAACCATACCGCGACCTGGGCACCCATTTTGCAATGACGAGCAAAATCTATAGTGCCAAATGACGTCTCGGTATGACTGGCTCCAGCCTCAAATTGTCATCAGTTATCGGTTAAGAAACTTTTCAGCCTGCGGCACCCATGATTCGGTGATCGTCCGTTCTGAGCAATCAAGCGCTTCAGCAATGGCGTGAATATTCTGCTCGTTCCAATCAAGCATTTGCTCAAATCGGTAAATTCCAATTCGATTCAAATCGCTTTCAGTTGATGGCTCCAGTCCTTCAATTCGGCTCAAATCATCAAGCTTGAATGGACGTGTGCTGAAGACTCTTCCAAAGCTCAAGTGCTCGGGAATTTCTTTAAGCGTACTGAGCCAGCCAAATGCTTGGGTTAAATCGATACCGAATCTTGGCCCAGCAAACCATCGAGTCAACAGTCGCCGCTGTTGCGGATTTAACTGGTTGACTTGTGATTGATTGTAAAGCCCCATGCGATACAACTCATCTCTTACTTCGCTGGAAACACCAGACAGAGAAACTGCGAAATCGTCAACGTGGTGTGGGATGCCGTATCCGAAATTCGGATTGCCTCGGAGTTCCCATTCCGCCTGATTCCAGTCCGTGCGATCCCCGCCATGTAACCCGCGTTCGTTGCGGAAGGAAAATATTTCGTAAGCCTTGGTTCGAATTTCATCCATCGAAGGCGTTAACGTGTTTCCATCAGATGCAATCCGCCACTGATCCATGTCCAGATACCAGCCGCGGCGTCGGAACCATGTCTGCAGTTTCGTTAACGATTCTGGCGAGAGATTGTGTAGCTGCTCAAAGTTGTAAATCCCCATTTTCCTCAGTTCGATACTCTGGGGTCCGTCAATTCCCTCAAGCAACGTCAAGTCATCACGCCATTGCGGAACGGTTTCGAATAAAACTGGCGGTGCATTTGGGTCAACATTCGAACTTGTCGTCGACGCCTGTGATGAGCTTATTGACGAGCCCTGTGATGAGCTTGTTGACGACAATGCCCCTGTAGGATGAGTAGTCTTCCCGGCATCTGCCGCCTGCGATCCACCGTGTGTACGTGCGGCATCAGATGTGCGTGATTCACCATACGTGCGGGATTCACCATGCGTCTGCGATCCACCGGGTGTACGTGTTTGATCAGACGTACGGGTTTCACCATACGTATGTGCTTCGCCAGGCGTATGCGCTTCATCTTGGGTACGTGATGATTCACCAGACGTGCGGGATTCAAACGGCAGCGAAAGAGGAGCAGCCGGTAGTGATGTTCCTACGAAATCTGCGGGGTTAATTTTCGACGTTTGAGTTTCGGGCGTGTCAACCGCTCCCGCAAAACCGACAACTCGATTCTGAGTCTTGTTTTCGCTTTTGTTAGCGATTCCTGCCGTGTTAGCGATTCCTGCCGTGTTAGTGACTTCGCCCTTGTTAGTGATTCCGGTCTTGTTCGCGATCTCTGAATCAATTGCGCTCGGATCAAGATTCCAGCGTTCAACCAGATTCCAGTTCCAATCGATTCCACGACTTTTCATGTGCAGGTAAAATTGAGATTTTTCCGCAGGCGTCAAAGCCGCCAATTGCTGAGGATTCTTCAATCCCATGTCCGCAAATTCTTTGGCCAGTTTCGGATCAACTCCGTCCATCTGGTCCCAGTCAACGACTGGCCCAGCTGAAAACGGCAAAGCGAATTGCTTTTCGTTGGGAGCATCATTGGTAGCACCAAACGGTCGGTTGGGTGAAGAATCGAAATTTCCGTGTTTGACAGAAGTGTTTGGCGGCACGAATCCACTAGAGGTCGTGGCGTTTGGCGATACGAATCCACTAGAAGTTGTGGCGCTCTGATCTGACACGTTACCGTTGGTGGTTTCCACATCAACCGAAGAACCTGTGGTTGACTTTCCACTCCACGAATTTGCGCCGATCGCCGCTCCGCCTGCCAAGCCAGCCGCTCCCAAAAGGCCAGTCTTCCAACCTGAAAGCTGGTTCCAATCCCAGCTCAAGCCCTTGGATTTAAGTTGCGTTTCCAGTTTGGCACGATCTTCAACTGAAAACGCTTCCAGCTGCTCTACGTTTTTGACACCTAACGATTTGAGTTCTGCAGCAATTTTGGGTTCAACGCCTTTGACAGTTGACCAATCAACTTCCGCCCCAGAAACCTTTGGCAAAGAAATAGCAGGTTTCAAGCTGGAGATGTTGGCACTATTCCAATGAACGCCCTTCTTTTTTAGGAGAGCCATTAGTGTCTTTTGTTTCTTGAGTGGCAAACTTTGCAGGTGCTCGAGATCGCGGATTCCAAAAGACTGGAGTATCGCCCCAGTTTTCTTGTCGACACCTTTAACATGCGCCCAATCAAAATTGGCCGCTTGTTTGGTTCGAGTCTCAAGCGTTTGCTTTAGCTGACGATTCGTTTTGGTTTGATGTTCCAAGGTCCGATTTAATTCAGCAACATCAGGCTCGGCCCAAGCTAGCCCCTTTGAATAATAACGGTATACGAGCCAAGCGATAATTACACCAATAGCGGCACCGATTGCTGCGACGATGCCATGGTTAGTGCCCATTGACTCAAAAAATTGTTTTACGTTTTCGAACATGAAATTGGTCCGTGGAAGGCGGGAGTAGAAAGTAAGAGATCACGCACATCCAACACTGGCAACAGAACGTTCCAGCGGAGAGCCAACGTGAGAGCCCAATTCAAAAATATTTAATCTGATAACTGGATAAGTTCACGAAGTCGGTTTTCTTCTTCAAGCATTTGTTTGAGCTTGGATTGTGCAGAGTGGATATCAGATTTGGCCGTTAAGAAACGACGCTCTTTGGATCTCAAGAATATATAGACGCAGTAGAATGCAACGACTACACAAACTGCAAAAAGTAACAGGTACACGTACATTATTGAGATCCTCGAGAAACAAACGAATCCAAGAAGCCAGCACAAATCGGTGGAATATGAACTAGGCTTTGCCCTTAAAGGTTTAGGAACAAAGCCTTGGGCTTAGGCCATTTTTAGATCGATTGTCGTTGTTTACCAGTTGAAAAACCAAAGACTCGAATTCAGCGGGGTTTCTGGTTCGACTTGGGAACTTGACACTTTAAGATCCCCCAATATGGCCCATTGTCCGAGAGGAATCCCCTGCTGCTTGACCGCGTGATCAAGATATGGCTGCCGTCGACCAGCGTCTGTTTGAAGATGCTTCGTCAGGCAGTTTTTGAGTCGATTGGTGCGCGTTGTAACCGTGGCTAGCGCCAAAACGGCTCAAACAAACTATGGCGCGTAAACCTGGATCCGCCACGGTTCACGTAGTCGCGCGTAAACCGTGGCTATGGCCGAAACGGCTCAGGTTGGGATTCAGATAAACGATACGATCGCGGGCAAAGTCGGAAGACTTGTTTACTTTGCTTCGATTGAAATTTCCAACTTCGGCTCGGCTTTGAGTGAGTTGGTGATGAAGCAGGTTTGCTCAGCTTTCTCAAGCAATCGTTTGGCTCGGTCGGCGTCTGCGTCTGCCGGGATCGTCAAGTTGGCTTTGATGTTCAACTCGGTGAATTGAACGGCTCGTTCGACTTTGTCCAGTGTTCCGCTTACGTGACAGCTGAGATCGGTCCAGGTGTATTTTGATGCGGCGGCGATGGCTTTGAAAGAAAGCACAAAGCAATCGGCAACAGCTCCTACAAGCAAATCCTCTGGCGACCACTGCTCACCCGATCCACCAAACACTTTCGGTGGACCCGATTCGATTGTCGGAAGCCCGTCCGCTGTAAGTGAAACCAAACTTTCTGGTTGGAGGCTGCCGGAAACGCAATAGTCGTGTGGAAAACTCATGTCGATCTTCTGAAAAGGGTTGTTGAATCAGTCTTAAAAAATCATAGCCGGAGTCCTACCCAATGAATAGGACTTCGGCTATTTGTGGACCAAGATATCGCTTACGGCCACAGAATGGTCGCAAGCAATTCAAAGTTGTTCTACTGCGTTTCACCCAAGCTGGTGACGACGCGATCGATCAGGTTGAATTCACAGGCTTCTTCAGCCGTCATGAAGTTATCGCGATCGGTGTTCTCTTCGATTTCTTCCAGCGTCTTGCCGGTGTGTTTGACTTGAAGGTTGTTCAAGCGATCTTTCACTCGGCGAAGCTCTTTGCGGTGGATCATGATTTCTTCCGCCGTTCCCTGCATTCCTGCAAGGGGTTGGTGGATCATGATGCTCGCGTTCGGCAAAGCGTATCGTTTGCCTGCCGTGCCCGCAGTCAGCAACATCGCACCCATCGATGCGGCTTGACCCAAACAGTAGGTCGCCACGTCGCAAGAGATAAATTGCATCGTGTCGTAAATGGCCAAACCGGCGGTAACGCTTCCGCCTGGTGAGTTAATGTAAAGATGAATGTCTTTCTTCGGATCTTCCGATTGAAGAAAAAGCATTTGTGCGACCAACGAGTTGGCAAGATCTGCCGTGACTTGTTGGCCCAGAAAGATAATGCGATCTTTCAAAAGCCGACTGTAAATGTCGTAGACTCGTTCTTCGCGACCTGTGTTGTCGACAACGTAAGGAACGTATGCCATCGAATGCAACTCCGCCTATTGTGATTTGTTGATAAAAATGATTTGTGATTTTGATTGACTTGATTTGCGAATCTTAAGATTCTCCAGCCGTCAATCAATTCAAGGAAGCTCAATTCAATGAAGCTCAATTCAAACTAAGCGACTTCGTCGTCATCGTCTTCTTCACGACCGTGACGGATGGTGAGTTCGTCGACCAAGCCATATTCCTTGGCCTGTTCAGCAGTCAAAAAGAAATCGCGATCGGTGTCTTTGGCAATTTGTTCAACTGACTGGCCGGTGTGTTGGGCAAGAATCTCATTGAGTACCGATCGGTTCCGCAAGATCTCGTCGGCTTGGATTTCAATGTCGCTGACCTGGCCACTTACACCACCATGCGGTTGGTGAATCATGACGCGAGAGTGTGGAAGACAGAAACGACGGCCTTTGGTGCCGCCGGCAAGCAGAACCGCTGCTCCACTGGCTGCCTGACCAACGCAGAATGTTGCGACCGGGCAAGACATGATTTGCATTACGTCATAGATCGCCATGGTGGCAACCACGTCACCGCCGGGCGAGTTCAAGTAAAAGTTGATTGGCTTTTTCTTGTTTTCGCTTTGCAGGTACAAAAGCTTCATGACCAATTCGTTGGCGTTGCCGGTGTGAATTTCGCCTTGGAGAAAGACGATCCGGTTTTCCAGCAAAAGATCACCCAGCGTCATTTGACGTTGGCGTTGATACGAAGCCGATGAGTATGAGTTTTGAATTTGAGAAAGCGGATCAGTCATTTGCGATCCGTTTCCCAGTCCGTGATTAATTTGTGAGTTGCCGTTCAAGACAATGTCCTTATCAAGCGTTTTAAGCGTTTGTTTTTTAGTGACTCAACACAATTGTTGATTGGGGAAACACACGATGGTGCCTTTGGCCAACAATTCCGCCCTCACCGTTAAAGTAAAGCTATCGGGATTACAAAAGCGAGACAAGACGGGATTTCGCAACGATGGACATTTGTGTTGGTAGCGTGGGTAAGTTTGGTCGCTAACGATTTGTGCCAGTGTGCATGATCACCGGGGATTGCCGCTCGCTAGGGCCGCGTGGGAGCCACTTTTCGGTTGTGAACCGTTCAACACTGGTGATCGTATGCAAAGATAACGGGGGAATTAATGCTAGACCAAGATCCAGACGAGCCAGCTGAAAAAGACCAACCGAATGACGGCAAAACGAATAAAGCCAATTCGAAAAGACCCCAGTTTGCCTTGAAGACGTTCTTCATCGTCGTCGCGATTATTGGAATTCTGTTTGCGTACTATGCCAACGCAAAATACCAGTACGATCGAGAGACGCTTTTGATTGCGGAATTAGAGTCGAGTTTGAATCGGCAGTATCCTGACGTAGGTGAGGCGCGTGACCCGGATGAGATGATGGCCTTGTATGCGTCAATTTTTCGACGTCGATGGACAGGTGTCGGGGAATATATTCAGATTCCATGCTTCAAACGAGTGAGGATTATTTCGTTGCAGTCTGTTGATTGCCAAGAAGGCATTCCCGACGTGGTGAATAACTTTTCCGCGTTAGAGTTGTTGATCATTCGAGACAACACCCAACTGCCAGGGCCGCGTCTTACTAAGCATGAGGTTGAGGATTGGGCTGAAGAATTCCGAAAGTCCCATCCTGGCGTTGAAGTGATGTTAATGTTGCCAGATTCGTTTTGAAGTTTGCTGCTCGTTATTGCTACAAAAAAAGCCAGTCACTAAGGACTGGCTTTGATCTTTTTATGTTCCAAATGCAAACACTGCTTAAGCGAGATTAATCTCGTTCAGGCTTGAGGCCAGGAATTGGCTCTTGCTCGCCACCATCGTATTTGGCTTCAGGAATCGCTTGCTTCTTGCCAGCAGCGAAGAAGTTCAACGCGGTTGAGTCTTTGCCTTCATCGGTTTCGTACTCGGTGCCTTTGAATTTCGCACTGTCTGTGATCAGGTCGATGACTTTGCGTTCGATGATCATGTTTCGCAACGAGTCCATTTGACCCTGACGCTCAAGTCGTGCGCGAATTCTTCGTGGTGAATCGTTTTGCTGGGCAGCGATTCGTGCGATTTCGATTTCGTAATCGCCTGGCTCGTCTTCGACTTTTTCCTCTTCAGCGATTCGCTCAAGGATAAAGTGCTCTTTCAAAAGCGTTTCCGTTTTCTCAAGAATGTTTTTGCGAAGTGTATTTTCGCGGCCAACAATTTCTTGCTCAGAAAAACCGCTTGAACGCATCTCCATAACGGCGCGATCAAGTTCACGTTTTGACTGACGACGCAGCAAATCAGGAGGAAGCTCCCAGTTTGCTGACTCAGTCAGGACTTTGCTGATCTGGTCGCGAATGGTTTCACGCTGAGCGTAGTTCAATCGCTCTTCCATTGAGCTGCGGACGAGTTCTTTTAGTTTGTCGACTGATTCAAGGCCAAGTTGCTCGGCGATCTCAGTCGGATCTTTGCCTTCGACGCGTTTTACGTCGAGGACTTCGAATTCCATCTCAACAGATTTGCCGCGAAGCTCTTCGTTGTCGGCGTGTTCGCTGATTTCGACGGTGGCCGTTTTCTTGTCTTCTGATTTGGCACCGATCATTAGTTTGTCAAAACCTTCAAGCGTTGCGTCGGCAAGGCTCAGGGTTGGGGCGACTTGAACGAGCTGTTCGCTTTGCTCGTTGACGACGGCTTCTTCGAATCGAGAAGTGATGTTACAGACAACGTAGTCATCTGCTTTTACGGCTTCGTCGACTGGAGCCAGGTCTGAAAATTGTTGTGACAACTTGCCGATGTGGCCATCGATGTCGCTGTCGGTGAATTCGCGCTCAGGACGCTCAAGCGATAGGCCTTTCCATTTTGGCAAATCGAATTCAGGACGGACTTCGATGTTGAACTCGTAAGTCAAATCGCCTTCGTCAGGAATGTTGACTTGTTCGAAATCCAAATCAGGTTCGCTGATCGCGGAGAACTCTTCGTTGTCGCTGACTTGCGAAAGGCTGTCCATCAAAATGGAACCTTTGACTTGATTGGCAAGCTGCTTGCGGAATTTCTTTTCCACCAACATTCGAGGAGCCTTACCGACGCGGAAGCCAGGGACTTCAGCCTTGGGAACCAGCTCGTCAAACTGTTTGGCAAAATAACGCTCGATGTCGTCACGCGGAACGGTGACGGTTACGTGGCGTTCGCAGGCGCTAGTTTCTTTGATATCGACCGACAAATTTAGTTTTTGTTTTTCTTCGGTTGTCGGTTCTTCGGTCGTCTCAGTATTCACTTGTCTTTTCCTGGGCAGTGATCAGTGCAATGGTTGAATGAGCTTTGAAATGCGTCTTTCAAAAGCCTTGTAGTCCAATCGCGTTGGTGATCGGGTAGAGTCTCGTTGCCAACGATGTTGAGTTGGTGAGTTTAGTTGTGGTGAAAAAAACGTTTCCCAAAAACCACTCACCACATGTGGCCCGACATTGTAGCCAATAAACATTGGAAACACAGTCCATTTGCGGCGTTTCAACCACAAAGTGGTAGCGAAGTTATCGGTGGATTTAGGAAGGCGAAGAATTGCTCGCCAGAGAGATCCCACCGAAGGGAAAAAGAAAGAAAAGAGCGGGTGATCGGATTCGAACCGACGACATTCACGTTGGCAACGTGATGCTCTAGCCACTGAGCTACACCCGCAAAAATGTGCTGGTTTCAAAATGAAGACCATACATCCTTTTCAAACGGCAGACTCGGATTATACGCGGGAATTACTGGGTGGCAAGTGCCGTTGTAATCCGCATTCCCCTTGGTGTTTGCCATCAAAATATTTGATTCACTTCGGCGTTTGGCTTAAACTGACTCCAATCTTTGAGGGCAAAAACTCCCGTTTTCCAATAACTTCTTCTCTAGAAAACGAACCTAGTTGCTTAGGCGCAATTCTGGCCCCATGGAAAGCTATCAGCGTTTGGCGAGATACTTCCAGATTCAAAGTGTTTGATTTACGATGTATGTCTTACCGGTAATCTCCATCAATGGTGGGATAAGTGCCAAAGACGCACGAGGCGTGTTGGAACCAAGACAGTTTGACCATCAGGATTTTCGGTCATTCATGCGAGGAAATGAAAGAGGTCAGTATGTTAGATGCGAAACTGGTTGTTGTTGGTGGAGACGCCAAAGCCGCAGAGGTTCGGCTGAAACTTCCTACCATCATCGGGCGAGGCAAAGAAGCTGGTTTGACTGTACCCCACGCTTTGGTTAGTCGTCGTCATACTGAGATTTTTGAGCAAGACGGTGGTTTGTACGTGCGCGACCTTGGCTCGCTCAATGGCACTTTTGTAAACAACCTGCGAATCGAAAACGATCAACCGCTTGAGCCCAACCAGTTGTTGACTCTTGGCAACGTTACGTTTCGAGCCGTCTATGAGAAACAAACAGATGGCGCTAATGGCTCGATCACAAAGCCATCCGAAGAAACGGTAACGTTTGAAGAAGTCAACACAACAGAGGAAATGGCGGCTTCAAAGCAATCGCCTGCAATTGCGTCGGTTCCCCAGACGTTTACGGAGTCTCCAAAAACTCCAAAAGTAGCAGACGTAGAAACACCTTCAGAAGCAGTGGTTACGTTTGACGAAACCGTGCACTTGGATTCTTTGCCGAAAAAAGAAGCTCCCGAAAAAGTGGCTAAGGAAATCAAGGTAGAGAAATCCAAGCCAGCCGATCCCGAACTGGCGAAAAATGAAAAGCCAGCCAAAGAAGAAGCTTGTCCAAACACCGTAGAGTTGGAAGAGCCAAAATCCAGCGCCGATGACACAGACAAAAGTTTCACTTCCTCCGAGCCAACCAAAGAGGGCGAAGGGTTTAGCAGCATTTTCAATTTTGACGAAACTGAAAATCCCTCTGCCAACAAATCTATCTCAGCCAGTAGCTTGGACGACTTGCCAACTGGTCCCGCGGCGGCGGTCAGTTTCGTAGGCGGAATTGATTTGGGTGAAGATGCACCACAAGCAGCGGCAAGCCAAATTGATCCGATTGAAATTGAGCTGGGTGCTGAGAAGAAGTCGGAAGTTAAAGAAGAGGATTCAAGCTTGGGTTCGTTCCTCAACAAGCTACCCCGTTGATCAACGGCCTCGGTAGGCGCACCCGCTGTTGCCGAGTGAAGCGACGACCGTCATAGAATACGTCTGCAAATAGCTCGAGTGGCTGCTGGTATGGCTTCCTAGGCGTGTGTTCCGCTTTGGGTGCGTGTTCCCGACAAAATCACAACACTCCAGCTTTTTTGTTGCGCCAGTTACGCTTCTAATAGCGGAATCCTCTTTCCACCATCCATTCACGTCTTGTTTTTTTCGGTTTATTCATTCACCATCGATTTATTGAATCAACCAAAAATCACAAGATCATCCGACTTCGGCAACGCCACAGAAACTTCTTATGAAACGATCCAACGAAATTGATCGAATGCTGATCGCCCGAATCCGATCCGGCGACACCGACGCGTGGACCGATTTGATCGCTCGATACGAAGGCCGTTTGTTGGCTTTTGTTGACAGCCGTTTGTCCAATCGTTCTGCCAGTGAAGACATTGTTCAAGAAGCCTTTGTCGGATTTCTCAACAGCCTGCCCAACTACGATGGTCGCCGGGCCCTTGAAAGCTACTTGTTTTCGATTTGTGCTTACAAGCTCACTGACTACCTCCGCCGTGAAGGCCGCCGTCCAGCGATTCCTTTGTCAGCCGGTCCAGATTCCAGTGGCCAATGGCAGTTAACCGGAAACGCCCGCCCGGCCAGTAGCATCGCTCGCAGCGTTGAGCGAAAGCGAATCGAAGAAGACGCGATTATCGAAGCGATTGCCGCCCAAGTCGAAAAATGGCAAAAGAAAGGCGATTGGACGAAGCTCAAATGCATGGAGCTGTTAATCGTTCGCGGACGCCCTAACAAACAAGTGGCCGAGGCGCTAAAGATCACCGAACAACAGGTCGCCAATTTTAAGTTCGATTTTCTGGCACGCTTGCGAACGTTGATTAAACGGCAAGGGCTATCGCAGGAAGTTTTTCCTGAACTCTATGAAGAGTAAACGATCCTGACAACGCGGCTAAAACGGCGCGGAGAAAAGTAGGTCCGTCGGATCAAACGTATCCACTCCACAAGTCATCCAGTATTTTCGCTGCTTCAGAATCGCCCATCGCGGCAGCGATTCCCATTAGCAATTTTCTTTTGTGGTTAACGTCTTCTACCATAAAACAGGTCTCAAGAAATAGACCACAGCAATCTTTCAAATCTGGCATGAAAGTTGGTATGACTTCGCGAGGGGAAAACATTTTCCAAACTGCGTGCCTTGTTGTCACAGCCAACTGAACGGTCATCTCCACTCGATCTTGTTCATCGTTTTGAGATTTTATAATGTCGTAAAGATACCTCAAAGATGGCCAGAACCTTTCGGCGATTGTGTAGTCTTCACCTGATAGTCGCTCGCCGATTAAGGCAAACTCTGTGACAGTAATTTGTTCACCAACAACCTCACCAACCATGTTGATGATATCGCTGTCAGGTCCGTCATAAAATCTGTCGATGTCGAGAATTTTCAAACTCATAATCAGGATGTTTTCTTCTTCTTGGGCGTAGGGATAGTTTTCGTTGTTCCCTCTTTTACTGCATCGTCCACAGGATGTGGTTGCACTTCCCAGTTTTTACCGTCCGTTCCATACGTTGCGTGGCATGACGGGCGATCCGTGCCAAGACGGATCGTGCAAATTTTGTGTCCATCCGTGACAAACCTACTTCGGTTTCCTGAACAGTGGCAAGTGGTGATAGACCAGGAACACTGTCCAGAATGATGCCGCGCAAAAGTAGAACCCATATCCGCTGTGCGAATCGACAAGCGACTCCAGCACGAAATCCAGTGTCAAAAGTGTGTGGATGCCGAACTCGAATCGATTGCGGAAACAGGATTGTGCGATAAAGCAAACGGCTAACCAAGCCACACTGAATCCCGCGCCCAGAAATCTGATTTGGACGCTATTATTACTGGATCCATTGAGCAAATAGAAATAAGCGAGATACAAACCAAGCAACAACAGGCTGACAAGATACCACGACTTTTTCATCGTTGAAGTCTCATCGGTGCTGGCGTGTTTGGCTTTTACAGGCCCGCCAATCGTCATCGATTCATCGAGTGCATGGGGTGGGTTGCCTGCGCCGGTTTGTATGTTGGCTGTCATCAGAGAGTCTGGCTTTCGTAATACTTGGTTTTCTTGTCGGCCATTTTTCTAAGTTTGTCCGTCGGTCGCATCCGTTCTTCAAAGTCGCTCATGCGGAAAAGCTCGGATCTGATTTCGTCCAATCCGACTTGATCTGCCCAAAACAAAACTCCGCCTTGATGTTGTGGGAATGAAAATCCGTGAATCACACATAGGTCAATGTCTCGATGGTCGGCAACGATCTCTTCCTCGATAATGTTGTTGGCTTCCAAAACCATTGCTGACAAAATCTGTTTTGCAATCCCGTCATCGTCTTCGAGAATCCGTTTCACTTCTTCGGTTTGTTCCGCTGATTCGTCGTTTCGGTAAACCCCGATCGCCTCCATCACTTCGTCGTTCCAAACTCGCTCGCCGGCTGGATCTGGGTAGTCATAAAACCCTTTTCCCGATTTGCGACCGATCCGCCCAATCTTGACCAGTTTCGGAAGAATCGGCGTGACCGAAATGCACGTCAATCCTGCTTCCCACATCGTCCGTCCGGCGTACATGCACGTCTCAACGCCGACAACATCAATGATCTCAAACGGACCACCCAGAAATCCAAAATCACGCATCGCCTCGTCGATGGCTTCGATCGAAATGCCCATCGTGAATAACCGTAAAGACTGATCGATCATCGCTCCGAGTAAACGGTTGACGACAAAGCCGGCTCCATCGTTCATAGCAACCGGCATTTTGCGTAAGCTCTTAACAAACCCGACGGCCGTTGAGATGGTTTGTTCGCTGGATTTTGGCCCACAAACGACTTCGACTAACGACATTAGCTCTGGGTGGCAAAAATGAATTCCGCAAAAATTTTCTGGCCGCTCAAGGAAGGCCGCCATTTTTCCGATCGGAATCGCCGAAGTGTTTGAGACGATGACCACATCAGGACCAACGGCGCTTTCGATTTTTTCAAGCACAATTTTTTTGACGTCAATCGTTTCCACCACCGATTCAATAACGATATCAACACCGGCAAGGTCTGAGTAATCTTTTGCGGCCGTTACTGTGGCTCCCTTTTTTGAATTTCCTTTCGCAGTGATCGAGTCTGCGACTGAGCCAGCTAGGTCAGCCACTGCATCGTGAAGAACAACCGAGATCCCGCAGGCGACACAAGTTTCGGCAATTGAACTTCCCATCAGGCCCGCGCCAACGATCCCGACTTTGGTGATGGGAGTCGGCGTGAGTTCAAGGTCAACGAGTCCAGGCGATTTTTTGTTGAAGTCGACCAGAAAGAAATGGTTTAACAATCCGCGGCTGGCGGGGCTGCCGTAGACTTGCGACATGGCAATCGATTCGGAGTCCCAAGCGGACTTGATTGGTTCGACCGCCGTGCGGGCCATGTGCTCTAGCGCCACAACAGGAGCGATAGGAAAGATCGCTTTGTTGTCGACGATCTTCTTGCCAAACATGGCAACAGATTCTTCGATGTCGCCATGATTTTTTACCGGCCCCATGATTGCTCTACGGTCATGGATAAATGATTCCGAAGTCCGCACGCGCCCGATTAATTTGACTGCTTCGTCGATCAATTGGTCTTGTTCAACAACGGCGTCGATGAATTCCATCTCCTTGGCTTGTTCAGCTGAAACCAAGCGGCCGCTGGTGACGAGGTCTGCGGCGATTTCAAAACTGGAGATTCGCGGCAGTCGCGCCGTTCCTGCCCAACCCGGCACCAATCCGAGTTTTACTTCAGGTAACCCAAGAACGGTGCGCCGGTGGTTACTGGCGATTCGGCAGTCACACCAAAGTGCCAATTCCAAACCGCCCCCAACGCAGGCACCGTGAATGGCGGCAACGGAAACGAATGGGCAACGGCTAAAGCGAGCCATGACCGCCCTGCCCTTTTCGCAAAACTCAACGATCTTTTTATCCGGCCAGTCGAGAGTGGCCACGATTTTCTTGAGGTCAGCACCAGCGACAAAGATCGAAGGCTTGGCGGAATAAAGAATGACGCCCTTTAGGTCTGTACGTTCCGAGAGCGCCGCCATCGTTTTATCGAGCTCAGCAAACAGCTGATCGTTGAGAATATTTGCCCCCGAGCCCGGCAAGTCCATCGTGATCAACACGACGTCGGTGCCAATTTGCTTTGTCGTGACGGCAGTGGTTTCGTTTTCAGTCATATGTATTGAGAGCGTGTAGGTTCGCGCGGTTCAAAGTTAGTACTTAAAAAGTTAGCAAAGTTTGCTTACGTCAGCTTAAAAATTAAGCTCGGGTTTTCGAATCGTAGTTGTTGGTAGTCTGTCGTTCGGCGATGTGCAGGAGCTAATGACAGTATGCTAGAACGCGAGCCGTTGTATTGAAAGCGAGGCCGTGTTGGCACCCGCACAAACCCGCGTTTGGATTGGCGCCGAATCTGATACACTCAGGTGCAACAATTTCACTTTATGGGCAAATTCTGAGCAATTTCCAATGTCTTGCAAAACCTTTAGTCCGCTTCAATATCGACCAGTCGTCCAAATCATCACCGCAACGCTGGCCGTTTTTGTTTTGGCGTTTGGTGGCTGTGACAGTTCTCCCCTGCCCAGTACATCAAAAACCGTCGCTGGGACTGTCGATTTGGAAGTGAATTTCAATTCGGACAAGAGACCCATTTCGGTTGCTATCCCCTGCTCTTCGGATTCCACAGTGTTTTCAATTTTGGAGCGAGCCAAGAATCTTGGTGACGTCAAATTTGAAGCAACTGGCAGTGGAGAAACGACCTTTGTTTCGTCGATCGGAGGCGTGGCCAACGCAGGGGCATCGGGAGGCAATTGGGTGTATCGCGTCAATGGAAAACTTGGCGACAAGAGCTGCGGTGCGTTCGAAGTCAAACCGGGCGACAAAATCGAATGGCGATTCGGTAAGTATCCCGAATAATTGCGCGCAGAATCTGGAAACGTCTCAGCAGAATTTTTTTGTTCAGGTGGTTTTTAAGGCGCGTGAACGTTGCATCTTACTGACGGACAGGAATGTCCATCCTACCAATCCGCGCAAAACCTCTGCGATACTCTGTGTCCTCTGTGGTTAACCCAGCGCACTGTGGCTAATCCAGCGCACTGGAATCGTTCACGTTACTGGACCGTCTTGGGGAATTTTCGCTGCATCATCCAGTCGGCTAAGTCAATTTTAATGAACATCGACCGATATTTGCCATCTGGTGTCTTCCAGGTCGGTTTGAAAATAGCTTTAGGCTGGATTTGCTGGAAGTTTACAGGTACCATCGAAAGCCATATTCCGAACAAAGAAAAGACATGAATTCACGATCTAAACAAAATCAATTTCTAACTAACGCAGTCATGTTTAAAGCAGCGATGTTTATTGGCATCGTCTTGTTAGGAGTTGCCAGCCGTTTTTGGCTGGTCGATATGCCGAACTTCAAACCGGTCGCCGCTTTGGTGCTGTTTGCCGGATTCTTTTTCCGGCAATGGTGGCCTGCAGTTGCCGCATTGTTGGCGATTATGATTATCAGCGACGCTCAGTTGGGCGTTTACGATTGGAAGCTGGCGTTAACGGTTTACGGCAGCTTGGCTGTGGCTTGTGGATTGGGAATGTGGGTTAAATTTTCAACGGAAACGAAGTTAGGGCTGCCCGTCGTTGGCAAGAAGCAAATCGGTCGGTTTGCAATCGCTTCAATTACGATGTCAACGGTTTTTTATCTTTTGACAAACGCAGCCGTTTGTTTGATGGGTTGGTACCCAGCGACTTTATCAGGTTTGGCAAGCTCTTACGCTGCTGGCTTGCCTTTCTATCGCGCTACGCTGATGGGCGACTTGTTCTTCACCGGTTTGTTGGTTGGTTCTTATGCATGTGCCCACGCAGCTTGCAGCCATTTCGTCGCTCGCGTCACCAAAGCGAACCTCGTGAAATCTATCTAATTTTCAAACTTCAAAACACGTTTGCAAAACACGTTTGCAAAAACACGTTTGCAAAAACACGTTTGCAAAAACACGTTTGCATAAAAAAAGGTGACTCATGAGAGCCACCTTGGTTAGTCGTTTAGATCGTTCGTTCAGATTGATCGTTCGTTCTTTGTTTAGACGGTCCTGTTAGAAGTTCGGACCTTTCTCTTCTTTCTTGGTTTCGGCGCCGAGTGCATCGGCTCCTACTATTCCGCCTTTTTGTTTCGTAATGAAGGCATTAAGGGATTCACCAACTTTGCTCGCGGTCTTACCTAGAGTCTGCGTAACAGTTGGCTTTGCAGCGGATTTAGTTCCAGAACCCTTCATCATCATTTCTTTATCGCCAAGATCGATGATCCCAGCGTTTGATTCTTTGAGAAGGTTCCCGAGTTCCTCGGAGACTCTTTCAATTAAGTCCCTGTTTTCTCCTTCGCTGATAGATGCGGCCAAACCCTGATTTTCATCTTTGCCAAGTGTCGCTTGTCCGATGTAGCCAAGTGCTTTTAGTCGTCGGCGAATCACGTTTAGCTGAAAGGTTGGAAGCTCAAGTCGGCCTATTGATTCGGTGCTTTTCATGCCCATACCGCCGCCCATGCCGCCACCCATACCTCCGCCCATTCCCATTCCACCACCGGGGCCTCCGCCCATGCCGCCGCCCATTCCCCTTCCACCACCAGGTCCGCCGCCCCTGCCGCCGCCACTTCCCCCGCCGCCGCCCCTGCCGCCGCTGGCCCTTCCGCCCCTGTCGTTGCGGCCGCCGCCTCTGCCCATGCCGCTGCCCACT
>CAYUWY010000027.1:0-106245 GCA_964448575.1 uncultured Pirellulaceae bacterium
GAAGGACAGGGTCAAGAAGGACAGGGTCAAGAAGGTCAGGGGCAAGAAGGACAGGGGCAAGAAGGTCAGGGTCAGGAAGGGCGAGGGCAAGAGGGACAAGGCCAAGAGGGTCGGCAAGGGCAAGGTTCCGAAGGACAAGGCGAGAACCCAACGCAAAATTCAGAGCCTCAAAGACAAAGCCAGAACCAAAGTCAGGAACAAGGCGATAGTCGGGGCCAAGGTCAAGAGAGTGAAAACCAAGGCGAGAATCAGGGCCAAGGTCAAGAAGGCCAAGGGCAAGAAGGACAGGGGCAAGAAGGTCAAGAAGGTCAGGGGCAAAGCGAGAGTCAGGGCCAAGGTTCCGGCTCCCGAGGAAAAGGCAAGGAAGAGGGTGGTCAAGGTCAGGGAGAGGGCGAAGGTCAAGGCGAAGGAGAACAACCTGGTGAGGGTGGCCAACCCAGCTCCGGTGGTGGAGAATCCGGTGAGGGTGCTGGCGAATCCGGTTCTGGTGAATCCGGTTCTGGTGGAGAATCGGGTGAGAGTGGTGGAGAATCCGGTGGCGGACAACCATCTTCTAGTGGTCAATCTGCTGACAGTAAACCTGGCTCTGGTGGCGGCAAACCCGGTTCCGGTTCTGCTGCAGGTAGCGGGCAACCTAGTGATAATGCTGCTGGACAAGACAGTTCCGGTGGTGGACAACCCGGTGCCGGTGGTGGGCAAGCCGGTGGCATTGGCAAAAAACAAGATCAAGACGATCAACCAAAGCAAAACCAAGGCGCTCAGCCCGACGCGGGTGATGCGCAAACACCATCAGGTGCTAGTCTAAAAAAACCTGAAAGCAATGCCTTTGGAGAAGGCGGCGATGGCGTTGGAGGAACCGAGCGAATGGAACGTGAACAGTTCGATACTGAGAACGCAAAAAAAGCCACCGACTTGGTACTCGAAAAACTTGCAGACCAGAACTACGATCCTGAACTGCTTGACAAATTGAACATGAGCAAAGCCGACGTTGACAAATTCCTGAAGCGTTGGGAAGAGATGAAACGTAAAGCCAAAACTGGAAACGAGCGTGATCGCAGACGTTACGAGCGAGCACTTAAGAGTCTTGACTTCCGCCCCAAATCGAACCGGCGTTCGGTCAACCAAAACCGCGACGAAGTCAAAGGCTTGAACGAAGACGGTGCGGTCAATCAAATCCCACCGGAACATGAGCCAGACTATAGTTCATTCATGCGCGACATGAATAAGCGCTAATTGGCCCAAACGGTGACGCCACACATTCAAATGTGTAAGTCTATTTCAACATGGCCACCGATAGAAAAAAACTGCGAATCAACGTTAAACGTGAATGAAACCCCGAATTTGTATTCGCGTTCATCAGTCCATTCGCGGTTGAAAATTCAGCAACCAAAGATTCCTGATTGTGCAATTTCTGCACGACTGAAACTCCAATTAATCTCTCGACTGGCGGTCTACGGTCTTGCCTACTGCCGTGGTTGATCGCTCGTAGCGCGGCATCCTCGGGCCGGTTGGCCAACTTCTTGATCCACGTTTGATACGAGATCCCTGTTTTCAGTTGCAGGCCCGAATACGACGACGTTTTCCGACCACGATTCGCGATGGCTGGCACGGTATGCCCTGCCCCTCCTCGCCCTCAATTCTGCTTTCCACCTTTGAAAATCGTTCGAACCGAAACGGCAATTAAATCGTAAAAGATAGAACCCTCGTTATTCTCCACCACATTCGGCGGTTCAATCGCGTTTCTCTACTGGATGGATGCTCGACATTTTCTTGTTAACCAAGCAAAATGGGTGTTCGACCGGCCAAACCGCCCAGGTTGGACCTTTATTCAGTCATTCGTTTTCATTCAACTTTCGAGCCAATCAAGATGTCTTCTGCCCCCGATACTCCTGTTGAAAATGAAGATGCAAACCAGGACCCATCCAACGAGGTCAACGATCACGTTGAAGATGCCGGAGAATCAAACCAACACGAGGTCGAACAGGGCCCGGCCGATGTGGAAGTCGATCGCTCTGGCGAAACTCCGATGATCGAAGCGGATCGGCTATCGAAATCCTATGGGATCTTTGCCGCGACCCGCGACGTCTCTTTCAAAGTCTACTCCGGCGAAGTCGTTGCCTTTCTGGGCCCTAATGGTGCCGGCAAAAGTACGACGATGAAAATTCTGACGGGTTACCTTTCACCGACTGCAGGCGTCGCGCGAATCGCTGGATTCGACATGAGCGCCGATCGTTTAGAAGGCTCAAAGAAACTTGGCTACCTTCCCGAGACTGGCCCGCTCTACCCTGAGATGACGCCGTATAGTTTGCTTGATTTTTTCGCCGAAGCACGCGGCATGAACAAAGCCATGAAACGCGAGCGAATCGAAAAAGCCGTTGACCTCTGTGCATTGGGCAGCGTCATCTATAAACCGATCAGCAAACTTTCCAAAGGTTACCGTCAACGCGTTGGCATGGCCCAAGCCCTCATCCACGAACCCGACGTTTTGATTCTTGACGAACCCACGTCCGGATTGGATCCGAATCAGATTCGTGGAGTGCGTCAAACAATGAAACGTTTGGGTGAAGAAAAAACAATCTTGCTTTCGACTCACATTCTTCAAGAAGTTGAAGCGATGGCCGATCGCGTGATCATGATCAACGAAGGCCGAAAAGTTTACGACGGTAAACTGAAAGACATCGACCCAGACAAAAACGGTCTCGATCACGTGTTTGCCAAATTGACCGGACACGACCCTGAGACGGGTGTCAAACTTCCAAATACCTACGACGACGAGTAGTCATTTCTTTGAGACGCCAACAACCGTTGTGACGTCTCAACCTTTTGTTTTATTCGCTGAATCATTCAACCAAACCTACCGAAACTTCCAATGGACTACACTCCGCAAATCGTCGAATTCGTCTACATGCTTGTCATCGACATGATGTTCCTGGTGATATTGGTTCTGCTAATGTTGCCGTTGGGAATCTGGCGTCAGGCCGCATTCGCCGTGATGAAGCGAAACTTCATTGGCTATTTCAGTAACCCAACTGGCTACGTGTTTTTGTGCCTGTTCGTTTTGCTGACTTCGTTCGCCGCGTTTTGGCCGCACGAATTTTTTACGACCAACCTGGCGAACTTCGACCAGCTCAATAAATTCCTGCCTTACATCATGTTGATCTTCATTCCTGCGATCACGATGAGCATTTGGGCGGAAGAACGCCGTCAGGGAACGGATGAACTTTTGCTGACCCTGCCAGCCAATGACTTTGACATTGTGATCGGGAAATACTTTGCGGCCGTGTTGGTGTTTACCGTTTCGCTTTTGTTTTCCCAGCTTTCAAACTACGCCGTGCTGCTCGCGATGACGGGTGGTGCACTGGATAACTTGCTGTTGTTTTCGACCTACCTGGGATATTGGTTCGTTGGAATCGCGATGATTTCGCTTGGTATGGTGGCTTCGTTTTTAACCAGCAATTTGACGGTTGGATTTATTATTGGAGCCGCACTCAACGCGCCGTTGGCTTTCTTTTCCAATGCCGATGTGATTTTCTCCAATTCAAAATGGATCCAACGATTGTTTGACTGGTCGTTGCTTCAGCGGTTTGAACCGTTTGGCCGCGGACTGATCAGTGCCTCGTCGATTTTTTACTTTCTCGGCTTGGTCGTTATTGGCGTCTACCTCAGCATGATTCTGATTGGGCGTCGTCACTGGTTGGGCGGAAAAGATGGCACGTCAATGCTTTGGCATTTCGTTTGCCGAGCCGCATTCTTAATCATCATGGTCGTCAGTCTCGTATTGGTGGTGCAACACAGTCCACTTAATCGAATTCGCATGGACATCTCAGACCGTCAGATCAGTACGCTGGCTCCTTCAACCACCGAGCTGTTGAACAAACTTTCTCAAGAGATCAGCGACGGCGAAAAACCGATCAAGATTGAGGCCTACATCAGTGACAATATTCCAAGCGAATACGTTAAAACAAAATACGACTTGGTAAACCTGTTACGCGAATTCGATGTGCTTGGTGGAAAGCGAATCGAAGTAAACCTTTACCAAGGCATCCGTCCGTTCAGCGAAGAAGCCATTCTTGCGGAAAAGAAATACAACATTCGCCCAAGAAAAGTTCGCAGCGAGTCGCGCGGCGCACTGAAAGAAGAAGACGTTATCCTCGGAGTTGCGTTTTCCAGTGGGCTTGAGCGGATCGTGATTCCGTTTATGCCTTACGGCGTACCGGTCGAGTACGAGTTGATGCGGTCGATCAATACGGTTTCAAAAAACGAGCGCAAAGTCATTGGCATTGTGCAAACGGACTCGCTAATCATGGGTGCAACGCTTCAGTCAGATGAAGGCACTTTTCAAATTCCGAGGCTTGCGATTCTTGATGAACTTCAGAAACAGTATGACTTGGAGAGCGTCGATCCATCGGTTCCGATTGCACTTTGGGACACTGACGAAAACGGCAAACCAGTCAAACGTCGTTATGACGCATTGTTAATCGTCCAGCCTTCGCAGTGTACGCCCACTGAAATGGACAATATCATCACCGCGATTCACTCGGGGCAGCCAGTTGCGATTTTCGAAGATCCGTTGCCGATGTCACAAGGTTTTCAACATGTCCGGCCAACGTTTTTCCCTCGTCAGTTTGCTCGTGGCGGACCTCAACAAGCCGACATTCAAAAACTTTGGGACGCATTGGATCTCGATGTTGACAAACAAAGACGTCAGATCCCTCAACGGATCATTCCGCAGTTTTCGGTCAATGGAAAACCGCCGACTCGCGATCAGATGAATCAGTACACTTCGTTTATCGTTTGGCAAGGAAGTTTTGAGAATCCGTACAAGCGAAACAACCGTTTAAATGTTGAAGAGCATTTGATCATCCGAGAAGACCCAGGTCAGGAGCCAAGATTTTCTGGCACACACCGTTCGACCCGAGGAATTCAGGAACTCTACATGCAGGCGACGGGCTATTTGCAGTTGGCTCAAAACGCGACATTGCAACTTGATCCGTTGGTGAACACAGGTTTGGCAGGTCGAATTCAATTGTTTGATTACGCTGGAAATCCAAGCGATGAAGCTCGAAATCGACTTCGCGGTTCGGCCAATCGCCCCTTTACCATCGCCGGCTACATTTTTGGCTCCAAAAAAGACGATCCGCTTCCGGCGGACGTGAATTCATTCAAGCCATCGAAACAGCGAACCAACGCGATTTATGTTTGCGATGTGGATACGCTTTCCGATTTCTTTGTTGGGTCACGTGCAGCCCCGATTCGCGATTCGGTTGAGTATCGCTATCAGAACGTTGGTTTTGTTTTGAACATCATCGACTCATTGGTAGATGAGGAAACCTATTTCGATATTCGTAACCGCCGTGTAGATCATGTGACACTTGCCGTTGTTGAAGAGACTTATGAAACGGCGATGAATAAGGTTTACGAGATGGACCAAGTATTTTCCATTGACTTGGAAACCAGCCTCAATGCTGCTCGTGCCGAAGTGCTGGAGAAACTTCGACCGCTTCAGAATTCGATCGAAAAAGAACAAAAGCGAAAAGAAAAAGCGGAAGAAAACGGCGAAGCCTATGACTCCTCAAAGCTGGATGCGTTGCGGCGATTGCTGGCTCAGGAAGCACAGGAAAAACAAGCAAAATTCAAAACCAAAGAAACCGAACTCCAAAACGAACGGCGTGAAAAAAAGCGTGGCATTGATCTCGATGCCGAACTTAAAATTCAGGAGATTCAGCGCAAGTTCAAATTGGCTGCCGTGATGATTCCGCCCATCCCGCCGTTGCTGGTTGGTTTGATCGTGTTCACACGGCGTCGATTGCGTGAGCGTGAAGGAATTTCCAAAGCACGCCGACTCAAGTAAGTTTCAAAAAATAATTTGAAGGTGACTCTTATCAGTCACCTTTGGAAACAGATAATACAAACCGAGGCGCTTTGACGCTTCCAATTTTTAGTTGTAGTTAAATATGAATTCGCCAATTGCAAAAACGTTGATCATGGGTTTAATGGCCGCCGTCACTTCGGCTTCGGCTTTTTACTATTACCCTTGGCCTGTCGAGGTCAAGCAAAGCGCTCGTGTTGGGGCGTCGTTGTTTGAAGAGTACGACAGTACCGCGGTTCGTTCGATTCAGATTACAAAATTCAATGATGACAGCGGATCATTGGATCGAATTCGGTTGGACCGGAGTGGCGAAAAATGGGTCGTGCCTTCCAAGCGAAAATACATCGCCAACAATACGCCGCAAATTACGCTGGCAGCCAACTCACTGGGTGAGTGCATTGTTATCGAGGAGACAACCGACCAGCAACGCGATTACCTGGAATACGGCGTTTTGGATCCAGCCGATTTTTCGAGTACGCCGAACAAGTCTGCTTTGGGTGCGAAGATCGTGCTTGAAGATCGCGACCGCAAGGAACTTGGAAGTTTGATCATTGGTAAACCGCTTAAAGATGGATCAAAGCACTGGGTCAGAATCCCTGGCCAACCAACGGTTTATGTTGTTGAATTCAATCCGCGTGCAATCAATACGGACTTCAAAAGCTGGGTCGATCCTAACTTGTTTCAGCTTAGCAATCAGATGCCAACCAACAAAATTGTGATCGAGAATTACAAGATCGACAAAACCAAGTTGGATGGAAAACCCAAAAACGACTATCGTGCGGTGTTGAAACCCGGCCGCGGGAAATTGGATTTGGCGGAAATCAAGCGTGGTGACGGAAGCGGAGGCTGGGTGAACACCCCAATGACTCAAGAAGTCAGTGACCAACTTCAGGTCATTGCATCACAAGTCGGTATGATTCAATTTCCCGATGTATTACTCAAACCAGCATCAGTGGCTGAAGCAATGGGTGACCCCCAGGCCACGGTCAACGATGCGCTTTTTGAACCACTGCGGCAATACGGTTTCGTTAAAAGAGGATTCGAGAATGGAATGTATGAATTCGATTCAGTCGGCGGCGAAGTCAGTGTTGCTTCGGCAGATGGCGTTGTCATTACGCTTTATCGTGGTTCGGTTTCCGAGCAATCTGGAGACGGGATTAGTAACTACGTAATGCTGGCCGCGAGCTTTGATGACTCAATTCTTCCAACAGTAAAACAGCCACCAGCAGCGATTAAGCCAGAAGAAGCCGATAAAGCAAAGAGGGCTTATCTCAGAGAAGTCGAGGCGCGAAAAAACATCGTGCAGTCTTCGATGGCGCGAACAGCCGCGATCAATCAACAGCATGCGAAATGGATCTACATCGTTTCAGAAGAGTTGACCGATCGGATTTTGCCAGAAGTGAATTTACCCAAACCGATGAACACGCCGAGCGCCAAAGTCGGCGTAGACAATCCTGCAGATGGCGAAATGGCAAAGGAAGCTGACAAAGAAAAAATGAGCAACGAGAAAATGAAGGAAGAAAAATCCGGCGAAGAAAAATCCGCCGACGAAGCAACCGATAAAAAAGACGAAGACAAGTAGATCCGCAATTCGTTTTTACTTTGACGCCTTGCACTGAGACCGGCTATCATGGTTTCCACCAGTCGATTTCTTTCGATCTACTCGAATTCAAGGCAGCCGAATGATGTCAAACTTTACCCCAAAAATATGGGCAACCGTTTTAATTTTCGGTTGCCTGTTTTTGTTTACTTCGCTCGCCAATTCTGCTGTTGCTGCTCAAGAAGATTTTGAAGTTGGCGATCGTGTCGAGTTAAAATTTTTGGGAAAAACACTCGAAGGCGAAGTGATCGAAACTGGCCGCAGTTGGCCCAAAATCGAATTCACGTACAACGGCGAAACGCGGACACAGCGTTTTCCGCCTTCTAGATTGACGTTTCTCGATGATGAGGCGGCGTCCGAAGCGGAGGAAATGCCAGCCACAACTGAGCTTACCAGCGAGTTTCGAGAATGGACCGATTCGACAGGCGATTTCAAGATCAAAGCCAAACTGCTGAGCGCGAAGAATGGAAAAATAAAACTCGAAAAAGAAGACGGTTTTGTCGTTACCTTACCAAGTCTCAAATTAAGTGACGCCGATCAGAAATTCATTGCTGAACTTGAAAAACAAAAAGCAATGGAAACAAGTGAAGACAATCCGTTTGCCGGTGGCGTAAAAAAATCGGGCGGTAAAGGTCGCTCCGCCGGTGCGTCTACCCGCTCTTCGGCGAACAAAATCGAAGCAATTGTTCCCGAAGTTTCCAGCAACGAAATCGCTTTGTTTGCCGACGGTTGGAATGTTTCACCTGACTCAGGAGGTGTTGAGTCATCAACTAAGAAACGCGCCATTTCGACACCGACGCTTTTCACCAAACACGCATTTCACAACCGAACGTCAAACGTCTCATTTGGACCTGGCAATAAGTTTGCTGCGCTCTCACGATCAAATCCGTTTGAATCCGGATCAGAAATCGTGGTCGTCGATTTGGAGAATGCCAAATCCGAAGCGCCTTTGAAAATCCGCTACAAGGATTGCACGCTGTTGGCAATTTCCGCTGATGGAAAAACGGCCGTTACATTTCGCAAATCGGAAGGTCGCAATCCGGGCTACGTTGATTTTTGGAATCTAGATGATACTGCCGAACAATACGCTTCCTGGAAAACGGCGACTTTTTTTGAGCGTGATGGGTTCAGCCCAAAATCCGGAGTTTTCCTGGACGAAAAACGCTTGCTCACGATTGGCAAACGAGTGGTACTTTGGGATTTCGAAACTGCGTCAGCACTTTACTCTGTTCCACTCCCAAAGACGGCCAAAATTGCATTCAGTGCAAACAACAAACAGATCGCGGTTCCTTCGGGCGATTCCGTTTTCGTAATTGATACTGATGACGGCAAAGTGCTTGGAGAGGTAGACGCTCCGCATTCAGCCGACGTGTTGGCGTTTTCTCATTCCGGAAATTTTCTGGCGGGGCTTGCGAAAACCAATGGCAGAATCTGGGTCTGGGATTTGGCAGCCAATGAGCTGGTACGGGAGTTGTCAACCAATTCGCGGTCTACCAAATCGATGGTTTGGGTTGATGATGACTATTTGCTGGTCGGCAATTCTGACTTAATCGACGTCGAGCTTCGCGCCTCTGTTTGGAAATACAAACCAGGAAGGGGCACGTCGATCATTCCGTCAAGCGACGGTCAGTTCTGGTTAAGTAGTGACACGAAACTAAGCCCGCTCAAGTTGCCGCACAAACCACTTAAGGCGATGACGGCCAAATTCGATCCAGACAGTTTGTTGGTGTTGAAGCCGGGTGTCGAAGTGTCGTTGGAGTTGGATTTACCATTTGCCCCTGCCGAGCAAAGAAATATTCGCGATCGCTTGGTCAAAAACCTGGAATCCAATAATGTGACGGTTCGCGATGGGGCTGATTTGAAATTGGTCGCGATCATCAAAAAAGGGCAACAAAAGACCAGTGAAGTTTCCGGCTTCTTTGATCACTTTGGACGCAACTCCGAAACGATCAAGTACACTCCGAATCATGCTTCATTGGTTTTGAAGAAAAAAGACGCTGTTGTCTGGGGCCGATACCGTACGTTTGGACCTTCCGGGATGATCTCGACAAAAGAAGGCGAGACGACGCAACAAGCGGCCGATCGTACTTGCCAGCCCACACCCAGCTTTTTTAATTCGGTCGTGTTTCCAAAATACATCGCCGTTCTCCCGTCAGGAAAACCACTTGGCGAATCCACTCTCGGCGTTCGTTAATTCTCGGTGGTCGTTAATTCTCAGAGGATTCAACGAAGCTTATTTTCTGAGCCACTCCCCTGCCCTGCGAATACCACTCCCCTGCCCTGCGAATTTTTGCATGGCTTCTTAAGCTCACTGGAATTTGGCGGGATTGCCGATCCGTAGCGGAACTCGTCAAGAGTTCTGAGCTGCAATTTCATAAAACCATAACGATTGGCTTGGCACAAGTTGCCAATCTGGATTGTGGTAGGGAAAGATGATTAGTCTGTCCCCACTAAAAAGTGAACTTGCCTGTCTACCGCTTTGAAGCATTCAATTGGTCGCAATTTCTTGGTGATCGTTTTGATTTCTGTGGGGACAGAATCTAGCCGCTTTGCGAACTCATTCGCACTCACAGCAGCGTTCGTTTCAGCGCTACGCGCAGCCTACCAAAAGAATTCCAAATATTGCTGTCACAACCGTTTAGCCCACCTGTACTGACTCCAATCGTGAACCAGGGTCGATGCCACTCGCCAATCTCCCGAACCACATTCGGGCCGACTGTCAGCAACCAGGTTCAAGCTCAGAATTCTAACTTACTTTGGAGATCAACATGAAGGCAAAACGCTTCACAAAACTGGCTTGGCTGCTTGTTTTACCAATTACTTTGACTGTTATTCAACCGGCAATTGCGCAAGAGACCAGCGATGTCGTTGAGAAAGATGCTTCCCGCGGAAACCGAGAGGTGAGGGTCGACGCGGTTTGGTTTTCGAAAGGCCCCAAGGGTTACAAGGGCGGTACAGCGCCCGTATCAATCAGAGTTTTTCCAAACTACTCGAATACGGCGTCTGTTGGAGTCATGGAAGAGTTCTATAACGGAACAGGAGATATGTGGCGAACAGCAACGTGGATCGCCGCGTTCAATGCTGCAAGAGTGAACGACTCAACAATTGTTGATCATGAATTCCTCGTCAAAGTCAGTGGGCACATCGACGGTCCGTCCGCTGGAATGCTAACCACGGTTGCAATGCTGGCCTCCATTCGGGGAGACAAACTCAAAAAGAACTCCACGATGACTGGCACGATCAACCCTGATGGAACCGCTGGAACAGTGGGTGGCATTCCTCAAAAGATGGAAGGTGCATTGAAATCTGGAATCGAGCGATTTGGATACCCAGTAGGATGCCGCTCTTCTCTGGATTTTGAAACCAACGAAGTCGTGGACCTAAACGCCCGTGCCAGTGACCTTGGCATGGAAGCAAAAGAAATTCGCGATATCTACGAAGCCTATGAGTTCATGACTGGCATTCGTCTAAAGCGACCTCAATCCGTTCCGGAATCAGAACTGGATCTTTCGACATCGCTTCGCACAAAAGTTGAAGGCTGGAGCTTGCGAACGCAAAGCCAGTTAAAGGATCGAATTGCAAAGATCATGGCGGACGCGGAAAAGAATGAAGTGGTCAAAAGCATGCTCGACACGATGATTGACAAGCTGAACACATCATTCGTCGAAGCTCAGGAGTTTCAATCCAGCAGTCTCGCGGTCGCCGCTTATTTTCGTTACATGGAATGCGACTCGATCGCGCGAGCTTTGGAAGCCATGATTGACGTACTTCCAGCATTTACGGGTGAAGATCCTACTGAACTGGATAAACATCTTGCGCGTGTAAATCGTTCTACGTTGACCAAGCTTAAAGCCTTTCAGTTGCAAGTTCGAGGAAGCTTGCAAAACAAACGATTGGGTGGGCGTATTGACGCGATCAACAACATGAACCAGTACGCACAAGGCGCTGCGTTCTACCAAATGGCGGAGACAGCGAATTTCGAATTTTCGACGTTGCTGAAAAACTTTGAGAAATTGAAAAAGGCAGGAAATGAGGAAGCGTTAATTCAGCAGATGACCTTCAAATTTGTTTTCTCCTGTTTGTACTACGAAATGGCAGCCGTCAGCGCAGAGTACGCCGAAGACTGGCTTGCGATCGACTCAAACCTTGGAGAGCCAGTCGAAATCGATCCAAGCAAATTCGACGCACTCGCAAAAGCGTATGCATCCGCAGGTACCTCATGCCTGAGCTATTTCGATGCACTCGTCACCCAAGAGGAAGCGAAAGCAGCAGGCGTCAGTTTTGCCAACATGCAAGAGAAACTTTCCTTCAATGACACCATGTACCCTTTTGCTCGTTCGCTGGCTAATTACTCCGAATATTCCTACACCTTGTTCAACACGAAAAACAAGCTGGAACTTGCTTTGTTCAAACTTGGCTCCGGTTCCGAAGCGTACATCGTTAGTGCCGGAATTGTTAACAAGTACTACAGCCTCCAAGCCAAGATGGCCCAAGACGGTTCTGTCAGTATCAAAAACAAAAAAGTAATTGGTGTCATGCTCCAACGAGCACGGCAACGAGCGTTGGAAGAAGCAGGGAATCTCAAAGAGAAGTACGGATTCATCCCTGATAGTGTCAAAGTCAACTTTCAACTCGCAAATTCGCTTCGCGAGGGGAATGACAACGACAAATTGAATGCACTTAGCTCGTATTGGCGAGCAGCTTACTTGTGCGATTTGGCAACGACCATGACTCGCAAGTAATGCACGGCTCTGGGCGCCGCAAAGTCTTCTTTGCGGCGCTTTTTCTCTCAAACCTTACCCGCTAACTCTGTTGGGCCAATCAACAACAATCGAGCACAAGGATCTTAGTAATGAACCATCACAAAACCATTTTTAGTTTCGCAAATGTTTCGAAATACATCATCGCCATGGTGTTGATGACAATGTTGTCAACCGAAAGTCCTGCACAATCTCTACAAGAACAACTTAACAAACAACTGCCAGCAATTATCCAGTATTGCAATCAGAATGATATCAAGACCGTGGGTGTTCTGAAATTCAGGACCAAAAAGCCCAATGAAAAAACAAGCGACAGTGCGGGTCCCATCAACTCGTTGATCGCCGACCGCGTCGAATGCGGATTGATTCTGGCCAATCCATTTGATGAATCAAAACAAATCAACGTCATCAAAAATGCCAGCGACCAACTAACGAGTGTCAAAGGTGCCAACCATCTGACGAAAGAAGGCCGTCAAGTTTGCTTTGGCCAGGATTTTGAAATTGCCTGGGGGATAAAGCGTATGAAACCAGACGCATTCCTAACTGGCGTCGTGCAGCTCCATAAAGACGGCGAGACGGTTACCGTTGGAATCCTCTGTTTCAAAAATGATGGTGGACCGATGGAGCAAGCATGTGAAGTTTTCCAAGCAGAACTCGATGCGAACACAGCATCCGAACTGGGCGAAAGTTTTGTAATGCGAGCTGGCGTTGATGCATCGATGATCAGGGATTTGACGAAGAGCCTGTTGGATCAGACGCGCAAGCCCAATCAGGGACAGCAGAATCAGCCGTCACAGCCGAACTCGAATCAAACGGATACAGGGCAAGGCAGCCAAAGCCAGACTAATCAAGGGCAGCGGAACCAAGGACAATCCAAACCGCAGTCGCCTACCAATGGCCAACTCAACAAGGAGCAGATTGACAAAGTAAAGAGCCGAGCCGCTGTGAAAAAATCGACACAGGTTAAGGAAGAAAAGATTCCGTTTCCACTCTTCGATCCGGCCGCGCCAATACGTCTTCTTGCTTACTACGACGGCGTAGAAACGCCGGTCCAAGTTAAAGGCGGCCGTGCGTTCTTACCCGAGCCCAACTCCAATCAAAAGGTCGAATTCCTTCTTATGCGAGGGGAGCAGATAACCAAACGTCTGGCCGTTGTTTTGAAAGTGAACGGCGAAAACACTTTGTTCCGTCAAACCGCGCGTGATATTGATTGTGCTAAATGGCTCTTGTCCGATCAGACAAAACAGATTCGCGTGCGGGGCTATCAGCTTCGCGAAAACAATGAAATGGAGGAATTCAAAGTTCTTACTCGCGAAGAGTCTGCCAAGCGGGCAATGGACTATGGTCGCCAAGTGGGGCAAATCCACCTTGCCGTTTTCCAGGAGGCCGATCCGAAAGACAACAGTCGTTCTGCAGAAGAACCGGATCTAGTTGATGAAATGGACGAGGACATGCTGGCCATGATGCGAGGTGCTCAACCGATCAAGAAGCCCGCGAATTTGGGCTCGCTCAAACAACAGATGCGCAAGCCAAACGCAAATGAACTTGCCACGCGTGGTTTGATTGTTCAGGGAGAGAAGAAAAAAAATGCGATCAAGCGTCACAAAATGACCTCTGATCCGACTCCGATTATGGCGGTCACGATCACCTACTATTCCGCATCAAATTGAGCGTTTGTGTAGTTCGATCATTCACGCGCTGATCGTTTCAAAATGGCTTTATTCGCTGACAAACAGAAGCCTTGCACGTGCTTCTGTTTGTCGCGATTGGCAAACTTGGCATTTCGCGCAGGAGGCGATTGGAACCCTCTTTTAGGAAACAAAAATTATGAACATCAAAGCACTTTCTTTCATTATTTTCATTGTCATATTGCCTGCCACCGTTTCAGGACAGCGATTTGTTGTAACTTCGGACAACGCACAATTTGTCGATGCTATTAACGGAACAAACGTCATCTCTGCGGTACCGCGTAACACGCAAATTTACGGACTCGAAAGGAAGGATCGCTGGGTTAAAGCGGTTGATCCAAAAACGAAAACGGTAGGCTGGATCTCAAGAGATAGCCACCTCGCGCTAAACCTCGTCTCGGACGAAAAGAAAGCTCAGGCGGACCTGATCGTCAAAAAGGAACGTAAGATTGAAAAGTACGGAATCGATTCGCCCGTCACCAAGAAACAACTTCAAGATTCGCTTCAATGGGCAAAAGAGCTGCGGGATATCTATGGCGAGCTTCATCCGGTCACGCTTGCGTCATGCCAAACCGCAGCAGGAGTTTCCGAAAGAGCAAATGCGCATTCAACAACTGAATTCTTGTATCAAAAATCCCTTGAAATCAGCCTGAACCTTTATGGAAACAAATCAAAACGGACTGCATATTGTTACAAAGCTCTTGCCTATCAATATTTGGAACAGCGCGAGCTTGCCAAAACCGCCAAGAATGCCAAGCAGGCAATCATGATTTACGGTCCCCTCTTTGGCTATGAGGATCCACGGGCAGCCGAATGCTGGATTCCTCTTGCTCATAGCATGTACATTTCTGGCGAGTACGCTGACGCGCTTGGTTTTTATTCCAATGCCGAAGCCGCATACACAAAAAGTTATGGAAAGTTTGACTTGAAAACGATTGAAGTTGTTAACTGTATGGCAAGTTGTCAGAAAGAGCTTGATCCGGAAAAAGCAATCGAAATTTATTCTGACCTTCTTGCACGATTGGAAAACAAAGAATGCCAGAAGGTAAACAAGGGCTCGAAGAAACTGACCCCGCAAACGATACTAACAATTTTGAATCTAATGACATTGCAGCTTGACACAGATGACAAGCAAGAAGTTGAAGACTTAACCAAGCGATTGGCCGAATCAAAATTAAATCACCCCAGTATTGGAATTTACCTGGAAGGCCTTGAAAAAGAATTGGTGCTTCGGCTGAAAGAAGGCGGGAAAATTGAAAACTGGGAAACAATTTTGAAGCTCTACGATGCTGATATCAAAACGTTGCGCAAGGAATTGCGTGAGGCAATTTGGAATATCGCACCAGATCAGCAAAACCAATACCTGTCGTTCAATGGCGGCCTTCAGTTTTTTGAGGCACTCAAATTTGCGATCGACAACAAGGACAATCAGCAATCCTGCAAGACTTCAATCCAATGGTTGATCAACGGGAAAGGGATCGTTCGCGAAGCCCAGGCAATGCAAGCCGGAGCGGTCACTGACTTGGACAAACGGACCCAGTTCGTATCAAGACCTTACGTGGATTTAGATGATGTCATCAAAGTTCTCCCCGAAAAAAGCGTCTACGTTGATATTGTTCGATACATCGACGACATGTCCAAAGATGAAGCAGACCAAATCGAAAAGTACGCTGCGTGGATTTCAGACAAGAAAGGAAAGACAACGATTGTTGAACTGGGGCCGCTGAAAGAAATCGATAAAGTCGTGATCGCCTTAAAGGCTGGAATCATAAAAACGGCGACAAAGGCAACGACTGATGAGATGAGTGCGTTTATGGAAGTTAAACCGCTACTCCAAGCTGCCACTGATAAGATCTGGGAGCCGATTCGTTCCAAGTTTGGCGATGTGAACACGGTGATCCTCTCGCCCGACCAAACGCTTTGGTTGCTTCCTTGGTCAGCAATGCTCAATCCCGATGGCAAGTATGCGATCGAGAAGTACCAAATCCAACTCGAACTAAGTGGCCGAGATCTCATTCGCAAATCTAAAGGCCAACCAGCGTCTGGTCCCGTACTGTTTGCTGATCCAGACTTTGGACCGCCGGCAGAGGAACCACAATCCGATTCTGATCAACGTTCGGGACTCAGGCTCGGAGCGTTCGCACAATTAAAATACTCTGCGAAAGAAGCCGGTTTAATCAACAAGTGGATAAAGCAATTTGCGAAATTACCAAGAATCTACGCCGGAAAAGATGCCGTCGAATCCAGATTCAAAAGCCTTCATAGTCCTAGCATTCTCGTGATGAGCACGCATGGCTATTACTTGGACGATAACGGAAAAATTTCACTTGCTGGAATCGAACAACGCGGGGCAAGAACGAGTATTGCGGGCAAGCTCGAATTGACAAAGGCTCCATTGCTAAAGTGTGGCTTGCTGCTGACCAATGGAAACAGACACACTTCAATCGCAGACTTGAAAAACGATGGTGTACTCACGGGGCCGGAAATTGCTCAAACTGATTTGAAGTACTCTAAACTTGCCGTGCTTAGTGCCTGCCAAACTGGAGTTGGAACACTTGAGCCAACGGCGGGAGTCATCGGCATGAGAAGTGCTTTTCACGCGGCGGGCGTGCAATGTGTGGTCACGACTTTGTGGCCCATTGCTGACGAACAAACTGTTGATGTCACCAGTAGTTTTTTCAGAACACTTGCCGCATCAAAAGACGTGAGGCGATCGCTGCAACTTTCACAGAAAGAGCAAATTGAAAAACGTCGTCAACGAAACGGAGCTGCCCATCCATATTTCTGGGCTGCGTTCAATGTTTCTGGCGATGCGAAATTCTAGCATTCGATTGCTGATCTCAACGTAATCATGAATGATGCTGAAACGAAAAAAGCCTCCGACATTCGGAGGCTGATTCGTTCTTGGACTGCCAATGAACCAAGTATCCAGAAAGGCTTAACGACTTCCGCTACCTGCCAATTGATGTAGCTAATCTACTTTTCACTTTCAAATTTGAGGGCAGCCAAAAAATCGTTCTATTATCGTGGCTTTTGGGTGGTTACATTAACAGTCTGGTAACCGATTTCCATAACCACCTTCTCTCATTCTTGACTTGGCCAAATGAATACCAAGCTCCCTCTCGCCATTATCGCCACTGCTTTTTTCATATACTCGGCGGCAGCTTTCGGAAAACAAGCCACCCAAGACCCGCCAAAGATCGAAATGGGCTGGAAGGTCGGCGACAAACACGCTTATGAATTCGATGTCGAATATAAAGTTGACGGGAAAAAGAATTTAGCGTCTGGCTACGTGGCAATTGAACTGGAAAAGAAGAACGTAGAAGTGAATTTGGCTGGCGGCGAGCTGGAAGCTTTCGATGAGGGCGAATCAACCTCAACCGCGTTTGCCGTTACGGCCGATGGTTACCTATTGACTTGTGCTCATTGTGTCAAAGGCTCGCGAGAGATCATCATCAATGTCGGTGAAAAAGAATATCCGGCAAAAATCATCGACTCAGATTCCGAACTCGATTTGGCGATCATCAAAATCGAAGCGGTCGACCTGCCAACGGTTTCACTTGGAAAAGAAAAACCGGTCGAGTTAGCACAAGAAGTTCGCGCGATCGGATATCCGTTAAGTAACTTGCTGGGTGAAAACGTAAAAATTGCCAAAGGAAGTGTGGGCGGTTTTACGACGATCGAAGGCGCGAAAATGATTCAAATCGATGGCGAAGTGAATCATGGAAACAGCGGCGGGCCTCTAGTGGACGAAACGGGTTCGGTGATTGGCGTCGTCAACGCGAAACTTCGCGATTCAAAAAAGATTGGATTCGCAATTCCCATCAAGTACGCCTGCAAAATGCTGGATGAGAATGACATCAAGTATCGGACCAAATCTGGAAAAGAAAAACTGGAAGGACCGACGCTCGCCAAACGTGTCACGCCATCCGTACTGTTTGTGGAAACGGAAATTGGACCGGGCGGACACACGGACATTGCCCCTAACCTAAAATTCTCAACCAAAGGCTCGATCAAGCGGACGGAGAAAGGCAAAATCAGCCACGCGATCACGCAAGACGATTTGATCTTGAGTTTGGACGGCACCCTGCTGGATCTTAGTGGCGACGAAGTCCACTTGCCGCTGCGACTAGGTCCCATCTCACAAATTGCGTTTGAAAAGATGCCCGCGCTGCCAACGGAAAAGTGGTCGAAGGTCGAACGATTCCTGATGATGCTCCCCAAATCGAAACCCAAAACCGAAAGATCTGGTTTTGATCCGTTTGCTGGATTGCCGGGAATGCCACGTGGGTTTGGCGGAAGATTTGGAGGCGGTCTCGCGCCTCGTGGTTTTGGGCCGCGAGGATTTCGCGGACGATCACCATTTGGGTTTGGAGCTGGCGCGGAACAAGCCAAACCAGATATGCGTCCTACCGTGGCCGAATCCACCACGACTTATAAAATCGTCACTCAAAAAGCGAATCTAGTCACAATCAAATGCACGGAAGAATTCAAGTCAAAAGACGAAGCCAACGACTATTGTAAGATTCGAACCAACACCAACAGTACGCTTGTGTTCGACCAGACATTGGGCGTTTTCGTTTCGAAAGAACTTACCGGCTCGACCAAAGTTATGATGGGCGATGCGCAAGTCACCATTCCGATCAAGCTAACTTATAAACGGGTTGAGCTGGATGAATCGCTTTCGAAATCAACTGAAACAACTGGCGTCGCGGTTGGATTGTCAGACGAGCAATTTGACTTCCTTGCAAAATCCGATCCTGCCAATACGGATTCGCGAGAGCTTTTGAGGATCTTGAATCGTTTGGCGGAATGGAAATCAGAAGACGGCTCAAAGCAAAAATCGGTTGTGGAGTCGCTTGCTCGCATCGCCAGCTCTGACGTAAAAGAGTTTCACAAACCAGCGATTGAAGCCCTTTTGAAATGGGAGCCCAGCGCAGCCACTCCGTTTGCGATTGCCGCATTCAAGAATGCGAATTCGTTCTCGAAAAAGTCATGGGTCATTCGATTGGGTCGCACGAAAGACTCAAAAGCCGCAACGTTGCTGTGCGAGCAGTTGGGCAATGCTCGAATGAGCCAGCCAGCAAAGCTTGCCTTGATAAACCTCGGCGTCGCGGGAGAAAGTGCCGTCATTGGGACTTTAACCAAATCAATCGACGCAGACGAATCACAAAAAGACGTAGCATTTCGGTGCGTGGAAATCTTGGGCGAAGTCGGCAGCAAGGATTCGGTTAAACTATTGGAAACGATTGCCGGCGAAAACAAATGGGCAATCAGAAACCCCGCCGAGCGTGCCCTCACAAAGATTCGACAACGTTCGAATTGACTCCACCGGAAACGGCATGTGAGTGAGCGGCCGTTCACTTCATCCAAAGATTTAGGTCACCCATGATCCACGAGACGGAATTCACAATTCGAACTTTTCACACCGATGCGTTCGGGCACGTCAACAACAGTCGTCACCTTGAGTTGCTGGAAGAAGCACGTTGGCAATACGCTGAGCACATTGGGCTGATCGAATTGTTGGCCGAGCAGAATTTAGGCTTCATTATCATTGATTTGAGAATGCGTTTTCGTGAACCGGTCACAGAAGGCAATCAGATTCAGGTTTTGACCAGTTTGGTGGCGCTCGGTTCTGCAAGCGGCGAAGTCAAACAGAACATGAAAAAAGTCGGTCAAGAAAAATCCTGCCTCAAATCAATGTTTCACTTCATTTTGATCGATCGTAAAACGGGTGGCTCAGTTCCGATCGAAGGCAAAATTCGCGAGCTGCTTTTAGGTGTAATTGAGGAAACTAAGTGACCCTGAAGTTCGGTGATAGCAGATTTTCGCTTAACGGTAACCTAAAATAGTTTTACAACAAGCTATAGTCATTTAACGGCCAGCATGACTTTGCAAAACGAGTTGAGTGGCCCAAGTCATAGATCGAAATGCGAGAACGGTATTGTGAATCAAAAACATAATTGGAGACAATGCGTTTTACGAGGTGCGCTGGTAACGTTGTTTGCGTTGGCGATTAATTTCAATACGTACGCTCAGCAAACAAACACGTCGACCGACATCACTTATTTAAAACACCCCGGAACCAAGGCGTACTATCTCGATTCGGGAGACGTATTGGGGATTTTCATTGAAGGCGTATTGGGAAAACTTGGTTCCAATCCTCCCATTCAAATGCCGGCGCCCGGAAGTGATCTACCACCGTCGATGGGCTATCCTGTTGTGGTTCAACGAGACGGAACAGTTTCGCTTCCACTGGTAAAACCAATTTCTGTTCGCGGAATGACTCTTGAGCAAGCCGAACAGCGAATCGCTAACACGTACCGAGGTGCCAACAGCAGTGGCGAGAGAATTTTGCGTGACTCAAATCGGATCATCGTCACGCTCCAGCGAGAACGAACAGTGCGAGTTACGGTGATTCGCCAAGACAACTCGCGTTCGTCATCCGGTTTAAACAACCGCGGGACCTTTAACTCACAATCCGTCAGCAATCGCAGCGACCAAAGTGGCCGTGGCACCGTGCTACAAATGCCGGCCTATAAAAATGACTTGCTCCATGCCATGCTGCAGACCGGTGGATTGCCGGGGGTCAACGCCAAATCCGACGTGCGCGTGTTGCGTTCTCAGAATCAGTACGGCGGAAGCTCTTCGTATCGCCAGTCGCAATCAGCTCAATCTCCGTTTCCACGAACGGGACCAGCTTCGTTCTCCAACCGTTCTTCTTCGGCCAGGCCGTCCAACTATTACCGCCCTCCAGCAGAGTCGCGAATTTCAATTCGAGGTGGCGCGGTAACCAATCGAGCAAATTCCGTTTTGCAAAGTGGCGATATTGTGTTGGTTGAGTCCAAACCAACAGAAGTTTTTTACACTGGCGGGTTACTTCGTGCGGGGCAGTTTTTGTTACCCCGCGACAAGTCACTTAATATTTTGGAGGCGGTTGCGATTGCAGGTGGCTCGACCGCGCCCCGTTCAGGGGCACTTGGCTTTCCACGTTTTCCAGCCAGTGAATTAACGATCGTTCGCAATCGCCCAGGTGCGAACTCTCAAAATATCCGAGTCGACCTCCAACGCGCCTACTCAGATCCATCTCAACGAGTGCTTGTTATGCCCGGCGATACTTTAATACTCAATTACAAACCGCAAGAACAAGCGGGCAATGTTGGAATTGGTGTCCTGCGTTACCGAAACTAGGGAACGAAGAAAAAAATTTGGGTGTCCTTGTTTGTGATTTGGCACGATCCGTTTTTGGCTGGCGCACATTTTTTGGTTTAAGTTACGTCTTGATCTTCGTTCTAATCTTGCGTCTTTACCGAGCCTAACACCTTCAGCTCAATTGGGGACAGAAAATCGTGTCCGTTGCAAAAAGTTGCGACAAAGAAAGCGTAAATGCTAGAGCAATATTCGATAGTCATGTATAGTCGTAATCGGAACGGAAAGCGTTTGAGACGGCGCTTACAAAAATTGGTGGCTAGAGAATTTTTTTAGCCTTATTCTTTCCCAATTTTCCGATTGATGGTGTCTTTACTACCAGCAACGAAATTGAATGAGAATGCAGACATTGCGCGAAATACTTCGCGGTGCTCAAGCGGGCGACGCGGAGGCGATTGAAACACTTGTGATGAGATTTAGTGGATTAATCCAGCGGGAATGTGCCAAGTATGGGATTTGGCAACATCCGGATTGGAGCCACTCAGATCTTATACAAGAAGTTGTCTTTCGCGTTTGGACCAAGATTGATCAATTCAAAGGGACGGAGCATGAACATGCTTCTGCCATGTTCGATCAATGGGTGCGAATGACCGCGCAATCCGTTTTGAAAAATCTTCATCGATCTCGATCGGCCAAAAAGCGCAACCCGGAAAATCAGATTCAACAAATTGACGAAAGAAACCAGGTATTTGCCCAGAAGAATCGCGATCAAACGGCAAGTGCGATCTATTCCACTAAGGAACAGGTCGAACGTTTGAACACTGCGATGGATCAATGCTTGGACGACGAATGTCAAAACATTGTGAATCTGCGAGTGGTTGACGGCCTTTCGTTGAAGGAGATTGCCGAGCGTCTTTCGATGACTTATGAACAAGTTCGATACAAGTTCAAGACATCGTTGGAGACTCTGGAAAAAGGGCTGCAGGCTTCTGGGGAGTCTAGTTTCTTATGATGGCTGATTGCCCAAGACCGCTGATGGTTCAAAACTGCTGATGATCGAAATTTCTGATGATCGAAATTGCTGGTTTGTCTGAATATCCTTGAGTTGTTAGGCGTGTCATTTTGCTTTCCGATGTAATACCACTTCCACTAACTACACGAGGTTGAGATGCAACACATTCAACGAGTCCACTTGGCACCAAGTGATAACGACGAGTTTGTCTTTTTCTATGATCATGACAAAAATGGTCATGCGTATTCACGCACTTCAGTCGCCGCGATTAAGCCACTGGAAATAGCCTCTTCGGCTTGTTGTTTTAAACTTCCCAAAGGTTCGTCGGCAGTCGTCGATACTTACCAAAACATAGAACCTGGAAGTCCACTTGTCTTTGACGTCCAAATCAACAACTGCCAAGCTCACACGCCGCTAACACGAGAGCATGTTGAGAGTCTTCACAATGCTCCTCCCGTTTTTCATTCGCTGGCAGAATCGACCATGTTGTTCATGAATCCCGGCCCAGGCGGACCCGGAGGAATCTGCTCACTTCCTATTGGAAATCCTCCTTGTAACGGGCAGACGTCGAGAAGCTGCTCTGACCCTACCAACACGCATGCGTTTTGCGACAACGGTTCGCTCGTCTGTAAAGCGAATGAGCCGCCAGAGGGGTAACATTTTGTTTGGTCTTAAGGGCGATTCTGCAAAGGGTCGCCTTAAGAACTTTTTAAACTCCATCGAATATTGCGTATGAATTGGCCGATGCACCTAGATCAGTGTGAATCAAGGACTCTATATGGACTCCGAAGAACCAGATGATAACGAACGCACAGAAGACTTTTCTACTGAAGAGTCTATGGGCAGCGAGTTTGAGAATAAAGTCAAAGATATTGCTGAGGCTTACGTCGAGAGCCTTCGTACGGGAAAGCCCGACAACCAACAAGAACTGGTTGACCGCCACCCTGAGCTTGCGCCCGCGTTAGAAAGAAAGCTCAAACAGTTTGAAGCCATTTATCGCGCGACATTGGGGTCCAGTCGGGTTGAACCAGACGAATTTCCCTCGGTTGAAATTAGCGACAAAACTGACAACAGTTCGGATGACGACAGTTTTGAACTCCGTGAAATTGCCGTCACCAACGTACATCGCGAAGCAACCGTTCGCATTCGCTGCCCTCATTGTGGGAATCCGGTTCAATTAGTTAGCCAAGAGAATCATGAAATCTCATGTGGCAGTTGTGGTAGTGCGGTTCAAATTCAAGTTTCTGATACCCAGGCTGATGAAGCGCTTGCGATCCCCAAACAAATCTCACGATTCACCATTAAACGATTATTGGGACAAGGAGCATTTGGTTCTGTCTATTTAGCCGAAGACCCAAAACTTGACCGTGAGGTTGCACTCAAAGTTCCTCGCCGAGGATTTTTTACAACCGACAAAGAAGAACAGCGTTTTTTTCGGGAAGCCAAAAGCGCCGCCCAACTTCGGCACCCCAATATTGTTCAGGTCTACGAGGTATCTGAGCAAGACAACATTCCGTTTATCATTAGCGAGTTCATCGACGGCCTAACACTTGGAGATATTGCCAGCGCAGGCTTGATGTCGTTTCGTGAGACGGCTGAGTTCGTGGTCCAGATTTCCAATGCCGTGGACTATGCCCATCGTAAAGGCGTCATTCACCGCGATCTCAAACCCGCCAACATTTTGGTCGATCATGACCGAAACGCCTATGTCGCCGACTTTGGACTTGCGCGACGGGAAGGCCCGGGCGAAGTAACGATGACAATGGACGGTGTGATACTTGGCACGCCGGCTTACATGTCGCCGGAACAGGCAGCAGGAATTCACGATCGAGTTGATGCAAGGAGCGACGTCTATTCGCTGGGAGTGATTTTTTATCGTTTGCTTTGCCGCGAGCTGCCGTTTAGCGGTACCAAGCGAATGTTGATTGAGCAATTGTTGCGCGATGAGCCAAGACCGCCGCGCAAGTTCAACGAACACATCCCCAAAGACCTCGAAACAATTACTTTAAAGACGTTGTCCAAAGAGCCCAAGAAACGTTATCAAAAGGCGGGTGATCTTGCAGATGATATTCAACGTTGGCTCGATGGAAAACCTGTACTTGCCAGACCAGTTGGAAACGCGACCAAGCTTTGGCGTTGGTCCAAGCGACACCCCACCGTCGCAGCACTCTGTTCAGCAATTGCTTTGCTGTTGGCAACGGGAGCGATTTTGGCCGGCGTTTGGGCGACACGTGAAACCAAACTGCGGACTGTTGCTGATCAAAATGCCGAACAGGCTGACCTTAATCGACTCGAAAGCGAAGGAAGATTGAATCGCTTGCTGATGGAAAGCGGCTCCAACGCACTGAACAAAAACGATCTTACCCAGTCGTTGGTTTGGTATTCCGATGCGTTGGAGCTTGTTGACCGTGAAAACAGTCGGACACGAATTGGAATGGTTCAAGATCGCTTACCCAAGCTGAATCGAATCTTGACAACCGAAGCAAACATTAGCGACATCGAGTATAGCTCAGACGGCAAACGGATCGTTGCAATTGGAGAGGGCACGCTGGAAGTATTTGATGCGGTAACTGGACAGACGCTGCTGAAGCAGAAACCGGATTGGTTGCATCATTCAGGTTTCGCGATCTCGCCAACCGGCCACCGTATTGCAACGGTCGCAATAAAGAGCAACGTTTTTCAGCTGTGGGATGTCGATGGCGACAAACCAATCAAGAACCTCGGGCATGCAGATAGGGTGTCGTGGTGTGAAATTGATCAGACGGGTGAATTGGTAGTTACCAGTGGCTTTGATTCCTACATCAGGTTGTGGAACAGTTCTGATGGATCAAAACGATCGGAGGTCAAATTTGATGGCCAAAAAATTGAAAACGTCCATTTTGTTCCCAATACGAGTCTTATTTTTGCTTTGATGAGCAACGACCAGTACGCAAAGTCCATTCGCGTTTGGGATCATGCCACCGATAAGGTCGTCGTGCTGTTGGACAGTCAATTCGTCGACCTTGGCAGATCAATGTTCTTGGATGACGGAACAAAAGTCATCACTTCAATGAGTTTTTACGGCGACGATCAGGAACCGGATGAGCGAGTAAGTCACCTTCAAATGTGGCAAATTGCCACCGGAGAAAAAGTTGGCGATCCAGTCACCATCCCCCATGAGGTTCACCGCGCGTTTCTATCCGATGATGAAAAAAGTGTATTTGCTGTTTCAATGAATGGCGATTTTAACTTGTGGAATCTGGAAAACGGTGAGTCTCAAAAGCCGGGCATTCCAACCATTCGCAATAAATCCGTACGAATGGACGATGCGCGTAGGCTGATGGCGTTTGCTTCCAACGACGCGACCGTTCGTTTTTTCTGGAGTGAGAATGGTGGTGAAGTCTGTAGCTTGGTACGCAACAGCGGAAAAATCGTGGGGTTTGATTTCCATCCCAATGGCCGCCAAATCGCTGTGGGTGGCGAAAATGGTGTATTGCAGGTTTGGGATTTGGCAGGCTCGCTGTCAACAGCCAAAACATTTCAACATGAGGGGCGAGTGCATGATGCGATCTTTACTCCCGACGGAAAACGCTGCCTTTCGATTGGAGACGATGGAAAAGGCTACATATGGAACACCGCGACGGGTGAGAAATTTGGTGCGGTTCTGGAGCATGCAGGTGAGATTAAATATTGCAATGTGAGCGCTGACGGTAAACTTTTCGTAACGACGGGAGACGACAATAGCACCAAAATTTGGGATAGCATCACGGGAGTTCAGGCTGGAAAAACACTAGACCTCGAATGCCCCTCGCCTTTTGTCACGTTTAGTCCAGATCAAAAATACGTTGCCATTGGAGGGACTGATGGCAAAGTTACCTGCTGGAGGGTCACTGATTTTGCAGAGACCACCACACCCGTATTTGAAATCCAAACTGCAAAAATGCACCTTCAACAAATTCGATACAACCAGGACGGAACGTTGCTCGCAACGGTCAACAGGCAGGATGGTGTCAGGATTTGGGATGCCGCAACCGGTGAGCCTCGCAATGTGCCGCTTCAAGGCATGGCAAACGATTGCCAATTTTTACCCGATGGGAAACGGATCGTTTGGGGATCTCCCGATGGTTGGTTGAACGTCTCAAATTTGTCTGATGGCAGTATGGAACAACGATTTTTCGCAGGTGGTGGTGTTTCAAGCATCACTGTTAAAGACAAAAAAGTAATTTCCAATGCGTCAGGTGGAAAAACCAAAATCTGGGCTGAAGTTGCAGGGAAATTTCAAATCGAATCTGAATTCGAACACCCGTCTATTCCACATGTCTATTTTTCTGATCACGATTCCAAGAGTTCGATGCTCGCAAATGCTGGCGGCGTTTTGGGCGTCGAACAATTGAAATGGGGATTGGGCGCAACGCTGCTTTGGGACCTCGAAGACGGCTCACTTCTTGCACCGCCGCTACTACAGGAATGGCCAACTCACCGTGTTTATTTCAGCCCTGATGACACCAAGTTCCTGACTTCCGGTGACAATTCGGCGCGGCTTTATTCGGTGGCGAAATCTGAGCTTCCTATTGAAGACATACAAAGAATCAGTCGGCTTTACGCCCAGTTGGAATACGACGATGAATCATCAAAACTAAAAGTGATGCCGCCGGCAAAGCAACTTAGCGAATACACTGAGCTTTCCGCAAAATACCCGGAATTGTTTTTTAGCGATGCGGCCGAAATCAAGAACTGGAACGATCACGTCAAACGAATACCTGAACTCAACCGAAATTAAGCCTGGAGTACGATGGGAAACGGTCATGTATCCTACGATTCGAATCAAAACCGATACTTTGTTGACTTGGCCATTACCGGCCGCAACCACGATGCAAGTGAGGCCTGGAAAAAGTCCTTTGAGTATGTATCGCAAATTTTGTTCGAAGCGACCTGCGGGCAAGTCCAACTTGGCAAGCTTTATTGGCTAAAAAACGGTGGAAACAACAAAGTCGACGATGTGTTTTTGATTGATTCTGACGACATCGCTTCGACCTGTAACTTCTCGGCATTCAACAAACTCTCTGGCTATATCTACGCGACCAATCGAGCGATGCGCGAACCGCTTGTGCTTGTACATGAACTTGGGCATTACTTGTTCGGTTTAGGAGAAGAGTACAACACAACTTGTTCCGACCAAATTCGCCGGTGCTCAAACGACCCTACAACGCATCGTTCGATTATGGAATTCGCAAGTTGCCACGGTATCAGACTGACCGATCAAGGCGTTCCTGATGCGAACCAACCAGCGCCTGAGATCATCGTTTCACAGTTTTGCACCAAAGAAAACCACTCGTATGACTCAAAAAATCCTCAGCAACAAACGCACAACAAATCCTGCTGGGAAACAATGATTGATGGCTATCCGAAACTAATACCGCCACCCGGTTTTCCGCAAAACAAGATCGTCCCGGTGACCTGGATTGAACGCAGGAATGTCAATTCCTATTCGCTGGCGATTCTGGGATCGGTGGCGTTCGCTGCCCCAAAAACAACGGGAGCAATCAAGAATGCGACCAAGGCGTTGGCGGATTTCGCGGGAAAGGAAAACCATCAACTCGCTCTGTTTTCTGACTCGAACGATCGTGGGATCATCCGATTGGGAAATGAAAAAACGATTGAGCAGCAAAATGAATTCATCTTGGAAATTGAAAAACTCGATTTCAATCCGTACAACGACACCACTGGGTTGCTCAATGCGCTCGGTTCGTTTGGCTTTGAACCCAAAGCATCCATGGGCGCGTATCAGCATTTGGTAATTCTTGCGTCAGGTGACTACCCAGAAGATTTATCCCCGCTGATACCGATGCTCAGCGAATACCGAATTCAATTGAGTACGACGACGTACGGGCCAGGTAAATTTGCTGACCAAATGAAAGAGGCTAATGAGGCGAGCAAGTGGATTGAACACCACAACATTCCTGCGAAACCCGATGACCCAGAAGCGTTTGCGTTTAGCCTGCAAAACCATTGGGTGGAAAACTACTTTTTAAACTTAGGCAATGTTGGATTTGTCGAGTTGAAGCGGGACAAACTTCCGAAGTTGGATGCTCTGCAGGATCTTTTGCCAGACGACTCGGCAGCAGATGCGACTCCCAACCCAATCAATCTTGAAATCAGAAGTGTCGGAGCTGATTTGTCGGTGTTCGTAGAAGAGACCGCAGAGTCCGCTTTTTTCATCCTGAGTGAGCTTGAGGCGGGAAATATTGAATTGACTTTGATTGCTCCCGATGGAACTCGACTAACCAAAGATTCAGTCGAGGTTGATCAAGCGATGGATGGGCGAAACGTACATTGGTTAAAGGTCTCCAAAAAAATAATGCCGATCGCGGGACGTTGGTTTGTACGGCTTCGTCGGATCAAAGGCGATCACGTGTTGCCTTTTCAATTGATGGCAACCTCGACCAATCCATCCATCTACATGACTTCCGTTTCGCAGCCAAAGGGAGGAGCCGTCAATTTCGAGATTCAGGTTGGCTATCAATACCCCCTCGATTTTGTTGACGTGACCGTTGACGTGTATCGAGCACACTCCGACGACAAGCACAGCCATCGAGCTCACCGAAGCATGATTTTGCACCGTCAGCAGGTGACAGAAAACGGGATCCAAGTTGCACTTTCAAACGGCAAATTCGTTGGTGCGATGAATTTAGAAGCGGGAGACTATGTGGCGATCTTTCGAACTTCAAATAGTGGCCGCGCGGCCTTCGCGACTAATTCGTCAGCATGCTCAAAAGGAATTCAGGTTGAACGCGAACAGGTGCCCATCCCAACATTTACTCGCATAACCAAATCCAGATTCACAATTAAGTAGGATTTGTAAGCCGAAAAATCCTATCCTCTTTTCCAGCTGATTCCGTTCTAATACGAAAAACGCCAAGTTATAGCTTGGCGTGGATTGATATTAACTCTGGAAAAACATGGCAGACACCAAAAAGAATAAGCCGCCGTCGAAGGACACAACAGTTTCGAAGGACGCAACAGTTTCTAATCCAGGTGTATTTCGGATAATCCGAAATCGAGTGATCGCTGGACTATTTGTCGTTCTTCCATTGTTCGTCACCTACGGCGTGATGAGATGGCTTTACGACACGCTAGTCCATTTTGTCTTAAACCCGGTTGCGTATTTTCTGCGGTATGCCTGGAATTTGGACGAAGAGAAAAAATCGTGGATGATTGACGGATTGTTGTCGCTTTCCGCTTTTGGATTGGTGCTTGGCGTTCTGTTTGTCGCAGGCATGTTTTTTCAAACGCGAATTCATCGCTCGGTTGACTGGGTCTTGATGAATGTGCCCGGTGTGAACACCGTTTATTCGACGGTCAGTAAAGTTTTCAAGGCGATCTCGGGAACGACCAACAAGGAACAATTCAAACGAGTGGTACTGGTCGAGTTCCCACATCCCGGCATCAAAGCTCCAGCGTTTGTGACAGGTGAATGTACTGACGAGTTGACTGGTAAAACGATTTTGAGTGTTTATGTTCCAACGACACCGGTTCCGACATCGGGATATATGCTGCTGATTCCACAGGAGAATGTGATTGATCTGAATTGGGATCTCGAAGAAACGCTTCAGGCGATTGTTTCGGGTGGCATTTCGCTGCCGAAGACGGTCACCTATGAAGAAGAGCCGCCAGTTCAAATTTCGACTTAAGATTTGTCCAGCCCGTGAGCGGCAAAGCGATGGCTATCGTTTTTTTGTACGATGGACAAATACGATTCTGGTCAAACAACGAAATTGCCAACGATGTCAGTAAGAGAATTTAACTTTGATGGATTGATCGGCCCTACGCACAACTATGCCGGGCTTTCTTTTGGCAACGTGGCTTCGGCAGCACATCAACATCAACCATCAAGCCCCCGAACCGCGGCGCTGCAGGGACTTAAGAAAATGAAGTTCATGGCGGAGCTTGGTTTGGGACAAGCGATTTTGCCGCCACTTGATCGGCCAAACTTTCGGTTTCTTCGAGAGATCGGATTTTCCGGCACAGATAAAGAGCTGATCGATAAAGCCTACTCGAAAGATCCAACGTTACTTGCCGCATGTTACTCAGCGTCATCCATGTGGACCGCCAATGCGGGAACGGTTTCGCCGTCGATGGATTGTGGAGACGATCGGCTACATATCACGCCCGCGAATTTGTCGAGTACGCTTCATCGTTCGATTGAGCATCCTTCAACTGGTCACAACTTGCGGTCAATTTTCTCAGACGAAAAACATTTTGCTGTGCACCCTGCCCTGCCCTCGCAGCCAGGGCTATCGGACGAGGGAGCGGCCAATCACACGCGGCTTTGTGTGAATCATGCCGATCATGGGATTGAGTTATTCGTCTATGGCACTGGGCGAGAGTCGAAGATCGCGCCGAAGAAATTTCCTGCGCGACAAACGTTGCTTGCCAGTCAATCCGTCGCGCGGCATCATCAACTTTCAAATGACAGTTCCGTTTTCATTCAGCAAAACCCGGACGCCATTGACGCAGGCGTTTTTCACAATGATGTGATCGCGGTTGGAAACGAAAACGTTTTGCTTTGCCACGAGTTGGCATTCGTCCAGCAGGATTCGCAACTGAGCGCATTGAAAGAACTTTTCGCACGCAAGTTTGACAAAGAGCTTTGGGTTATCGAATTTTCCAAACAGGAAATTGAAATCGCCGACGCTGTATCAAGCTATTTATTTAATAGTCAATTGGTGACAAAGCCCGATGGGAAGATGGCGTTGATTTGCCCAACGAATTGCCGTGAAAACAAATCGGCTTATCAATGCACCCAGCGTCTGTTAAAAGAAGAAAACCCGATCGACCAAATTGAATTTTTCGACCTCAATCAAAGCATGAACAACGGAGGCGGGCCGGCATGCTTGCGTTTGCGAGTCGTATTGGATGAAGCACAGCAAGCCGCGATTCACCAAGGCGTTGTTTTAACGGATGACCTGTACGAAAAATTGGTTGACTGGGTGAAAGCGAATTACCGCGAGCAAATTGCGCCCGATGATTTACGAGACCCAAAATTAGTCGATGAGTCTCGACGTGCGTTGGAGATGTTAGAAAAACTTCTTGCAATGCCATTGTTGGACGAATGAAGTCCACCATGCCTTCGCCCAATTTATTCTGCCAGTTTAACGACAAGCCGGAAGGCGCCGGCGCGAGCGGCAGAAGTAGCTGTATCGTTCAAAACTTGGCGATTCCCTGGTCATTAATCTGTTCCAGGAATATTGTCAGGCAACTGATCTCACCATAAATACCCCCGTCTGGATCAAATGACCTTATTGTTCCTGAATCCAAATCAATACAGATTGATGAGCTTCCTTGTTGGGCAAACGGATACATTCTCTCGTCGAACCAACAGTCGGGAAATTCTTCCTCAATTTCGGAACGATGTTCTTGCTTAAGAAGAATTAACTCATGATAAAGCCTGTTTGACTCACTAGGTGGTAGTAGTCGAATCGAACCCAGCAGAAAAGGACGACTTCCCTTTTCACCACCAACCAGCTGATAAAGTTCAACCAGATCCTCGTGAAGTTTTGACCATGGACCGACTTCGTCCAAAAATTTTTCAATTGCCAAAAGCTCTGTCGCTGAAACTGGCGGCAAAATGTTCTTTTTTGCTTCTTGAGGCAAAGCAGCCGTAAGTTCTGCAATCAGTTCCTTAAGTTCTTTTTTCATTGTGATACTATTTGGACGACAGTGACTTTGGAAGCTCGCTGTGTTCAACGTCTCAACAGCCGTGCGCGGCGCGTCACCCTCGCCCATTTACCATCAACCGTGCGTTGCCGAACCAGCGTCTTGGGGATTTCGAATATTCTCAACCATCTCGACAATCTCTTGTGGCGGCGACGGCGTGACAGCCGAAACTGCAAATGCCACGACGAAATTCAGAATCATTCCAAAGAACCCAATTCCTTCGGGCGAAATTCCCATCCAGTAATTTGTGTGCTCCACGACGAACTGAAAATAAATAATGTAACCCAGTGTCAGTCCGACTCCGGCAACCATGCCTGCAATCGCGCCTTCTCGATTGATCCGTTTTGAGAAAATCCCCATCAGGATCGTTGGGAAAAAGGAGGACGCCGCGAGTCCAAATGCAAACGCAACTGTTTTAGCAACGAAATCTGCCGGCGGATTGATACCAAAGTAAGCCGCGATTGCGAGGAAAACAAACGATGCGCCTCGCGCCCAAAACACTTCCTGCGAATCGCTCATGCCCGGACTCACAATCTTCTTCATCAGGTCGTGTGAGATTGATGTTGAAAGAACAAGCAACAAACCGGCGGCCGTCGATAGTGCCGCCGCGACACAACCAGCCATCACCAACGCGATGACCCACATTGGCAGCCCGGCCATTTCCGGATTAGCCATGACCAAAATGTCTTTTTCGTAAAAGACTTCGTTATCGTTGTCGGTTAGCTTATTGGTTACAACGCGCGGGCCGTTCTCGACTCGCTCGTCAGCATAGATTGGCTTTTTCGCAAACGCATCACCTTTTTGATGCTGCATGATGCCATCGTTGTTTTTGTCCACCCAAGCGATCAATCCGCGGTTTTCCCAGTTTTTGAACCACTCGGGAGCGTCGGCGTAACGGGTGCCGTGAACTTCAGATAGTAAATTCGTTCGAGCAAACGCTCCAACTGCCGGAGCCGTCAAATAGATCACTGCGATAAAAAGCAACGTCCAGCAGGCCGACTTGCGGACGGCTTTGACTGATTTGACAGTAAAGAAACGTACGATCACATGTGGCAGTCCAGCCGTTCCGCACATCAGCGCGGCAGTGATACAAAACATATCGAGCTTGCCGAGACTTCCATCGGTGTACTGGGAAAACCCCAATTCGGTATTGAGCGTATTGAGTTTTGACAACAACGGCACCACCTCTTCGCCGCCCTTGGTGAAATTCCCGATCAGCCCCAATTGCGGAACGACATTTCCAGTCAGAAGCATCGAGATAAAGATGGCGGGAATCGTGTAAGCAAACACCATGACGCAGTACTGAGCGACTTGGGTATAAGTAATCCCTTTCATTCCACCCAAACCGGCGTAGAAGAAAACGATTCCCGCTCCGATCAAAACGCCCAGCCAGATTTCGATATCGAACAAACGGGAAAACACCAACCCAACGCCTCGCATCTGGCCCATGATATAAGTCATACAGATGAACACCGCGCAGATCACTCCCACCGCGCGTGCGACATTGGAATAGAATCGGTCTCCCAGAAAATCCGTGACTGTAAATTTATTGAACTTTCGCAGGTAAGGCACAATCAGCGTCGTCAGCAACACGAACCCGCCAGTCCAGCCCATTAGAAATCGCGACGCATCATAACCACTGGCGGCAATGATTCCTGCCATCGAAATAAATGTTGCCGCAGACATCCAATCGGCTGCCGTCGCCATTCCATTGGCAAACGGTGAGACACCGCCGCTGGCTACGTAGTATTCCTTGGTCGTCGAAGCCCGTGAGCGAATGGCGATCCAGATATAAATCGCAAACGAGCCGCCAATGAAAATGAAGTTCCAAATATTCTGATTCATTGCTTGCCCTCATCGCCAAATCCATGCTTGCGATCAAGCCGATTCATCAAAAACATATAGAGGAAAAGCAAAATCAGGAATCCGATAATTGAGCCTTGCTGTGCCATCCAGAATCCAAATGGAGCTCCGCCAATATTGGGAACAACACTGTCAAGCAAATCCCGAAACAAGATGCCGCAACCGAGCGAGACAAACGCCCAGAGTGATAAAATCACGCCAACGATTACAAGACTTTTTGACCAATAGGCATCATGAACAGGATTGCCTGAAGCGTTTGAAGCCCCAACTGGTGAATCTGGAGTTGAAGCTGTAGTTGAAGCTGTATAGGGGTTCTGATCCGGTTTTTCGGAGTTTGAACTCATTTAGGGGCTCGCGGAAGGTGGAGTATTTGGGACGGACAGCAATCTGATTAAGCGTTAATTAAATCAAAGGTTCATCCAAACGAAACGCTGAACGTAGCGGGACGCTGAACCAAGTGATTTTGGTGCTTTGCCAAATGCCTATCCATGTTGTTGCAGCCATTTTGGCACAACATAGCCACTGAAGAAACCTAACCACTGGAATTTAAAGAAATTTCAGTGGTTAAGAATTTCGACCTCCACCGTTTGCGGCTTCTCTCGAATCAAACCGGCGTCACCAGCTGACCGAAGTCTCCTCTTTGAGCCGTCACGCGAAACCGTTGGCTTGGCGATGAGAGTTGACTGAACAATGATGGCAAGTCAATTCTTGTGACGGGCCCGCTTGGATTGAGTAGTGTCAGAGCTTCGACACGAGATTCCGGACTGGTGAAGTTCCTGATCTGGATCGAATCACCACCACGATCGGCAAGCCCATCCATTTCCAAACGAATTAGCAAGTCGTTGCCCAAACGTTCGAAGGAAATATCTTGCGAAAGTCGATCGAGATTTTGCAAGCCTTCGATTCGAAGCACATCAACTCCCCCTGCTCCTTCTTCATCAATAATTTCATCGCCGTAACCTGGACGAGTAATGTAAATATCGTCGCCAACACCACCGAATAGATTGTCCTGGCCTGATCCACCGACCAACACGTCGTTGCCCTCCAAACCACGAAGCGTATTGGACAACTCGTTTCCAAACAAAAAGTCGTTTGCCTGACCGCCAGTGCCCCTTGATATCTCCGTGTAGTAAGAGTTGATGATCGTGTGCGGGCGTTCACCGCCGGATTGAGAGAAGCTGCTTTGCCCTGGACGCAAATCGATGACGTTCGGCAAATTAGAACCTTCCGCTGAAATTGTAGTAGGAGAAGGAAAGCTGAAGAGGTGGTCGCTTTCTGCGATCCCAAAATAGAACGGTGAACCAGTAAGCGAATAAGTATTGCCTTCATCATAATCGGGATGCCGATTAAGAAAGCTGGACGTGACAGCACGTGTATCCAAAGCCAAAGGAGTTGACGGATATGGCAGAAAATCAAGATCAGGGCCAGTCCGCGATCCCAGCACCGATTCGTCACGCCCCACGGCATCCGTTTCTTGCAAGCCGTAAGTAATGCCAATCGCTCGTAGGATTTCAAAAAAGCCCTGGCCACCTTCGGATAAATCAGCAATCACAGGCGAGTTTGTGTTGAGGATAATATCACCACCAATCCCATCTCCGTTGGGAAAACCTACAACTGGTTGGTCGGAAGACAAAGCGGCTTTGTAGACTATGGTTGGTGCCGCATCGTTATTGTCTCCGGCAGCAACCAATTCCTTTCTTGCGTGGAAGCTTGAGGCTCGCGCCCATGCGTTCGCTGCTCTGTTTACAGCGATACGCTCATCTGCCGAAAGAGGCTCAAACGATGCGAACTCTGGATCATTTTCCAGATAGGAAGGCAGTCCATTGGCAAATGCATAAGGTGTGGCATTAGCATTGGAGAAGCCATTGTCGATATCGGTCGGGAAAGGCCGTTGCACTAGTAGTACATTGGACCACGGCCCAATCGAACCGTTACTTCGAAACGCGCGCGAAAACACTTCGCCGACTCCAGCCGAGATACCTTCAACGACCGGCACCACTGATGTCCATTGCTCAAATGATATTCTGGTAAGTTGCTCAGCAGCAATGATCGTTTGACCATCGTCATAGGTCAGCGGAATGGTTGAGTAGACTTCGACTTCGTCACCAAATTGGTTTGTAATGTCGTTGATATTCTCGGGCTGACCGGTTGCGAGGTTAGTATTGGGATCTGGCGAAGAAAATTTCCCACTAAACGCGGGACGTGGAGAGCCTTCGTCAACGGTCAGAGTGTATCCGCCCACCTCAAAAGCCTCCAATGAGTCGCTTTCAACAGAGATGAAATAGTCTCCACTGATCGGTGCGGTGTAAAAAATTGAGTCTCTTCTGGATGTATCAGCAGAAAATTGAACACCATTAGGAAGAACAATGTCGATGCGACTGAGTCCCGTCTGCGAAATTTGATAAGCCGTTCCCTGCTCCAGAGAGACCCGATGAAAATCGCGATCATCTACCGTCTCAATTGCACTTCTGAGTGTTCCAGTAAAGTTGTTGAGAGAGATAACAGAATTTGTTGATTCGTCACCAGCAGCCAAATCGATTGGCGTTGCTGAAATTAGGTAGACTCCCGTGTCGTTTGCAGAGATTGCTCGCACATCTGCAAACAACGTCGATGTACTATCGGCGGTAATGCGAATTGTGTCACCACCGACCTCGAGTAGCTCTCCATCTTGGCGAATCGCCAGACCACCAGCGCTCAGTGGAGTGTCTCGAAAGCCTGTTACACTGAACTCGTAAGTCGCATAGAGAACGGGATTCACAAAAAACCGATCCCGATCTCCTGCTCTTTCGATCACGCCCAACAACGGAGCATCTGACAAATCTCCGTTTCCACGTAAATTAAAGGTCTGAAGAAAATCGTCTCCCAGTTCGACTTCGAATTCTCTACCAAACACACTTAAGAAATGGTCTCCTGTGGACGCCGCTCGATATCGAGAGAGTCCGCGACCCACCAACAATTCACCTTGTGCGTCATAGAGTTCGGCAATTCCCGTAAAATCGTAGACATGGTCTCTCACCAGCGGCACACGAAACCAATCGGTGTCACCCTGAAAATCGGATACGGATTGTTGTGGACCTGAATCGGGAAGTATGAATCCGGCAGTTTGCGGTGAACTCCGGAAATCGTCAAATTGGCGCGACTCGATTCGATAAGAACCGGTTGAGCCGTTCCCACCAAGAACGCGAAGAAACAACTCTTCATCCTCCGTTGGTGTGTAAGTCAAACGTGAATCTGTGCCATTACCGGAGTTATTGTCGCCTCTGAGAAAATTTCCATCTGCATCAAACAGACGCAAAATTGGATCGCCCAGTGTTGTGAGGTGGGTTGCTTGCGATGAAATTCCCGTCGCGCTGATAAAGTAAGTTTGGCCAGCACGAAAATTGAATGAATACATATCCTCGTCGCCACTGGTTTCAATTGCCGACGCATGCGAGAAACCGGCATTCAAGGCAAGCGGTACACTGGTGTCGATTGTGCCACCAACCAAGTCATCAGGGCGCGCAAAAATGCGGAAATACCCTTTCTCGTTTGGCTCAACTGGAAAAGACGTTGCTCCAATAAAAACGGTTGTTGGCCCAGTCAACCTTTGCAATTGTGTAGCGGTATTTAACTCGAGACGAGTGCCTAAAATTAACTCGCCACGAAAGTCAAACAGATTGGCAACAGCACCGGCGGCGGGACGTGAATCAGTATCCTCAAGCAAGAGGAAAATCCTGTAGTCGTAAAATCGCTCGACTCCATCGATTCGAATCCAGTCATTGTCGGCTTCAAAATCCGACCGAACTAATAAGGGAGGATCTGAGATCCTGTAGCGGCCTTGCGTACTGGTATCGCCCCGAAAATCGTCGTTCATGGAAGTGGCTCGATTTAGTAGGAAAAGTCAGAATTTTTTTCTTTGCGAAAAATTGAGTATAGCTATGTTTCGCATCTACCTCAAGAAAATGCAATGAATACATCAGCAAGAGCTAAGTTCCAATATTGATGACTAATATGGAAAAAAACACAATAAATTGGACTCAAATTCTAGAAAGAGCGGACGATAGAACGCCGTGCGTATTGCGAGCAAGTTGATTCCACTAAACCAACTGAAAGTCATCGGGCGCGCAGATATATTTATTACCCCACTGGAATTTAAAGAAATTTCAGTGGTTGAGAATTTCGAGCTCCACAGTTTGCGGCTTCTTCCGAATCAAACCGGCGTCACCAGCTGACCAAACTCTCCTCTTTGAGCCGTCACGCGAAACCGTTGGCTTGGCGATGAAAGTTGACTGAACAATGACGGCAAGTCAATTCTTGTGACCGGGCCGCTTGGATTGAGAAGAGTGAGAGCTTCGACACGCGCTTGCGGATTGGCAAAGTTCCTGATCTGAATCGAATCACCGCCACGATCGGCAAGCCCATCCATTTCCAAACGAATTAGCAAGTCGTTGCCCAAACGCTCGAAGGAAATATCTTCCGAAAGTCGATCGAGATTATGCAAGCCTTCGATTCGAAGCACATCTACTCCTCCTGCTGATTCTTCATCAATAAATTCATCGCCGTAACCTGGACGAGTAATGTAAATATCGTCGCCAACCCCGCCGAAGAGATTGTCTTGGCCTGACCCACCAATCAACACGTCGTTGCCCTCCAAACCGCGAAGCGAATTGGCTAACTCATTTCCAAACAAAAAGTCATTTACCTGACCGCCAGTGCCGTTTGATATCTCCGTGAAGTAAGAGTTGACGATCGTGTGCGGGCGTTCACCGCCGGATTGGGAAAAGCTGCTTTGCCCTGAGCGCAAATCGATGACGTTCGGCAAATTCGAGCCTTCCGCTGAAATGGTAGTGGGAGTAAAAGACCTGATGTGGTCGGTTTCGGCGATCCCAAAATAGAACGGGGAACCAGTGAGCGAATAAGTATTGCCTTCTTGGTAGTCGGGATGCCTCCTAAGAAAGCTGGGCGTGACAACAAGTGTATCCAAAGCCAAAGGAGTTGACGGATATGGCAGAAAATCAAGGCCAGGACCAGTCCGCGACCCCAGCACCGATTCGTCACGCCCCACGGCATCCGTTTCTTGCAAGCCGTAAGTAATGCCAATCGCTCGTAGGATTTCAAAAAAGCCCTGGCCACCTTCGGATAAATCAGCAATCACAGGCGAGTTTGTATTGAGAATAATATCGCCACCAATCCCATCTCCGTTGCGAAAACCTACAACTGGTTGGTCGGAAGACAAAGCGGCTTTGTAGATTGTGGTTGGTGCGGCATCGTTATTGTCTCCCGGAGCAATCAATAGCTTTCTTGCTCGGAAGCTTGAGGCTCGCGCCCAGGAGTTCACCGCGTTGATTACAACGGCACGCTCATCTGCCGAAAGAGGCTCGAACGATGCAAATTCTGGATCATTTTCCAGGTAGGAAGGCAGTCCATTGGCAAATGCATAAGGTGTGGCATTGGCATTGGAGAAGCCATTGTCGATATCGGTCGGGAAAGGCCGTTGCACTAGTAGTACATTGGACCACGGCCCAATCAAACCGTTACTTCGAAACACGCGCGAAAAGACTTCGCCAACTCCTGCCGAGATACCTTCAACGACCGGCACCACTGATGTCCATTGTTCAAATGATATTCTGGTAAGTTGCTCAGCGGCAATGATCGTTTGGCCATCGTCATAAGTCAGCGGAATGGTTGAGTAGACTTCGACTTCGTCACCAAATTGGAGTGTGATGTCGTTGATATTCTCCAGCTCACGCGTTGCGGGACTAGTTCTCGGATTTGGCCAAGAAAATTTCCCACTAAACGCCGGACGTTGAAAGCCTTCTTCGACGGTCAGGGTGTATCCGCCCAGCCGGGCAGACGGATAGCCGCTCAATGCGCTTCCTTCAACAGAGATGAAATAGTCTCCACTGACTGGTGCGGTGTAAAAAATTGTATCTCTGCTGCTTGTATCAGTAGAAAATTGAACACCATTGGGAAAAACGATGTCGAGCCTATCAAGCCCCGTCTCCGAAATTCGATAAGACGTTCCCTGCTCCAGAGTGATCCGATGAAAATCGCGATCGTCTATCGTCTCAATTGCATTTTTGAGTGTCGCAGTAGAATTGTCAAAAGAGAGAATTGAATTTGTTGATTGGTCACCAGCCGCCAAATCGATTGGCGTTACGGAGATTCGATAGACTCCCGTGTCGTTTGCAGAGATTGCGCGCACATCTGCATACAACAGTGATCTAATATCGGAGGTAACACGAATTGTGTCACCACCGACCTCGCGTAGCTCTCCATTTTGGCGAATCGCCAGACCACCAGCGTTCAGAGGGTTGTCTCGAATGCCTGTTACTTTGAACTCGTAAGTCGCATAGAGAACGGGAACCACGACAAACCGATCCCGATCTCCTGGTCTTTCGATCACCCCCAACAACTGAGAATCAATGAATCCAGCGTTTCTGAAGGTCTGAGGAAAATCGTCGCCCAGTTCGACTTCGAATTCTCCACCAAACACACTTAAGAAATGATCTCCAGTGGACGTTGCTCGATATCGAGAAAGTCCCCGGCCCACCAACAATTCACCTTGTGCGTCATAGAGCTGGGGATCAAATCCCGTAAAATCGTAGACATGGTCTCTTAATAATGGTACACGAAACCAATCGGTGTCACCCGGAAATTCGAATACGGATTGTTGTGGACCTGAATCGGGAAGTACGAATCCGGTAGTTTGAGGTGAACTCAGGAAATCGTCAAATTGGCGCGACTCGATTCGATAAGAACCAGTTGAGCCGTTCCCACCAAGAACACGAAGAAACAATCGTTCGTCCCTCAGTGGCGTATAAATCAGACGTGAATTGGTGCCATCACCAGAATTGTCGTCGCCACTAAGCAAATTTCCACGCGCATCAAACAAACGCAAAATTGGATCGCCCAGTGTTGTGAGGTGGGTTGCTTGCGATGAAATTCCCGTCAAATTAATAATGTAAGTTTGGCGTTCACGAAAATCGAATGAATAGACATCCTCGTCGCCACTGGTTTCAATCGCCGACGCATGCGAGAAACCAGCATTCAAACTAAGCGGAACGCTGCTGCCGATTGTGCCACCAACCAAGTCATCAGGGCGCGCAAAAAAGCGGAAAAACCCCTCATCATTTGGCGAAACTGGAAAAGACCTTGCTCCGACAAAAAAAGTGGTTGGTCCAGTCAACCTTTGGAATCGGATAGCGGTATTTAAGTCGATACGAGTGTCTAAAATTAACTCGCCACTAAAGTCAAACAGATTGGCGCTGGCATTGGCAGCGGGAAGTGGATCAGTATCCTCGTGAAAGAGGAAAATCCTGTAGTCGTAAAATCGCTCGATCCCATCGATTCGAATCCAGTCATTGTCGCCTTCAAAATCTGACCGAATTAACAAGGAGGATCTGAGATCCTGTAGCGGCCTTGAGTCCTGGTATCGCCCCGAAAATCGTCGTTCATAGAAATGCTCGATTTAAAAGGAAAGTCAGATTTTTACTCTACGAAATTGAGTTATACGCCAATACGCTCTTGTTGCTCGTGATCTACAGGGTGTTCTGGAATTTCAGTCAAATTTATTGCGATTTTTTTTAATACAAGTCTACGACATTGGAGTTTAATTCTTATTGAAGTATTTTCTTGAGGTAGCTGTGATACATCGCAAGCAAATTGATTCATTAAGCCAACTGAAAGTCATCGGGCCCGCAAATATATTCACGCCAACTATCAAGCTGTTCCTGCGTGAGACTGTTGGGTCGCTGAATCTCGTAACGAAACGTTTTATTTGTGTCCCCACCAACCAGTACCTTGATCTGCAGCCGCCCGTTTTCGGCATAGGCAAATTTAACTTCGATCTTGGTTCCAATTTTCAACGTATCCGGCAAATCCCAAATAGCACAGCGTCCAAGTTGAGAGCAGTCCTCAGGATTGGCGCTTTCTCCTTCAACGATCTGAACAAGAATCGATTCTTGATTCCGTCGATGCGTCTTGAAAACGCGGCGAGATACAACAGGTAGCGGAGTGTTACGCGGGATGAGCACGGCGACTTTTTGAATGCCGGTTTCGACTTCGTTAGCCACAACGCCCAAGCTATGTGAGTTTACGTTTTTAATTTCTACCGGGCGAAAGGCGGACGATTTTTGGTTAAGCAACATGGCTGACCTAAGCGCCGCTCCGTGAGCAACGGCTTCGTCAGGCGCCAAAGAAGTATCCGGCTCTTTGCCTGAAAGCGATTTGAGCATTTCTCGCACGGCTGGCATTCGAGTCGAACCGCCAACCAATAGGACTTTGTCGATATCAGTCCACTTCAGATTTGCAGCCTTGAGTGTTTGTCTCACCGTAAAGTCCGTACGATCAAGAAGGTCGAGTGTTAGTTCTTCAAACTCTTCGCGTGTGACTTCGGTTTTCAATGAAGAGCTTCCAAACACGCATTCGATGTTTGCGCGGGAACGGGTGGACAATGTTTCTTTGGCTTCCTTACAGTCACGCAACAGTTTGCCCATCGCGGTGGAGTCTTCGGTGGGATCGATTCCAAAGTTGTTTTTGAAATTTTGGGCAACATGATCAATCAAGCGCTGGTCCCAGTCCTGGCCGCCCAGTCGCATATCGCCGTCGGTGGCGATGGCGCGAAAACGTTTCTGTCCGACTTCCATGACAGTGACATCAAACGTCCCGCCACCAAGATCGTAAACCAAAACGTTGATCGGCTGTTGGACTTTGCCCGCAATATCGATCCAGCCTTCTCGATAACCATACGCAACTGCTGCCGCCGTTGGTTCGTTGATGATATCGAGAACGTTGAGACCGCCGATGAAGCCGGAATCCTGCGTGGCTTTGCGGCGGACTTCGTCGAAATAAGCCGGAACCGTAATTACGGCGTTTTGAAATTCCCCTGCAACGCGCGCCGCGTCGCGTTTCAGTTTATTGAGGATCCACCCTTGGAGAGCTTCCGGAGGATAGCGACGGTCACCAAACATTTTGTCGTAAACTTGATTTCCAATTTGCCGTTTGGGGCAGTCGGCAACCTTCTCCAATTCAGTCGCCCGAGCTTTAACGGCTTCGCGTCCAACGATCACCTCTTCATCATCAAACAACACGACGCTTGGCGTTAGCAAATCGCCTTCGAAGTTGGGAATCGTTTCCGGACGGCCCGTTTCATTCACATAAGCAATCACGCTGTATGTGGTCCCAAGATCAATTCCGACGGCAGGTTTTTTCTTAGAGTCGCTCATCAAGTAACTTTTTTTTTGGAAGTCAAAATCGTTTTGATTTTAGCTCTATTTTGATTGGTGAAAGCTCGCGAGCCAATACCATTGAAATGATTAGGGTGAGTTTAAGACAACCCAAGGGCCACTTGAGATCCATCTTAGCCGCTTGGCGTTTGTATGAGTTTGAATTTAATGGGCGGGGAAAATTAATCGGTGATAACGAACAAATGCATCAGCAAATCGTTATCGACGCCAGAATTTTTCTTCACTTTTCTCTTATGAGCTTTCCGATAACATCATACATGCATGGATGATGTGCGCTATCTCATGGAGGGATTGTTTGATTCATATACTCAATGAGGAAAAATCCATGCCTATCGAAAGTTTCAACTCTGTAATTGCTCTTGGCTTTTTAACCGTCTGGTTAATGGTGGGGCAGTTCTCTGTTATCAAAAATTGAGCTTTTCAATTTTGACCCTTTAGTTTGATCCAATGTGGAATTGCTGCGCGCTCGTCTTACCCAATTCCTGCCAGGTGAGCAGTTCAGTTCCACTATTTGAGTCATGCCACTACGCCATTCTGGTCTAGGCAACCAGAATGGCTGTCGGTGTGTCCAGGTTTTTAGATCACGGCTTTCACTGATGATACGAAAAAGGAAATCATCAGCGCGAGGCGACGTTCGTGGTTGCGCTTGAAAGCCAGGAATCGCATCTAACTAACAAAGGCTCGCAAGGGATTGATGATTCAGCCCTGCCGTTTGCTGAAAAGCGAACTTAAAAGTCGTAGTCTTCTTCGTCGGTTCCAGGATCAACACTGGCGATATTTCCGGAAACAAAAGCTTCGGCCATCGCGGTTGGAACAGAAGCTTCGGCCAGCACAAGCAACGCCTGATTGGCGACGACTTTGGCTCGGTTTTCTTGCTCATCGGCGACGGCTTCGGCGCGTCGTTTTTCAGCCAACGCTTGTGCGACTCGTGTGTCGGCTTCGGCTTGGTCGGCTTGGAGGCGAGCACCAATATTATCGCCGATGTCGATATCTGCGATGTCGATCGAAACGATTTCAAACGCAGTATTGCTGTCGAGTGCCCTGTCCAAAACGGCTCTTGAGATTCGGTCAGGTTTTTCCATCACTTCGAGATAAGTATCGGTGGAGCCGATCGACGTAATGATCCCTTCGCCCACACGCGCGATAATGGTTTCTTCGGTCGCCCCGCCAATCAACTGATCGAGGTTAGTTCGCACGGTGACTCGAGCACGGACACGCAACTCAATTCCGTCTTTTGCAATCGCACTGAGGGTCGTTTTGTCAGAGTACGTTTCATCGGGACAGTTAATGACACGCGGGTAGACACTGGTCTTTACGGCTTCGAGAACGTCACGTCCAGCAAGGTCGATTGCAGCGGCACGATCGAAATCCAAATCAATCTCGGCACGTTTTGCGGCGATGATCGCAAGAATGACTCGCTCAACGTTACCACCAGCGAGATAGTGGGCTTCAAGGTCTTCCGTTTTTATCGCACCTTCGCCTTTGGTTTGCAGCCCGGCCTGTTGGACCATGATTTTGGCTTTAACGATTCTGTTGGGATTGACCTTGCGAATTTTCATCGCGATCAATTGAATCAGCGGAACATGTGCACCCGAGTTAAGAGCCTGAAACCAAATCGCCCCTACGTTGAGCAGCGTCAGGACGACTGCAAATAGACCAAGCCCAACAATCCCGATGCCAATTCGAATGCCCCACCAGATCAGTTCACTGGCTTGGTCGGCGGCAAGCAATAACGAATTATCAGTGCTGACAAACTCAATCACAGGTTAGCACCTTGGGAAGTTGGAGCGATGGTTGAATGGTTGCGAGACTGACTGGAGAGTGTTACGCGACAACAGAGAATCGATATGGGATCAATGTCGGGACTTACGAGGATGCCAGAAAAAGCCCTCGCTAGATTTGGCCAAACGAAGCGAGACTAAGCCGACGTTTTGGTTTGCCGGAAAACATGCCCGCAATCACACTGCTTGCGTCGCACGTGCAATTGAGCACTGCACTTAGGACATTGCTTGTTCCATGATTTTTGTTTCGGCTCGTTTGATTGGCTGGCGTTTTTCCTGGCTTCTTGAAGCTGAATTTTTCGCGATTCATCGGCAAGCTGAACAGCGCACTGAGGGTGAATGCCATCCTTGGAATAAGACGATTGTCCACAGACCGGACAAGATTTCGCTTTCTTGATTGGGTAAGCGAAAGTTCTTGGTTGGTTCGTCATCGTCTAACCGCCTTTTCAAAAGGTTCAAAACGTGATCGCGCAATTGAGGGATGCACGGGAAGTGAGAATCGTGATGGTTTGATTTTCTCGTTACCAAAAATGGCGTGAGAAACTCGCGATTGAAAAGAGGAAATCCACTCATTTCCACTTTGAAAAATCTACATCATCGAAGTCTGCCGAGATTGTACGGCACTGAGTGCGAAATGTCGATGATTGAATTTCAAATGAAGCGAAATCAAATCAACACTTCCGATGAATCGGTATCATCGTTCACGGGATAGCGAAAGATCAACGCAAGCTCAATGGGCTAATGATGGCATTCTCAGGCTGGCAGGAAATGAAAAAAGCTCGGAAAGAAATTCTTTCCGAGCTTTGAGATTTAAGCGACGCAGACGGGACTCGAACCCGCAACCTCCGGATCGACAGTCCGGGACTCTAACCAATTGAGCTACTGCGCCTCAAATGAGAAGTAGAAAATTATCCTGAATTCAACTTCATTGCAAGTCGTAATGTAGTTTTCGGTGAATTCGATCTGGATCTATACAAATTGCTTGAAATCCTTGGGTTCTTTTTACAGAAATTGTGCTTGGATCTCCAGCCCCAAGTCGGCTCCACCGGGGAAATTGACCGTCCAACAGGCACAATCCGGATAAACCAACCTGAGCGAATCTAAATTCGATTTTGTCATTGAATGCCCACTCGGTGGCAGGTTTCCTAAACCTAGGGTTTACAAGCACCGGGTCTAGCCAGGCTAGATTCGATTTTTAATTCACAACTTTTGTTTCCCGACAAGGGTCAACCATGATCGACAAAGTCTTTTCAACTATCGGCAAATACACATCATACTTCTTCAACGAGCTAGGCGACATCGCGCGGCACCTGGACGGAACCGGCTGGGCTGGTGTGGTTGCCGTCCTACTCGTTTGCGGATGGTTCTTTCTAAAAGGCAACAAAATTCGCTCCACGTAAAGTCTCAGGTGACTTTTCTGAGAGCTCTGCTTTATTGAACATGGGCGGCTGTTTCGAGCCGCCCTTTTGAGCCAAAGCAGGTGTGGCAGATGGCCACCAATAGGACGAAAGGCACTTTAGTTCGTTCGTCGGTTTTTGCATGCGCTCTGCCTAACCATGACAGGCAGCTTGGTCGAAAATCTTAAAACAGATTCGAATCGGGCTTAAGCCCAAGCGCTTCAATCTGCTGCTCGTCCTGCTTGGCAAGCTCTTTACGTTCACCACGTTCGTGGACTTCCATCCGATGTCTCAATAGAACGGCAGTTAAACGGTTGGCCATTCGTTTACGTGCTTCGATTTGATGGGCCGGAATTTCGACCGTGTTGTAAAATTCGGTTTCCAATGCCTTCTGATTGATCTGTGCCGCCAAAACAGCCACGTCCAAATCTTCAATGGACTTGTAGTAGGTGCTTGTTGAATTCGCTACCAAGCTTGGCCCAGCCGTTGTATTTGTTTTCCACGGCTGTCTCCCAAGAACGAAACCACGCGTGTCCAGATACATTAATCCCATATGCATAAGCTGTGGTGACACTTGATCGGAAGGCAAAGCCGCCATCAGCCGCTTGAATTCAAAACCAAGCTCAGTGATCTTTCGTCTGTCTGCGTCTGCCAGCTCCGGCTTTCCAAGGTCTTCGTAAATCAAAGCTCGAATTCCCAACATCGCTGCAAGGCAATCTGAAATTGTCTTTTTGACAGACCTCCCGTGCCGGGTTCGCTCTTCTTTGCCAGCTGAAAGAGGAAAGTCGGTTTGGATTTCATCGGTAATCTGACCAAAAATCAGAGACTTCTGAAGATAAATCAAGTCGTTGAATTGTTCAATTTTTTGATCAAGCAAATCAAGAACTTCTTCGCGTTGGTCGGTGTGTCGTGAAACAAATCCCGCGCAAACAACCGTTTGAATTTGCAAGGTCAAGAACAGTTCGCGGCTTCCTGTTTTTGCTTCGTGTTTTTCGATCGCTTCCTGAATGTCATTGGCGGCTTTGGTAAGTTCAGTGTTTGCCAGTGCCCGCAAATAGGCAAGTGAATTCAGTTCTTCTATGGTGCGTCCAACATGATCGGAAATGCTTTTTTTGTAGTCAGCTAAGGCCTCTTCGAATTGACCGATGTACTGACGACAGGTGGCTCTCTGCGCAATAGCATCAAGCGAATTGGGAAAATCCTGCAGGTATTGATCACACAAGCAAACCCCCATTTCACCTCGCCCGTTTTCCGCCAAAATGCCCGCAATCGTGAGCTTGATTCGACTCTGGTCTGGGGACTGCTCCAACGCCGTATGCATCAACTCTACGGCTTCCTGCGTTTTGCCTTTCTCGATCAAGTGCGTGGCTCGCGCAAGATTCCACTTTGCCCGTTCAGATTCGCAGCCAGCTAACGCCGTCAAAGCCACCAACATGCAGGCGGTTAAGAAGGTTCGGATATTGAGATTTTTCGAGAGAGTTTTCAACTTGATTGGTTTCAACGGTTCAGTTGCTCGAACTGGCAGGTCGAGAAATAGTTCGCCGATTTGATGGCTAATTAATTGCTAGTCAGAGGCTTTAGGTTTGTCGTCTGGAGAATCGCTTTCGGGCGGTTCCAAAAATTCGTTTGCTGCACGGAGGATTTCTCGTTTGATGATCTGAATTTGGTTGCGATTACGGATCTTATTCCCTTGCTCATCAGTCACATAGAATACGTCGATGACTTGATGAGCATAAGTTGAAATTCGAGCGTAGGTAACATCCAATCCCAGGCGATGAATCTTCTTTCCAAGTTTATACAACAAACCGGTTTTGTCGTAGGCAAACACGTCAATGATTGTGGCAGATCGCACGGTCTCGTTGTTGATTTTTACACGAATCTCAGGGCGTGAGAGTTTTAACGCCACGCTCTCGTCTTTTTTCCAAACCGAACGGAATCGGGGCGGGCTATCATCGACGCCCGTCACAAGATCACTTGCTCGTTGCCGAATTTCATCCAACCGAGATTCTGGAGTCTCGGTGAACTCAGTGTCTTCGAATTGAATCCAATACCACATTAGATTCTGCTTGTCCGTTGTTGAATCGGGAGAAAGCGGCGATGAGGCCTGAGGCGTTTGGTAGTTGCCGCCATCAAGTGGTTTGATGTCGCAAGATCTGATTTGAAGACCGAGGCTGCTGAGCATCCCGACAAGCTTGTAAAAAACGCCCGTTCGCCGGCTGGAAACTTTGCCAATACACAACTCCAGCAAACTCGAATTTGGCTGGGCCGTTACCGAACAGATAAATCCGGTTTTGCGAAGCTCCAGCAGATGCTCGGCAATTGATTCGGGAGAATGAACCGCACAATAGTTATTGGGCAACGCAACCGCTTTCTCGCGAAGCCATGCCTGCTCGACTTCATCATCACTGAACAACGCGACCGTGTCGTAAATCTGTTCATAACGCTGCTGCCGGAATGGCTCGTCCGCTTCACCTGCCAGAATTTTTTTCGCGTGCAAGAACAAGTCCGTCAGTAACCCCTGCTTCCAAGGGTTGAACACGCCCGGCCCAACAGCCGTAATGTCAGCACACGTCAAAACGAACAACATCGAAAGCATCTGAACGGAGCCAACATTGGATGCGAATTCTGCCACCATCGCCTGGTCGTTGATGTCACGATGAAAAGCCAGATGCGACATCACCAAATGGTTGTGCACCAAAAACTTGATCGTTTCTGTTTCTTCATCAGTCAAGTCAAAACGCTCACCCGTCGCGGCCGCAATGCGACGACCGACCTCACTGTGATCTTCCGAAAACCCTTTGCCTAAATCGTGCAGCAACAATGCTAAATGCAAGATATTTTTGTCGCGGATTTTCTTGTACGTTTTTCCTGCAACGGACGATTCGTTTTCCAGTTTGATGACGTTATCAACAGCACGAATCGAATGTTCATCGACCGTATATTTGTGATACTCGTTGAACTGCAACAAACCTCGAGCGTGCTCAAACTCCGGAATGATTTTCTGCAGCACTTTCATTTCGTGCAGACCTCTAATCAGAGGGGTCAGCCCTTCGGTGTTGGAAATCAATGCCATGAACCGTCGGGCACATTCGCGAGTGAATTTAATGTCAGGGTTTTTAAGCATCTCATGGCGAATCGTGATCCACGTTTCATGCTCAATTTCTTTGCCATGCAAACAGGCCAACTGCATCAGACGAAGGACTTGTTCGAGGTCGCGTTTTACTTCGTCCAGCGAGCTCTTGATGACGCCAATATGCGTCGCGCCCATGCGGAAATGGCTGTCAATCTGCCGCGTTATCAAAGGCTCAAAAACCGCAACCGGCGAGACCTTTTTACGACTGGTGCTTTTGGATACAAAGTGATCGCAGATGTAGCGAATTCGGCTGGTATAGCGAAAATACTCACGCATGAATTCTTCGACCGAAAGCAACGCGTCATCGCCCGAAAAACCAAAACGCTCCGCCAAACGAACTTGCTCATTACGCCCCAATCCGTCGTTGGCACGGTCGGCATGGAAGTGCATTTCGTTGCGGACCCGCAGTAGAAACTCCGACGACTCTTTTAACTGCGTGGAATCCGCAGTCGAGAGCGCACCTTTTTCAAGCAGACGATCAATTTCTCGTTCACCGTAAAGCACAAATCCCAACCAGCGAATCAAGTGAATATCGCGCAGGCCTCCACGCGATTTCTTGACGTTGGGCCGCAGCAGGTAAACGGTTTCGCCAAACTCAATTCGTTCCTGGCCACGAGCCGCGATAATCGCTTTGATAATATTTGACGTTTTACGTCCTGAATTGCGTTTGAAGCGACCTTGAAAATATTGGAACAACTCCAGATTTCCGCTCAGCAATCTCGCTTCGGTTAACGAAGAGAAAATGTAAGCGTCTTTCAAAGACATCGAGCAGGCTTCGCGCGGCGTTCGGAGACTATAGCCCAGTTGCATTCCCGCATCGGTTACGTCTTGAGAGATGCGGCGGGAAAACTCCACGATATCGTCGGTCATGCTGCCTTGATAAAGCAACATAAGATCGCAGTCAGAATAAGGGGCCACATCGCGCCGCCCGCACCCGCCAAGCAACGTCAATGAGATTCGAGTCTCGAGTCCCGGTGAAATTTCCGCCAGCGCCGTGTTGTAGATGTCGATCAGTACTTCGTCCAGCAAGTCAGACATCGCGTGGCAAACCTCAACGCCCGAGCCGCCATCGTCGTGCATTTGGCGGATCTTTTGCCGACCATCACGCCAGCGTTGCCGCGCTTCGAGAACGCTGGGTCGAATTCCGACGCCGGTGGTCATGGTGAATGGTAGCCTCAAAAACGTGTAGCAAAATTCGCCAAAGTTTCAGCAAATCGGTCAATCATTTTGGTTCAAACATTTTGGGTCGAGCATCTTGGTCAGACGATTCGCAGCTACGATCCAATCAACTGGTAAACGGAAAATCGCTGCATCCAAATCATTGGCGAACAACGGCGTGGTCAGACACGTTGGTCGCAATATGATCGAAATCAAGGAAGCTAAACCGCGTCTTTGCCAGTTTCACCTGTGCGAATTCGGATCACTTCGGATAGGTCGGAAACAAAGATTTTTCCGTCGCCCATTTGTCCCGTTTGAGCTTTGCCCATGATGGTCTCAACAACGCGTTGGAGATTTTCCTCAGTCACAACGACTTCGACTTTGACTTTGGGAACAAAATCAATGGCGTATTCGTTGCCACGATACATTTCCGTGTGGCCTTTTTGTCGACCGTAACCTTTGACCTCTGTGATCGTCATCCCTTCGACACCGCATTCGGTCATGGCAGTTTTGATGTCATCCAACTTAAAGTGACGAATGATGGCTTCGATTTTCTTCATTAACATTTTCCTTAACGCCGATGGTGAATGTTCACTTCTTTCGAATCTGCTGATCGAAACAACGAACGTACCTGCGACCAGCACACGCCGATGACCACTCAAACAGATACCTCTAAATTGTAGCGAATTGTTGGCCGAATCTAATACGAGCTCGCGAAAAAGAGGATGCAATGACGACTAAAATAACTTTAGTCATGCGTTTATGGCGTTTGGAGATTAGATTGTCCACGTTTGTCCTGTCTCTCGGTCTTCCCATCTAATTCTCGTTGCCGACTCGGCCCACATTCCATTTGGTCTCGGGGCAATTGGCGCGCAGGTTCACGACACGAGCCAAGACGAACAAGAGGTCGCCAAGCCGGTTGAGATAAATTATTTCATTGGACAAAGTGCCATCGATTCCCGAGTCAATCAATTCGACGGCATCTCGTTCGGCACGCCGGCAAACGGATCGCGCCAAATGAAGCGTACTCCCGGCTCGACTGCCACTGGGAAGAATGAAGGCTTCAAGTGGTGGAAGTTCGTTGTCAAAAAGATCAATTGCACCTTCCAACTCGGTGATGCGTTCGTCCGGAAATGCCGCGGAGCGTTTGCTTTCGCCCAAACAAGCCGCGATATTACTTCCAAGGTCGAACAAATCATGTTGGATGCGTGTCAGTAAAGCCTCGACATCGTCGGGCACTGACTCGGCGCGAACCAAGCCGATAAACGAATTCGCTTCGTCCAACGCGCCACATGTTTTAATCGCGAGATGGGATTTGGAAACTCTAATCCCCCCAAGCAACCCCGTCTCGCCTTTGTCACCAGTCTTGGTATATATTTTCATTGCAATTAAGTAGTTGGATTTTTCTTAGGGTCAACCAACCATCTCGATAGATGGAAGATTCGCCCCCAGGAGTGTTAAGGAATGGCAAAAATTAAATCGTGTGGCTTTCTGATTTTCAAGGAAGATCCTAATCCAGCTTTCTTGCTGATGCGACACCCTAAACGCTGGGACCTTCCTAAAGGCCACGTCGACGAAGGTGAAAAAAATCTCCAATGCGCGCTGCGTGAGCTCGAAGAAGAAACCGGGATCACCGAGGACGATATCGAGATCGACCCGGATTTTAAGTTTAAATTGAAATACAAAGTCAGCTACAAACGATTTGGGAACGTACCCAAAAAGAAAAAGCTGATTATCTATCTCGCCAAATTGACGCGGCAGGTAAAAATCGAGCTTACCGAGCACGACGGATACGAGTGGATCGAATGGAATCCACCGCATCAGATCCAAAGCAAAACAATCGATCCGTTGCTGGAACAATTGGCAGAGCATTGGTCTACAAAACTTCCCAGCAATTTAGAAAACTAGACGAGCGTTGTGTCTCGGCTCAATTTTCAGGTTGGTGCTGACCACGCGAAGCATGCAACTATGCAAATAACGCTGCAACCTCTTTTAATCCTTCCACTGGCTCGCGCTTGGGCCAGTACTCGAGCCCAACATAGCCTTGAAAATTGGTCTGCTGGATCATTGAAAAAACTTCTGGGTAGTTGATCTCGCCGCTGGAGAGTTCGTTTCGTCCCGGATTTCCAGCTGCATGAAAATGACCAATCTTTTCAATGTTGTCGCCAATATTTGTGATGAGATCGCCTTCGCTGATCTGTTGATGGTAAATGTCAAAAACAACTTTGACATATTCGCTGGCAACTTCATCGATGATCGCAAACGCTTCGTCACTTCGGACAAGGTAATACCCCGCGTGATCAACTTTTTCATTCAATGGTTCGATCACCAAAGTGATTCCCGCACGCTCAAGCATCGGAGCGGCGGCACGTAAACCATCTACCAAAGACTGATGCTGCTGGTCACGCGTGCGCCCGTTGATGAAATCGCCGACCTGCGAAATCAACGTCTTACATTCAAGCTGCTGAGCGGCAGCGATTGACTCCTCAAGCCCCGCGAGATACTCCTCCCGCTTTGAAGGATCAACGAGGCTGATGAATTTGGTACAAAAAGCTGAAATTGCCAATCCATGTTTATCGCGAGCTTCCATTAGTTGCTCGATGTCTTTTTCCCACCAACACCAAAATTCGAAAGCCGAAAATCCACACTGGCTTACTTTGGCAAGTGCGTCGTCAATCGAACTACCAGCAAACACAGCGTCGATGCAAACGGAAGGAATCAGTGTCATATTGGTTCTTGGTGATTGGATTTCAAATTGATTCAATCGCGGCTGGATATCGCTTTCTCTATTTATTATTTACTTACATTGCAAAGTAAACGTAAATCGCGGTAGCAAGCACAACCAGGGCACCACCAACGTACGGAGCCGGTTTCCATGGCGTCAGGTCAACGGCTTTGGCGTCCTTCTGAACATACGGCTCGCTCGTTTTCGCCCCGGTCGCCGCCAACACCAATTGAAGCACGATCAAGAAAACAAATACTGCGCCCATGTAATGAAATCCGCCGCCATTTCCATCGTCTCCAGAACCAAAAATTCCCTTGACCCACCCCAATTTGCCGTCTCCAGACCCATTGGCAAAAGTACCAACTATCATCAATGCCAGACCAACCAGCAACGTGATCAACGCAGACTTGCCATTGGCATATTTGTGAAACATACCGACGAGAATGATGGCCAACAACGGAATGAAGTAGACGCCGTTAAGGCTTTGGAAAAATTCAAACACTTCTTCACGCCCGTAAAAAATATTCGGAGCAGCGACGACTGCAAATACGGCAACCACAAAACTGCAGACTTGGCCTGACACAACAACGGCCTTGGTCGAAGCATTCGGGCTGATAAATCTTTTATATACGTCAAGCGAAAACAAAGTGGCACTTGAATTGAGCACCGAGTTGAACGTTGAAAGGATCGAGCCAACGACAACTGCTGCGAAAAAACCAAGCAACCATTCTGGGAGAACTCGGCCAACCAGAGCGCCGTAAGATTTCGATGCCTCTCCTTCCACAGCAGCAACCATCTCAGGGTCTTCCACGCTAAGCACCATGAACGCAGCGATGATGCCCGGCAAAACGAGAATCAACGGAGCCAGGATTTTGAAAAAAGCCGCCAATAAAACTCCTTTTTGTCCTTCCGCGAGATTCTTGGCTCCAAACGTTCTTTGAATGATCTGCTGGTTGGTGCACCAGTAAAAAAAGTTCAGCAGCAATACGCCAGTAAACAAAGTCGGCCAGTGCGTATCTTCGTTGGCAGCACCAAGTGATCGAAACGCATCGGGATCAGCCGTTTTGATCTTCTCAAACGCTCCCGCAAAACCACCTTCGTCACCGGCAATGATTTGGAGTGAGAAAAATGTGACCAGCAAACCACCGATCAACAACCCTGCACCGTTGAACGTATCGGAAACCGCGACGGCTTTTAGTCCTCCCCAAATCGCGTAGGCCGAACCAAGTACAGCAATGAAAATGATTACCGCCCAAATCGTTTGAAGCTCAGTGAGTCCAAACAGCTCTTCAAGTCCAAGCATTCCATTGAGCCCGCGAGCGCCCAGGTAAAGCACAAACGGCAACAGCACGAGCATGTAAGCAACAATAAAAATAAACGCCGCACTTGTCCGAACCAACGAACCGTATCGCTCTTCCAGGAATTGAGGAATCGTGGCGATACCGGATTTCAAGTAACGAGGAAGAAAGAACAGCCCCAGTACAACCAGCGAAAACCCAGCGATCACTTCCCAGCACATCACCGACAATCCATCGGTGAAAGAGGACGCATTAAGGCCAATTAATTGTTCCGTCGAAAGGTTCGTCAGCAGCAACGATCCAGCGATAAAGATTCCGGTCAAGCTGCGGCCGGCGAGAAAGTAACCTTCGTCCGTGTTAACGTCGGTACCACGGGTAATGTAAAAAGTCACTACCGCAACCAAAGCGGTAAAGAACACAAACGTGATTAACGTAAACATGGTGATCCGATAACTGGACGTGAAAGATGGTTTGGGGTGAAAGCAAGCCTGCAATCGGCAAGCGGACAAAGCAAACGGTGATTTTGCTTCATGGTGCCCCACGTTGCAACCACTTCACCATCATTAAGGCATGTTTAGCCTCACCCATCGACGAACTGTCGGACAGGAATGTTCAAATTACAAAACACCACGTGTGGCTAAGGCAGCGGATTGCAAATCCGCCATCGTGGGCTCGAATCCCAGCGTCGCCTTTAATTAATTAAGACTGAGCAACAAAGCAGCGACACACGAAAGTGATGACAGAGCACGGAGATATCACTTACGATTTAGTTGAATTGGCCATGCTCGCTGCCAACTCGGACGACTTTGGCTTGGGAATATCACCTGAATCTCTAACCGAATGTTTATCAACTACTTCGCCATCGGAATGGTCCGCTGCATGGTCGTCAGTCGTTTCAGTTATTGCAGCCGCTGGCTGTGCACTGGGGAGCATCGCGTCAGCGTGACGGGCGTGTTCCAACATCGGTACGACGTTGAATCGGTTTCGATAGATGTCCAGTATTTCACCCGCGAGTTTCAGCTTGCGAGAAAGATCCATTCCCATCGCCGGGAAAAAGGCCAAGTCGCCATCGTCGTCCGCTCCAAGGAAATCGAGCGGGTGCAGCAGCAACGACGGTTGAACCCGGGCCAGGCGACACATCGTCATTGCGAAACGGAAATAGGACTTTGCCAACAACGGCGACCTCTGGCCGAGGTACAACACGTAACTGAGGTGAATGGGAATCTTGAGAATTGGCATCGTGGTGACTGGGATCCGAACGATACGCGATTGCTCGTCACGCAGACGATGAGGTCGCAGAGTTCGGAACCCTTCGCTGAACTTGCCGAACAACATCTTCCGTTGTTTCAACTCTTCGCGATCCAGATCGGACGACATAAAGTAGTAGGCGCGAGCAAGAGGGCCGAGAAAAGTCGGAAATGTGGAGCAGTCATAGGCATAGCCCATACGATCCAGTGTCTCGACAACAGTTGGCGTTACGCTGAATCCCGGACCACGGAATCCGACGGTGCGATATCCGGTAGCTTCGCCAATACTGTCCTGAGCCCGTTGCAGTTCCTCAGCGATTTGGTCGGGAGTATAGAGGTGCAACCACGGTTCATGATGAAAGGAGTGATTTCCGATCTCATGCCCTGCCTCGGCCAAACTGCGAAGGGCGTTGTGGTTCTTTTTAAGTGCTGCGTCCTGGCCGACGACGAAGAACGTGATCTTGATGTCCCGCTGAGCAAATATGTCGATGACGCGCGGGCAGATGACATCCAGGTAGCTTGGAAACGCTTCCCAGCCTTTATCGCCATGCGTCTTCATGTACGACCATTTGTTGTCGAGGTCGAGCGATAGACTTGCTATAGGCTTAGGCATGTTGCACTTCTCTCGGAGTCTGGGGCGCAGAGCTTTCACGTGCGGCTCGCAGCAGTTCCGGGATCGCCGATTCGGCCAGCTTGATCGTCTCGTTGACGTTCAGAGTGCCGTTGACGATTTGAGCCGAGTTGACCACGTGCACGCCGGGCACGGAGGTCTGGCTGGGGGGCAGATGTTGTGAGTAATTCAAAGTCGAAATTGCCATTACGCTTCGCACACGCGAGGCGCGAAAGGCGACCAGGTCGTCTCGAGAGAAGTCTGGGTACATCGACTCGAGCCCCGTTAACGATTGTTCTAGTATTTCGTCATCCGTCCAATCAAATGCCTCATGATCTTCGGGAACGTAATAGGGCAAGTACACAAGAGCTTTGCCATCGAACTCTGATTTGTCGACGAGAGCTGACATTTCGATGACGCCGGTAAACGGCACGTTGCCATCGGTGATGTTGGTCACGTAGAAATCGGCTAACGATTTTTCTAGCAACATCGAAACGCAGACGATTCCCTGATACTCAATTGCTGTGTGTTTGGCCGCTTCTTCCTTGGCCAATTGCGGTAACAGTTTTGGTACCACGCGACTGGGCACGGTCAAAACAGCTTGATCGAAAGCCTCACTTTGATCGTTGGAGCTTTCGATGAAAACTTGTCCCTCTTTGTTCGAGACGGATTGGATCGACTGATTCAGTCGGATGTTGACTCCGGCGTCGCTTAAGTGTTTTTCGAACAGCTCGAGCATCCGCCCGTATCCGCCCGGCAGGTAACCAAACATCTCTTTCTTTAGCCCTGTGCGTCGGGCAGCATAAAGCCGTGCGATCGTTGCCCAGATAAACGCGGCGGACGTTTTTTTGTAGTTGTCACCCAGCTTGGACCGAAGCAAAGGCTTCCAGATTTTCTCGAACGTCTTCTTGCCCGACCATTTTTGTAGCCAGTCGCCAACGAGCATGCCCTCTAATTTTCGCCAGTCTTTGATTTTTGAACCGGCGAAAATCGTCAGCCCCAATCGAAACTTGGACAAGAGCGAGAGCGGCTTGAACCGCAGGAACTCTAGTGAACTGGACATGGAGTGGAGTCGCCCATCGGTAAAGAATCCGGTTCGCGTCTCAACCCATTTCATGTCATCGTCGAGGTCGAGTTCCTTGAGAATTTTTCGTGTGTAAGAATCGGACAAGAGAGTCACGTGATAGTGTCGATCCCAAGTCACGTCGCCTAATGTCCAGGCGTCGGCCAGACCGCCCAGTTGTGGACTGGCTTCGAACAACGTCACGCGGTGGCCTTTTTGCGCAAGCCGTAGTGCGGTCGTCATGCCAAGCACGCCGCCGCCAATGATCGCGTAATTGAGTTCTTCTTCTTTGGTGTCAGTCATGAATTGAGTCTTGGTTGCGTGGTTGGCTATTGCGTCTCTACGACGTTGGTGCCGGTTAGCGTGTATTTTAGCCCGCATTCTTTGCAAACCAACTCTTGAGGGCTGGAGTTGTCAGCCTGATCGTCGTCAAAGCGAGTCAAAAGCGGACCGCAGCGGCAAACACAACCGACCGATCTGGCAGGGTTTCCAAGCACTAGATGGAAATCAGGTACCGATCGAGTCACCACCGAGCCCATACCGACCATAGCGAAACGGCCGATCTCCAGATCGTTTCCGATCGTACAGCCCGCTCCAATCGTGGCGCCCTCGCGAACGAGCGTAGGCAACGTATGTTCATCGGGATCAGAACCACGTAACTCTGTCAGGTCAGGCGTCGTGGCCCGAGGGAATCGGTCGTTGGTAAAGATCGTCCCTGCACTCACCATGACTCCGTCTTCGATCGTGACGGCGTTACAAATGTAGACCATCGAGTTGATCTTTACTCGATTGCCAATGACGACTTCGTAGGCGATATAGGTCTTTTCACCGATGATGCATTCTTCACCGATCTTCGTGTCGAAACGAATATGCACACTGTCCCAAACCGAAGACCCGTCTCCGATGGAAACGTTGTCTTCGACCATAGCCGTTTCATGGATACGTGGCGGTTTAAGCATGATTGTAAGATGCCAAAAAAGTCGATGGCGACCTAGTAGTAAGTAATTGTGCGCCTACCGACGCACTTAATTCGAACATGGCCGAAAAGGTTCGTTAGGCGTTTTCTAAGACCGTCTGATCGCTATTTACTGGCATCCAAGTGTTGCGCCACATCGCTTCATAGGCGACTTCGACAACGGCAACTGAGGCGAGTGCGTCTTCCGGCTTGATCAACAGATCTTCGTCGCCCTGAATCGCACCAGCGAAGTTCTCGATTTGGTTGGTGAAGGCATCGAATTTGTTGTAGCCGTTTCCGAACACAATCCAGTCTTGATCAGAGCTGCGTCGATACTTTGACTCTTTCCAGCCTACGAGAATGGTGCCTTGGGCACAGTAGATACTGATGTAATCCGGCTGTTGTTTGTTGAGGCTCCAAGACAAGTCGATGCTTGCCATGACTCCATTTTCAGTTCGAGCCGCAATACGAACGGTGTCTTCGACGGGAATGTCTTGGATTCGCTTACCTTCGATGACTTGGATCTCAGCCAGAGGGCCCAGCAAGTAGCGAGCGATATCTACCGAGTGGGTACCGTTGTCGATCATGACTCCACCGCCACTGACCATCGGATCAGAATTCCAACGCTTGCTCATGTCAACGTTGCCGGCGAACGTGTTTTCAAAGAGGATTAGTTCGCCGAGAATTCCCGACTCAATGATCGCTTTGGCTTTGTTTACGTCTTCGACGTAACGAAACTTGGACGCCATCGTGAATTTCACGCCAGCTCGCTGAGCCGCATCAACCATCCGAATCGCACTTTCCGAATCGACTGCGAGCGGTTTCTCGCAAAGAACGTGAATTCCTTTTTCGAGAAAGTGGATGCAGATTTCGGGGTGGGTTGAAGGTGGGGTACAAACCAGTACCGCGTCACAAGCAACGTCGTCGAGCAACTTGGTATAGTCAGTCGCGACCGCACACTTGGCTGTTTCAGCCACGGCTTTGGCCGCTTCTTCACGAACATCCACGACAGCAACCAGTTCGGCGCGAGTCGATTTTGTGAAAGATTGAGCGTAGGCCTGTGCGATTCCGCCAGCGCCAATCATGGCGATGCGGGTTTTCTGTTGATTGTTCATAGTTGTGTACCTGTACCTTAAGACGGTTTGGATCTATTTTTGGGGAATTTGAGGAGCTCGTGGTTTAGCTTAAACGTGTGCCTTAAAAAAACCAAAAGCCCCCGGAGAGAGTTAGATGGCTTATGCCTTTTTCAGCTGTTCAGCACATTCGCGAACTGCTGTGGCAACGTATTGAACATGTTCCGAAGTGTATTTTTCGTTCCAAGGTAGAACGAGGATTCGAGACAATGCTTGTAGCGTGCCGGGATAATTTGCGTCGTCGTAATTGACCGCTTCTGGGCGAGCCAACGTGAACGGGAAACGGCTGTTACCAAAAGTGCGTTGTTCCGCAAAGACTTGGCAGCGGAATGCTGGTTTTTGGATATAACGTGGAGCGCTGAATACGCCGCGTTCTTTGAGGAGGCCGGCCAATGCGCCACAACCGCCTTCGATTACATCCGGATCAACGTCCAGGCAATACTTCCAAAAGGTGTGGCTGTTGCCTTCGTGAATGAGTGGAGCAGCAATGCCGGGAATTCCCTGCATCAGCTCGTGCATTTCCAAGGCGGCTTTTTGACGACCTTCGACCGATTGATCGAGCTTGTTCAGTTGAGCCAACGCGACGGCGCCGGTGATGTCGTTCATGCGATAATTCAAAGCCAGGAAATAGTGGTCTGGGTTTTGATCGCCGTATCCCCAAGCCTTGTTGATGAATAGGAAACTGCGACGAGCCAGTTCAGGATCGTTGCTGCAAACCAATCCACCTTCGCCGGTCGTGATATGTTTGCCTTGCTGGAGGCTGAAACAGCTAATGTCGCCGATTGTGCCGATTTTTTCACCGTGATGAGTCGCGTCGAAAGCCTGAGCACAGTCTTCGATCACTTTGATGTTGTGCTTTTTGGCGAGTTCCATAATTGGACCCATTTCGCACGGGTTTCCAAACAGGTGCGTGACCATGATCGCTTTGGTCTTTTCGCTGATGCACTTTTCGATCGTTTCTGCCGTGACGTTATAAGTCAGCGGATCGACGTCGCAGAAGACCGGAATGGCTCCTTGATAAACGATACATGTCAAAGCACCCATGTCGGTGATCGACGTTGTAATGATCTCGTCGCCCGGTTCGGGGTCAATTGCGGCAACGGCAACGTGGAGTGCAGCCGATCCAGACGAACAAGCGTAGGCGTGCTTAATACCGAGTCGTTCGGCGAATTGAGCTTCTAGTTGCTTGACAAATGTGCCTTTGGTGCTGGTGAGAGTGCCGCTTTCGATGGCGGCAGTCAACATTTCAATTTCCTCTGCGCCGAAGGTTCGCCCGGTGGCGTTTTGGTCGGAAGGCAGAGTCATTATTTCAGGTTTTGCGTCAGTACTCATAGAAGTCAATTCTCAGAAAAAGTGCGTAATATTGTTCAGTTAGACAAGAAAGATTGCGCCGGCAAAGCGCTGAATTGTGAATCAGTTATCCTGTTTTTGATTCCGCCATTCGTTGGGGAACAGGGTAACGTGGATGTGCGTATTCGTTTTCGGGCAAACCGCGGCGAAAGACGCGAAACAAAAATGCGCGACTAAGCAGCTTGAAATGCTGCAGCGTGACTTGCACCACACGCATCTTTGACTGTCCGAATTCCCGAACACTAAGTACGGCAGGACATTCGATAATGTTTGCGCCGCGACGGTGCATTCGCCACAAGAGTTCGGCGACACCGACAAAGCCTTCGTTTCGTAGCTCCATATTCAAGATCGCACTACGACGATAAACACGAAAGCAAGATGTGTAAGTGTAAAGACTGAGCCCGGTAACGACTCGATAGGCGATCGAAGCACAACGAGAAATCACCAGCCGCCACTGAGGCACGTTGAGTACCCCGCCGTCAGGATGATAGGGCGATCCAGTTATCAGGTCGACTTGGTCTGTCATCAACGGCAATAGATTGGCAAATTGTGTCGGCTCGTAAGAACAATCAAAGTCCATCGAGCAAACAATTTCCGTTGAGGCATAGTGCACGCCAGTCATGATGGCAGCGGCAACACCACGGTTTGTTTCATGTTCGATGACGACGGCATTTTCGCGATGCCTGAGCAAGTCGCGAAGAACCTCTACGGTTTGGTCTGAGCTGCCATCGTCCACAATGACAAACTGGAAGTCGTATCCAGTGAGGCTGGTTTCCAAATCAACCAGTGCTTCGCAGAGTTTGGCTGCGGAATCAACTTCGTTATACGCAGGAATAACTACCGTTGCCCGGATCGAAGATTCTGCGTGAGAAGTCTTTTTAATTGTTGTGGGGGATTGACTGGTGATCATTGTTGCTAATGGCTCAATAGATTAGATATTGATTTTAATAACGGGACTGACATAGAAAGCATCAAAATCAAAGTTTTTGAGATTTTCGGCTTGCATTTCCAAAATGCTGTTTGAACGGCCTTGAAGCTTTTTCAGTTTGTACCGATTTTAACGACAAAATCAATCATTGAACGTTTGCAACTGATGGCGAGAAACGGCTAGTAACTACGTTGTGTAATTGGGAGCACATTTTACTGGACAGCTTCTTTTGAGACCGGCTCGCAATTCAATTTGCGGCCACCAAAAACGGTCATGGAGAAGGCAGGCAAAGCACTCAAAGAATTGAGAATTGAGGTCACCGGCCCAGCATAAATACGAACCCTCAGACTGCTGACAAATTCTGGCAGGCGGTAGATTGGGGATAGATACACCGTCTCCACCAGCCATGATTCGGCCAGCATACGGTGGAAGATCTGCGTCACAGAAGCCGTCGCGCGCCAGGCTTGGTAACAAAGTTGTTCACCGAAATCGCGAGGTAGGTGTTTTCAAGCAACTCGATGACGATCTCCGCGGTCGTGGTGGACACGGTCATGGTGAGCACGACCTGATCATCAACGCCATCTTGAATCGTTGTCAGTGTTGCTAGTGGTGGCGTTCGAATACCGAGTTTCGCTGCAGGCGAAAGTGGCGCATTGGCCGTTGTAGATCCAGCAATCTTGGCAGTGCGGAGTCTTGCAACGCGAGCAGACGACCATCTCATGCATGATCTCTTCACTGCAAATTGGACACTTTACATCGGAGAGGACCGAAGCCTGATCCGCGTTAACGAATTCAATCCCTTCGGCGTTAATAAGCATCAATTGATCAAACAGCTCCAACGAAAATCGCACGAAGTCTTCCAACGGCTGATAGCCTTTGATAAAACCTGGCTTGGCGATGAGCAGTCGCCCACTGCTGATTGAAAAGTACAGTTCGTTGTTTCCCATGTGGCGGCGGATCTTTTCAATTTGCCACTGCACACTTGGATTCAATAGACGCCGAGCCAAATGACTTTGGCCAGAAGCCACGTAATAATCAGATTGAAATTGCGGATCATCAACTTCTACTTGCTTTGACGCACCCGGCCCCCAGCGGCGCGAACGGGTTGGTGAGGTACTGACCTCAAGTCGAAATTTCCGATCAGGCCAGATCATTGAAATCTCTGTTGATCGACGCGAGGCAAATTGAAATGACTTGCGATTCTTTACGCTACAAAGCGTTCGTCCGTAATCGAATGAAAGACTGGGCCGATTGAATAGAAAGCCGCGAACCAAACGGCCTTCGCTTTTACCACCGTATCGCTTGGAAAGCTTGTCATACGTTTTGTTCCAGCGGCCAAGTCTTTGCAGCGCAGCCCCGACGAAACTCATGGCGAACACCACGAGCACCGCAAACACTACCAAGATAAGTTGTCCCATTTCCTCGCCTCCAAGACTTGCCGTCTCGTTTGTTCCATCCGGCTTATGCTAATTTCCTACTGGTTCGCTTATTTGGATTTGCATAAGTCATCCCTTTTAAACACAGCGTTGTTGACGCTTAAATTCCATCGCCTGAATTTTCGTTGCCATCAATCGTCAATGAAACATTTTCCTGCATAGCGTCAGCAGCGGTTTCACTGGTCGCTTGTTCCACTTCTTGTACAGCCTCGGCGTCGGTTCCAAAGGCCGAATCGCGGTTGACCGTTTCTGAGAATGTTTCCTCCTGACTTAGACCGCCCAACGAATCACCGCGATCCATGTCTTCAAAACCACTGTCTCCGCGTTTTCCAAACATGAATCCGCCGGCTGTGCCCAAGAATCCGATAACGCCTGTTCCAATCACGAGATACCACCAAGGCAACGTGATTTCGGAGGTGGCGGCAACCTTTTTTCCGTCGCCTTCTTCACCGGTTAGTTCGGCTAGTTGGGTTTTGGTATTTGAAAGTGTTTCTTTTGTGTCATCCAAAGCCTGTCGGCTGGCGACCAGTTGCGACTCAAGCTTTGTGGCGTCCTTTGCTTTTTTCTCCAACTCTTGCGAATAGTGATTACGTTCAAACACAAGTTTTTCAGCCAACGCCAATTGGCCATCGAGGTTTGCTTCCATGCGTTTGTTATCGGTTTTCAAATCCGCAAATTGCTCGACCAGACCGGGATCGCCAGTTCGTTGAGAGACCAACGTCGAAAGCATCTCGCGGTACGTTTCCTCGCGCAATGCCCTGCCCTGATCCGATTTCATCTGAACCAACTCAGACTCAAGCTGCGCAATTCGGTCTTTATCCTCTGTTGTGGCGACAGCCGGTGAAAGGAAGCGCCAAGCCAACACGGCCATCAAGAGGAACTGCATCATCAGCATGCCAATGATTGCGATTTCAAAAGTTGGTTTTCGATTGTCCATGAGAGTCACCGAGGGTTGAGAACCACTAAATGCATTACCCGAATAGCGAGGATCCATATTCATCATTGGCTCTTTGCTGTAGATGCGTGCGAACTGATCCAATTCCAACTGACGAAAACGACCTGTCATCAAGACAAAACCATTGGTCCTGAGCGTTTTCGGTTTGTCGTCATTGGTCCACTGAAACCAACCCCTATCTTGTTCGCACGGATCAATGACCAGTGCGACATCAAGAGGTCGATTGAAAAAGTTATTACAGATAAACAGATCCATCCCCGACAAAAACACGCTCCATCCCGGATGCGTGTGATACCAACCAACCATTTCAAGATCAGGCCGAAATTCTTCACGTTGCCGCGTGATCTGACTCCACGTTTCGTGCGTGAATTTGAAACTGCCTTTGGTCGCTTCGTAATGTTCTGCTCGTAAACTGTCTGTGATGATCACAAACGGCCGACCTTCGTCGTCGATAAATTGACCACCCAACATGACGCCGCCCAGTTCCACTCGCGTGTTACTGAGCGCGTGGGCTTCCATGTCTCGCTGCACATCCAGATCAACGAAAATCAAAAGTTCTTCGTCACCAATTTCACCCACCGTCGCCGTCGCAAAATGCGCGTCTTGATCCGGCCGGAGCGCACGTTGTGGCTCGGATTCTTCAAGTTCGCCAAATTGGATTTCGGAACTCATTGGATAGCGGCCGTCGGTTTGTAGTGCGTCGTTTGTAGTGCGTCGTTTGTAGTGCGTCGTTTGTTTTACGTCGTTGTATTTTTAGTTGAATTCGAATCGTTTTCTTAAATTTGCATACCTAAATTATAAACGCCTTGTTATCGTCGGCGAGCAAAACAAAGAAAGTCATCTCATCGTTAACCACTTTGAGGATGTCATAGGCCGGAACGCCCAATTCAATCAGTTTCCGATTTACCAGCTCCGAATCGGCTTCGATCTCACAAGTCGTTTCGGGTTGAAGCGGTTGTTGGCATTGCTGACAAACACCATCCCGAGAACCTACTTTGCAAAGTGGCTGGTTCACTTCTTTATTGGTGTCACACGATCGGCAAACCAACTGCGTGAGAAAGTCCCGATCGAGAATCAAGCGATACGGTCCGGGATCGCTTGATGAGTTCTCGTTGTTGATTTTTCCGTCGGCGCGAGCTTGATCGATTGCCTGGAACACATTGGCGACCGTCGATCGCTCGGCACTCAGTGGCAGTTCGAGTATGTCTTCGTAGGTTTCGTGCGATAAACAGTCTTCGCGTTTTGGATACTTGGTTTGGTAGAACCGGTTGGCGGCTCCATTAAAAACAAGAGCTGCCCCTTCGGCGGCGGGCAACGAATGGATTAGCTTAAGCGCTTCTTGAACCTGGATGCCGCCGATAATCGAAGCAATCGTTGGTGCAGTTGGAACTTTGCCCTGTTGAATGTCTTCCTGTTTCAGCAGCGGGCAACTGTAACGCAACGAAATCAGCCGGTAATCGTTTTCGGTCATCGCACATTCGTAGCACGAGCCATCTGGCGGCATGAACACTTTCGCCACGCCATTAATTTCTTGAATGCCACCATCAATCCAAGGCGTATTGGCCTTCCAGCACATTCGGTTGATCCACAAACGAGCTTCTCGATTGTCGACACAGCAAATGACCAGATCCACATCACGGACTAAACCGAGCCCAATATCTGTCAACACATCGCCGAACATCGGCTTGATTTTGCAATCGGGATTTAGCTCACTTGCCATCTCGGCGGCCACATTGGATTTGGGCTGGCCGTTGTGACGGGCACGGAAAAGCACCGAGCGAGTTAGATTCGAATCCTGGATCTCATCAAAGTCGATCAGGTAAACATTGCCCAATCCCAGCAGCGCGAGGTTCTTCAATACTTCATTGCCAAGCGCACCTGCACCAACAACAAGAATTTTTGCCGAAGCAATTTTTTCCTGATCCCACCAGCCAATCAGTCGGAGCCGTGAATAACGATCGGAATCATCAATCACCATATCCGGCGTAGCGTTTTTGGCAGAAGCACTTTTGGTAGGTGCATTTTCGATCGAAGAAGTTTCTTCCAATTCCGGCTCGTTTCTATTGAGAAAGTGATATTGGTTGTAGTTCGCTGGCGTTCAGGAATTGTTGGTGGATTCCGATTCGAATGGATGAAATTTCCTGATCAGTCGAATCCTCGGAGCGAAACGAAAGCCTGCCCTTTAAAATTGCAAGTGAAATTAATCCAAAAACACTATCCCGTTATTTGTCTCGTTGGATTGCCCAATGATTTCGATTCCCGTTTCAATGATCTCGATATCGTCGCTGTCGACTTGGGGGCGAGTTTCGTTTGGCTGCGTTTGATTTGAAGTTTGACTGGGCTGCGCCGGAGTCGCATCAACCACGCGAGTGACTGACACCTGTTTCCGCGGTGCAGCGACTTTCTCACCGGTGACACGATCACGGATCGAGCGATTATCAATGGGAAAAATATAGTCAGTTTGCGTTTTCGCCCACAATGCAGCTTCGCGATTGTATGGGCTTTCGGTGTCGAAATTCTTGTAGCGAATCATATCCCAAAGCATCGTGCACATTTCGCTGAGTGTCAGACTTGGAACCCAGTGCGTGCCGTACCCACCAAGGCAGACCACTCCGTTATTGGAAATGTTCGGATGAAAGATCGGAGTCTGCCAAGCGAGATTGGGAACCATCCGCGGATACGCCGCGCCCAGCTCAACCAGGACTTCGTGATAGCTGGATAAGCTGATGTTTCCGTGTCGGTCGCGCTGAAAACCAATCCCTTCAAACACAAGGCGATACTTTTGGGGCGGTCTGCCTCGACCGACAAAAGAAAAGATCGAACTTTCTTCCTTTAAATTTTGAATGGACTGAAAATCTGAATTCAGCCTTCGATCTCGAGGAGACTTGCGCATGCGGGCGGACTATCCTGCAGAAACTAGTTTGGTTGCGAAAAGTTGCTCGTCTTTGAAATCTGGTGCCGCTTTGGCCGCGCACCTCAAAATCAAAAACGAAGCTCAGCAATCATTAAATCACCTTGCTGGTTAATTCGCAAATAGAATGCACTCATTTGAAAGAAAGTGCACTCTAACCAGCCACAATTTCCGGATAAACGATCAAGTGGTCGCCTGCAGACACGCTGGCCTGCACAAGCGTTTCATTTTCATGCAATCGCCGACCGCCTTCTTTGTGGTCAAGGCTGTAGCTCATCGGCTGCCCATCGGGCCCTACCATCGGCAAATTCATTTTGGTGATGATATTGGGGAGGATCGTTTTGACGGTAACCGTATCAGCGACGACAGCCTCGACGCTTTTGGCACCCGTTTGATCGAGAAAGGTGACTTGTGTTCCCTGTTGTTCTGCTGTCGTCATGATTATCCCTTATTCATTTTGCCGAAGGATCTCAAGCTCCGAGTGGGCTTGCTCAAATCCAATTGGTTTATTTAACGGCTATGTTTATTCTATTCGAATCCGCCTCTGAACTTGTTCGTCTAAGGCCCCAAAATATTGGGCGAATTTTCTGTTTTTTTGATTTGGGCGAGAAACGCAAGCAAACACGGATAAAAAAGGGCTGCAAGACGCATTCGTTTGTGTTTTCGATTCCCCTAGGGAGTGCATATTTTACGGCTTCCAGTTGGATTCCCGCTTTGAGACACTTCCTGGCTATCGCCGGTTTCGAACTCTAAATTTGTTCGACTATCACCAGAGAGCCAATAGATGCCTTAAATGTTCGCACTATTAAAGAGCCAATGCAAACAAAACGATCGGAACTAATCCTGTTCCCAAGGCCGAGGGTCGTTGGCAAGCATCCCGCAAATCACGATGTCCTCAAACACACCCCACTTTCGCGTATGCCCCCGAAGCTCCCCTTCTTGCGTCATCCCGATCTTTTCAAGCACTCTCCCTGAGGCTGGATTGCGAGTCATATAGTGTGCGTGAATCTTGTAGAGCCCTACTTCTTCAAACCCAAATTCCAACACACTTATTGCGGCTTCGCTACAGTAACCCTGATTCCAAAATTCTCGCCCAATCCAATAACCCAGCTCCGCGTTGTGATCTTTCTTGTTGAGGTCCAACCCGATCCCACCGATCAATTCATCTGAGCCGTTGAGGTGGATGCCAAATACAAACGCATCGAACTTTTCACGATTGGCAATTTGATTTTCGATCCAGATGAGCGCGGCGCCTTGTGGATACGGAAAATCAACCGAGCGAGTATTGGAAGCGATTTCTTTGTCGTTAAGCAAAACCTCGATCAGCGGTGCGTCCTCGGGAGCGAATGGACGTAGGGTTAACCGTGCCGTTTCAAGCTGAATTGGCGGGGGCGTCTTTTCTTCAAGCTGGTTTTGCGAGTCCATTGTTCGTCCATTAATGCGACGGTCAGTACGAACTAAAACGCAATAACCAAACAGCGTTTTTGTTGCCGATCGTTGACCGATTTAGTTTGCACCCCTCAGTAGGGTAATTCTAGCCTCCAATTTTTCTCTGTGTGCGGATTGTGCGGATTATTCAACCAAGCATCTTTCAAAAAATTGCGACGATTTCTCCCCATTCCCCAATGGCATATTTCTTGACCTACGTTTTGATATCGAACCGGGAAACCGACAGCTTGCTTTGTAGCTGACTCGCGTTCGACATTGACCCGAGAAAAATCATGAGTTATTTGAACCGCTTTTTCAAAGAAGCATTTGAAAATCCGAAAAACCCTGGCAGCGAATTTAACAGCTTCGAATCAGTCTCCGATGCACAATTGGCGGCTCATCTCCAAGTCAACGAATACGGTGCATTCCAACTGACCGACGCCGTTCGACCAGCAATGGATTTGAAAATCAAACCAAGTCAAGGCTATCGTCACGACGTTTACGTTGACGAAGAGTCTGACACACGGGTTCCCGTTGTCATGGCGGCTGCATCACGCGAACAGCTGTTTCCATTGTTCATCGAATTGATTCAGCGATTAGGCCCAATGGTTGATGTCGTTTTAGAGTCAAGCCATTCGAGAGCCGAAGGTGGTCACGTCGATCTTTATCGTGAACACATCGACATGCCAGTGCTTACAAGCATCCTCTGGGACTTTGAAGACTTGTTGTTGAACGATGGTTGCACAGGAATTGCTGTTCTCAACCCAAACACACCTCAAGAAATTCAATTCGAAGAGCACAAGCTACTGATCGTTTACGGCAGCCCGCTTGAGACGTTCGAATTTACACTTGAGCGATTCGGTGTAAAAGAAAATCAGGACATGAAGTTCATCACCGAAGCAGAGCACATCCACTCTTCTTCTGACGAATACGCCGAACGCTTTTATCAGCTTCGTGCAGCTCTTGGTCTGGACGGAAGCCAAGCCCAACAGCAGCAAGACGATCAAAAGTACGGCGATCAGTCTTACGGTGACCAATCGTATGGCGACGATAACTTTTACGGCGAAAGTGGCGACGAATTTGGCGGTATGTGCTAAACCGCGACTCCCACTTACTACAAAAAATAAGGCCGGCCTCTCAAAAGAGGTCGGCCTTTTTCGTTTCGATCTGGCTTCTTGCTTAGATCATCCACAAGTAGCTGACAGGATCCGTTTTTTTAAGTTCGAACCGTCGACATGCCGCCATCGACGCCGATCACCTGCCCCGTCACCCACCCACTGCTTGGGCTCATCAAAAAGCAACTTACTTCCGCCAAGTCATCCACTGTGCCGGTGCGCTTAAGTGGATACTTTTCTCCCATCGCAGCGATTTTATCTTCGCTCGTAAACAAACGGCTGGTCAAAGTCGTATTCGTCAACGCAGGTGCGATACAGTTAACGCGAATTTTTGGCGACAACTCGGCAGCCAGCGAGCGAGTCAAACCCTCAATCGCACCTTTGGATGCTGCGATCGAGGCATGAGCGAACATCCCCTGCCCTACCGCCACTGTGCTAAACAGCAGTACACTCGGGTTTTCCGCTGCCTTCATTCCAGACATCGCAGCCTGCATCGCCTTCACGGCACCAATGACGTTTACTTCAAAGTCCGAACGAAATACGTCCGGCTTCAACTTGCTGAACGATTTCAAATTCAACGTTCCAGGACAGTAAGCAAGCCCTGCAATTTTCTCGGGCAGCATGTCCGCAGTTATTTCGTCTGTTGACACGTCGATCGTCTGATGAGTCACACCATCGAGACCGGATAAATGCTCCGACGTTCGACTCAACACAAGAACTTTTTTCCCTTCGCGCGAAAGACGCTGAACGATTCCAAGTCCAATGCCATTGCTGCCACCCACGATCACATATGTTTCTTCACTCATCTTTAGTTTCCAATCGAATCAACTTTGTTAGCGCGAAAAAATGTTTCGCATCCAGCAGGATTGTTGAGGTGTCTCGTCAACTCGGCAACCGACATTCGACCGCTAAGAAAAATAAAACGCAAAGTATTTGACGACACGCGTCGACGGTAAAATCGTTTCAATTTTTGCCGACAACTGTCGTCGTTTTACATTTTCATTGTGTTTGTAAAGCTATTTCAACATCTTTGCAAAAACGTCGACAACTGTCGTCAATTCATTACTCTGAAAGTGTCTACAATTGTCGACATAAAACAATCCCAAACACGCCACGGTCAATTTGAAAAAACAATTCCATTAGACAACAATCAAATTCAATCAAAGTCTCAACCCATTCACTTTTGAATTGACACTTAACATGCAGCCAAAAACCAATCCCGAGGGTCAACTCACTCCCGCACAGCACGAGATCATGCAGATCGTCTGGGATTCCGGGCGGGCCGGAATGTCAGCTAGCGAAATATGGAAAGAAGTCTCCCAGTCGCGCGATGTGGCGCGTACAACGATTCTTAAACTACTGGAGCGACTTGAGCACCGAGAATGGCTTGTCCGGCAGGACCCGCGTCCCAATCAAAAAGGCGTCGCGATGCGTTTTGCAGCCAATATCGGTCGGCGGCGTGCCAGGGCAATGTTGCTGCAGCAGTTTGTGAACGATTATTACGACGGGTCCGCAGCTGAATTGGCGAAAAGCCTGCTCCAATGGAAATGCTTGACGCGCGGAGACATGGGGGAGCTCAAACAAATGTTGACCGAGCGAATGAATTAACCAGCAGACAAACTCGCGCGATAACTGGCCCCTTAGGAGTTTGTAGAGAGTCAGAATGCCGCAATCATTTTGTTTGACGTTACGACTGGAAAATCTTAACCTATAGGCCACCTTATTCTGGAGGTCTTCGATGAATCGGTTCCGGTTTCAATTGTTTCCTGCTGCTATTCTAGTTTGCGTTTCTTTGCTAGTTCATGCCGCATCTGGCCAAGATCACGAACGCGACCAGAAAGATGCTCCCAAGAAGACGCGTGCTCGGGCTGAAGCCGTCGATGCCCAGGACGAACTGCCTTCCGCCAACGACATCGTTGATCGATACATCCAAAAACTTGGCGGCTACGAAATTCTTGAAAGCCGACAGAATACGCATTTGATTTCGTCAGGTACCGCAACAAGCGGAGAAAGTTTCGTTTTTGAGTCCTACCAAGCCCATGGAAAATTCTATTCCCAGATTTCTTATGAAAGTGGCTTGATACTTGAGCGAAATGTTCGAACCGATGGCTCACTAAATAAAGACGGCGTACGCGCGGGCATCGCTTGGCACAAGGTCAACGGAACGATCCGGGTGATGGAAGGCGCCGAACTTCAAGAATACATTCGCCGTCGAACTTTCGTTTGCTCCACAACGCACCTGCTCGACGGCTATAAAAATATTGAATGCCAATCGATTGAAGAAGTCAACGGCGAGCCGACTTATAAAGTCCATTTGGTTGATCACGATGGAACCGTAATTGACATGTATTTTAGTATCGATACTGGATTGTTGATGCGACGAGTAGCAGTCGAAGAATTCAACAACCAAAAACAGCTAGTTACCCGAGACCGATTTAATTGGGAGAAATTGGGTGACACAATGATCGCACGCGACCGAACCGTTTCATGGTCAGGCAATCAATATAAATACAAAATTGAGACGTTTGAAATTGATATCAAAATCCCGAAGGAAATTTTTGAAACGCCAAAAATTGTTCTTGAAATGCAAAAGGAAAAAGTCGTGGCCGACCGCCCCGCTGACGATCCAACGCGCCCCAAACCGTAACTCGCAAAAGCCTGGTTTCAGATAACATGTTTGCCAATCCTGTCAACAAAGGATTTTTACAATGAAGCTATCTCAAAGAGCCCAAATGCCAACTGTTCGTATCTGCTTTATCGTTTGTTGTTTGATTGCGATTCAGATTTCAGGCCAATTCAATTTTCAGCCTGCTTGGGCACAAGAATCAAAATCGCTTACCGCAGCAGAAGTGATTGAGAAAAACATCTCGGCCTGTGGCGGGTACGAAGTTCTAGATAGTATCACCAACTATCGCGTTGTCTCGCTGGCGACAGCGGCTGGGCAAGCGTTTGAATACGAGGCCTATCGCGCCGACGGAAAATACTGGGTAGCCTACAAATACGAAAATGGAACCAACTTTTATCGCGGCTCCCTTGATGGTCAAGTCTGGCAGTTCTACGAAGGAGCAATGCCCACCGCCATCGTAGGCGAAGAGCGGTTGGAATACCTGCGGCAACTAAAATACATAATGCCATCGACGCGATATTTTGAAACCTACGAAAAAATTGAAATGGAAGGTATCGAAACGGTTCATGATCGTGACACGTACGTGTTACAGTTTTTTCACAAAGACGGAAACAAATTCAAGAAATACTATGACGTCGAAACATTCATGTGTGTGCGAAAAGAAGCGATCGAAGAATACGACAAGAAAAAGCAACATGTAATTCGTGATTATTTCGATTACCAAAAATCTGGTGAAACAATGGCTGCTTTTCGTCTGTCCGTTAGCTACGACGGAGGACGAATACACGATTACGAAATTCAAAGTATTGAATACGACGTCAAGGTGCCAAAAGACATATTCAAATTGCCTGCCAACCTCACAGCCAAAGCGGGTGTGCCTCTTGATGCAAAAGCAAAACCTGGAGCACCCGCAATACGTATAACGATTGATGGTACCAAAAGAGACATTGATAAAACCAAAGAACTCAAAGCAATGATCGAAGAGGCCATGAAACAATCCCGTAAGGACGCTAAGAAATGATTCAATCAGCATACTCTTGTGTACTTCGAAACTGCTTCAGCGCGACGTTGTGTTCGCTCATATTTTGCGCGCTCCTGCTGTCCGGATTCTCAAACGGAATCGCCCATGCACAGGAAGACGTTGATAAACTCCCTTCGGCAATGGATGTCATTGATCGGTACATCGATGCGATAGGCGGGTATGAAATTTTAGAAAGTGTTCAAACGGTCCATTCTGTCTCGCGTGGTCACAGCGGATCAGGCGCTTTTACGTATGAGTCCTTTCGAGCCCCCGGAAAGTCGCGCACGACGTACCTTTACGACTCGGAGGAGAGAACAGACCGCGGGCTGGCACAAGGTGTTGCCTGGGAAATATCCAGGGGCAGCCCGATTCGTGAAATGGTGGGCGAAGAACTCGAAGACTTTATTTACAAAAACAAATTTTGTATAAGTTCGCCGCAATGGCCAAACACGTTCAAAACAATCGAAATGGACGGTATTGAGCGGGCGATTGATGCCGAATGTTACAAACTAAAAATGACGCAAGCCAATGGCGAGGTGACGTTCAAGCATTTCGATATCGAGACTGGGTTGTTGGTGCGAAGCGAATCCAAAGAAATATTTAGCGAGACGACTCATACCGTCATCCGCGAGTACGAAGACTATCGAGAATCGGGTGAAATCAAAACTGCATTCAAGCAAACGATTCGGTTTGCCGACTCAGTTTTTGTTTTTAATACCGAATCGATAGAGTTTGACGTAAAAATTCCCGCGTCGACTTTTAAACTCCCACCTTCAATGGCCCTGAGCGCCAAAAGAAAAAAACTGGCCTTGAAATCTGCAGCAAAGGCAGCTGCTAAGGCAGAAGCAGAAACTGCGAAAGAAAAAGAGAAAACGGAATCCGAAACCAACGATGACGGCGAAGACTCAAAATAACTATTGAGTTTGCTCATTAACTTCCTGTTTTAAATCGCATCCGAACCGCGTTCGCCGGTGCGGATACGAACACAGTCATCCAGCGGCAACACAAAGATCTTTCCGTCACCAATTTCGCCATCGTCGCCCGTCCGACCGCCTTGAACGATCGCCGCGATCGTCGGCTCAACAAACTCTTCATTGACGGCAATCTGAAGTTGAATTTTGCGGCGTAGATTTCCAGCAAATTCGTCAGACGAAATCTCGGAGCCATAAGCCGGCGACTGTCCTTGCTGCCGCCCGAACCCTTGGCAATCCATGATCGTCAAACGAAAAACCTCGACTTGGCTAAGTGCCGTTTTGACCGCTTCAATCCGGTGCGGTTGAATGATGGCGATGATTAACTTCATGAACGCGCAAAAAATAGCCTGACGATTCGTAAGTGAATCATCAGGCTATCGCGTTGCTAGGTCAGTCGCAAGGATGGTCCTCCTTGCCTACGGCCTTCTTTGATTCCGCAGTTGGTCTGATCCTCGATTTCGGCAACTTGTTTTTAGAACGTCATCACTGCATCGAATCCGATAATTGGTGTTCCCGGATCAATAGCGGCTGCTCCCCAATCGAAACGTAACTCAGGGCGAAGTGTGATATTCGAATTGACTCGGTAATTTGCACCGACCGTAAAATCGTATGTTGACCTTGTATCGTCAAAGAACTGGTCGCTCTTCCACCACTCAAGTCGAGCACCTAATGCCAAGCACTCTGTGACGTCGCGGAAAAGATAGTGAAGGACTCCAAACTCCTGATTCGAGCCAAGATTTAGAACATCCGTTTGGAAAACGTATTGCACCTTGTCGGTTAGCTGAAACTGGCCAACGATAGAAGTCAAACGCCCACTTCCGCGTAGCCGCCCCGTGTCGCCCAGTGATGATGTTACGGCCAAGTTCACGAATTGATTGGCGCGGTAACGGAATCCTGTAATCAACGTTGCGCCACTGTTACTGTCAAAACCAGTGTCCCAGCCAGCGGTCGCACCAAGGATAACACTTCGGTTATCTGCAATACGTCTTTCACTAATAACACCCGACAATGTGAGTGGCTCGGAGTTGAGCTGCGTAAAGGTGCGGCTGTAAAAGAAGTTGTCTCTTGCACCAAACCCTTCATAGCCAAATGGCGAAAGGAACTTACCAAGTCTTACATCCCATTCTGCGTTAGCAAACTGAACATAAAGTGACGGCAACGCCCAACCGTATGAACCGAAGTCCCAGGTATTGTCCCAGCCAGCTGGAGCTCCCGTTGGCGGGTTTCCAAAGGCTTGAATATCCTGAGCGTCAATACCGTAAAGTAAGTCAGCGTGGTATCCAATATCCCAATTGTACGAGTCACGTGAAGCGGCATTGTCAAAGTATAGCCACGTCTGATGAACGTTGGCTTCAGCACGACGGTTGTTTAGCAAAGGCGTATCACGATTGTGATAACCAAGACTCAACCAACCGCCGACTTCAAGACCGCTTGAGTGTCGGCCAAAAAGCTTCCGCTCACAGCCCAAATTACACCAGTCTCTGCTACAGTCTCGATCGCAGTAATTTTCCTCTGGCTCGGATGACGCATTACTTTTTACCGAAAGCTCCGGTTCAGGTGACGCAGTCGGGTAATCGAGATCTTTTGGGTTGACCTCTGGTGGGGTCGGTGGGCTTGAGTCAAACTTTTTCACATCTGAAATAGATGGTTGGGTATCGATCAAATCCTGAGCCGAATCCTGATTACGGAATGAGACTTTGTAATTACGTTTGGCCGTTTCAGGTGGGGCGGGAATCCGGCTGGCGCCTTGAGCATTCATCGCTCGTGCACCTTGTTGAGAAGTTACGATTGGAGTCGACTGACTTCCGTTACGCCAAGGGTAATTTTGAGCGTTCGAAATACTACCAAGCGTTAAAAAGGCAGTGACGGTGAATGCGAAAGCGAATAATGCTGTTTTTCGCATGGTTGTCTCCAAGGTTTACTTAATTTGGAAATCGAACGATTTGAGGACTATCCCATCCATGCAAATCAATACGGTCCGACTTGTTATTTCGTTGGTATCGGGAGTTAGGGTTATTCGGAATCAACGCATATTTACGAATGCAGGTTGGTCCGGAAAACGAAAAAGTATTGGCTTGGCAAACTTTTACGGCTGGGATAAGTAAAACCATTTTGCGGGATTGAAGTTCCCAAATTGCACACAATGGCAAGGATTTAGCGCTGCATGACTCTCTTCGATGCTTGAATCAAGATCACAAGGGGCGCGGGCAGCTTCAAAAATTAACCACAGAGGACACGGAGGATCACAGAGTTTATAAATCTCTTTTCTCTGTGTCCTTTGTGGTTTGTTCCTTCACGGGCTTTTCGCTGAGCTCGATAACTGGAAACCCGACGCGTTAGCGAGGGAGGACTCAACTGGAAACCCGACGCGTTAGCGAGGCCCCAACTGGAAACCCGACGCGTTAGCGAGGGACGGTTAGCCACCGGTTCACTCATAAACTGCCCCACCGCCAAAGTCCAATAAGCCAGAGCTCATCGGCTCACTCAAAACGGCCCCACGATTTACGGGTTTGTAACGCGAAAAGACTCGTCGCACTCAACCTGCTTTAAACTTCGTTGCGCTGATAAACCCACTGAGCAAACCAACCGCCCGCCATCGAAAGCATCGGAATAAGACTGTAAATCAAGACCGATCCCAGCTCCAGTTTTTGTGCTTCGAACATTGGGCTTGTTCCTGCTTGCGCTGGGACCATCCACTTCAAGAGATGATACGAGAGGTACCGGCTAAGAGCCCGTGGCTGAAGCTCGGTTGCTTGACAAACGAACAGCGATACCGCAACCACCGCGCACCCGATCCAAAACATTTGTTTTTTCGTTCTGGTAGCCACCGCAAGTAGCACGATCACCAAACCAAAAATCAAATTCAGGGTCCACACCGCATCCGATGCAATTCCGGATGGCCATTTGGCGTGCACAATTTCCCAGCGAATCTGGCAAATGAGACCGGCAAGTATGGCGGCCCATGCAACACAAAGTCCAAGCGTTTGGATTGAGAATTTCATACTGCGAGCTTAAGGTGTTGCCGCAAAGATTGCGAGCAAAAAAAGCAAACAAAAAACTTCGTCAGAAAATTTGACTTAGAAATTTTCGCCAGTGCCCTTGGTGAGCGCCATAAAGGCCGATTCGAGATTGACTTCTTCTTCCTGAAACAAAGTCAGCTTGAACCCCTCGCCAATTAAATGGGTTGGCAACTCTGAATAGTCATCAATACCTTTTTTCAATGTCACGACCCAACAACCGTCACCTTTGCTTACCGAATCGGTATCGGCGTGCGCTTCAAGAAAAGTCTTGGCTCGTTCGTCGTCGTCTTTGACTCCAACTTGCAAAATAATTTGATCACGAACCTTCTTGATCACCTCTGAGACTTCGCCCGAAAAACTCATCACGCCTCGGTCGATGATTCCAATCTTGTTACAGATATCGGCCAACTCAGGAAGAATGTGGCTGGAAACGATAATCGTCTTTCCGGTTTGACCAAGCCGCCTCAGTAGATTTCTCATCTCGATCCGGGCACGCGGATCCAAACCGCTCAACGGCTCGTCCAGCAAAAGGACTTGAGGATCGTGAAGCAACACGCGAGCCAACCCAAGCCGTTGAGTCTGACCACGAGAAAGCGTATTGGCGAACGCATCGCGTTTGAAATCCAGATCGACAATTTCAAGCATCTCATCGCACTTTTTGCGTCGTGCTGGGCCTTTGATTCGATACGCCGCCGCGAAAAATTCAAGATACTCAATGACTTTCATATCGTCATACACACCAAAAAAGTCAGGCATGTAACCCACCAGGCGACGGATCTCTTTGGGCTCGTTGTAAATCGAGTGATTACAAACATAAGCCTCGCCCCAGGATGGTTCTGACAACGTCGCGATGATTCGCATGGTCGTCGTTTTTCCCGCACCGTTGGGACCAATAAATCCGAACAGATCGCCCTGCTTCAAATCGAGTTCGATTCCCTTGATCGCATACAGCTCGCCGTACTTTTTAGTCAGGTTTTCAGTTTTGATCATGGGAAAATTTCAAGTTTTAAAGGTGGGCGAATGATGGTTAATCGCGCGACTAATTTGCGTTGATGAACGGCGAGCTACTTTTTGGTTCCGTAATCCACTTCGTATACGACACGGATGATGGTCACGGTTTCGTCATATTTGTCGGATGTCCGTTCACCGTTAATTTTCATAACAGAACCCTGCGAATGAACTTCGCCGACAAGAACCGCACGCTTCAAATCCAACTGGTCGGTTATATCGATCGTCGACTGATAGTCATGCGTCAACCCAGTGTAGTTATTCCCGCCGGCCGCATCGTAGAACATCATCAAATCTGCGATCCGGGTAATCCGCATGTCTTGTGGATCCCACGGGCTGTTGTTGCTGCGATTGTTCGTTTTGGTATCGACAACTTTACGAGTCAACAATCCCTTCAACGTTTTTTCGTCTGTGTTGGTGGCGATGTCGATCGTCTGCCCCGGTTCAAGAGGGCGCTCCAGAACATAGGCCCAGTTTTCGAAAACCAGGCGGCAATTATAAAGCGTAAAATCAAAAGGGTTCTTGATGGTGCCAGTAAGCTGCTTCAACCGCGGATTGACTTTTAGTCGACTGCGAATATCGACAGGATTGTCTGACCACCAACGGGTAAAAATTGGCTTCGTCGAAGAGACTTGAAGCGGGAGCTCTTCAATCTTTAATCGAATATCTTGTCGCTCGCCGGAAACAAGTTCAAGCGCCTGTTTGTAACTTGATTTCAGCAGACCCGTTTTGGCTTGCGTGAGCATCCCACCCAATCCGTCACCCGGCAGGCCGTGCCACGTCACTAATTCGGAATCGATCTTGAATCCTAAATCATGATTGGAATCCAGTTCAATCGAACATGAACCGCTTGCTGGACTATAAAGATTCGTCCACACCATTCCACGTGTTCGTCCGTCGATCGAATCGATATCAATGATTTCCAATTGATTCAATTGGATTTTGTCGGGCCGAGTCATCCTTGAGATGCCAATCGCCAATCCGCAAAACAGAAGCGACAGTAGCGGAAACGTGATCCAGGTCAGCTCCATTTTTTTCGTGAACTTTCGCAGGAAGAAATAATCTCCCGGACCGATGCACAGAATGTAAAGCCCGATGAGAACAGCGACCCACGTAAACATGACAAACTTGACCAGTGTAAATCTCTCCAGCGGAGCTTTGAGTTGGCCAATCAGATCTTTGTAGCCAAAATGCGAAACCGAACTCCCTCGCGTGCTTTGCGCCTGATTCTCTTCTTCGTCACCACTTTTCTCACTGGCAACCAGTTTGCCGACCAAGTTATTGAAACCCAGCCATTTCGTCATACGCTCAGTATCTAAGTCAAAGGCCACAAAATAAAGCTGCCCAAGACCAATCGCCTGTTTTGCAATGAGCGTTTTACCTTTGCCATCAGAAAGCACTTCGCGCCCGACGAGGGTGCTGAACCCGGCGACTTCGATCGGCTCGCCACGGATCGGTATCAACTGCTCACGACTTTCAGCGAAGCCTTCCAGTTTCTTGCTGACCGAAAATTTAGTCAATTCTGTAAACTCTCCCGGAGAGAATCTCGCCAGCTTTCCGCCTTCTCCAATTAATGATGCTGAATTTTTAGCCATCGAGATGACGAGTTTACCACCTTTTTTCAACCACGCTTCGATCGCATCAATTTGCTGAGTGGTTATTTTTTCAATTCGATCGAGGTCGGAGGTGACCAACACAATCGTTTCGATGCTGTCGTATCCCAGCCAGTGAACGGGCAAGTCATTTGCACCTTGTGAGATCACAATTCGCCTGTCCTCACGGTCGCCCGTCGACGCCGAGTCAATGGTCTCTTTAATTTTCGTTCCCGCCTCAAGCGTCAAAATCATCGGGCGTGTCGATTTACGAAATTGGTCCTGTTGGCCAGAAACTTCAGCATCGTATGCACGAATAGGCGGAGTCAATTCATCGACTTGGTCGCCGTTGGCATCGAAGAGTCGCAAGTTGACTTTGCCGTAAGTCCGACCAATTCGAGTAAAGGCCTGGTAGTGATTGGGATTGGCCGCGTCTTTGATCAAGTCACCTGAAAACGTGACCGGCGTGTCGTCGCCGTCGATGACAGATACTTCAAACCGAGCAGGGTTCAAACTTGGGTCAGCCTCTATAAAGATCGGATTCCACTTTCCAAGCTTTACGTTTCCGCCCAATCCAATTTTGACTTTTGATTGAGAACTGCCTGATTGAGAACTGCTTGATTGAACAGAGTCGTTACTCGACGCAACATTGTCCGCAGGTTCAGTTTGAGCAATTCCAGCGTTTTCTAAACCAAGGCAAAAACAGAGAGCCAGAGTAGCGAACGCGATTTGCCAAATGGAAGTGGAAGTTGCGTTCATGTTTGGTTGGGTACGCCGGCACGCTTTGAGGTGTGATGTTGGAAGTTAACAGGATAATCGAAGTGCAGTTTTTAGGCTATCGTTGAATATGAATGAGACGTGAAAACGATGGACGAAATGTCGCATTCTGTCAGAGCGTTCCGTTTAAGGCTTTTCTTCGTCTGGACATTCACAAACAAAGGCCTGGCAGCCGGGACAACCAGAGCCATATTTTTCCGCCACGGCCGCTCCCAAATCGACATTGGCCACATTGGCAATCGTGGCCAGCCAAGCGAGCACGTCTGCAAACTCGAGTTTTAAGTTCGCTCGACGCTTCTCAAATTCCTCTGGCGAAATACGAGCTTGTTCTTCTGAACTGGTTTCCCGAAGGGCCGTTGACAGCTCTCCAACCTCTTCCATTAGCCACATGAAAGTTGCCGGCACACCGCGAGCAACGTCCTTCTCGAAATACATTTCGTGGATAAGTTTTTGAAATGCCTGAATTGATACGGCTGGATCTTCGAGTTTGTTCGCCGACTCGTCTTTGGAGCTACTCATTTTCGGCCTTATTCTCGCTGCTGGATCCGTCGTTGGGCTGAGTTCCCGTATTGTCTTCTGACGGGTGACCAAGTTCAGGTTTGGAACTCGGGTCAGTAGCATCAGAAGTCGAAGGCGCACCGCCCAATGGCGAGCCACCCGTGTCGGCTGCATTTTTTTCAGCAGGCTTCACCTGGATCTCATCGCCAACAACCCGCACGTCATAGGTGTCGACTTTGAGGCGGCGGTTGTCACACCAAGTCCCATCGCGCGTGTCAAAACTCCAAGCGTGCCACGGGCAGGTCACCACACAATCTTCATAGTGACCACTGGCAAGCGACGCTCCCATGTGCGGGCACATGTCATCGATCGCACGATACTCGCCTTTGTCATTGAACACGGCAACCATTTGGTCTTCGTATTCAAACGCTCGGCCTTCGCCTTCAGGAATGTCACCTACTTTGGCAACCGTTTCAAACTCTGACATGTTTAACTTTGTTTAGTGTTACGAAAAATCGAGCGCCTTGCCCGCTCATACTTATCTGTTGTTGCTACCAAGAAAATCGACTACTTCTTTTCCACCGTCAATTCAATTTTATTCTTGACGATCGATGTAATCACTTTTTCGCGATACGGTTTCTCAACCTGAATTTCATTTTCGGTGTTACAGGTAGTGAAGTAACCCGCTTCGACATCGAGCGTCAATTTTCCCGTACCGGAGAACTTAATCACTTTACCTGCCGCTTCCGTTTTTTTAGTCTCGCCGTCTTCGACTTTTTCCATGGACGCATCAAGCATAAATTCTGCCACCTCACGGCCATCGACTGACTTCATTCCCGCAAACGTATACTTGTTGACACGATTGAATTTGCCAAGCGGCGAAATTTTGACAGATTGGTCGGACCAACTCTCTTCTGGCTTGAGTTCGCCTTCAGGCAATACAATCGCCGAAGCGCCAAGGATATCCTTAAGCCCTTTTTCGCTAAACAAATTGCGAAGCGTCGTCGTTTCCGGAAGCTTTTGAATAACTGCCTCGGTCGCCTTTGGCAAAACAACTCCCTTGATCTCGCCGCGGTCGGACATCAAGACTTCATACTTAAGTCCGATCAATGAACGGGCCTGCTTCAACATCGGCCTGGAGACTCGAGACACTTTTTCATCCGAGTCGGTATCATAGCCTATGGTTTGATCAAGCATTGCCGGATTGCCAACTCGCAGTTTGATCGAAGCAAGCGATTGTTGGATCGTCGCATCACCATTGGCCGCGACCGCTGTCACATTCCAATCAAAAACCAGAGTCGTTTTGGTCTTCATCTCAGTCACGCGAGAGTCAGCGCTGGTCGTGGTGTCCGATGTCTGGGTAAGCGAGACTGCAAACTGGTCACCCGTTTTCAGTTTCCACTTCAAAGCTTCCTGTGCGTTGGCGCTTTGAAAGCTGCAAGCTCCAATCGCGATTGCCAACAGCAAAAAAGCAACTCTATTCGTGTTTGTTTTCATTTCTCGGTTTCCATAATGTTGCCCCTATCTCATTCTGCTCTCGAAATTCATTTTTTTGAAAATCATCTTCAAAGAATTTCATGTACCTCGCCTGGCTTGAGCACGATAGGCTCTGCGGAAGAACCCTCGCGCATCAATTGAGCCCATTTAGCTGCGTCTTGTTCTATTGGCGGCCAAGTATTGTAGTGCGACGGCAAGACCTGTTTTGCACCAACAAACTTTGCCGCCGTGACGCTGTCTTCTGGTCCCATTGTAAATAGATCGCCGATTGGCAAAACCGCGACGTCGACATTCTCTTCGCCAATCAATTTCATGTCGGAGAACAAAGCCGTGTCACACGCAAAATAGATTTTCTTTGCTGCGTCACCGGAACCAATCGTGACGACGAACCCACTGGCCACGCCACCGTAAGATCCGTCTGGCAATTGCGAACTGTGAATCGCTTGAGTCATTTTCACGTTACCCATTGGCAATTCAAAATTGCCGCCGATGTTCATGCCGGTCGTATTTTTAACAGAGTGTTTTTCGGCGAACCAATTCGCGACTTCGTAAACCGCGATCACATTCGCGTCAGTTCTGTTGGCAATTTCTGCCACGTCGGCAACGTGATCGAAATGGCCATGTGAAACAAGAATGAAATCCGCATCCACTTCAGCGGCTTTCATTGGAGCGGTTGGTGATTCATTCAAAAACGGATCTACCAGGATGTTGGAATCGCCAACTGTTATGAGCCACGAAGCGTGACCGAGCCAAGTTAATTTGATCATTTCGACTATCAGTTCAAAAGTGTTGGAAAAAAATGCTCGGATATTTTGCAATCCGAACATTGTCCAAATAAATTCGTTCCGCGCTTGAAAACTTGTTCAGCTAACAAGTTGCCGTATCAACTCGTTACGGGCTGGCGCAACAGCTGGTTCATGTACTTCTTGTATTTTTCCACACCCGGCTGACCATAAGGGTTGATTCCCAACAACCGGCCCTCAACAGCCGTTGCCAACATCATCATTTGGAAAAACTGTCCCAGAGACGCCTCGTCTGCGGCAGGCATGTGCAAGTTGGTCGTTGGGCGACTGTCTTCTTGATATGCCAGGTTGGTCCCGTTGATCGCTGCATCCATGACTTGAGGAAGCGTTTTGTCAGCCAGTTCGTTCAGCTGATCGTGATCCCAGTGGCTAGGTCCAATCGGAAGCGGATCACAACGCCACGAGTCAACGATCACGTTATTCATGATTTTGTCGCGAACGCCTTCCTGATGTTGTTGGGCACGAGAATGAAGGTCGCGCGAATTCAAACACGTTAGTGGCAACGCCCCCTGCTCTGCTTTGCCCAAGCTTTCAGCCAACAACTGGTCGTACCAATAACCAGCGGACTCCAATGACTTACTCCAAACAGAAAGCACACGCGTCATCACGTTACGTTTTTTCTCTAACAAGTGATTGACCGCAACGTAATCGAGCACCGGGTTTTGGCCGATTGGCTGGGTGCGAAGCTGACCGTTCATGGCAGCGGCACCTTCAAGCAACGTCACCACATCGATTCCAAGGATCGCGGCTGGCAGTAGGCCAACGGCGGACAACACTGAGAATCGGCCTCCCACTCCATCGGGAACAAGAAATCGATCCTGGCAACCAATCGCATCGGCGAGGCTTGCGAGCTTTCCTGTTTCACCTGTGACTGGCACTACGTAGTCAGGCAGATTGTCTCGGCCAACCAATTTTTCCAACTCTGCCAAGAACTGACGAAACGCCGCCGCAGTTTCAAGCGTTCCACCGCTCTTGCTGATCACGACGATGCCCCATTTGCCTTCAGGGCCATCTCCCGTCGAATTGGTTCTCAAGAATTGAAGCAATCCCTGCGACCAATCGTTATCAACGTTGTTGCCTTCGAAGTACATTCGCGGTCGCCCGCCACGTTCGGCTCGCGTCAGCTCATTGAAGTACGGCTGGCAACAAGTCTCCATCAACGCCCGCGCGCCCATGTACGATCCGCCAATCCCAAGCACGACAACTTTGTCGACACGTTCACGTAGCTTGGCAGCCGTTTCCAAAATTTGGCCAAGTTCACTGTTAGGCCGGTCGGATTGGTAGGCGTCCAAAATACGCTCAGGCATTTCGTGAAAGCCCGAATCGAGTGGTTGTTTTTCGACGGGGACATCGCCACCAGATGCAAGCAATTGAAGATCCGTTTTCAGGACTTCATCGCGAGCCAATTCAAGTTGCGGCTTGAGCTGCTCGATGTCTTCCTTGGAAATTCCGTGATCGGAAATAAGTGCGCCGTCAAAGTTAAACGTGAGGGGTTTAATTTTTGCCATGATTATTTGAACTTGTTCGAATTATTGTTTGGTCGAATGAGGTTAATATTGTCGCCCATCTACTCAATTCAAACCAGTAGGACGCCATGCCAAAGAAGGTGAAATCAATTGCCGTCATTGGTTTTCATTTAAAAAAAGAAAACGGATTGCAGGGAGGCCTACGGTCCGCCTGTAGAAACTGATAACTTACGGAAGCCCGGCGAAAGTTGTCAGCAACAATATCTGAATCAACAAAATTCAAACAAATACGCAAAATGAAATCTCTTGAAAAGCATCCTTCCTTTTCTGGCCCGGAAGGCCCCGTTGTTCTTGTCATCATGGATGGCGTCGGAATCGGTCGCGGCGATGCGGGCGACATGGTCAGCAAAGCCTCAACACCGAATTTGGACGACCTGAAAACGAAATCCGTTTACACAACGCTCAAGGCTCACGGATTGGCAGTCGGCATGCCGGGCGATGGTGACATGGGCAACAGCGAAGTCGGCCACAACGCGATCGGTTCGGGGCGCGTTTTTGATCAAGGTGCTTTGCTCGTCCAAAACGCCGTGAAGTCGGGCGCGATGTTTGAAGGCGAAAGCTGGAACGAACTCACCGGCTCGCTCGGCGCCGATTCAACACTGCACTTTATTGGCCTTCTGTCGGACGGAAACGTCCATTCGCATGTCGACATCTTGTTCGCGATGTTGGCACACGCACAAAAACAAGGAATCAAAAAAGTTCGCGTTCACACGTTGCTGGACGGACGAGACGTCCCGCCAACCTCAGCACTCGTTTACGTCGAGATGCTGGAAAAGCAACTAAGTGAGATCAACACGTCTGGCGAGTTTGATTACGCGATCGCGTCCGGCGGTGGCCGTCTTTATATAACCATGGATCGATACAATGCCGATTGGCCGATGGTCGAACGAGGTTGGAATGTGCATGTCAAAGGAATCGGACGCGAGTTTGAGTCAGCCAAAACAGCAATCGAAACTTTACGAGCCGAAACTCCAGGCGTGATCGATCAGGATTTGAAAGAGTTTGTGATCACACGTGACGGCAAACCTGTTGGTCCGATTGTCGATGGCGACAGTGTGGTGCTGTTTAACTTTCGCGGCGACCGCGCGATTGAGCTTACCCGCGCGTTCGATGAGCCCGATTTGGACACATTCAATCGAGGCCCAATTCCAGATGTAAAATTTGCAGGCATCATGCAGTACGACGCCGATTTGCAAATTCCAAAACGCTTTCTCGTTTCACCTCCGTCGATCGATTCGGTGATGGGCGAGTATCTGGCCGGGTCGGGAATCAGTCAGCTGGCGGTTAGCGAAACGCAAAAATACGGACACGTGACTTATTTCTTTAACGGAAATCGCAGCGGTAAATTTGACGAATCAAATGAAGATTATGTCGAGATCACATCGGACTTACTGCCGTACGAGGAACGTCCATGGATGAAAGGTGGTGAAATTACGGATGTGATACTCGATTCGATCCGAGAGAAGAAACACCGGTTCATCCGTGCCAACTATCCCAACGGCGACATGGTCGGTCACACTGGTAACTTGCTGGCGGTAGAGATTTCGGTTGAAGCGGTTGACCTGTGCGTTGGTCGTTTGGTCGATGCCATTGAAGAAGCAAACGGGATCTTGATCGTTACCGCGGACCACGGCAACGCAGACGAAATGTACGAAGTTGGCAAAGATGGAAAGCTTAAACTCGATGGCGACGGCAATCCAAAATCAAAAACCAGCCACACACTCAATCCAGTTCCCTGTTACATTTATGATCCAGCCGGCACAGCAAAGATCCGCCTTGCAAGTAAAGAGAATCTCGGGATCAGCAGTCTCGCGGCCACTTCAATTTCTTGTTTAGGGCTAGTGCCACCAGACGACTACGACCCGTCCATCGTTGAAGTGGGTTAAAGCCCCTTGGAGAAATCTCCAAATAATTGAGGTCGCGGTTTGCTTCTTGCGATATCAAATCTTGCGATATTCAAACCCTGCGATTCAAACCGTGCGTTGACCGATCCGATTTTTGCGATTGCCGTTTCGTTGTGTTACGCTTTGAACTTAGCGTCATCCAGCACTTGAAACATTGGGCGATCCTGTGAGCAAACTACGAATGAGTCTCCGCACGATGATTGTCGTGGTAGCACTCTTCGCTATATTTTTCGCCTGGGTCGCGTGGAAGAGAATCAGGTCATCTGACCGACTGGATGCCGGCATCGTCAACGCGGGAAAGGTTCGCGTTGAATCCGTCAGCAGTGGCAACGAACCGAACAGTGGCTGGTGGGCGGAACTTCTGGCAGACACATCACCCCGCCCCAGCAAGCTCAAACTATATAAAAGCCTCGATTCCAAATTAGCCAATCTGTTAGCCAGCAGCCACGCGACAGATCAAATCGATTCATTGACTTTGGTTCGATACAGCAACAGCAATTTATTCTTCAAGGGGCAAACAGATGGACGTGATCCAGACATGAATGTGCGCAGGTCCGACGATGACCAGCCATTTTTCTTTCCTGAATGCCCGTTGTTTTTCAAGTCGTGGCCGAACTTACGGCGGTTGGTCATACGCGACGTCACCGTTCCTGAATCGTGGTTCTCTGAGTTCAGTTCACTGCCGGCACTCGAAGAGATTGTAATCTCTGGTGGTACATGCAATTTCGACCCCATCTGTCTGGAAGGAATTTCCACGCTGCAACGTGTTACATTTTGTCAGCGCGGAATGACTAGACAAATGCTGAAAGACCTTCGCGCAAAGTTGCCCGGCGTGACCATTGAAGTTCTTGGCTGTTTCGAAACGCGTTTCAAATATTCAGATTCGTCACAAACGCTTTCCAGGCACGACCCAGAAGCTTTCAAAAGAATGACTGAGCTACTGAACAAAGTCAACAAAGCCATCGTTGCTGCTGGAGGAAACAACGTACATCCGGGAAAACCAGCAACCATCGAGGATATCGCAAAACTGGAACAGAAAATTGGAGCCCCATTACCAAAGTCGCTTCGAGCTTTTTACGAAGTCACCAACGGTTGGCAAACAGCTCCGATGTTCACGCGTGGCATTCGAACAACCCAACAAGTCGCCGACGACTACGATTCCCGGAGGGAGGTGGTTTATGACCCTGACGAATACAATTTTTCTGAATTCGACTTTGATAATTTTGCCAATCCCAATGTGATTCCGATCAATGAGGAAGGGGCAATGCGACTCAATCAGGACCGGCTATGCCATATCGATCCTGGTTGGGAAAGTGGCCCCCGCGATTACGAAAATGAACACGATCTTTTCACTGCTTTCGAAAGTGTGCTGAAAGAATTCGAAGAGGGGAAGTTTTATACTTACAAAGGCCGCATGCTTTCCTGGGGGGATTTTGCACATTGAAATCGCAAAGAGGCCAAGACTCCAGAGTCGGTGATAGATCGCATGTAGTGAAACCCATATACTACTCATGGGAGTCTATGCGTTTCAAAAGAATGGAGACAACATGCGTTTTTCGATCGCCCATCTTATCTTGGCGACATTGGTAATAAACCTCGTCGTCTTTATGACATTTGCGGTTCCGTTCTGGATTGGTTTCCCAATTATGACTTTGGTTTCATTGGCAGTGATACCGCCAGCGATTATTGTCGGTGTCGTTAACACGCGCGGACCAAGGCAAGCGTTTTTTCTTGGATGCATGGTTGCGGGTGTCTCCCATTTTATCATTTGCATCTATTTGGCTTCCGCATTTGCATTTGATGTATCTGGGTTCAACTCGTTAGAAGACGAGCCGATTCGTTTTGCTCATTTTGTTGGAATATTGATCGGAGCGTGCGGAGGATTGTCAGGTGTCGGCATGTATTGCTGGTTGAAGTCCGGAGAACCTGGACAAGCCCCAGTTGAGAAGCAGAATTCGGAACTGCGAGTTGATGGTGGCTTTCAAGAAAATCATCCGCTTGATGTAGAACCGTCGGAATCTGATCGCGTTGTGCTTCCGAAATAGGCTTTCAATATTTCTTGATTCCTCGCGAACCTCTTGGCATTAAGTTCGTCTGTCCTATTGTTGTGCGAATTTCGCCAACCACTCAATCATCAAAAACCGTGAAAGATAATCCAATGCACTTTGCATTCTCCAGTCCGTCAGTTTCAGCAGCCGTTCGATTCGCGCCCAGCCCGAATTCGAATCCGTCGCGCCCTTGCGTGCGATTACGCCACTGATGTTCGGATAATTCACTTTGAATACGAGCCCGATGTCATGTGATGTCGGGCTTTTTTTGTGGACTTTTTTAGACGGTTGTCAGTTTTCAATGATGCAAGTGAAGGACTAAACGAGAAATTTTCGGGTAGAGGTGCAGATGGGAGCACGCCGGTTTTGGGAACCGGAGGTTTTCGGTTCGACCCCGAATTACCCGACTTTGAAATTTACGATTTTCCGGTGTGGCCAAATTGGCAAGGCATCCGCTTGTTACGCGGACGATTGAAGGTTCGAGTCCTTCTGCCGGAGCTACTAAGCGGGCGCCGTTTCCGACGGTGCTTTGGGATCAAAAACACAAAGAGCGAAAAACTGGAAGGGCAAGCCAATTGGCGATGGCATCCGTTTTGAAAACGGCCGAGCTCTCATAAAGCCTTGCGGGTTCAACTCCCGCTCCTTCCGCTTTTATCAAAAGTGAATCTGAAAAAACAAATTCTTAATCTTTGGAAGGTAGCCGGATACGGTTTGCCGGGCTGATTTGCTAAATCGGAGCCCTTCGGGGCATATGGGTTCGAATCCCATACCTTCCGCTACTGCTCAAACGACTTCTTTCGATGACTCGCTAGCACTCTTGGGCTTGTCTTGGCACTGTGATTTTCAGACACTCCGCGGCCCTGAAAATTCTGGACCGTTTTACGCATTCGCTAATAAGCATCATGCTGATGAAAAACTCACAATCCAATTTCGCACCGATTCAACGTGTCATTCGTTTCGCAATGATCGTTACTCTTTTTGCGACCTTGTTTTCATCGCTGGGATGCCGGACTTTCTTTAACAACAACCCGTCACCAAATTTGCTTGGTGCGGCTCCAGTCAGCAATCCAATGATCGTTCCATTGACCGACCGCTGGTTGTTGATGGATCAAGTCAGTGATGAGATCGATGACTACTTCAAGATTTATCGTGAAGAGCGAATTCGCATCTTGGATGGCGTGATGTCCGAAGGTTGGATTGAAACACATCCGAAGATCGGCAGCACGTTGCTTGAGCCGTGGGCCAAAGACTCCACTCCGGGATTTGAAAAGCTACATTCAAGCCTGCAAACGGTTCGTCGTTTTTCCAAAGTCCGTGTGATACCCACAGTCAACAGCTTCCAGATCGACGTAAAGGTCTTCAAAGAATTGGAAGACCTTAAGCAACCCAAACTCGCCACGATCACTGGAAGGCGATTTCGAAACGACAGCTCACTGGACGTCGATGTCACTGATCCTTGGCTTGAAGACCTAAACGAAGGTTGGATCCCGATGGGGCGAGACTTTTCACTTGAGCAAAAGATCTTGAGAAACATCCAGGAGCGTTTGAACCGCGTACTGGACTCAGGCGGACCGCCAGCCATCTATTAATCTGGCCGCGACATGCATACCTGCGAGTCGGGACCTCTCAAATACCCACTGAACCCGTCGCTCCTTCATCATGTCTGTCTTGTTCATCCTGTCTAAAATTCTGCACCGCCAGAATTAAAAAATCGTCTCGCCGATCTATAGCGTAGATTGCCAGCGAACGAAGCAATGCTCGCCCAAGGTTCACTAACTGAGTTTCGCTTCCAATCCATCTCCGTCCTTGCGCTGACACGAGGCCCACGATTTTGCGTAGACAATCGAAGGGGCGACAACTAGACTGTCCGCTCACCCAATACCCGGTTTGAGAACATGGCCAAAAAGAAAACTACCAAGTCCGCTGCCCCAAAAGGCAGAAGCTCCAAAGCAAAAAAGGCCACAAAATCCGGCACAAAAAAAGCAGCAAAAGCCTCTAATTCCAAGACGGCCAAACCAAAGAAGAAAGATCCGCGACAGCGGCTGCAGCGTGTCATGGCCGCTGCCGGAGTCGGTAGCCGACGCGAATGCGAAATCATCATCGAGGAAGGCCGCGTCGAAATCGATGGCCAAATCGTGATGACGCTGGGTGTCAAAGTCGATCCTACAAAGCAAACTATTTTTGTGGATGCCCAGGAACTTGTCGTCCAGCGTTTGCAGTACTTCATGCTCAACAAACCGCCGGGCATCGTTTCAACGAGCAAGGATCCTTCGGGGCGGCCGCGTGTGATCGACCTGATCAAAACAGATAAACGTGTTTACAACGTTGGGCGATTGGACCAGTCAAGCGAAGGCTTGATTTTGGTCACCAACGATGGCGAACTGGCACACCGGCTGACCCACCCTCGTTACCAGATCGAGAAAAAGTATCATGTCGAAGTGGTCGGCATTCCGTCGCCTGCTGACTTGAGAAAGCTTGAGGAAGGTGTTTATATCGCCGAAGGTTTGGCCAAAGCGACACGCGTCAAGTTTTACAAAAAAGCCAAATCGGGTTGTTGGCTGGAGATGGTTTTAGCCGAAGGCCGTAATCGAGAAATTCGTCGAATGCTGGCGAGTATCGGCCACAAAGTGCGCACTCTAAAACGTGTTGCAATTGGGCCGTTGAAATTAGAAGACCTTCCCAAAGGTGCCCATCGAAAATTGACTCCGACGGAGCTTAAAGCACTCAAGCGTGCCACTGCCAACGAAGTCAAACCGACCCACCGTCGGCCTTCCCGCATCAAAAAGCGTCCTTCAGGTTCGATGGAAAATGTAAGCGATCGCAGAAAGGCCAAAGCGAAGGAAGCTGCGAAAGCGACAACGCGAACCCCGGCGAAAAAGAAAAAAGCCGTACGCAAGAAGACTTCTTCCGGTCAACGTGGAGCAGCGAGAGTTGCAAAGAAACGAAACACATCCACGCCACGCCGCAAAAAGAAAAAGGGCTCTCGGCGCCGGTAGTTCCCGGCTTTTGGTTATCCAGAAAAACCCTTTTCAAAATTACTGAGCCGTTTTGGCGATATCCGCGGTTTTTTGCCCAATGGCAATTACTTTAGATTTTTGAAACCACGATAGTACGCCAGGAAAATTCCTTCCCGTTCTTGCTTGCTATACAAAATTCATGTCGCCCTTTCAGGGCTGGATATAACCGGCGGTTTATTCCCCATGGCTTGCGCGACGGGCTACAACCTGTCACCCCATTCGGGGTTTCAGTGAGTACCGGGTTTCAGTGGTACCATTTCAAACGCGTTCACCTGAGCCGTTTTGGGGAAAGCCTCGGTTTTTGCGTGATGAACCGAGGCTATCGCCTAAACGATTAACCAACGCATAAACATATATTCGAGATCGGTCAAGATTTCGAAAAAGATGCAGCGGGCTCGAAAAAGATGTACCATAGCCGCCAGAAGATCTTTTCTTGGGAGCTACAAAATGAGCCACGACTCTCCGGCGTCGACTACTTCTTCGCTTGATACTGATTCACACGCCGAAGCAAGCGTTGATGCAAACTCTGTTTCGCCGGAAAACACTTCGCCCCAATCTGGAGCTTTAGCGAAACCAAGACCATGGTGGCGATCACTTTTGCAATTTCGGCTTTGGATGCTTTTACTTCTCTTTGTTCCCGCCGCGTTCTTGGCTAAACGTTTCGCACCCGAATTAAGTGTGCTGTACTACGAAGAGAAAGATGAGTTTTGGGAAGAAGGGATGACGGAGATCGATTTTGCAACGCTTCCCAGTGGAGCCGCAACCGCAAAATACCTCGATATTGGCGCCGCCTACCAAAGCCTCGGGGTCAGTTTTGCTTTTGGGCTCCCTGATCGAGAACCCGGTACAGATTTGGACCTTGGAGAAGTCGATGCCAAGTTTTTACCTCTGGATCAAAACAATCTTAATCCAGGCAATGCAACCAAGAACTCAACTCGCCAGTTGCCAAAAGGTTCGCCACTAAGAGCAAACTACCTAAAGCCCACTACAAACAAGCCGGCTACCCAAAAACCTGCCGCCAAGAAGCCCGCGGGCAAAAAAGCTGTCGCCAAAAAAGCTGTGGCAAAAGGTTATATCGGGATTTCAGGTTACCCATTTCGATCCAAAGAAGCCCCCTATAATTCTACGATCTGTGTTTTCGAAAATGCAGTCAGGTATGTCTCGCGTTTTAAAGGAAGTATCACGATTCGTTTTCATCAACTAAACAAACCGAAATCAAAAGCCGGCGTTTATCGCGTTGGATTTTATGCTGGCAGGCTTAACCACCCAGAAGCACTTCGCGTCTCGCTGTATGGCTTGGATGGAAAATTGCTTTGCCGCCAAGCCAACATTCAAGACCGACAATTTGCGTTTATGGGTTTCGTAAGTACCAAGAAAATCAGTCGAATCGAAATCGAGACTATTGGGCTGGATGAAGACTACGCTATTAGTGGATTGATGTTCGACGAAGTCGGATTGGCTTGGTAGAGTATTTGAGTGAGCTTGTTCGCCCCCCAAAAAAACCTTCGCTGCCAACATTTAGTTAGACGGGGCAGATACGAGTCCCATCGTCAGATGTATGTCCGTTTCGCGCAGCAAAAAAGCCAACTGGATTCAGTTGGCTTTGTGTTTCAAATTTGCCGAATCAATCGCGCTGGGCTATTTGCCTTTGGCTTTCTTGATCAAACGTTGCAGGCGTGATTTTTGTCGCCCTGCGGCGTTCTTGTGGATAACGTTCTTCGCACCAGCTTTGTCCAGCTTTTTGGCTGCGAGTTTGAATTCTGTTTCGGCAGTTTCGATTTCACCAGCAGTTGCTGCGGCGACGACTTTCTTGATTTGAGTCTTCATCGAAGTCTTGATGGCTTTGTTGCGTTCTGAACGGACTTTGTCTTGGCGAAGTCGCTTACTGGCACTGGCTGTATTTGGCATTGGTCTCTAAATCTGTTATGTCTTCATTTGGCTGGCAAATTTGATAGCCCAACAATATGGCGATTTCGCCCGGTTTTGTCCACCGCTGTTTCCCTGAAGAACTTGATTTTCACGGGTTTTTTGCTGGTGTTTGCTAGGGCGTTGCTGCCGACTGAAAAGCTGGGCCGGCGGAGCAACCTTTATCGTCCAGATCCGGCGGTTTGTGTTGTTAATTTACGGATTTCATCTTCAAAACGGACTCAATGATTGGCGGCTGGGCGAATAAGCTCACTTGCTGGGCAATTTTTGAATTTGGCAAATTATGGCAAAACGCGAATCTGAAGCATTGGGCAGCGAATCAAATCCAGCAGAGCAGCTGCCACTTTCGGGCCAGACAGTCCTGATCACGCGGGCTGAGCAGCCGTGGTTGGGGGCCGATTCGATGAAGGTATCTCTGGAACAGTTGGGAGCAAAAACTATTTGCCAGCCGACGATCGAGATCATTCCACCCGCTGACTGGTCTCAGGTAGATGAAGTTATCTCGCGTCTGGAAAGTTTTGACTGGTTGGTATTTGTCAGCGGCAACGGCGTCCACTTCTTCGTCGAGCGGTTGCGAAAACAGTTTGGCGAGATCGAAAATCTGGATGGGTTAAAGTTCGCCACGATTGGAGAAAAAACGGCGTTTCACCTCAAGCAAATTGCCGGTCTTGAATCATCGCTTTCACCAGAAAAGTCAAACAGCGAATCCCTGGCAGATGCTTTGATCGAAGCCATGTCGAATCACAAAGCAAATGAAAAGGCGATTGTTGTGCGAGGAAATCGAGGCAGTCGCGTTTTGGCAAATCGGATCGGACAAGCCGGATTGGAATTTGAAGAAATCGTCGTTTACGAAAGTCGCGATGTAACGGCGGTTGATGAGAAAGTTGTTGAGCAACTCCGTGCCGGCGAAATTGATTGGGTGACCATTTCCAGTTCAGCGATCGCTCGTTCGACAGTAGCGATGTTGGGAACCGATTTGCAAAAAGCGAAAACCGTAAGCATTAGTCCGACGACGAGCAAGGCGCTCCGCGAGTGTGGTGTCGTTCCCACGGTTGAAGCGGATGAGTTTAGTGTCGCGGGGATGGTGAACGCAATTTTGTCTGCGACGACCGGCGATGATTGATCGTTGGATTGGGCTGAATCGGTCGAGGTTGCATAGTGATTTGTTGAACCCCGATTGGGGTTCGTTTGTGATCCAACCTTTACCCAGCGTGCGCTTCGCGACACTGGGCTTTGGAGTAAAACCCCTTTGGGGTAAGAATGCAAAAACTTGATGATTGCTGCACACGCTGTTAAATTAAAATCATAAGAATCGAGCATGGATCCGGAGCATTGGTGAAAATCACTGGATATCGTTTACAATACTAGCAGCGTTTATTTCTCCATAGTCGTTTTTTAAGAGGGTTCCCATGGCTGAAAACGATATGTCAGAGACTCATCAAATTATTGCCTCGGCGCTACAACTCCCACTAGATGGCCGAATCTCACTGCTCAATGCGGTGCTAGAAAGTGTGGACAAACCCGCAGAGAAACTGACTCAATCCGAGCTGGACAAATTGTGGGCGGAAGAAATTGCATCGCGTGTAAACGACATCGACTCGGGTAGCGTTACAACCGTTTCTTCTTCGGAACTTTGGAAAAAACTTGGCGGAAAGCCAAATGGCCAAGATTGAAATTCAGTATCATCCAGCAGCGGCAGAGGAAGTCGTCAGGGCGAATAACTGGTACGAAAATATTGATCCGAATGTCGCACAGAAATTTAAGCGAGAACTAGACCGTGCGGAGCGTCTTGTGAGTCGTTCACCAGCTGCGTGGGCATCGTATTTTCATGGGACAAGTGGGTTTCGCTTTAGAGGATTCCCTTTCGTTATGGCGTATATTTTACGAGAAGAAAGCATCTTTGTGATTGCGTTAGCTCACTCTCGCCGTCGACCAGGATATTGGAAGAAACGTATTCGTTAAAGACATTCAAGCAAGGAAAACGACTCGCTGCACCATTTCTTCAGACGGTTGGTAAAAAAATGATGACTATTATCATGTCGAAATTGAAGCGAACTGAATCAGGCATTTTCCATTTGGAGCTGATTTCAAATCCCATTCAGAGTTTGAAACGTTGCGCCGTCTTTTTCGCTTTGGTTTTTGCTTTTTGTCTGCAGACTAGCCAGGCACACGGTCAAGATTTTCAATTCCTATTCAAACTGGCTAATGTTATGACGGTTTCCGATGAAGATGACAGCGTTGAAGACGAAGACCTAACGCTTGAAATTCGAGCGGAACACGTTGGCGACGAAAAGAAGTTTGAGTTCCCTGGCAAGGATCTAGAGCGCGTTGAGCGAGTTGTGATCACGGCCAACCAGATTCCGGCTTCGTGGTGGGAGCGGATTGGCAGTTTGAAAAAAGCCAAATCACTTCACTTGCAAAACGTTGAGTTGCCTTGGTCTGACGGAAAGAATTGTCAGATTCTTGGTCACTTGAAAAAAATTCAGTTTCGTAATTGTCGCTTAACTGGAAAGCAGCTGAATTTACTGAAGGTTGAGCTTGGTGGCACAAAGTTGGAAATCATAGCTGAGCACCCTCAATTCAGTAAGCAGAAGCCAACCACGTTTGACGCTTGGGATGGCTTCGAGAAAGGCAAAACGCTTTCCGTTCACGACCCCAAGGCTTACGCAAAAATGAAAGCCGTTTTTGATCGGCTTCACAAGGCACTTGATGGACTCGATCCACCCGCTACCAACAAATTCAATCCTCCCGCGACGGTCGCGCAGATTGCGGAGCTTGAACACATCCTAGGCATGCCACTGCATCCAGATTATCGGGCTTATCTTGAATGCCACAACGGACAACCTGACCATTGGATTTGGGAGCTGATTTCGTGTGAGGGTTTGCAGCCTATCGAAGCCGTCTTAAAAGAGTATCAAATGTGGCAGTCCAACGGCTTGCACTACCGAGATCGTTCAAAATACAGATTCAATCCCGAGCTCATGTGCATGTGCAATCCAAACCTGCTTCCATTTGCTTCATCAGAAGACCATGTGCTTTCGATGAATCTTGTCACCGGTTATGTGACATCGCACAACAGTGAAAGCGATCCAGCAAAATACGCCCCAAACATCGCTGCGTATTTTGAAAAGATGGCGGCCAAGGTCGAAGCCGGTTTTGGGCCTGAAATGGAGCGTCTCAAAAACGGCGCCGTTCGGTTGCACTTTGACGACTGATTCTAACTGACCGATTTCCCGTGCTAACAAAATGTCTTGTTAGGCATACCAATTACCGCTGGTAGATTGGCAGGTAACCGTTGTCCATTTGCATCATGATCAGATTCATCGCCGTAACATAGATGCTGCCAATGCTGCCATCTTCCCAACTGCCGGCAGCTTTTTGAGAGGCAACGAGACGGTTGAGAAGTTTATCCCGGTAGGGCTTCCAAACATCAGGACCTTGGCGGTAAACGACTTGGGTGTAGTACAAATACGTGTAGTGCCAATGTCCACCACTGTCGCCGCCGATGTTGTGCAAATGTTTTTTCGAATACTCCCACATCTTGGGAACGTATTCGCTGTCGTAGTCTCCGGCGTTGTAAAGTGCGGCAAGTGCAGCGGCGGTGATTGCCGGGCGCGAAGATCCGAGTGAAGTCGAGCTGTACGAAATGCCGCCGTCCTTGTTTTGGCATTTGTAAATGTACTTGATCGCGTCTTCGATGGCTTTTTTAGGGACGACCAATCCCGCGTTACGACAACCGCGCAAGCCTTGAACCTGAGTGATGGTTGTGGAGCCCTCGTCAAAATCGCTATCCCTGGAACTGACATAGCCCCATCCGCCGGCTTTGGTTTGTGCGTCAACACTGAACTTGATCGCGCGGTCGAGGGCTTCGATCAACTCCTGCCGTCGGTCGACGTCTTCTTCTTCGCCAAGGACTTGAGAGAGAAACAGCATCGCAAACCCGTGCCCATACGTGTACCGGTTGTCACGTTTTGGGTCGCCGATCAAGCCCTTCTTGTTTGCTTTGCTCATCAGAAAATCCACGAGGCTGCGAATGTTTTTCGCGTACGGACCTTGAGTGGTCGTGGAGCCAGAGCAGATCAAAGCGATGCCTGCCAACGCCGAGATCGCAACGGGATAGTCTTTTTCAGGCCAGCTTCCAATGCGAGATTGCTGGCTGGCGAGCCAAGTCAGCCCTTTCTCTATGGACTTTTCCCAGCGTGAATTGGTCGATGCGTTGGTGCCGAGAACATTTGAAGGGCACATTGAATGAAATGCAGCCAGTCCGCCAAGCACACCGAGTGAGCCAAGAACGGATCGGCGTGTCAGGACAGCCTTGTCCTTTTTTTGATCACGGGCATCTTGATCTTGGTTCGGGCTTTCCATGTTTCTCGGGCTGTTAAATCGTTGCTTGCCATTAAAATCGCTTTGCTAATTATATCGGAACAATTTCGCTCGACAAACAACAAACATCCAACAAAGCATGTCTGAAAAACCAATTGCGTACGATGCCTATCAATTGCTGGCCGACGCGTACGCCAAACATATCGACACCAAACCGCACAATGCGTATTACGATCGCCCCGCGATGCTATCGCTGTTGCCCGATTTGGAAAACATGCACGTACTGGATGTCGGCTGTGGACCAGGGGTTTATGCCGAAGAATTGGCCAAACGCGGCGCGACGGTAATCGCCTGTGATGTAAGCGACCGAATGCTCGAGCTGGCGACCGAACGCTTAAGGCAGAACGTGGGTAAAGAATTCGAAGCTGGCAAAATCGAGCTGATGATGGTTGACTTGACCAAGCCATTGACCATGTTCGAAGACGCCCAGTTCGATTTCATTAACGCGCCGCTTTGCCTTGACTACATCGAGGATTGGGTGACTTTGTTTCGACAGTTTTGGCGGGTGCTTAAGCCAGGAGGGCAGTTTTCGTTTTCGTGTGCCCATCCAAGTTTTGATGCCGAGTACTTCAAAACCAAAAACTACTTTTCGATCGAAGCCGTCGAAAGCGTTTGGTCGGGGTTTGGTATCAAGGTTCGAATGCCAACCTATCGACGATCAATTGAAGAAATGATTACACCGTTGGTCAAAGCAGATTTTGTGATCAACAAAATTCACGAGCCACGACCAACAGAAGATTTCAAACGGGCTGATTTGCGGCGTTACAAAAGGTTGATGCATCGACCAAGCTTTATCTGTGTGCGGAGTGAGAAGAGAAGCAGATCGTAAGACACGCGGTGCGACACAAAATCAGAAGTAGGTCATGCTGTGCATGACAAGGATCAGAAAGTTAGCAGGCGGGTTACAAAAGACACCAAGCAGAGTGGCGCGAACGATCAACGAACGTCATGCACATGACCTACCTAGACTTGTTCGCGTAGTGTCAGCCAGCTCATGATTGCCAGAATCAAAGAACACACCACGAAGACGACGTCGATTATCCAGTCGGCGAACTTGAATGGCGCAATCGGCTCCATGCCTGCGAAACCCAAAATAAGGTCAGCCAGGAACAAGGCGAAAACGATGACCGCGATAGTTAACGCGGCGATGCAAAGCCCCTTCTGCACAGCAGATATCCTCAAAGTTTGCGACCAAGGAGTGAGGCGGGAAGATCTTGCGATCCAAGCCACGGTCATCTCTCAACAGTCGTTACGTATATAAATAAAACGATGTGAAGCTAGTATAATTGGCCAATTAGGCGTGTCACGATGGCATCTGCAAGAGAATGCCAAGAGACCCAATTGATGTATCGACGATTCCGATTATCTGGAGTAGACATCCTCTTTGGAATCGGCTTGTAGTGCTTTTACCAGTGTTTTTGTGGATCAACACCGGGGAAAACCAATGGGTGGGGGCTTTGATTTTCTTTTCAAAAAAAATGTAATCCTTAGGTTTCCGATTGAAATAATACTTGATTGGGAAGGTGAAAACCACATTTTTCACCCCGAGATGCCCTTCTGGCAATGGTTTACTACAATCCATTTTATGTTCAGCCGACTACAGTTTGGTTGGACGAACGCACTCTGGACCTAAGAAAAATGAAAACCGCAGTTTATACAGGCTCGTTTGATCCCGTCACCTTGGGACACTTAAATGTCATCGAACGCAGTGCCAAATTAGTCGACCACCTCGTCATTGGCATCGGCGTGAACATCGAAAAAACCGGTTTGTTCCTGCCCGAAGAGAGAATCGATCTGGTGCAGCGAGTCACGGGCCATTTGACCAATGTCGAAGTCAAATCGTTTCAAGGTTTGGCAGTTAACTTCGTCCAAGCCTGTGAGGCCACCGTGATGATTCGAGGCGTCAGACCGCTTACCGATATTGCGGCCGAGTTCACGATGATGATGGCCAACCGCGCTTTGAACGATGAACTTGAAACAGTGTTCTTGATGGCTGATGGCCAGTACGCGCATGTGTCGAGTTCGCTGATCAAGCAAGTCACCTCATTGTCTACTGATGAGCAACTCGCGAAATTTGTCCCTACTGAAATCATCCCGGATTTGCGAGAAAAATTGCGATAATTTCGCTAAGTCACAGGTAACGAAACTTGTCGCCAACCGCAGGGACAGAAAAAGGGATAACCGCAACTTTCCTGATTCTTGTCCGAATCTAAAATTCAAGAAGTATAGTTGCAGTAGCGAACGCGTCAAAGAATCAACTTGATCGGTTCTTGAAATTCGTTCCTCGACTCCCCTCCCCACCCCTCCCTTTCGACTTACGACTTCCCCTTCGTAAGTTCAAACAAATAGTTCTCTTTTCTATTATTGGACTAAAACAGTGCTTCAACTTAAATGCATCAACGTTGCGCCTATTGAAAAACCCAATGGCGATCAAATGGCCAGCTTTGAATTCGAACTTTTGCTCGATGGAAATCCGACTGGTCAATTTGCGAAATTCGAACTTTCGCCTGACCAAAGTGAACTTGGCGAGCTTTACACTTTGACAGACTCCGATTTTGACGCGTCATCTGCTGCAAAGCCTCATGAAGCTCACAAGAAAATTCCAAAGACGTTAAAAAACGACGACTAACGAATTCTATTAGCCGCAGTATTCAGCCCAAGTCTTCGGGGTTTCAAAGACCCTAACGCGATCGAGTTTGGCGCTACCGAATTGACCGTCAAGCCATTGGTAAATCGCGGTGGCGATGTTCTCCACGCTTGGGTTGATTTTCGAGAAGTACTCGACATCCCGGTTTAGGTGTTTGTGATCCAGTCGGTCGATGATCAATCGTTTGACGGTTGATTCCATACGATCCATCGCGATGACTTGACCATTGTCAGACGTCACTTCATTGGCCACGGTTACTTCGATCACATAGTTGTGCCCATGGCCTTCCGGGTTATTACATTTACCAAACAGTTTCCGATTTTCCTCATCTGAAATCTGGTCGCAATGTAAACGATGGGCTGCAGAAAACTCAAACTGCTGGGTGAGGTGAATCATGCGTGAGTCTCCGGCAAAAACTGAGTAACTTAAATAGGGTGAAAGCGACAGACGTAACTGCACCAGTTCAACCGCTTGATTGACGTTTCCCTCCCAAGCAGCTTTGACTTCACGAAAAACGATTTGCAAAAGCTCTTCTGCCGTTTGGCTTCCGTCATACTTCGGAATCAATTCCTTGGTGATGACCTGGCGAAGCAATTCGTCAATGATTTTGATATTGCAAAGGTACCCCGTGACTGGATCGGGCGTTCCTTCAACAACACATTGAAGCACCAATTGCGGAACGACCAGGTTCGTTGATGGCCAGCCCGCCCAGGAGTTGTTCGGTTTGCCTTCCGGAACTCTATCCGGTGGAACAAGTGCAAATCGGATTTCACGTGAGAGGAGCATTTTTTGGGCAGTCAATTCGGTTGGCAGATGGCAGATTCAGAAGAGGTCGTTGGATCTCAATGTCCGTTTAGGTTTGATTCGTTACAGGGAACGCTTGACCACTGGGATAGGTTGCTGGATCGTTTACGCAGCCCCAGATGACTTCGGCGATGTCGGCCGGTTGCACACATTGTTCCCAAGGGAAATCGGGAAACAAGCCGCGTAGCATTGGCGTCTCAACGGCACCGGGGCGAATTGAGCAGACGCGAATATTGGACTCTTTGCCTTCAGCAGCCAAAGCCAATGTCATCAAGTCCAACCATGACTTGCTCGCGCCGTAGAGACTGAATCCAGGAAACGGATCAACTGCCGACAACGATGAAATATTGATGATTGTTCCGGCGTTGGATTCCTTCATCTGTTTCCAGATCGCTTGGGTCAGATAAAACACGCTTCGGATGTTGGTGTTTATATTTGACTCAAACACTTCACTGGTGATTTCTTCAAACGGAGCCAACGGTGCGGTGGCAGCGTTATTGACCAGCACATCGACGCGTCCAAAATTCGTGAGCGTATGTTTGGCAAATTCCGTTGCCGCTTCCGGGGTGGACAAATCCAATTCACTGCCCAAGCACTGCCGGGCATCGTCTTGCTGAAGTGTACTAATTTCCTCCAGCGCTTCCGCTAGCCGGTCCGCGTTTCGACCGCAGATTGCGATATCATAATCCATCGCGGCAAATTTCCTGGCGGTTGCCAATCCGATGCCACTGCTGCCTCCGGTGATCATGCAAACGGGTCGAGTTGATTTTGTGATATCCACAATCTGGTATTATCCTTGGCATTCTGTTTTAGGTTAAGCATCGTTGGCCTAATCTCACCCGTTGGCCTAATCACACCTTAACGAAGCCAAATCCAATTGCCAATTGTGTTGCCTCGGAATAAAACTTTAGTAAGCCAACTCCTTTGCAAATTCAATTCAACAAACGGTTAATAGAATGCCAAGCCATCGCCAGCTCGGTGAGCTTCCTCCAAAACGTCATATGCAGTTCGAGAATACTGGCGAAAGCTACTTGAACGAAGGCCTTTTCTACGAGCACGTCGTAACGACTCAGGGCTTTGATCGCACTTACAGTATTCTCTACCATCGCCGTCCGCCGACGCGTGTGGTTTCAACTGAATCAGTTGGCGAATTGACATTAGAAGCCATCACGAATCAGGAACTGCGGCACCACCATATTAAATCAGGTGAGCTAAAACGTGGAGGCGATCCGATTGTTGGCCGCGTGCCAATGATGTTCAACGAAGACTTAACCGTATTTCGCGTTCGGCCATCGGAGCAGCAAGCCAACATCTATCGAAATGGTGCTGCTGACGAAGTGATTTTTATCCAACAGGGCAGCGGCCACATCAACACGACCTATGGACGGCTTCCGTACAAGCGTGGTGACTACTGCGTGATTCCGCGAACCTGCAACTATCAAATCGTAAGCGACGATATTGAAAAAGAAGACCATCTCATCATCGAAAGCAACGGGCCAGTTCGGATTCCCAAACAGTATCTCAACGAAGACGGTCAGATGTTGATGGGAACGCCGTATTACGAGCGTGATTTTCACAGCCCGACTGAGCTACAAAATGTTGACCAGGATGTTGAGACGACGATCTTGGTCAAAGACAAAAATCGCTTGACCAAAGTCGTAATGGCCAACAATCCGTTTGATGTCGTTGGCTGGGATGGGTTCCTTTATCCGTACACGTTTAACGCTTGGGATTTTGAGCCGTTAACGGGAACGTTGCATCTTCCGCCGCCGTATCAACAAACGTTTGAGATGCGTGGATTCGTGATCTGCACGTTCGCACCTCGGCACCTCGATCATCACCCCAAAGCCATTAAAGTTCCCTACGTCCACAGCAACGTCGAAGCAGATGAAGTCCTGTTTTACGTCGAAGGCGAATTCGGATCGCGCAAAGGTGTCGAGGTCGGCAGCATGACGCTTCACCCAGGCGGTATTCCACATGGCCCGCACCCGGGAACGATCATGAAAAGCATGGACGTAGAATTCACCAACGAGATGGCTGTCATGTGGGACACCGATCGGCCTTTGTTTTTGACGAAGCACGCAATGGAATTGGATGATCCAAGCTATCCAATGAGTTGGCTATAAAGAGTACAAGTGCTGCAATTGAATTTATGAAGGATCTTTGCCACAGATCCTTGCGCTTCGTTTAAGTGAACACACGCTGCCGAATCTTTTACAGGATCTGCTGCGCTAAACCAATCAAACAAGATCAAAATGCAAATCGATCCTGAGAACGAAGATCCTTCACTCGTCTATTCCACGATGATCCGAGCGATCACTCCGCGCCCGATCGCTTGGGTTTCGACAATCTCACCAAACGGAATCACCAACCTCGCGCCGTTCAGTTACTTCAACGGGATTTGCAGCAAACCAGCCGCGTTGATGTTCTCTCCGGTAAACAAGCCAGACGGTTCAAAAAAAGACACCGTTATCAATATCGAAGCCACGAAAGAATTCGTGGTCAACGTTGTCCCCTACTCTGCCGCCCAGCCAATGTTTGATACGGCAGCAGGATTCGAATATGAGACAAGCGAATTTGAATCCGTCACGCCGAATCTAACTGAAAAACCAAGTGTAAAAGTCAAACCGCCTGGAGTGGCCCAATCGCCGATCCAATTCGAATGCGAGTTGATTCAAATCGTAAACGTTGGCGAAGGTCCGTTGGCCGCCAATGTGATCATCGGCAAAATTCTCTTGATGAACATTGATGATTCGGTTCTGGATGAACGCGGAAAAATTGATCCGCAATTGTTAGACACCATCGGAAGAATGGGCGGACTTTCTTATAGCCGAACCACTGATCGTTTCGATCTAAAGCCTAAGCAGTAGTCCTTATTCCTTGGTCAGCTCCACATCGATCAATTTCGAATCGGATTCGACCACCGTTTGCATTCGTTCAATCGTTTTCGTTTGGTAACCTTTTGCCGAAACGATGACTTTGTACACGCTGCCAGCGAATTGATGATCAAACCTGAACTCTTTCAGTGTCCCGTGAACATTGACTCCGGGACTAACATAAGTTGAGATAATTCCTCTGTTCTTCCTGTCACCGTCCAGTCGAGCCCTGCAATGACCAAGTCGCACGTTAAATTCTGGAATGGGATCGCCTGTTGATTCATCGACCGCACGAACACGAAGTACTGCGCCAGGCGTCATTTTGATTTCGACTTCTTTTCCTTCGACAACATCGAACTCTAAATCCTCAATCGGCTCGTATTGTCTCGGCGTATAGACGGTCAACGTTGCGGAATCCGGCAGTCCGTTGATTTCAAATTTTCCATCGGCATTGGTCTTTACTTGTCCACCATCCCAGTCGCCGTGTTCGCCTTCGTTGAAGTACACACGCGTATTAGCTGCTACAGGTTTACCTTCTGGTGTTAGCACGACACCTCTCAATGTTTTCCCAGTTTTTAAAGCGACTCGAAACAATTTAGGTTTACCTTCTGGTCCCGGCTTGATATCAAGTCGCTGCGGGATTTTTCCATCGGCTTTGATGACTACGTACTTGTTCTCGAAGTGTGGATAGAGGTTGTCTAGTCGCGCCATGCCTCCCATGTCGGTTGTTGCAGCACGATAACGGCTACTATGTGTACTGGGGTTCTTAAGCCTCGCCCCTGCAATAGGCTGGCCATCTTCATCGGTAATTTCAAACTCTGCGTCACCACCGTATGGGAATTTCTCACCCACAATTTTCATTTCCTTGTTGTCTCCAACCTCGGCGATTTCAAATTTTTCCCAGGCAAACTTGTATCCATCTTTGCTGGGATGCATTTCTAATTTCGTCTTCAACGGAAGACCTTTGATTAGCAGTTTTCCATCTTCATCCGTTTTGGAATCGTAGGGGATTAGATTTGGGGTCATTGCAATTTCTTCAAACCCAATTCCGACCCTCGCTCCGGGGACGGGTTGGTCGTTTTGGTCGCGCAAGCTAACCTCAATGGAGGTGCCTGGCTTCAGTTCAAATTTCAAGTCAGTCGTCGTGCCAAGATTTTGAGGCGATGTTTTCTTGAAGAATGTCGCGTAGCCTTCTGCTTTGACAACAAAATACCAGTCATTGGAAGCAAGCCCGCGAATCGCTGCCCCTCCCGCCATTCCGGTTGTGTACTCTCGATTGATATCTGTCCAGCCAAAACTGATCTTGGCCCCCTCGATTCCTTCCTGTGTTTCCGCCGAAACAATGCTAACGTTGTAGTCGCATGCTTTTTCGACCGTAATGTCGGCGGTGACTGGTCCGGTTTGACCTTCCTTGGTAACAATTCGAGTTCCACGCAAGAATTGTTTCAAAGAAGTTAAGCCATCGCCTTCGGCCCAAATTCGGTACGGGCTTGGAACGTCGACCGGAAGGCGGTAACGGCCATCGCCGTCCGTTGTCGTTGTTAACGTCTCGCGAGGAAGTGTGTTCGAACCACTGTTCCAAATCACATACACCTTCGCATTGGCAACCGTTTTGCCCTCGGCCGTTTTTACAACTCCGCGAAACTCAAGTTGCTTTTCCGAAGCTTTCTTTTCCTGGTCTTGATTGGCCCCAACCATTGCATTGGCAACCGTCTCCGGTGCCGGCGCACTGGCAGGTACGAACTTGATCGCCGCAAAACCTATCAGCGCCACGATCAAGCAACCCGAAACGGCGAAACGGATAAACCGAC
>CAYUWY010000028.1:0-91320 GCA_964448575.1 uncultured Pirellulaceae bacterium
GTTGCGACGCTTGTTGGCTTCGGAGAGAAGCGGTGTCGTAAAAACCTTCCGTTGTCGGACTCAGGCAGCCCATGAGCCAAACCCCGACCAACCCGCAGACCGCTTTGAGCATCGCACTTGAGGCGACGCGGAAATGGCATAGAGAATCGAATCTTGCCGCGGAAAACCGTTCCCTTTCGAGCGTTATTACCGCCGCATTGCGTCTCGCCGTGACCGACCACGCCACGCCGGCATCTGGTATTGCGGCGTTACATGATCTCGATTGCCACGAACATCTGGAACGCATGCTGGACTGCAACTCGCGTCTCTGTGCTTCACTACTCGACGGTGGACATCCGACCGGTGCGGTGTCGCACAACATCACGGCGACTCACGTCGCCTTGATGCTCGGCGTTCCTGACCTCGCGCGCGACCTACTTCAACCATCCCTCGATTCCCGCGTACTTAACCATTTCCCGCTCACCCCGTTTTGGCGCTGCTACGCGAAAGCGCTAAGTGGTTTCGTTACGCAAAGTTCGTTCGCGTTACCTAACATCAACCTGAAAGGCTACGAAAAACACTGGATGCCATACGTATTCTTGATGGCCGCAATGGTAAATGGCGCAGATACCTCCGATTCGATTGCGATCGTTGACGAATCCTTCAACAAACGCAACCGCGACAAACGCCTAACTGACTGGGAGATGATCGACGGTGACGGCAATGCCCCGGTGCGATGGGACTTTCGCAAGGCAACGATTACTGGCACTTCTTGAGTTCGACAACTGGTTTTTACGCAAGGCCGTGGTTTCGTCCTTGGAGCATCTTTTGGTTTGCCGCGTTTGTCCGATTCGGTGATGCATTCTGGTTTGGCTCGCCGCGGACACCGCCTCTTTGGCAACGTGGTTTCTTTTTGCTAGACTGTTTTGCTGTTGCGATGCTTGTTGGCTTCGGTGAGAAGCGGTGTCGTAAGACCTTCCGTTGTGCGTCTCTAGCCTTCCGTTTCGATGATCGCTGAATCAAACAAAGACCCGTCCATCCTCGATCTTCTGGCTCGCCTGCGTACGGACCTTGGCGACGATGCTTTCGATATCGTTGACCACTGGGGCGCTGACCTTACAGCCATCGGTCTTGCTTGCCCAAGCGACCATCGCATGCTGGCATATATTTCCACGGACAATCAGCTGCCTGATTCATACTCATACGAACTTGAACTGCCACCCACGAATGACGATGAACTCTACTCTGTAACTGGCGAATCCAGCCGCTGCACGTATCCAGAGCTACTTGATGCACTCTGTTTGCATTGGAAAATCGTCCGTTAGTTCCGATATGCACGGCATGGTTTTACGCTGTGGCCTTCGTCCTTTGGCAATGATCGCTGACATTGGTACAATTTTCTTAGTTCAGGCATCGTTCGCTTCGTTCAGGGCGGTGTCGTAAATACTTCCGTTGTGCGGTGGAGCGCGACGACGATTTAACCCTTATTTTTTGAGGAGCAGGAATGTCTTCTGTAACGACTTCAGACGCTCAATCCAATTGGGAAATTGAAAAGAGGTGTATCAATCTTGCGTTTCTTGTTGGCGGGCCGCTTGTCCTGTACGGGCTGTTCGCCGGAGCTGCCTCTCACATCGTTGCGGGCGCAATACTCTACTCCGGTTCGCTCGTGGCCACGGCTATTAGGGATTCAGCTGAGCGGTCTTGATTCGCCGCACAACATGGTTTTTACGCTGAGGCCTTCCGTGTTTGGCCACGCGGACTGGCATGCGTATAATTTAACTAGTTCAGACATAGCTCACTTCGTTCAGGGCTGTGTCGTAAAGACCCTCCGTTGTGCGACCTGGCGTAATCGTGAACCCAACGAAGCTCACACTTTCTGATCGCATTGCAATTGTTGACGCGGACTACGGGCGCGACTACGGCTGGCACGTGCTGTCCGAACGCGACGAACCGTTGGCTGATTTGACTGGCGCTCAGTACGCCGACATGTTTTGGCACGCCTACATTGTCACGCCGTTGGACGGTCATACGATCACACAGACTGAAAGTTTCTGGTATGCAGACTGCCACCGAATCCGGAATATTCGCTATCCCGATTTTATCGAGGACACATTCGGCCACTATGACGCCGAGACAAACCGTGCAACTATCCGCTTTGATTACATTAATGTGGATTTCACTTGGGCAGACCGTTTTCGCGTGCCTCTGTGGTTCTTGCGGCGTTGGTTCAAGTTTAACACTTAACTCGGTTTCTTTTTGGTAAACTAGTTTGTGTTGCGACGCTTGTCGACTTCAGCGAGAAGCGGTGTCGTAAAAATGTTCCGTTGCGCGACGCAATCTATTGGCCAGCAACCCTCCAACATTGATTGCCGACGACCATGGAGTGTGGTGCGTTGATCAAAATGGAAACCGTTTCGGTATTCAATGGCTGGAAATCCATTCGATCTTGGGTGCTCAACTTGACTGCTTCACGGAACACCGCAGCTACATTGAACTAGACTTTGAGAACGGTCACTTTCTCGAACTCTTCGACGATTGGCCCGGATTCGACTCATGCCTTTCTGCTATTGCCTCTCGGTTCTGTTTCGCTGACGACTGGTTTTCAGCTGTAGCCGCAATGGCTCCTGGTGATGATCCAATCGTCTTTTGGCGTTCGTAGCGCCCGCCGCACAACATGGTTTTTACGCAAAACCGCGGCTTCGCTGCTGGAGATTCGTTTGACTTGCCTTGTAGTTCGGTTCGGTAACGCGAATTGGTCCACGTTGCGCCCACCGCCCCTTTCCTTTGGCAACGTGGGTGCTTTGTGGTGTCTTGTTACGCTCCGAGAGAAGCGGTGTCGTAAATATCATGGAGATTGCCTTTTTCCTAGTCGAGCGTAATATTCCACATGGGTTCCGATTATGCGGAGTGGGATACCAATAAGGACGTTGCTTTGTCGTTGAAATTTGCGAAAAAACGACTAGGCTATAAAGGGTAACGGGAGCTCTTCTCCCTTTGTGTTCACCGATTTGTTAACGGTCTTCAATCATGAAACCTCTCTCTATTTTGCTTGGCGTGGTGATCATTGGCGGTACTGGCTTGCTGGGGTACGGCATTGGACTTTTTGATTCAGGTCCCAGCCCAACAATCAGTTCTGATAAGGTTGCCAGTAGTTCGATTGCTTCTCCATTAAAATCAATGGCAGACGAAGAAGTGAACGCTGAATCACAAACTGCCGACTCGGGCAGTGGTCGACGTGAACTTTTTGGGGGATCGAAATCCGCTAAGACTCAAAAGCCGGCGATGGACGCGAGTGAAGGGAAAAATGATTCGAACAAGGCAAATGTTGGTTCCAAAAAACCATTTGCAGCCAATCGAAATAATGCTTCAAAAAGAAAGCCGCTTAAGCCCGTTCAATCTGCCAATGCATCCGCTGGCGGGTCTTCAACAAAAAGTGATGCTGTTGGGAAAACTTCCGGTGAAGTCGTTCAAGGTGAAGTAGTTCAAAATCCGGCTCGTCGATTCCGCGGGCCGCAAGCTTTGAGTTCGGAAGTCGGAAATCAAGACGCCAATTTAGTTGCCAGACCACAGGGGCAACGAAATGCCAATGAACTGCCTCGACGCGGTGGTAATCAGGCCAAGCTCCAGCAACTTCCAGACGCTTCGGCGGGCGGCGCACAGAATGATATTCCGCGTGCAGCGGCTCAGGGAAATGCCAATGTTGCCCGAGGTAACGCAAGAGCTGCGGTCCAACGACGTAATGGCAATGGAGAGGGCATTCAACAGCTTAGTGTCGCCAGGGAAAAGGCAATGGGAGATAATGCAAAAGGCAAAGTTGATGGAGACGGTGTCGGCTTGCTGACTCCACCGCCTTTGGAGATTCCGCGTAGCTACCGGTTTCAACACCCCCGTCCAAATCGCGCTGCTGCAAATAATAACAACCGCGTGCAACCCAATGATCAGGGGCTCAAAGCCCAGCCTAACCAGAGGAAGGGAAGTGACCCAGGCGTGGCGATGGATGTCACCGAGGTTCCAAACAATCCGAGGAAGAAGAAATCAAAACCTCAAAACAACAAACCCGTCCGAGCAGGAAACAAGGGCGATGGTGGCGGGATCCAACAGCTTCAAAGTGAACAAGGCGGTCTTGAACTTCCGCCACTTGGTCCTGGTCCTGGTCCATTTCGCGGACGGGCTCAACGAAATCGGGCGCGAGGAAACGGCGGTGATGGTATTCAACAGCTTGACAACAAATCTGAATCCGGTGATGAGGGTGAAAACTCTGACCAACCAAGTGATCTTAAGTCAGCATTTCTTCCCAATAATGCCGACTATAACGTCAAGCGTGCGACTTACAATTCATCGACGGGTCAAAGCTCATCAAGTTCGAGCTACGAAAGCGATATGGAAATGCTTCGCCAAAAATTTGATCGCTTAAGAAGAAAGTACAACGCAGTCAGCAAGTAAAATCGCTTTGCTGACTGTGATGGTTGGCTATTATGTGTTGAGTTGAAGGCCTAATCGTCTATCTACTTCAACCTCTTCGAAAGCCAGTCGGTCATTTCTTTTAAAACGGAGAGATCAAATGTCTCTTCGATCTTGCCGTACTCGGCAACTGCTCCTGTTTTCGATTGTTGGAACAAATGATTGAGTTTCGGCAATCGTTTGACTTCGAAATCGGTGTTGCCCGCTTTCTTTAATGCTTCTTTGATCTTGGGAATGTTCAAATCTGCATCGACTTGGAGATCATTTTCTCCAATCAGACAGAGGACCGGGCATTTCGTTTTGGCCAGATCAACTGACGGGTCGTGCATCACAAAAAGCTTCATCCATGGTGCGGAATAGGTCGCGATTGTCGCATCGATCAACGCCGGTGGCATGTCTGATTTGATTTTCTGTTTCCAAAGTTCCGTCATCTCGGTTTTGAGTTTTGTCTTGAATTCGCCGTCAAGAGGTTGCCCTTTTTCCATCCGTTCAAGGATCGCACCATTGAACGCGAGATTGAATTCGACCGTTTCGTCTGAGGCGCCCATCACTTTGGCGAGCTTTGATTGTTGGCTCAGCAAAATTTGGCTTCCTTTCACGCCTGGACCGGCCAAGCTCACGATGGCGGCGACTTTTGGATTTCTAGCTGCGATCATCGGGGCAATGTATCCGCCTTCGCTATGACCGATCAAAGCAATTTTGGTCTCGTCGATTTTCGGATTTTTACCAAGCCAAGTGAAAAGTAGTTCCGTGTCTGCAGCAAGGTCAATACTGTTTGCCTGGTTAAATTCGCCTGTCGATTTTCCAACTCCCCGCTCGTCGTATCGAAGCACAGCGAATCCGTTTCGCGAAAGATGATCCGCGATAACCCAAAACGGTTTGTGATCGAATATCGTCTCGTCTCGATCTTGTGGCCCTGAACCTGAAATCAAGACAACTGCTGGAAACGGACCGTCGCCGGCTGGGATGGTCAAAGTTCCAGCAATTGAAATCGGCGGGTGCTTTGGATTGACTTCCTGAAGTGAAATCGTGAACTCTTCGACCTCGTAGGGAAACGGTGCTTTAGGTGTTTGCGGCCGGTTGGCGGCAACGACTTTCTTTTTAAGTTTCCGGGTTTCCTCGATGGCGACGTCAGTTAACGCGAGTGGTATCTTCGCTGATCGCTGGATCCATTCGCCTGAGATTTTACTTGTTCCACTGCCCTTCTCTGCGTTTTCGTTCTTTGCCTTATCATCGACCATCGCTTTACCGACAAATTTGGCTTGTGTGTTGGGCACGACAATGGTTAGCTCGCCGTCCTTCTGTTTGACTTGGCAAATCAAAGAGCCAACGTTTTCGCTAAAGCTGTCTAGCAGAGCGAATTTCTGATCCTTCTCATCGGTGAAAAAACGAAACTGAAAGTCGAAAGATTGCGTGCCCGCTTTCATGATGCCGGTTTTGGTGGCAGTATGTTTTGCGGTCGATTCGAGTTTTAGAGTGAGCGGTAAATTCAATCCGGCTTGTTTGAATTTTCCGCTGATCTCGTCCTTGGTTTCGTTAAGTTCCCCGTTGAATTCGGCACCGAGCGGTTTGATTTTGAATTTAATTTCGTTTTCTACCAACGAGTACTCATCAAGCGGAAATCCAAGTCCTTTTTGATTGACGGTGACCATTTGCGAGTCTGCGGTTTCAGGATCATCAGCAAGCAGAAGTTGAAGCTTGACCGTTTGAACTACAATGCCGCCCACTTTAACTTTTAGGTCGCCCTGCCAATTCTTGAGTGGAGCGTCTTGTCCCTGTGAAAAAGCCGGGAGCGATATCGCGATCGCGAATACGGTGAATGTGAGAACCTGAATCCGATACACTGCGGCCGTTGGAATTGCCAAGTTCAAAAATTTAAGTGAGTCATTTAGGCGCCGACTAATAAGCTGGTTCATTTTTTGAATTTCAATTCTGTGGGATTTGTTGAACTGAATATTCTAGACAATTTTTGTTGTCTATGGTGTTTTGTTGGTAGCTTGAGTAGCAACGAAGAGCGTCAGGTTTGTTGGAATTGTGGCATCTTTAGCGAGGCTCCTGAACTCTGGCGAGTCCAGCTACGTGGGTATGTTGTTGGTAGCCGGAGTTGATTGGATTTTGGCTATAAAACGCTGCGGCATCTTCAAACTAGTCAACTCAACTCTGACAGATCCACTAAGCTGATGGAGAGTTAAGAAATTTCTCCAATACGGGGCCAAGGTTGTACCGCATTGGTACGGCAGCTTTCAATTTTCCATCGGTACCGAAGATGTACGTCGCTGGGAAGCTTGGAACGGAAAACTTCGTCTGAAGTGATCCATCTGCGTCAATTAAATTGGGCCAAGGCTTGGGGTTAATTTTTAGATAGGCATTGGCTGTGTCGGCAGCGGTTTTGGAGTGAATCGCCAACACCTTAAAGCCGCGGGCTCTATACTTCCTTTGCAATCGTTTCAACTCCGGAATGAAGTTGAGACACGGTCCGCACCACGTACCCCAAAACTCAACCAGAACAACTTGACCTTTCATTTGGTCTTGCAACTTGTCAGTCAACGCATCTCCCATTATTTCCTTTAGCGTTTTCCCTTCAAGGGCATCGAGCGCGCCGCGGCCACCTTTCGGAACTTGGCGAAAGATCTTGTCTTTTCCGAGCGTTACCGTCGTGCCTGAAAATTCTCGCAGCGAAAGGTATTCCAGGTCAGAAAACTCCGTCTCAATCCGTTTTTTTGCTTCTTCATCAATCAAATCAGACCATACAGAGAGCCGGTTGAGATTCGGCAGCTTTCGTAAAAGCATTACCGCATCCTCGGAAACGATACCTTCCACGGTCAATGACTCGAGATGGTCGCAAGTGCTCAGCTCTTTCACGCCAGCATCCGTGAAATATGCGATCTGGTTCGTTGAGAAGTTGCGAAGCGATTTATTCGACTTGATCCATGGCACGATTGAATCATCGCAATAACCGAGAAACATCAAACTTAGACTTCGCAATGATTTCGCGTCAGCGATGAATGACCATTGGCTCTGGTCGAAAGAATTTAGCGAGATTTGTAGCGATCCAAGATTCGGAAATTCACCAAGAACTGCCAGGTCAATCGTGTTTCCATTAACTTGCAGATACATTGACTCCAGTCGGTGCAACTGGTCCGCAGAATCCAGAAAGCGCCCGTCAAAGTCATCGACCTTCAGACTAAGATGCACAAGTCGGTCACGTTTGCATATCGCCTTGGCCAGTTCTTTTGTCCATGGCACTCTGCTCAGGCTAAGGTATCGCAAATCGTCATGCTTCTCGATCACTCGTGCTATCTGAGCGGCAGTCGCTCCTTTTTCAAGCCCGTCAATTTTCAAATTCTGGATGGATTCTCTTTGCATAAGCATTTCAATCTGCTCTGAAGTTACGTTGGAGAGTTCGGGAAGCCTGCTGACACCTGGCATCTTCAAAAGAATACCGGGCAAGATTTCTTTTTGATATTCCGACAGTGGGCGATTGAAGGTAATCGAAGCGACGGTTTTCCATTGAGGAAGGTTTTCAATGAATTCATCGGAGAGCTCGAAATTCCCCTGCACGTGAAACCTCTTGATACTGGCTGTTTTCGACAGGGAGTTGAGAAGTTCAAGGTCCAATTTTCCGCCCGTCCAGTTGATCCAAACCAGACGTTTCAATTTTGAAAACGAATGATGAAACTCTTTTGGAACCTCACTCTGGAAATGTGCATTTAGTCCAGCAAGCCCCGGGATTTCACTAAGAGCTTGCATCATTTCAACTGCGTCGGAACCGAAAATGACCATTAAGCAAAGCGGGGCTTCATGTCCACGGAACTGACGAACTTCATCAAGCTTAACCGCCTTCGCGTCGTGAAAGAATTGCACCTTTGGAGATTTTGACGCCACGTCGACCAGCACGCGATGGAGCCCTGATAGATCCTTGCGATCCTTGCTACCCCTGCCGACCAGGTGTTGCAAGTTTGGCAAACCCTGAATTTGTTCAACGTCGACTGCATCAACCGAGCAGCCAGTCAGGTACAGTTGTCTTAGGGACTTGACGCGTTCGAGCTGTTTGATCGTTTGGTTCGTCAGCTTTATTTTTTTTAACTCCAGTCTTTGGATACCGTCGGTCGGCAAGCCGTCAAGAAATTTTTCGTATCCGTCAACTCCGTTGATTTCAACGCCAACAAACGCGTCAGCCGGTACAGATACTTTTCCTTCGGCCACACCGACTGCTTTACCTGACCATGCAAATTCCATATAACCGGGAACGAGTTCTGACTCGGTGGGCGATTCAAAAACGGATACTTGTGCATGATCCCAACCTGTTGGAAATACGATTTCCTGTAAATCCTGATTCACTGCGGTCGCTCCATCTTGAACAGTGATTGACGCAAGCAAACGCCGAGTCGGATGTATGATCGAAACCAACATGCAAAACACAGCCAAGCCCATTGCAATCAGCCACTTCTGACGTGATGAAATGTGACGAAGCTCACGCGCATTCTTGAGCCAGCTCAATCGTTCCAAAAGCAGAGGCCGTTCGGCCATCGAAAGCGCGGTCAATGTTGCCAGTTTTGCGTTTTGATTCGAGTCGCGAATGACAAGTGCCCATTTTGCAAGTTGACGACGATAGGCTTGCGAACCACCACCAACTGCAGAAGCGGCGGCATCGCAACGGTGTTCGCATGCCAAACGGTGCTGCCGGACGATGGCAAACACAACCGGATGAAACCACAAACAAGCTGTTGTGATCCGTGCCAATGAGTCCCATGCTGAATCTCGGTGCTGCGAGTGGGTAAGCTCATGCGCAAGAATCAATTTCATATGTTCGTCCGAAACCTCCTGCATCCAAGATTCAGGCAACAATACAATTGGGCGAATCCAACCAGCAGTACAGGGCCCATTGATGCGATTGGAAATCCGAACATCAACAGGGCTGGTAATCCCCAATTGGTCTGCCACTCCCGATGCGAGGCTTGCTGTTTGTTCTCCACAGGCAACACTGCGTGCGATGCAAAGCAAGGTTTGCAATAACTTGAACCCAAAACTCAATAGGAAGAAAGCCGCGCCCAGTATCCAAATTCCAAACAAACATCCAGCGATTGAAACGCCAGAAGTTTTAGACGCAAGTTCGCTCGGAAGCGAAGGTGCTGAAGTTGAAACTATCGTGTCTTCAGCAGGCGCGAAAGGCGCCGCGACTGGCTCGCTAGAATGAATCGCGACCGCGGTTGTATTCTCAGAGACTGTTTGCTTGGGATTTTCACTGGCTTCAACAATATTGTTTGTTGCGATATGCTCAAATCCGACGTCCTCGCTGTTTCGAGGCTCCAATCCGACGGGCAATACCGCAACGTCCAGCGACCAGCCTAACAACATAGCCGTTGGTACCATCCAGATCGCAACCAGCAACACCCTTGCGATCACTATCGACAAAGACGGAATCCGATTTGAGCTAGATACGATTGCTACATAGCCAATTAACGCGATCAACGTCACGCGTAGTAACAATCCAAACATTCCACTGGCAAGAAATTCACTAATCATTGTTGTCACCGTTTTGTTTCGCGATCGCGCGAAGCTCCTTCAATTGATTGCTGGAAAGCTTTTCAATACTGGCAAGTTCCATGAGTAGTTTTCCGGTGGAACCATCGGCAAACACTTCGGCGATGCGGCCAACCATCCGCTTGAGCAACGTCTCGCGCCGCATGCGAGGCGAGTAAACAAACGCTTTGCCGGACTTTTCCCGCTTCAGCAGTCCTGACTCAACCATCCCCATCAGGACGCTGCGCAGTGTCGCGTTCTCAATATCCCATCCAAATGCATTTTGAATGTCGCCAGGTTTTTGAGGGTGCTGCTGCCACAACAGCCGTAGCACCTCAAGTTCGTTTTCACTCATTTTCATAAAAAGACTCGGCTGAAAAGCAAACGAATTTCAATTCAAGTGTGAGTTTTTCACACTTGGTGCGCTGTGTCAAGCATTAAGTGTGAATATTTCACACATTTTGATGACTTCTGCTATTCGATTCCCCCACGGCACATGACGGTCATTTGAAGGTAGTGCGATACGTCGGTCAGACAATCGGCAAGCGATTGCCCGTTGCGAGAATCAAGTCAATGTAGACACTTGATTCGTAGCGCCCACTTCAGCCGTTAAGTTACCAACAATAGGTAAAATTAAACTTGATTTTCCGTTTGTTTCGCAGCTGTTTATTGCGTCATGCGCATCCCGATCTTGTGCAAAAAGTCCTTGCAACCATACTGGTAGTGCGAGTTTTGTGCTGACTGTTTGTAAAGTTCAGGCGATGTTGGACGCGAAATTTTGCCAGAAGCGTATGAGAAATAAACTTGCCGGAGTCTTACTTGTCTTCTTCCACAAGCAAAAAAAAACCGATTGTCGTTGCCGGGGTACCAGAGCACTTTAATCTTCCTTGGCATTTGGCAATTGAATCTGGCAAATTCAAGGACACTGGAATCGAGCTCCGCTACCAAGAGTTTGGTGGTGGGACGGGCGCGATGATGAAAGAGCTTCGAGAACGCGAAATTGATATCGCAATCGTTTTGTCTGAAGGCTGTGTCAAAGATATCGTCAAAGGCAACCCCTGCCGAATTGTAAAAGTCTACGTTGAGTCACCATTGATCTGGGGCATTCACGTTTCGGCAAAAAGCGAAATAACATCGGAAGAAGAAATCCAGGGCCAACGTTATGCGATCAGCCGTTTTGGATCGGGTTCGCATCTGATGGCGATCGTTGATGCTTCGGAGCGTGGTTGGCCAACGGATGACTTGAAGTTTGAGAGAGTTCGCAACCTAGAGGGGGCGCGAAAGGCACTTGCCAATTCCGATGCCGACATATTTCTCTGGGAAAAATTCACAACGGCTCCTTACGTTCGAAACGGTGAGTTTCGCTGCGTGGGTGAACGACGAACGCTTTGGCCTGCTTTTTCCGTATGCGTTCGGGAAGAAGTTTTGAAAAACCAAAAAGATGACGTTGTGAAAATTCTGAAAATCATCAACGATGAATGTTCTGAACTGATGGCCAACCCGTCGGCGTGCGAAGTGATTTCGAAACGATACAAACTTCGGTTTGAGGCGGTCAAGGAGTGGTTTGCTCAGACTACCTGGAGCACCGATTTCGAGCAGCCTGTCGAGGCGTTGGCGACAGTAAAAAGATACTTGAAAAAGCTTGATTTGATTACGGATGACGAAGCGGATTCAGATCAAATCTGGTATGACCTTGGTTGCCAGCCTGCACAACAATAAAGAGCTTAAAAATGATCCGACACACAGTCATGTTTACTTTGAAGCACGATCCTGATTCGGAAAGTGAAAAAAAGTTCCTGGAAGAAGCGTTGTGTTTGGCCACGATACCGACGGTGAATAAGTTCGAACGGCTACGGCAAACGAGTCCAAAGTGCGATCATCGGTTCGGGTTTTCTATGGAGTTTGATTCGCAAGCCGACTACGAAACTTACAATAATCATCCAGTCCACACCAAATTCGTAAATGAAAACTGGATTCCGGAAGTCGCTTCATTTCAAGAGATCGACTACGAGCAATACGTGGCGTAGCTATACCGATGTGCGCCTGAGTTTTTCAATGCGGTAGATAGAGTTCAAGTGGCCGTGAAGCAGGCGATAAAGATTACTTCTCATTCGTCTGTGACAACATCCATTTGTAAAACTCCTCGTTGTTGTAAGTCTCTGTCCACGAATCATGCCCTGCATCTGGATAGACCGTAAACTTTACTTCAACACCGCTTTTCTTGAATGACTCCACCAACTCCTCTGAGCGCTTTAGTGGCACCACGTTATCCTTGGCTCCGTGAAAAACCCAGATCGGAATTTGATTGCCGATCGAATAGGCGGTTCGCATTGAATCAGCGCCGCCACAAACAGGTGCAATCGCGGCAAACCGTTCGGGAGTATGAGCTGCCAGTGACCAGGTTCCGAACCCGCCCATACTAAGTCCCGTCACATAGATGCGGTCTTTGTCGACGTTGTGCTTTTTCTCGATGTCGTCCAGTAACGCCGTTAGGGATACTGGCTCCCACCAGCGGTTGGTTTTGCATTGTGGTGAAACGAGAATGAACGGAAACTCTTTCCCATTTTCGACCAACTTCGGCGGTCCGTGTTTCTTGACGAGATTCAAATCGTCGCCGCGTTCGCCGGCTCCATGCAGAAACAAAACAAGCGGCCATTTTTCTTTGGAGTCGTAGTCCTTGGGAAGTGAAAGCAAGTAGTCCATCGTGATGGGATGGCTAACGTCAAGTTTTTGTTTTGATTGCAAAGGTGTGTCCGTTTTTGTTGTTGCGGGTTTAGTTTCTGTTTCTCCGTCGTCGGCACCATCTGTCACTTCGACCCAAATGTTTCGATAGCGAACTTCCTGTCCGTGGTCTTGAAGATAAACAAAGCCAGGCTCAGGGCCTTCTTTTAATGGCGATGCAGTCGTCGATTTTGGCAGTTCGACTTTCTCGTGAATCGTCACGCCATTGTGTTCAACTTTCATCCAAGCGTTCTTTGTTTTCTTTTCACCGTCATATTGTGCGGCATGAAACTCGATGTCGTAAGTCTGCCATTGAAGCGGCGGGAAACACATGTTCACATCCGGTTTGCGAATGCTGTAGATTCCGCCGCACTCGTTTTGCTCTCCGCTCAACCCGAAAGAATCAAGCATTTGGACTTCGTAACGGCCTTGCACATAGATTCCGCTGTTGGACCGTTGCTGGCCTCGGGCCTCGGGGTGAAATGGAAGAAGAAACTCAATGTGGATGTTATGACTTTGGAAACGCATTTTGCTTGCCGTGCCTTGCTTAAGCAAACCATCGTCTGTCATCTTTCCGGGTTTACCTCGAAGCTCCCAGTTGTCGACCGATTTTCCGTCAAACAAAACGACCGCTTTTTCAGTTGGACGTTTACCCAGCGTGCGGCTTTTTCGGACGATACGTTTCAAATGACCAAGCACATTGTCGGCCTTGTCTTTAATCGTTGCGACACCGTCGGATATAAGTGCGACACCGTCATCGGTTTCGAATTTAAGGATCTTGTCTTTGTCGTCACTGAGCCCAATATTTTCAACAGGGGGAGCGTCTTCTCCGTCCCAACCGTCACCTGGGAGGCCGCCAACGAATGCCACGCCAGTGAATTTCTGTTCGCCCAACGCGATGACTTGGATTCCAAATTTTACTTTCCCGCCTTCGACGTCCAATGTGCCGCTGTATTCGCCTTGAATTTTGTAGTCGGATTCATTTGATTCTTGCGCGGCTGATTGACCAAATGTAAACAAACTTAAAAAACAAACGAAAACGACAGCGGTAAGTCGCGAGGCGATCAAAGAAAGTACTTGCATCGTGGTGGTCCCATTCAAACGGAAGATTCAACATCATCGGTCACGTTGATGAAAAGATCTTACCATCCAGCGAAAAGGTATATCAAGCGAACAGTTTACGCTAATAAAAAAGGTCAGTCCTGAATGGACTGACCGATGATAAGCATAAGGGGGAAGTAATGAGCAGAAGCGGATTGATTTAATGGCCACTCCTATTCGTTGGCAGCCTCTTCAAAACCTGCTTCTTTCATTGCATCGTATTTCAATTTCATTGGAACGACGTTGTAGCCTTTTTCTTCCAACAGTTTCGCAGCCATACTGGCGCGTTTACCGCCACGTCAGTGAATGAACACGGTCTGCTCTTTTTTGATATCACCAAAAGCCGATTCCGGATCGCTTTCGATCTTGTCGACAGGGATATGCTTGGCAACATCAAAGTGACACTCATTCCATTCTTCGTCGGTGCGAACATCAACGAGTAAGGCTTCTCCGGCTTGAACTTTCTTGAGTGCGTCGGCTAAAAAAGTGGCTTCTGTCGATTCAGCGGTTTCGGGGCTGGGTGGGCTTTGGGGCTCTTCGACCGTTTTGTTGTTTGTCGTTTTGGGTGGTTCGACTTGGGAGTCGTAACAGCCAGTTACTGACGAAATTAAAATAAGCGCTATGGCTAATCGCATTGTAAATCCGTGTGAGTAAATTTGCGGTAGTCTCTTTGTGAATGAACTCGTCATTCGGCAATCAAAGATTATGGAATCAATGAAGTCCGGCGTCAAAGTCCAATTCTGATAAACATTGTCTTTGTTCGCTGAGCTAGGGCACGTCGATGCGGCCAGACGAAGGTCCCTCTTCGAAACCTTGAACAAAAAAAGCCAGCCCCATGTGTTATGGAGCTGGCCGAGTCATCGAGATCGCAATCTGAGAATTACGAATCGGAACGCTTCAGTTTTAATAGGAATAGTTAGCGCAGAACCAAGCAAACATTCGCTTCTTGGTTGCAAACTTAAAATTGCCCATGACCGTCAACGCATCGGCGTCGGCTTGAAAATTAGCGGCTGAGGCCAAATCGTCTGCGTCTCCACCAGCAGCGGTTGCAGCTGCAATCTCCATTTCAACGACGTCAAATAGCGCTGCCTGGATATCCAGCAACGCCTGATCGACGGCTGCATTGCCATCAACGTTGCAGAGAAAAAATGACGCCACCTTTGTTTTAGCGAAGAAGAAATACGCGATATTGTTGTTCAGCAAACCGTCTTCAGTAAAGAACACTGGATTGTTAGCACACTCAAGATAGGCAATAGCGCAACCGATCAAATAGTCATCGAATGAAGAACCAGTGGGGCCAATTGCATCCAAGTTGGCAATAACTTCGTCCAACTGCTCTTGTGGCGTTGAGGTACCGCAGTTTCCACCATTGAATGAAAATTGAAAGTTTGAGATGAAAAAAAGCGAATTTGTATCGCTGGCTGGATTGAGTGCTTCCATTTGAATTCGAGTTACATTCAGTCCATCAGTATTAGTCCACCCAAAAAAGGCTGCATCATTGATTGTTATGGGGGCATCAACAATGACCGTCTGAGTATCAACAACGGTATCTCCATCAAAGAAGTTAAGCTGGAAACTTTGTCCAAAATGCCTGAAGCAAAAACCTTCAAGCGGACCTTGAGTTGGATCGAGGTCAAAATTAACTGGCTCATCTTCTTGTGCTATGAATCCATGGAGGTCGCCATTGACGAATGTAAAGATAGAATCTGAGTTGTTTTCCTGCGACGCGATACCCCATTCGAGCACCTGATTGTTGGGGAGATTGGTATTAATAATATCTCCAGGAAACACAGGGTTACCGGAAGCGTCCATCACCGATTCAAAATCCGAATCTACACGATCACCGCATACTGATTCACTCCACTCGTCTTTATCAGTGAACGTATCACTGGCGACGAGAGTGGAAGTTAGGAAAGCGAAAAGAAAGAGGAACGTCGCCGTCTTGGCAATGTAGGATCTCATGTTGGACTCCAAATCTTTTGAGGAAGTTTTAATCGTTGCATGGTGCAATCAATTAGACCCTCCGATTTTCACTGGGGAAGCAAATCAACGCAATGAAAATCCAATGTGTTTTTCCGACGTTTGGCCGAGATCTTTGAAAAACACTCGCCCTTCAGGGGGTTATAAACGAAGGTTTGGTGCAAAAAATTTCAAGAATCAAGTGGCCGATGGCAGTAAGGAAGATTCGGCGGCTTGTAGATCAGCCCGCGAAAAAAACCGCTCGCGTGCACCACGATACATAGGCCTGTGTATCACGATCCAAGCGGCCGTGCCTCAGGATACATGAGCCGCAAAAAACCGTTGTTTGTGGCGATTTTGGGGTGAATGAAAAATCACGATTTTGCCAGTGGTCATGGTGGATGGTAACAAGTTAAAGCACTTAATAATCAGGTGGTTTTTATTTTGAACTGCCAGCAATGTGGCTTGATTGAAAGCCCTGAAAGTAAGCGATGTTTCTTGGTGCGTCAGTTTGTTATTAATGCCAGGCAATAATCAAAGTGGGAAAATACATTTAATAGGTCGCCGGAACACGTCGTTCATGGATTCATGTCTTTTCAGATAAGAATCATCTAAGAAGTTGTTCACTCGCAGCTCCAACGTAAAAGTAGCTGGGCTCGCCAGAGTTCAGGAGTAGTGGCAATTCGCCCGAAGTCTGGCGACATCGGCTACGCGATTTTTCAGATAAGAATCATCAAAGAAGTTATTCATTCGCAGCTCCACCGTAAAAGTAGCTGGGCTCGCCAGAGTTCAGGGGCAGTGGCAATTCGCCCGAAGTCTGGCGACATCGGCTACGCCATTTTTCAGATAAGAACCATCAAAGAAGTTATTCATTCGCAGCTTCAACCTAAGAGTAGCTGGGCTCGCCAGAGTTCAGGAGCAGTGGCAATTCACCCGAAGTCTGGCGACATCGGCTACGTCATTTTCAGATAAGAATCATCAATGAAGTTGTTCATGCGCAGCTCCTCACTAAAAAGTAGCTGGGCTCGCCAGAGTTCAGGAGCAGTGGCAATTCGCCCGAAGTCTGGCGACATCGGCTACGTCATTTTCAGATAAGACCATCAAGGCAGTTGTTCATTCGCAGTTCACCGTAAAAGTAGCTGGGCTCGCCAGAGTTCAGGAGCAGCGGCAATTCGCCCGAAGTCTGGTGACATCGGCTACGCTAGTTACTGCACAAGTCGTCTCTTACTTTTTGTCTTCGCCCGTACTCAAGATCGCCATGAATGCCTTTTGCGGAATGTCAACGCTTCCAATTGACTTCATGCGTTTCTTACCAGCCTTTTGCTTGGCCCATAGTTTTCGCTTTCGCGAGATATCGCCACCATAACATTTAGCCGTTACATTTTTGCGAAGCGCTTTGACGGTCTCGCGGGCAATGATCCGCGAGCCAATCGCGGCTTGGACTGCAACTTCGAACATGTGGCGGCTGATCTCTTCTTTAAGCTTCTTGCAGACTGCCCTGCCCCGTCGATCGGCGTCTGCACGATGACAAATCACACTAAGTGCGTCGACTGTCTTTCCGTTGACCATGATATCCATCCGGACAAGGTCAGCCGGGAAGTAGCCGATCACGTCGTAGTCCATGGTGCCATAACCGCGTGTGATGCTTTTTAGTTTGTCGTGCATGTCGTAGATGACTTCCGCCAACGGCAAATCATAAGTCAGCATCATCCGAGTGGCCGATAGGTACTCAGTGTTCTGCTGGATGCCGCGTCGCTCTTGGCAAAGCTTCATCACTGGCCCGACGTACTCCTGTGGCTGGATCAAATTGACCCGCACAATCGGCTGGAGGAACTCGTCAATCTCACCGGGATCGGGAACTTCTTGAGGCCGATGAATATCCAGTTCCTTTCCACGCTTCGTTTTGACTCGATAAGTTACATTGGGCGCGGTTTGGACTAGGTCGACATCCGACTCCTGCTCCAATCGTTGCTGGACGACTTCCATATGAAGCATACCCAGGAATCCGCAACGGAAACCGAACCCAAGTGCTTCACTCGATTCGGGAGAGAATTCGAAACTTGGGTCATTGATGGCGAGTTTACCTAGCGCATCTCGAAGCTCCGAAAAGTCCTGGCCGTCAGACGGATAAAGTCCGCAGTAGACCATCCGTTTGGGTTCCTGGTATCCCGGCAGTGCTTCGGCGCTGTTTTTACCTGCCACCGAAAGCGTGTCACCAATGTTTACATCGTCCAGCGATTTGATATTGCAAACGACATAGCCGACCTGGCCGACGCCCAACTCTTCGCATGGAGTTTGCTTGGGAGTGAATTGGCCCAGTTCGATGATCTCGTGTTCGGTACCAGCGCGGACAAATTTGACTTTGTCGCCTTTCTTGACCGAGCCGTTAACGATGCGCACGTAAGTGATCGCTCCACGGTATTCGTCGTAATGTGAATCGAAAACCATCGCTTGAAGAACATCATCTGCGTCGCCAGCGGGTGGCTTAATCTTTTCCACGATCGCATCGAGTAACTGATCGATGTTGATTCCGGATTTGGCACTGACGCGAACAACCTCAGTGGCGTCCACACCGAGTACTTGCTCCATCTCATCGGCGACTTCGTCAGCTCGTTGGTGTTGCAAGTCAATTTTGTTGATCACGGGAATGATATCGAGGTCGTGCTCGATTGCGGCATATCCGGTGGCAACGGTTTGGGCTTCGACGCCCTGGAACGCATCGGCAAGTAGCAACGCGCCCTCGCAACAGTTCAGTGACCGAGAGACTTCGTATTGAAAATCAACATGGCCAGGGGTGTCGATCAGGTTAAGCTCATACTGTTGGCCTTTGTGAGTGATGCGCATCGCCACAGCGCGTGCTTTGATGGTGATCCCACGTTGACGCTCCAGCTCCATGTCGTCGAGGACTTGATTTTGCATTTCACGTTTCTGAACGGTGCCCGTATGCTCGAGCAGTCGATCAGCAAGCGTACTTTTTCCATGATCGATATGAGCGATGATGCAAAAGTTGCGAATGTTTTCCGTCTTAATTTTGGCCATGCAACGCGTAGGTGTAGAAGTAATATGTTTGTTTCGTTTGTGTCGGCGAAGAATCGCGGATTCCGCCGTTTAACGCAAGCAAGATTCTGCAGCGTTAAAGATTTAGCTGGTCGTTTCTTACGGTTTATTGTACGCAACACGTGCCAAACCTGCGGCGCCAACAAATCCGGCTTCTGAGCCCAATTCGGCAAATTTTACGATTAACCGTTCACCCAAGACAGGAAAGACCAGCCGCCGTGTCTCGGCGATCACCTCAGCCAGGAACTTTTGCCCAAGTGGTGAATGGTTCCCGCCAAAGTTCATGGCTCCCCCCAGCATAAACGCAGCCGGATCAATTGTATGGGCAAGCTGTGCGATTCCGCGTCCAAGGTAGACGGCAGTTTCCGAGATCATTCGAAGAGCGAACTCGTCACCTTCGTCACCCGCATTAGAAATCATTAAAGCTGAAAGTGGCGAGGCTTCACCGATCTGTTTGTGCAAAATTGTGTCCTCACCCGATTCAGGAGCCCCCATGGCTTCGCGGGTTCGCTCGACCAAAGCCGTCGCACTGGCGTAAGCTTCCAAGTGACCGGTTTGACCGCAACCACATGCCCGTGCGTCTTCAGAAGTATCGATGGCGATGTGGCCAACTTCGGCGCCATGACTGTTAGCACCTTCGATGGAGTAATCGTTAACGATGATACCCCCTCCGACACCGGTTCCAAGCGTCAACAGAACCATGCTGTCAAACGCTTGTCCACCGCCAACCCAATACTCGCCAAACGCGGCCGCACCGGCGTCGTTGGCAAACGTGACAGGTTTCTCTAATGCTTCACTAAGGTTGTCGCGAATTGGGAAATCGTGCCAGCCGGGCAAATTGGTTGGCGTCAAAATAATGCCTTTGTGAATATCCATCGGCCCTGGTGTCCCAAGTCCGGCGGCGACCACATCGGTCCAGTCAATCTTGTTCGCTTCGCAAAGCGATTCCAGATCTTTGCGTGCTTTTCGAGTGGCAATTTCAGGCGACTGATTCGGTTGTGTCGGAAATTTTGAATCGGCAATGACTTTACCAGTGTCATCGACCAAGCCAATTTTGACATTCGTCCCTCCCACATCCACGCCGGCAAAAAAAGGTTTCTTAAAATCAGAAATGGACATAGTGGATTCGTTTCAGAGTTTTGCCGGAGCCGATTGAATGGTGAGTAGTCGAGAATGGAACCGAAAAGTATAAAAATCCACGCCTATTTCGACAATGCGAAACGACTATTGGTGGCCAGCTAAACCCAGATTCCAGATACTGGTTGTTTGAGTTTCGTTATATTGGAAGAAAGCATGGCATCGTCTTTCAACGATTCCATGCTGGTGGATTACATACGAAATGAGTGTCACCACGATAGGTCTTTGCCAAGGACTAAGCAAAGCTGCTTTTTCAATCGTTAACGATCCTGGAATCACCGTTTCCAGTCGAGGGTTTGGCTACTTGTTTCCGTCGGGGAGCGATCAAGCCGCGCACGCATTGGTACGCTCTCTCGGCCATCCACAATTTCCATGGTGAATACGTTTTGCGATAACGGCCATAGTGGACTAGCTGGCCACCAAACCTCGCCTTGAAATTCGCCGGTCCATAGTCTTCTCCGGGCCAACCAGCACCTCCAAAATCGAAGAGCCTGTGCCCATTCTGGCTGGCCCATTCGATCACCTTCCAGCTCGCCAGTCCATTGGCGCTGATGCCCGGCACACGTTCAATTCCAGAGTACCATCCGTAGACAACACCTTTGAAGATAAGATCCAACGACCCTGCAACGGGACGGCCTTGGTAGTTGGCAATTGCCAGACGGCGATAATCGTCCGGCAGATATTTGATCGCTGATTGAAGAAGGCTTACATCTGGAAGTGGGACTCGTGATCGCCCGTAGCTGGATTGCAAAAGTTTGTAGAGAGCCTGTGCGCCGGACGGAGAGGAATCTTCAACGACCTCGACCCCCTTTTTTCCTGCCCGATTGATCTCACTGCGAAATTTCGCGGGCATCGCATTCCAAAGTTCTTCTGGCGAGCGGGTCGTGTCAATTACAAAGTTGGGGTACTCAAGATATTGGTATCCGCTTTTCTCCAACGCGATGCGTTCAGCGCCTGAATCCCACATCGGTCTTACTTCGGCAAACAAAGCCCGCCGCTTCATCCATCGGTCGTGGTGAAGAAGCAACGTCGTCAATCCTTGGATTCCTTCTTCGTCGTCATTACAAATCGGTTCCGCGAACATGATGGCACGCGAGGCGAAACGGCTGGCGACACCCGGCAGCGTTTTCACAAGTACCGAAACGATCATTGCCACTGGGATCCCATGTTGGTTGACCGCAGCAACGGCAAGAGGTTGGTGCTTGTGCGTCGCTGAGTAGACTTGCACCATTTGACGTGTATGAAAGATCGAGGCTTTGGGGTGCTTGTCAACGAAAGCGTCCCAAAGATCAGTTTCTTCCGGAGTTGCGATGCGAAAGGGACCTGCATCCCTATTGAGTTGGCTTCGTTGATAGCCAGAGGGCTCCCTGGTCGGCAACTCTAATTCTGTATAACGCGGATTGCTATTCATCAAGTTCCACGCCGACAAAAGATAGAGTAAGGTATTCGCAATTGAGAATTATCGAAACAGTCGTTTTTCCATTGGCGTTCTTCAATGGAAAGCTGCCATGCTAAACGAGTTGGGATTGGGTCGATTGAATTTTGCGATACGTCGCGATTAGAGATTCTTTTTGATGTTTCCATGCCAATTTGGACTCGATTCGATGGCGTCCCATTTCACCCATCGACTGACGAAGACTCGGGTCATCCATTAATTGTTGCAGGCATTGAGCAAAGTGCAATACATCACCAGGTTTCGCATATAGCGACGCATCGCCCGCACTATAGCGGTGTTCTGGCATGTCGTACCCCACGATCGGTTTGGACATGGCCATATATTCCATTGTCTTGATCATCGTGCACGAAGCGTTATATGAATTGACCGGATCGGGAGTCACCATGATGTCGCACGATGCGATGTGCGAATACAGCGCATCACCTTTTTGATAACCCACGAACGCCATTTTGTCTTGGAGCTTTAACTCCACCGACAAATCTCTCAGGCTTTGCAGTGCCGGGCCCTCGCCAATGATCAGGCCGAAGAAGTCGTCGCGCTTCAGGTCCACACTAAGTCGACGCATCGCTTGCAAGAAACTGTCCACACCATCCTGGAAACCAATGCACCCCATGTATCCAAGAATCATCTTTCCCTTTTCGCGGTACTCCGGTATGGGAACTGCTCCTTGCATCTTCTGAAAGTTTGGGCCGTTGCGAACCACGTTGGTTCGAGCGGGATCTACATCACACCGAGAAATGTCACTTGCTCGTTGCGACTCGTTGGTTTGAATCATCTGGTCGGCCATGCGGCAGGACCGTCTTTCAAACCATTTCAACATTCGCACAAGCAATGCGTCTTCGCTTGACTGCGACTGGGCTTGGTACAACTCAGGTGAAAGATCATGGTGGTCCATCACGTAGCGGACACCGAACAGCTTAAACCATGCTCCGATCGTGACATACATATCAGGTGGCGTGTGAACGTGCAGTGCATCGAATCCGTGCCGCAGGAAAAGATAGTTGGCAATGAAAAATGCCATCGTCAGACTGTATCCATATTCGACAGCATAACCGAGTACTCCGCGCCATTCTGGCGGAGCCGGGTAGCGATACAATTTGACTCCATTGATCACTTCGTGTCGCTTGGTAGTGTACGCATCCCTGCGACACACAACACTGACTGTATGGCCTGCTTCGACCAATGCCGTCGCTTCGTTTGCAACGCGCGTGTCTTCTGGATACCCACAATTTTCGAGGAGCATCAGGATACGGCACGGTTTGGTAAGTTCTGTCATCTCGTTTTTATCTGGCCGCCCAAAGGTAGGATATATAGACGGGATATTGGAAAGTTGATCTGCGTCTTGATGAGTGAACAAGCGACGTGCCATCAAAAAGGCCGTGGCGTGCGCACCAGTTGGTTGCAAGTATACTCAGAGCAAGTCATTACGGCTCGAATATTGCTTTTGAATAAAGGCATATGTTTTCAGCGGGGCAAAAAACCGCAATTTTTCTTTCATTGCGTGATCGAAATTACCAACTTCGAACCCGAGACACTTGAGGCAGCGAACCAGCCGAGGGGCCTTGTGTGATCCAAGTTTTCTTGGTCCACATTGTGTGTGAGGACGAATGCAAATTCGGCGGAGTTTTGATGCACGAGCAAGCGGATCGGCAACGTCTGTTTGCCTACGGGTGAGAATCCCACCTAGGTGGCGGTTGTTGCGGAATTGCGCGACGTCACTGCTCGCTCAATTGGAAATGTTTAAGATATTGATACGTCACCACGAGAAACGGTTGGCATGCTCGTACCAGATCGGTGATCTCGCACGAAATCGGCTTGAGAAACTCAATTGAAAAAATCCAGAAAAATTCTCATCGCCAATTGCATCAGCGTCTCACTTGTATGCTGCTTGATCGTCCTTGTTGCCGGCTATTGCAGGTCCATGTTTTTGCTTTCGCTTTTGTCGGGTTTGTCAGGTGCGCTTGTTATCCTGTGTTGCATCATCATTGGTCTTGTTGGCACAACGCGATCGTTGTTGGTTGGAATAGCGATGGTATCGTTCGTGCTTTCCATCTGGACGACTGATTGGCCACTCCGTTTGGCATTTTTTATCGCTAAACCCAAACTTGAGATGCTGGTGGAGAAGCATCAAAGCGATCTGCCAATTCCCGAGGAATGTTCAGCCGGAACTTTGCGTGTAAAAAAGATTGAATCCAACGGCTCGGATTTGTGTTTCTGGACGACGTATGGATTTGACCAATGTGGATTCGTAAAACGAACGGGTGAACCTTACAATTATGACAACCTTAGGCTGAGTATTGATTTGGGTGATTCATGGTTTTTCGTGGTCGACGACTGATTTCGAGTATCGAGAGACAACAGGGTAGTGTAATCGCCTCCATGGAAGAGATGTCATGCACTTGGGGCCGGACTTGCGCGTGGTTTAGGATTGGATGATTGCTTGTTCCGGCTTGGCGATCGCAGATTTTATCCGTCACAAATTATGTTCACTCAAAAACTGCTGCTAATTTTTCTCGTAGTTTGGGCCGAACCGACTTTCGGGCAAGAACGCGAGCCGAGCAAACAGTTAGTCGCAAAAACGACGGTTAACATTTTGTCAAAGCACCATTTGGAAAAACCAAACGTCGATAGTGAACTCTGTGAAAAGTGGCTGACGGTTTACTTAAACACCTTGGATCCTGGGAAACGATATTTCCTTGCTGGTGATATTGTCGAGTTCCGCAAGTACTTGAAGCAATTGCCGACGTTCGCCCAAACTGGCAATCTGAAGTTATGCACTTTAGTTACTGAGCGATACCAGATTCGTGCAGGATCGGCTTTGAAATCTGCAATCAAACGACTGGATGGTGATTTCGATTTCTCAATTGAAGAAGAACTTCCGCTGAGTTATCACAAGTGGCCGAGCGACGAAGTTGAGCGCAACGAACGATGGCGTTTGCATCTCAAATACAACCTTCTTGTAGAACGCTCCCGACCGGAATCTGAAGGCCACGTCGGTTTTTTGAAGTCGCGATACGAATCAATTCTGAGTCAATCTAAAACAAAGTCTGAAGACACAGCGCTCGGATTGTATTTGGACAGTTTTTGTCGGGCTGTTGACCCTCATTCTGGTTACGTAACGCCAGACGAATTCAAGCAATTTTTGGGCGGCATGCTGAAGACATATTCAATCGGATTGACGATTGCCAATCGTGACGGGCGTTCAATGATTGATGGCGTGGCACCAGAATTTTCAGATCAACCTTTTGCATCGCAGCTAATCGGATGTGAGTTGCTTGCACTTCGCTCCAACGATGGCGTTGTACACAATTTCAGAGAAATACATCCGCAAGTCTCTCGTAGCCTGATTCGTACAGGACTAAAAAATGACTCGAGCGTTACGCTGGAATTGTTTGACGAAGTTCGGTGTCGCAGGTTTTCAATCAAATGGTCCCGCGCCGTAGATTGACTCGCCGTAGTTGTCGCCGTAGTTGTCGCCGCCTGATGCAACCGAATTAAGTCTTACGTCTGGCGGCTTCTTCTTTGCGAATCCGCCTGATACGGTCTTTGATTCGCTTTCGGATCATTGCTTCTTTGGCTTCGAGATCGTCTTCTTGCTTTTTCTTAAGCTTCACAATAGCCGGTGCGATGCGAGCCATCGGCTGAGTTTGGCCTGCAGGTTATCATTCGATCTTAAAAAACAACCGATTGCGAGAAATGTCCACAACCGCTTGGTGTTTTTTCATCCAGTCACTCCCAAGAAACCCGTTTACGGGTTTGGTTCCTGATTTGGCAAACTGTTTGTTGAGTTGCGAAATATCTGTGACCTCCAACGTTTGCCACTCGGTGGATATATCGCCGAATTGCAATTTGCGAATTGGTGCGGTCATCGACTTCTTCGCACCGCCGAGACCGGCCGCGGTGCTATTGGTAGCGAGCATTACCAGCTTCAGCTTCTTCGCAGTTGATGGCGAGATGATCGTCGTGTTGGCTCCCGTATCGCAAACGAATCGTAGCGGCTTGCTTTCATTGACACGAATCGATACCACGGACATCCCGGATGGATCACGTGTCATTTCCACGGATTTGTAACCAAGTTTTGTGAGCGGTTCGGTGAGGTCGTCTTTCGGAACCGACTCGACGGGCGTCTTCTTGGACTGAAACATAACCATCGCCTGAAGATTAAACGAACCTACCTTGAACAACTTCTCTTGCGCTTTCGGCCATTCGTCTTTTGGGGCGCCTCGGGTGATGACGACCACTGCATCAATGTCGCCCGTACCGTAATAGTATTCGTGCAGAATGATGTAATCATCTTCTTCAGTAAGCAACCGCAGCATCCGGCACGGTCCAATTGCCACTTCATCAGTCGCTTGCTGGACCGCGACGCCTTCGGTTTCTTTGCGTTGCTTGATGGTGTCTTCCACGAATTGTTTCGGCGTTTTCTGTGTCGCCTGTTTCAAGCCATAGATCGATTGAATCTTGATACCCGTTTGGTAACTCTTGCCGCCAGTTGTATCCTCTTTTGAAATCGTCCATTCAAGAACCGGCCCGGCATGAGCCTCAGCGTAGAACCATTCGGAGGGGCGATTAACGACCGCTTTCGTTGGCTTGAGCTGTTGTTTCGTGACTTTTGGCTTGGCCTCTTGCGCACAGGTCGTCGCGGCGAGCAACGATTTCAGCGTGATCAACGCGATTAGCGAAACTAGCAATTTTCGATGTAGCATTTCGTAGCCTTTTCGGTTCAATGATTGATGGCGTGGCACCAGAATTTTCAGATCAACCTTTTGCATCGCAGCTAATCGGATGTGAGTTGCTTGCACTTCGCTCCAACGATGGCGTTGTACACAATTTCAGAGAAATACATCCGCAAGTCTCTCGTAGCCTGATTCGTACAGGACTAAAAAATGACTCGAGCGTTACGCTGGAATTGTTTGACGAAGTTCGGTGTCGCAGGTTTTCAATCAAATGGTCCCGCGCCGTAGATTGACTCGCCGTAGTTGTCGCCGTAGTTGTCGCCGCCTGATGCAACCGAATTAAGTCTTACGTCTGGCGGCTTCTTCTTTGCGAATCCGCCTGATACGGTCTTTGATTCGCTTGCGGATCATTGCTTCTTTGGCTTCAAGATCGTCTTCCTGCTTTTTCTTAAGCTTCACAATAGCCGCATCCGAATCATCCTTACCGTCTTTTTTGAGCTGGGCGATTCTTGCTTCGCTTCGTCTGATAATCTGAGTTCTCGCCTGCTTGATTTGTCGCTCCATTGAAGCTTCAAGATTTTTCACTTGCTCTTCTGGTGACAGTTTTCTGTTTCGATTGCGACGTCGTTTTTCGGAATCTTTTGCAGAATCAGATGCTTTTGAATTACGCTTGGCTTCTGCTTCTTCGGCCTTCATTTTTTCAGCTTCGGCTCGTTTTTTTGCTTTTCGCTTTGCCTCTTCTGCCTTCATCTTTGCTTCTTTGATGTCGGCGGCTCGTCTCTCCTTTTCACGTCTGTCGGCGGCACGTTTTTCGGCAGCCAGTTTTCGAGCTCTTGCTCTTTCAGCGTTCATGGAATTGGAGTTTGATTTCTCTTTTCGAGCTCTGGCTTTCTCAGCGTCCATGGAGTCCGATTTTGATTTCGATTTAGAGTTCTCTGCATCTTTTGCAAGTTTCTCCAGCCTATCAACGGCCCGCTGGGCATCATTTTTACGATTGGCTGATTTGATTCCGCCTTTGGAATTGGCGTCCATGGATTTCTCTGCACGCTCCAAAGCCTTAAGCATCGCGAGCTCAGCATCTTTCTTGGCTTTCATTGCGTCTTTGCGGGCTTCTTCAGCTTTTCTTGTCAGTTCGATTTTTTGAGCTGATAGTTTTTCGGCAGTTGCCGCCAAGTCTGCCTTTTCCTTTTCGAGTCGGCGCTGCATGGCGACGGCCTCTTCTGTTTCTTTTTGCTTGGCTGCCAGATCTTTCTCAAGAGCTTTCATTGCGTCTTTGCGGGCTTCTTCAGCTTTTCTTGTCAGAGCAATTTTTTGAGCTGATAGCTTTTCGGCAGTTGCTGCCAAGTCTGCCTTTTCCTTTTCGAGTCGGCGTTGCATGGCGACGGCTTCTTCTGTTTCTTTCTGCTTGGCTGCAAGATCTTTCTCAAGAGCTTTCATTTCTCTTTCACGAGCTTGGATCAATTTAGCAGCCTTTGTGTCAGCCTTGGCTTGTTGCTGCGTTTTCATCTTTTCAAGTTCATTTTCGGCGTTCTTCCTGGCGGCCTCTGCTGCTTTCTCGGCCGCATAAGCCCGCTCACTGGCAGAACGAGATTTGTTGACTTCGGATGCGAGTCTGTCTTCTAGCGCGGCAATTTGTTTTCTTGCAGCATCGAGTTCGGTCGTTAGCGCTTGGGACTCAGCGGTTTCATCTGTTGTTGGCCCTGACAAAGCCACGTCGCCTCCCGCAGGTTTTTCATTGTCTGCGGAGTTGAGCGGGCCCGGTGCTGACTCAACTTCGTCTGGTGCTGGCTCAACTGCGCCTGGTGCTGGCTCGGAGTTGACAATGTCAGAGGGAGAAGCGAGCACGCTTGAATTATCGTTCCCAGTTTCTGACATGAGATTTTGATTCAACTCATCGGATGTTGAAGGCAATATTTCCCCAACAATTTCTCCAGGAACTTGTGGTGGAAATGGATTGATTCCGTCTACTGGATACTCCGAATAAGAACCACTAGGGTACTCGTCAATGATTTGTTCACCCATTGGGTACTCAACTCCAGACGGAATCTCGCCAATGATCTGTTCACCCATTGGGTATTCAACCCCAAGCGGAATTTCGCCAGTGAGCTGTTCGCCGATTGGGTACTCAACTCCAAGCGGAATCTCGCTAGTGCCCAGTTCACCGAGATACTGTTCGCCCAAAATTTGTTCGCCAATGATCTGAGGGCCTACGGGGAGTTGCGGAAACGACTGAATCGGTGCAAGAACCGGCCCCTGCACTAGTGGCTGAACTTGAACAGGGAACTGAGTCGGTATTTGAAACTGTGACACAATCGGCGCCGGTGCGAAAGGAATCCGCATAGGCGATGGTTGAATCATCATTGGCCTGGTGTTAAAGCTCTGGTTGCCGCCGCAACAATCTGGTTGGCCGGGGTAACCAAATCCGCCACCTGATCCAGAACGAAATTGTCCTTGGACTTCGGAAGTAGAAACGAGGCTTGTAAAAGCAAAGGCAAGTGAAAGGATGAGGTAAGAAATTGTTTTCTTATTCATAGACCAATACATGAATTAACCAAAGGTAAGTAAAAAAGATGCGTAAAGTCCCGGCGAGGGAATGTAACTCACAACTTAACACAAAAAAAATGATTTGCTACGCTTTTCTGCCATCCACGATGCAGGCGCTCAAATATCGTGTCGCATTGAGTCGGTAAGACTGAAAAAAGAGCGACAATTAGGGTCGCCAGATTACAGCTATTTTTGACGGCGTTACAAAATTGACAAACGCGCGTGAAGTGTTCATGTTTGCACGCGAAATTTTGTAGGCAACAGTCGTGGGTGACTTCAGATTCAAACCGTAGGTTTCGGGGGTTCCAAAGGCAATAAGTTGTGACCAATCCGGGTTTTGAGAACGAGCTAACTTTGAAAGCCAACACGCTACTGGACACTACGTTTACCGGCAGCTTTAACCGGCCCGCCGAACTCTGGAGAGCCATCTCACTTCGTGGATGGTAGGTAGCCAGAGTCTAGGTAGCCGGAGTCGCCTAGACTTCGGGCGAGGCTGTGGTGAGTTTTGGCTTTGTTGAATTGTGGCATCTTTAGTGGTGCCCCTGAACTCTGGCGAGCCCAGCTACGAGGTTGGATGTTAGGTAGCCGGAGTCGCGTAGACTTCGGGCGTAGCTGTGAAGAGTTTTGGCTTTGTTGAATTTTGGCATCTTTCTAGGTGCCCTGAACTCTGGCGAGCCCAGCTACGAGGTTGGATGGTAGTCGTAGTCGCGTAGACTTCGGGCGAGGCTGTGAAGAGTTTCGACTTTATTGAATTGCCGCATCTTTATTAGTGGGCTCCTGAACCTGGCGAGCCCGGCTACGAGGTTAGATGAAATGAAGGAAATCAAAAACGCTCGAAATGTGGAAATCACGTCAATTGTTAGGGGAGATTGAACGACCTAGTTTCTCATTCTTGGCATTTTGAGCAGTTCTTTGGATTTGCTTGCGAAATTTTTTTATTTCGACTACCAATAACTGACGAGATTGAACTACAACTCTCACCCTCGCAGTTCCAATTTTCCGCTGCGAATCAATCAAACAAAAAATCAACCGATCAATTGGATTTAAGTCGATGACCATTTTGCGATCTGGAACTTCTAAGAAATATTCTGACAACTGGGGCGCCGCGTTTGGCGAAAAAAAGTCAAAGGCCAAGCCGAAGGCTACCGCCAAAAAGAAAAAAGTTGCCAAGAAGAAAAAGTCAAAAAAGAAGTAGCCTCCTTTGACTGATTCCAAATCAATGGCTGGCTCCGACAACAACAAAGAGCAGTCCGCAAACGAAATTGAATTGCGAAGTTTGTTGTTTCAGGAAACGTTGAATCTTTCCAATTACCCAACGTTCTTTGTTGATAACCAGGATCGGATTCGTTTTTGGAATCAGGCTGCCGAAGAAATTTTAGGCGTATCAACTGACGAGCTGGCGAATAGTTCAAAGGCTCGTGCAGTCGTTTTGCAGAATGAGCCGGAGATCGCGAACCTTGAACTCGGGAATGCATATCGCAACCCATCAAGACTCATTGATCAAATTCAGGTTGGCGATCAGGTTTGGCGACGTGTTGTGCTCAAACCATCGAGTTCGGTTGCAGACTCGAAGCAGGAAGAGCTTTATCGTTTGGCGCAGACGGATCATCTCAGCAATCTTCTCAATCGTCGTGGCTTTCAAACCGCATTGGAATCCAATCTTCATCTTCCGCTTTGCCTTGCCATAGTGGACATCGATAACTTTAAATCGATCAACGATGAGTTTGGCCACGAAGCCGGCGACAACGTGATTCGTTACATCGCAGATTCTTTGGAATCGTTTTTCTCCAAAGCAATTTGTACAGGCCGACTGGGCGGTGACGAGTTTGGGGTGGTCTTACATTCGAGTGACAATAAATCTATCGAAGAGTCATTTGATTCGATTTGCGAGTTGGTCAACTCCAATCCGAATTCGACTTTCGCGTTCCCGGTGTCTGTCAGTATTGGTGTTGCTAATTCAGCCAAAGCAACAACGGCCAGAGAGCTGTTGACCAAAGCTGACAAAGCGATGTACCAATCAAAACGCAATGGGAAAAATCGCGCGACGGTTGTCTCGATTTAAAAAGTGGACTCATACAAGCTCAATCTCAAACGAGCCAAATCTCCATCAGGGCAAAATTACTTTTTCGCAGCTTCCAAAGCCCCAATCTTTGTCCGCTCTCCCTTCATCGATACGCGATAAAGCACATCGTTTTCCGCCAGCAACCCTTCTCCCGTTTCACTCCAATGGACATCGACCCCGATTACTTTTGGCGTGCCCTTTACCAGTCCAACTTGGTCGACCAACGTGTGGCCAACAACGACGTACTGAGCCGAATGCCGCCGAAGAATTTTGTCGATCTCAAATTTGCTTGCCAGCCCCCAAGTCCCCGCGTGCGCGGTGAAATACCCTCGGTACCAGAACGGGCCGTGCTGATGGCCGACTGGGTCTTCCGCCAAGGCATTACGGGAAGCGATTTTTGGCGGTAACCCGTCGCGAATTTTTGAGTTGAGTGCATCCATCGACAGCCCTGCTCTATCGAGATCGGGCGAGTAACCGCCGTGAACAAACAAGAGACCACCCACGCGCACGACACCATTTTTGGATCGCAACCAGCGGCCAATTTCTGTCTTGGGGCCGAACAGGTCATGGTATCGCGTCTTCAATCGAGCACAGACGAAATTGTATCTTGGGTGGACGTATCGCGTGTCGCCGCCCATCACCATGGCTTCGTGGTTGCCGAGAACATAGTGCACCATGCCGCCAGCTTTTTTGGATTCTCTTTCCAAACGATGAACTAGCCACATGACTTCCGTTACCATCTCGCCTCGATCAACCAGGTCGCCAATCAGCACCAAATGGCCCGTGCCCCAATTCCAGTGACCGTCTTTGTCGACTACGCCATTGCCTTTTAGGAATTCAAGCGCGTTGGTGTAGTTGCCTTCCAGGTCGCTGATCACCATGAGTTTTTCAGGCATGTCCCAGTCGGCTTTGGTTGGTTTGAATGGCGCCGGATCAAGCACAATTTCTGATTCCAATCCTGGCAGATCGCCGATGATTTTTGGACCCGTCAAATCGGCGTAAGTTTTCCGATTCACTTTGCCGTCAGAAAGCGTTACCACTTCGGCAGTCGATTTGTCTTTCCAAAAAACGTAGGGACCATCGACCACGTCATTGGCGGCCGTGTTAGACACAATAATTTGTTTCGCAACAAATCCGGCGGCAGAAGCGACACCCAAGACATCTACCAGCACGCCGACTTTCACTTCCTCGTTAGACGTAATCACCGTTGCTTGGTTGACGATGACTTTTATGCCACCCACATTCCATTGTCCAATTCCTTTGGAGTCCGGTAGTTTTTGAACTTCCTCTTGAAAGCCTTGAACGGTCTGGGCGGTTGAGCACTGTGGCGCAAGAACGATTCCAACTGTGTAAATCAAGAAAGCAACGACGGCGATTGTTCGAAACATGCGAGCACTGTTGGAATGTAAACGTGATTAAGTTTGGATTGGCGAAAGTCTCAACCGTCTTAATTTACCAGCTTGCTTTGCCTCAAAACACACCAGCTTTATGTAAATGCGAACCTGAATACTGGCGCGGGGTCTTTTGTGGCAAGGAAACCATCGCAACGCACCCAATAGAAGATCGAATCGTGAAAAATCGTCACTACCAATATGTCGGGCAAAAAGAGATTCTCGAGATTGCAACCAATCAGCCCGCAGGTACCGCACTTCACTCTAAGGCGTGTATTGAAAAATGGCTGCGCGACCACGAAACCGAAATCCGTGACGACGGAATGCATGTCATGACATTTACTTTGATGCCGAGCGGCGAATTTCGAATTGCCCCGCGCAGATCCGAACACGTTGCATGTGCATCGGGAGGTCCCGTTCTTTCGGCAGGCGAAGTCGTAGTCGATTCGGAGTTGAACATCAAAGAAATTTCGAACCAGTCAACTGGATTTTGTCCTGAACCAAATTCCTGGAACAATGTTGAAACTGCCTTGGATCGAATCGGTATCCAACACCCAGGCGAATTTACGACAGCTGTAGTCTTTCGGCTTTGCCAACAATGCGGTCAACGAAACATTGTGAAAGATGATTGGTTCGTTTGCGGAATCTGTGAAAGCGAGCTTTCTCGTGATTGGAATTTTGAGCGAACCCAAGTTGAAAAAAGAACTGCTAATCGCGATTGACTCACTCGACAACTCTGTCAAAATTTAGCAATCAGTCTTTGAGAGTCCAACAGTCGAGGCAGTTTGTGAAAGTTAAATCCACTTCAATTTTACCGGGGTGGATCGGCTTGGTTGCAATGCTCTTTATTCCTTCACTCGGCCAATCTATTTTCTGCTCGGTTGCATCGGCTTGCACGAGTGGAATCAATGACGACTCGACGTCAGTAACGAATTCGACAATCAAGAATGTGTTGTTTATTGTTTCCGATGATTTGAAAGCCAGCGTTCTCGGCTGCTACGGCGATAAAGTTTGCCAGACGCCAAACATTGATCGGCTTGCTTCCCAAGGCACCGTTTTCCGTCGAGCTTATTGCCAAGCAACATGGTGTGCTCCATCGCGTCAATCTTTTATGCACAGTCGTTACGTGGGCAATGGGAATGTGAACCTGGGAAAACACTTGCGAGACAACGGTATCTACACTGCGCGGGTCGGCAAGATTTATCACATGCGAGTGCCGGGAGACATCATTGCTGGAACCAACGGAAACGACATCGCGAACGCGTGGACACAGCGGTTTAACTCGCCCGGTTTGGAGGCGCACACACCTGGTGATTACGCTTGTTTGAATCAAAATATTTTCACGACTCAACTGCAAGGTCGCGAATCAACACAGATGAAACATCGGCCCTATGTCACTGTTGAGTCTGAAGGCGACGGCTCCGATCAGCCGGACTTCAAATCAGCGGCAACTGCCATCGAAATCCTTCGTGCTCGGAAATCAGATTCCAAGCCATTTTTTCTGGCCGTGGGTTTAGTCCGTCCGCACTACCCGATGGTCGCTCCAAAGAAATATTTCAAGCCTTATCGTTGGCAGGATATAAAACTGCCCGAAACACGAAAGGACGATTACCACGACATTCCAAGACTGGGGCTTGGACAAACTCTTGCAAGCAAAAATAAACTTGGTGAATTCCCTGACAACCAAAAACGGATGTGGGCCGGATATTATGCTTCGGTGACATTTATGGATGAACAAGTCGGAAAGATTATCGATGAATTGGAGCGACTTGACCTTCGCGATTCGACAGCCATCATTTTTACAAGCGATCACGGATACCATCTTGGCGAGCACAATTTTTGGCAAAAATCCAATCTCCATGAAGAAGTGACACGAGTTCCACTTGTCATTTCAGCGCCCGGTTTTAAATCCAACCAAACTGACTCCCCGGTTGAATTGGTCGACATCTATCCAACGGTTTCGAAACTTTTTGGAATTGAATATCCGGCTGCTGTTCAAGGCGAAAATCTAATCCCTGTTATCAAAGACCCTGCCGTTCGAGTTCGTGAAGAAGCCTTGTCGATCCACAAGGGATTCGCATTGCGCGGCGACAAATGGGTTTACATTCAATACAATGACCAGACGGAAGAGCTTTACGATATGGATTCTGATCCCAATCAGTTTACAAATCTCGTTTCCGATCCAAAACACACTTCTGAGCTGGCTGCTAACCGCCAACGGCTGTCAAAACGGCTTAAAAAATTCGGCTTAAGCTTCAGCAAAACGCCTGATAAAACACGCGATAGAGCCAAAACGAAAAACAATAAGTAAGTTACCGAGAATTGTAATGAACTCTCATACATCGACACAAAAGAAACGCCGTAATGGTGGCCCGAATATTGAATTGATCCTTGTGATGGTGTTGGTGGGATTATTTGCCAACACGGGATTCCTGTTTGGCAGTAACAATGATGAATTCAAAACCAGTCAGAAGGATTTGAATGAGGCGGAATTCAAAAAGCTTCATGCTGAACTTGTTCCCAAAAACGAAACTTGGAAAACCATCCCTTGGGAAACGGATTTGCTGGCCGCTCAAGCGATGGCAGCTGAACAGAAGAAATTGATTTTCATCTGGTCAATGGACGGCCACCCACTTGGCTGTACCTGAAACAATGGCGTGCTCGACCGTGAGTTGACATTTGCCAATCCAGAAATGCTTAAGTTCCTCAAAGAAGATTTCATCCCGGTTGCGATCGATCAATGGTACGAGCGACGGCAGAAGGATACGAAAGGCGATTTTTACAGAAAGATTGCCGGCCAAGGTCCACGAAAGGACTTTAATCAAACGACCCAAGGCCGCTACGTTTGCGACGCTAATGGAAAGTTGTATGCGTACAACAACAATCGTGGCCCGGATCGGATTCTCGAAGAGATGAAGAAAGCACTCGCAAGCTTCAAACCTGATGAAATTGATTCGAGCACGATTAAGGAAAAAAAGAAGGACCCACGTTTTAACTTTACTGCGCCGGAGAACGGATTGGTATTGCGTGTCCATTCAAAAGTTCTTGACGGATACACGCCCAACGACGATTGGCGAGACGTGTTTCAACGTTCAATCGGTCGGGACAACGCCTGGTTCACTTTTGAAGAGCGGAAACAACTGGCCAAAGTCATTCAAAATGGCGGCGATATTCCGACAAAGCTCGCCTTGCGGATCGCACGTTTTCACTTGATCGACAACACGCGAGGGGAGCCGCCTAAGTGGAAACCGGAAGAAGTCAAAAATCTCTCCATGTCGATTAGCAAGGAAGGCGTCTTGACCGGGTCAGCTCACTTGGAAACCGCCGATGGCAAACGTGGCTACCAAACGGAATTCTACGGCCTCGCCAAATCGGAATCAGAATCAGTAACCCAATTCGATCTGGTCGCCAAAGGAGAATTCTGGGGCGTTGGGCGATACACTTCCAGGGCACCCAAAGGAAAGTTTCCCTTGGCGATCGCTTTTAGAATCGCAGATGGTTCAGACACGGCCGATTCGGTTGCACCACACGCTGCTAAAGGATGGTTAGACGGTTACTTCCAGTAGCAGATTATTTTTAGTAACAATCTTGTGCCCCAAGACTTTTTAAATTCCAGCATCACCGGAAATACCTAAATCAAAGTCAATTAAGGAACCGCGCATAACAAAGCCAGCACTCGATGGACAAGTGCTGGCCTTTACCCTCTCATATCGTCGCGTCTCGTGCATTCGTTTTAAGCTGCTTTGATCTCAAGGTCAAGGAAAAACTCTCAATCAACGGTTTTTCTCACTCAAAATGGTCGGCATCAGTACATTTTTTCATATATTTTTCGAAAATGGCATGCTCTCAAGCTCGTCGATCCTTCGACCTAAACGCCCAAATTGTTGGTAGAAAAAGCTACTGGTTAAAAGCTCAGATTGGACGTTCAAACTACTCAGAGAAATTCGCCAACGCTCGGAATCCAGCATCGCTACGGTGAAAAAAATCCAAATTGATTAGGCGATTATTTGAGCAACGCGCGTATATGTATTCACAACCACCGCCGCTCGCCCACGGCTAAATTGACTAAACTAGTAGCAACTCAGGAATCGTACTCTGATGGAGACCGGCGACTCAAGCTCTTCAATGGATCCCCAAGAAGTTAAACCTATCCCCGAACCGCCCGCAGAAGCCACCTTTGACCGGGAGGTGATTCGGATGACGAAGCAATTGCTAACCGAGCAGTTCACGCTTCACCGCGACCGGTTATGGCGAGCCATTCACGTCCGTATGGATCCCAGACTTTGCGGGCGAGTTGATCCTGACGATATTTTGCAAGAAGCTTATCTCGATGCGATGAAACGAGTCGGCCACTTTGCCGAAGACTCCAACTACACTCCTTTTGTCTGGCTTCGCTTGATCGTTGGTCAAACGCTCATCAACGTTCACCGTCGCCATATTACTGTGAAAAAACGGGATGCGTCACGTGAGCGTTCACGCACCAAAGGATTGAAATTCGAATACAGTGCAACCAGTCAGACGATCGCCTCCCAGCTCGCCGCGAATCAAACGTCGCCTTCTCAAGCCGCCATTCGCACGGAGCAAGTCCAGGAGTTGGCAACCGCTTTGGAGTCTTTAAGCGAAATTGATCGAGAGATTATTACGCTTCGCCACTTCGAAGACATGTCCAACACGGAAGTCGCAGAAATACTCAACATCGAACAAAAGGCTTCCAGCATCCGTTACGTACGCGCTATTCAACGACTCAAAAAATGCATGGCCAATCAGCCGTTCCAATGGCCGTAACGACCCTGCCCTCAAGAACTGCCTCAATCCCCTAAAGCCCGAGGGAACGAACGATTGCTCAATCTCAAAATCTAGAAACGCAGCGGCAAAGTCCGACTGGAAATGACACGTTTTGCGTTAAGATATATTGCAATATCAAACGCGGGCAGAAGTTTTCATTTGAATTGCTACAAAAAATTACGTCTGCGCTCCCATCAAACGGAATTGAGCTTAAGCTAGATGTATGAGTAACGATTCTTTCAATCGCGAACTGGCTGATTTTCTCGAAGACGACGATCAGGTCTATGCAGAGATGGCTGCGATTGAAGAACGCTGCGAAGAATACATCCAACTTTATCGGCTTGGCGACGCCCCAAGTTATGCCGAGTTCGCGGCACGGTTTCCCGACGTCAAGGATCAAATTCTTGACATCCTCCCGACCGTTGTCGCGATCGAAGACGCACGCAAAAAGAACCTCGTGAAACGAAACGATGGTCGTATTGCACGTGGTCCCGAAGCCGTCCCGAGGCTGGGCGATTACGAAATCATTCGTGAAATCGGACGTGGCGGAATGGGCATTGTCTACGAAGCCAATCAGTCTTCGCTTGATCGGCGCGTGGCAATCAAAGTCCTGCCAAAGTTTTCACTTACCTCCAGCCAGGTTGAAAATTTTCACGAAGAAGCCCGAACAGCGGCAAAGCTTCATCATTCAAACATTGCGCCCGTTTACGATGTTGGCGAACAAGACGGCTTACACTTTTACGTCATGCAATTGCTAAACGGCGATTCGTTAGATGCTTATGTTCCGTTTTTCGAAAGCGAAGAAACGCTGCCGCTGTTGGAAGAGCTCTCGATGGACGAAGTCGTGCAAGTCGGGCTTCAAGTTTCTTCGGCACTTCAGTATGCCCATTCCCACAACGTATTGCATCGCGACATCAAACCGGCGAACCTGATCCTCGACCCGGACTATAACGTTTGGGTTACCGATTTTGGGCTGGCTCGCACCGAATCGAATATTACTGCCAATCAGCCACCAACGTACGCTTACACAGCGACCTCAAAAGTCGTCGGAACACTTCGCTACATCGCTCCCGAAATAATTGACGGCCAAGCCGGCGATGTGCGCTCGGATGTTTATTCGCTTGGCGTTACGTTGATCGAATTGCTTTCCGGCAGGCCAGCTTTTGAACCGACCAGCGAATCCGATGTGATCAAGCAAGTTCGTGCCGGCAGTTTTAATATCTCAGACCGCGAAAGCAAACGGCTTCCTCGGGACCTTCACGCGATTCTTAAAAAATCCGTCGCGACAAATCCGGCCGATCGGTATTTGTCAGCCATGGAAATGAATCAGGATTTGAGAAATTTTGTAGACGGACTTCCGGTCAACGCAGTCGGACGCAAGTCATTTGTGTCCGCTTGGAAATGGATTAAGCGAAACCCTGAGATGACGCTGGCCTCGGTAATTGCTGGTGGATTAATGTTGGCGACTTTGTTTGTGTTGACGGTTTCGTTTTTGCGAATTGAAAGCGTGCTTGACTCGGAAAAAAATCAACGAGTCAAGGCCGAGAGCAATTCCAAACTCGCTGCTCAGGCGATGGATCGAATGTTTGGCCAGTTTTCCAATAGCTTGACGAAAGCCCAGCGGAAGTTGGTCGATTTTTCGGATGAAGAAAACAACCTTGTCGCGGATTTGCCTCAGCCCCAAGTCGTGGCACCCAAATTAACCAAAGAGACAGTCAAATTACTTGAAGAGTTAAGTGGGTTTTATGTTCAGTTGGCAGCGCAGAACAATCACGATTCTGATTTAAAGGTCAAAGCGATGAAAGCGCGGACTCGCGTTGGCGAAATCCACGAGCGAATTGGGCAATACGATCGAGCGATAACTTCCTTCCGAATTGCACTGGATGGTTACTTTAAGTTGATCGATCGAAATTTGATTGAGGAGTCAAGCAATGAAACGCTAATGATCGCACGCCTTCATAACCATATCGGGTTTTCGATGAAAATGAATGGTGAAACCGAAACGGCCGGTCGCCAACATGCCAAGGCAATCGAACGTTTGCAAAAAATGCTGAGTGCGGAAAAACAAGTAGATACGCGACTTGAGCAGGAGATGGCACGCTCGTTGTTCTTGACCGCTTATCGTAGTCGGCCGGGAATGGGACCGACCAGTCTTCCTTCCGTTGAGTTCAGTCGCTCCTCATCTAACACGAAATCATCGCCCGATTCGCAATATAGAGAAGTCGATCAGGACCAAAGAAAGTGTCTTGTTCGAGCAATTGAAATTCTCAATCCAACCAAACCATTGGACGGCGAAGTAATTAAAAACGATCCGACGCGAGAGCATTTACTCGCGTCGTGTTATCGTGAACTTGCAAATGACAATTGGTCACAACGAAGTTCTTTGGATCAACGGTTTCATGAAAAATCGGTCTCGATTTTTGAGTCATTGGTGGAGCGATTTCCAGATCAGTCAACGTTTCAATTTGAATTGATGCGAACGCTGGCTGAAATCAATGTCTTTGAAGGGGGGATTTCGGCAGAAGCGTTAGAGCAAGCCCTGACGTCGCTTCAACAATCGGTGGAGATCGGTAATCGGTTGATCCGTGATGAACCTGATGTTTCTGCTTACCGTGTTGAGCTAATCCATGCGAACTTTAAGCTCGCTCAAATCTGCCGCAAATTAATTGAAAGACATGGCGAGGATGTTGCCGATTCCAACGCTGATGACCAGCGGGAGAAACTAAAACTCATGGAAGAGAGTGGGCTTAGTCAGTCGTTGAACGAGCAGGATTTTCTTAGTCGCCAGTATCCCGATTCGGTCGCATACAAAGTCTGGATAAGCCGGTTTGCACTTTCTTTAGCCAGATGCGAAGCGATGAGTCAACGGGAGAAAAACCGAAACCAATTGATAGCCCGTGCGATCACAGTGCTCAATCGGCTTCCAGCGGAAGATTTCAAGAAACCGGAAGTCACCGCGATCATGGCGGAAGCGAAAAAAATGAGCTACAAATCGTTGATGAATTTTGAAAACGATTCGGCTACTCCTTAGCTTGAAATTTTCGCGAAGCAGCGAAGGTTCATGTGTGGTTTTCGTTGGCGTACCCTTTGGTTTACAATTTTGATTTACATTGGGTACATCTTTATTGGAAATGAATCATGACTGAGCGACGCAAAATCTCCTTTGCTTCTTTGGATGCCGCGATTTTGGATGCTGAGCAATTGCTTAGCTCTGGATATGAGAAAGCGGGTAACTGGAACTTCGGTCAGGTTTGCGGGCACCTCGAGAATTGGCTTTCTTATCCGATGGACGGCTTTCCTGAAACGGATTCTCCCGCTGACGCTACTCCCGACGCGGAGGCGGCGGAGGCAGGGAAAGCGATGTTGCAAAACATATTGTCCAATGGTTTTCCGGTAGACGTCCCGACCAACCCGGACACGATTCCAGCAGAAAACAGCGGTTCGGACGAAGCGGCGTTGGGTCGTCTGCGTGAAGTCGTCCAGCGATTCAACGCTTTCGAAGGCGATATCGCAGATTCTCCGTTCTTCGGGGAGATGGATAAAGAAGCAGTTTTGGGTCTTCAAATCCGCCACTTCGAACATCACTTTAGTTTTCTGGTCCCCAAGTAGTATTGCCTGATCCGGGCCAGTTTAACGACAATCCGGCAGTCGCCGGGGCGTGACGCAACAACACGGTCGCCTGCCGGCTCGTCGTTAAACTGCTGACGCTTCTTGAAGTTGCGCTATTTCGTAGGATGGACATCCCTGTCCGTCGATTCCAGTTCGCGGTTGTCGGAAAGGAATGTCCAACCTACTAATCTATCGACTCCAACTCTCCCAAAAAACTTTTCCTGTTATGAGATAGGGGCTACTATGAAACAAAATGTAACATGGCAAGCGTGGGGTTCAGACGAATCAATTACGTTTGCGCCAGCCAGTCGAATCGATGCACTTCGAGCAGATGGCACGATCTTGGCTACTGATTCATTGATGCATGAGTTGGTCGCTTCGACAGGCGAAGACGCGATGGCTCAGCACCATAAAAAAATGGGCTGGGAGCCATACAAGCCAATGGGTCAACCTGCTCCTTGTCCAAATAATTGCGGTGAGCAATATTATCCGCTTGGTTACGGCGATTGCCCAAATTGCGGCCACATTGGCTAAGTCGCATAAAGCCGTGTTTTAAAAAACTTTAACGTTCGAATTATTTCAATGGCTATCGCCCCTGAACCACAACTGCGTGCTTGCCTACGTGTGATCTACATGGCGTCACTTGATGCGCGTGTGGCAGGTTGGGGTGGAGACGTCAACGCGGAGCGTCTCGCCGATTTAATGGACGCGATTCACAACATTCCGGGTCTGATTCTCAACTGGGAAAACTGCGATGAAGATCTGTTGAAATCCATGTTGTTGGATTACGAACAGAAATGGCGTGACGAGGGGCCGAGTTTATACACTCTCTATGAGCAAGAACTTTCCAGTCAGGACCGCTGACATTATTAAAGCGTAGCTGGGCTCGCCAGAGTTCAGGAGCCCTGGCAACAGAGTTTGCGCCCCTCAGCAATTCACCCGAAGTCTGGCGACATCGGCTACGTAACTCGGCAGAGACTCAATGAGCCGTTTTGGCGCTAGCCACGGTTTTCGTCGTCCATTAACCGTGGTTATCGCCAAAACGGCTCACGTTAACATTTTTAAATTTGAATAAAGCGATACTGTTGCGTAGCTGGACTCGCCAGAGTTCAGGAAGCCCCGGCAACAGAGTTTAGGACCCTCGGCAATTCACCCGAAGTCTGGCGACATCGGCTACGTAACTCGGAGAGACTCAATGAGCCGTTTTGGCGCTAGCCACGGTTTTCGTCGTCCATTAACCGTGGTTATCGCCAAAACGGCTCACGTTAACATTTTTAAATTTGAATAAAGCGATACTGTTGCGTAGCTGGACTCGCCAGAGTTCAGGTGTCCCGGCAACAGAGTTTAGGACTTCCGGCAATTCGCCCGAAGTCTGGCGACATCGGCTACGTAGCTCGCAGGTCTCGTTGAAATCAAATCCCGTTTCAAGGCAACATACAGCGTTGCTTATTTGACCGACTCGCCAAGACCTGAATCGTCGTCAGGCCGTATGCCTTGTGGCCAATGAAATTTGCGATCTGATTCTTCGATAGCGTAGTCGTTGATGCTTGCTTCCCGCCTGCGCATCAGGCCTTCATCATCGAATTCCCAATTCTCGTTGCCGTAGGCGCGGAACCATTGTCCTTCAGAGTTGCGATACTCATATTGGAACCGAACGGCGATACGGTTGTCGCCGAATGCCCACAGCTGTTTGGTCAATCGGTACTCTAATTCCTGGCTCCATTTGTCAGCCAGGAATTCTCGGATGGCTTCACGACCGGTAATGAATTGACTGCGATTTCGCCATTGGCTGTCCACTGAATAAGCCATAGAGACTTTGTCAGGGTCGCGCAAATTCCATGCGTTTTCGGCTGCTCGAACTTTGGCGGTTGCCGTTTCAAGGGTGAAAGGCGGTTTAATATCGGATGGAGAAGGCATATGAATATTCGAAAAACGGTCTACGTTGGTTTATTCAAAAATGGTCTGATCTAGAAAAGCCAGCCGATCATTTCCGCATCAAAGCGGTCGGGACTAACGACTTATGTCCCAACCGTCGGTGAAGATGCGCTTGCGAGTTTTGAATTAAATGTTTCGCAAATGCTCAACGGTCTCTGATGGCTCCGGGCGCACGGTGTAGTCGGTACTAAAATCGACTGCGCAGATGACGCCATCGGATTTAACAACCAACCGCGCGGGAATGGCAAGCTCCCAGTCTTTGTTCTCGTTGTACTCGTCCAAGTTGATCCCAAACTTCCCGTAAACTTCTTTCAAGTCGTCTGGAAATCCGTGCTTCAGACCAAGCTGGTCGGCGTAGGCGTTGTTCTTGTCGTTGAGCACTTCAAAATCGAGCTTTCTCTCATCAATCAATTTGCGATTGTGCGACACTGATTGCGGCGAGACCGCGACAAGCGTTGTTGACATTTCTTTGAACTCTGCGACCGCAGTGTTAAGAGCATCCAGCTCAAAATTGCAGTACGGTCACCACATGCCACGAAAGAAAGTTACCACCAACGGGCCAGATTTCAACAACGCAGCCGATGATACTTCGTTTCCATGGGAATCGAGCAAGTTGAACTCAGGCAACGCAGAACCAACTTTGGGTATATTGCGATTCGGTACGGTCGCTTGAAGTTCAGCGGTGCTTCGCTTCATGATGGCAACCATTTCAGGCGATGCCTTGCCAGCCGATTGCTGTTTGTAGCTGTCGATTTTTTCTTTTAGTGTCATAAATTCTGCTTAACAGGTTTGATTGATTGATGAGTGCGTTGTAAAGGCTCAATAAATTTAAGCCATGTTTTGTTCGATCGCTTTTCCTTCGCGTCGCGCTTCGGCCCACGTTTTGGGAAAATGCTGAATGACCTGCGTCGTGGATGTTTCACTTAGCAAATTCAGGCAGGCTTGTACGATATCCGATTGAAGTTCGCGATGAAACGGCACGCCAAACTGATGACCCATTCGAAAGGGAAGAAATAAAACCCTCGGAGGCTTGGCGTGTTCAGTAACATCCAGCGCAACTGATAAAGAAACCGTTGGAATGCCGCGTCGTTCGATGGCACGCTGGACCAGCGCGATGGACTGATGTCATATCGGTCATGCAGGGGCGGCAAGCACGATGTCGGCTTGTTCTTCTTCGAACGCGTCGGCAATGTCTTCGGCCAACGTCTTTTCGAGCTGACGTGCGTCCATGTTGTATCCGATGAACGAGAGAAAATTCTCCGTCAGCGAACCGACAACACCTGCTTCGGCCAATTCACGAAGCCGCTGGATCGGGTAGACCACGTTGACGTCGCGATTGGCTCCATCGGTTGGGTATTTGATTTGGTGAATTTCAAGTTGATCGACGTGAGTTGAAGACGGCACGCGGCGAAACGAATAATCGCCGATTGGATGTACCACGTCAAAAGGAAGGCTGCCTTTGAGTTGAACGCCGGACGTGCTGACAAAGCCAAGTCGACATTGGCTGAGCGGTTTTTTAAGCGTCGCCATCGGCACGAAGTCATCGTTGTGGATCATCGAGCCGGGGTAGCGTTCATTGACTACATCCCACAGGCCGGGGCGAAGTTGTTGATCGCTGGAATTTGGAGCCGTAGATTGAGTTTCGGCAGGTTCAGAGGTTGCCATCGTGAATCCACTCTCCAGACTTTTTCACGAAATAGAAATGCAAGTGAAAAAAGAGATGCGCCAATGTTTCTTCCGACTGTTCTTCCAGCGATTGAAAGATAAATTCGCGTTTTGTCTCAGGAAAATCCACCAGGCGTTTTAGCGCTTCGATCCACGCTTTCTCAATTTCCAATTGACCCGTTTTCTCGTTACCGTCACCGAAATGAAGTCGTACGTAACGGATCAATTTTTCTCGGTCATCCTCGGCGATTGCTTCCTTGAGGTATTCACGCGACATAGGTTGGCTCGTCCGTTGGATGATGTAATAGAGACAGCCAAACACAGCAACACCTTGGTCTGTAGGTGTTGATTCTATGTGTTGCTGTCCTATTGCTGTTAGACCGCGACTTCTTCCAGGGCTTCGAGCAGAGCTTCATACTCATCTTTGCAGCATGGGCATTGTTCGAGATGGCGTTGGATGACTTTCATCCCTTCACTCATTTCTCGCCCTTCCAAAGCGTATTCAGCGAACTCTCCAATTTGCCCTAAGCAACCATCGCAAGTCACTTGGTCTGGCTCGGTGGTTACGATCAAACCAACAAGCGTCTGAATCTGATCTTTAGTTAGTGTTGTCATTTTTGTTTCCTTATACAAACAATGTCTTGATGTCGACTGACTGGTAGCCCGCTTGCTCAAAACTTTGCTTAAGTTTCATTCGGGCGTCGTGGATAAGTTTGTAAATCGCATTTCGGTTGCTTCCCGTTTTTTCGGCAAAAACTTCAACCGGCATGCCATTGAGCAAGCTATGAACCGCATCTTTCTGTTTGTCCGTCAAATTAAGTTCGATAAACTCAGAAAGCTTTCTCAAGACACCAGCTCTCTCTTCATCCTGCCCGACTTCGGGCTCTGGAGCAGCAGCTGGTTCAAACTGCATCCTGTCACTGAGCAAGTCATTCATCGAGACATCTTTGAAATGCTTGCGACGCATTTCACTGATCGCAATCCTGACCGCAATCGTCATCGCCCAAGTCGTAAACTTGCTGCGACCTTCGAAGGTATCGATCTTTTCGAGCACCTTCATCAACGCGTCCTGGACGACATCTTCTGGACTAACTTTATTCCCATAGCGGTTGCGGCAACTCGCCGTCAGCCCCCTAAGGAGAATACCCCTCAATTCTTCAATCGCCTTGTCGCGAATGTCACCATCCGACTTAAGGCGTTCGACCCATTGGTCTTGGTTGACTGTTGACAATTGATCACTCCCTTTATTTAACACATTTGGTCTCATCAAATTTCGGTTTGAGAATTTAATGGTCGCTTCTTGTTTAGTGTGCGTTTAAAGATTCAAGGGATTACTCGTTGGTCGAGTCCTTGTCTTCAAACAAACTCTTAAAGTGCGCGTAGCCATTCCGTTCAAGTGATTCTACAGGAATAAACTTCAGTGCGGCAGAGTTAATGCAATATCTTAACCCAGTCGGCTGTGGTCCATCATCAAAAACGTGTCCCAGATGTGAATCTGCGTGCTTTGACCGGACCTCGGTACGTGATTCACTTAACTTGTCGTCGCCTTTTTCGACAATATTATCTGAAACCAGCGGACGATTGAACGAAGGCCACCCCGTCCCGGAGGCAAATTTGTCAAGCGAACTAAACAGTGGCTCGCCCGACACGATGTCAACATAGATGCCTTCTCGTTTCTCCTCCCAATACTCGTTCTTGAACGGATACTCCGTCCCTTCATGTTGGGTAACGTCAAACTGAAGATCGGAAAGCTGCTGCTTCAATTGTGCTTGTTCAGGTTTTACAAAATCCGTGTTTGGTTCGTTGGACCAATTAACTTGCGGCTTTGTACTCGCCATCATTTTCTTTTTGGAAATTTTATAGTGAGCATCGTCGCCCCAAATTTTGGCAATGAACTGGTCTCTTCCAGAACCCGAGCGATACGATTTGTATTCTCTAGGATGAGTGTGGTAATAATCCTGGTGATAGTCTTCAGCAACATAGAATTTTTCCGCATCACGAATTGGCGTCACCAATGGTTTTTCAAAGCGACCAGATTCGGCAAGTCGATGCTTGGATGCTTTGGCGAGTTTCCGTTGTTCATCATTGGCAACGAAAATCGCTGACGCGTACGTTTCACCACGATCAATGAACTGCCCACCGTCATCGGTAGGGTCAACGGTTCGCCAGAAAACTTCCAGCAAGTCGTTGTAAGAAACTTGGTTACTGTCATATGTCACTTTGACTGCTTCGACATGCCCCGTTGTGTGACTGCAGACCTGTTCGTAAGTTGGATTTTCTTGGTGTCCGCCCGTGTAGCCAGACAGGACTTCAGTGACTCCGTCTACTTTTTCAAAGTTGGATTCGACGCACCAAAAACAGCCACCCGCGAAAATGGCCGATTCTATTTTTGCGTCTGCTGGAGCATCTTGTTTATCGGGAGTGGACGTTGCCCAGTTCGCAGCCGCCGCCAGGGAAACACCAAAGCCGAGTGCTACGATAAAAAAAGCTATTTTCAATCGCATTGGAAACTCCAAGTATCAAAGATTAAGTTAACATGTATTTGATGTTCGTTTGCCCACAGTCTTACTAAGTTGAGACCTACGATTAGCGGAAAAAAATACCGAAAAATTCATTAAAGATTAGTAAGGTTTCTGCACGAGCGACGAGTGCGAAGTTTTACCTCCGAATAATCACAGTCATTTAGAGTGGCAATCGTATAAAGCCGCTGAATTCAAATTGCAATCGAAATATCAACCGTTGAGAAACGCTGCAATTGCAGGGCTGGCCGTACTGCTGGTTTTTCTGCTGCTGTTCCTGATTAGCGCTCCGTTCGAGTACGGTGCTCAATCAGCGCGTCCGGTGTTGACGGTTGTAGGACTGATGATCGTTGCGGGAACTTTGGCGTTTGTTGGATTGGGCTATGCCTGTCAGGTGTCAGCGTTTTATTACAAGAAACTGTTGATGGTAATTTTCGGGCTGGCACTGAGTATTCGATTGGTCGCCCTTTTCACGACGCCGATTCTTGAGATCGACTACTACCGCTATGTCTGGGATGGCAAAGTCGTTTGCGAAGGCGTTTCTCCCTACCGATTTTCACCTGCTCAAGTCTTGGAGCCGGGAGTTGCGCCAGGAAAAGACCTGGAGCGAGTTAGCCAACTTGCTACTCAATCTGAAAGTAACTATGCCGCGTTAAATCGAATTCACTATGAAAAGTACACGACGCTTTACCCGCCGGTAAGCCAGTTTGTTTTTGCGGTGGCGATGAAGCTGACTCCTGAATCATTCGGCATAGAAGCCCACGTGATCGTGATGAAGATCGCGATGTTGTTGTTTGACTTGGGAACAATATTGCTGCTGGCTGGGTTGCTTAAGATGGCTCGCATCCATCCTGGCTGGCTAATCGCGTACGCCTGGAATCCGTTGGTCATTAAAGAGATTGCCAATAGCGGACACCTCGATGCAATCGCAACATTCTTCGTCGTTTTGACTTTGTATTTCGTCGCAAAACAAAAACTTCTTCCGCATGTCAAACTTCAACACTGGTTGCTGTTGTTGGCTGGCGTGACGTTAGGCTTGGCTGTTGGAGCGAAACTTTACCCGCTGGTAATTTTTCCTGCCTTGCTGGTGGCGGTATCTGCAAACAACGGTGGCACTGGCAAGCGTCTACTGGGCGGAGCTGTTTTCTCAGTCGCATTTGTACTTACTTCTTGCCTCGTTTTAATTCCAATGTTTCAAAAGCATGGAGATGGCGAAGTTAGCGGAGTTAGCCAGACTGCAGGTCAAACGGTGGAAGGAACCTTGTCGGCAGCGAAAAGTGATCCCGAAAAAACTCGCGATGGATTCGGTGGCTTTTTTTCCAGCTGGCGAATGAACGACCCGATCTTTTCAACCGTCTATTTCAATCTCAAGAGTGACGCGAACGAGTCGATGCAGCCTTGGTTTGTGGTCACAAACAAGCCTTGGAGAGCTCGATTGGATCAGTGGTTTCGGAGTTTTGGGGCAGATAGCAACGACCCAGCACATCTGATGGCGCGGGCCCTGACACTGAGCCTGTTTTCTTGTTTTTACTTGTTTCAGTTAGTGAAGTTGTACAACAGTAAAGATGGGGAAGCGCAATGGGTGATTCATTTGGTAAGGCGGATTACTTTAATTCTAGCGATGTTTCTGATTCTTCAACCAACTGTTAACCCTTGGTATCTCGTTTGGGTTGCACCCTTGACTTGCATGACAAATAATAGAGGCTGGTTGTTGGCATCAGGATTTTTGATGCTCTACTACACAAGGTTTTGGTTTAAGTCACTTGCAGGAACGTTTGTATTTGGCGGCCAGAGTTTTGACGGAGTAAGTCTATTTGACCATTGCTTCGTCTTTGTCGAGTTTGGCTTAATCTTGGCGGTACTGATTTTTTTTCAAACAAGAAACCGTGACGAGACAAGTGATTTACAAAATGCGGCTTGATAGTCCGCCAATGACTACAAAACAAACATTTTTTTACGTTAGATTTTTAGGAACATTTTTGATGAACAAATTATTTTCGCGATTGACGATGGCATTTCTTTTGAGTGCATCGTGTTTCCTCGTTTCAGGCTGCACAAACGATGAGCCAGCAGGCGGCGGCGACTCAGCCGCGTCAAGCTCCAGCGAATCAGGTTCATCGGCTGACGAGCATATGGAAAAAGCTGCTGGTGGCTCTGATTCCAAGCCAGCAGGTGGCGGATCTGGAAGCAAGTAAGCTTTTCGATGCGATTAAAAAATCAAAGCCTCTTGCCAACACGGCAAGAGGCTTTTTTTGTAGCAAAAAATAATCGCCAACTTTCGTCGGTTCGAAGTGGCCGACGACTCAGGACCCATTCGAATTGCGATGGAGTGTTTGTCGTACCGCCTTTAGGCGGAATCTTTTAGAGTCCTTTTTGGGCAGGTATCCATCAGATCGGCAATCCAGTACCCGCGTGCACTCATTCGAATTGCGATGATCCAATTGAAGTTGCAACTGTTTTGCTATTCTGCAGTTGCACCCTGACAGCTCGAGCCGCAGCCGGCGGTGCAACCGAAACAATGCTGGCCTACTACGATTTGCCGTTTAGCCAAACTGTCGTATCCAAAATCGTGAATCGTTGGCGAAGTGCGATCGGTCGTCTCAAGTTCCAACATCTGGTTGAAGTCACAATCGTAGAGCTTGCCATCCCAACTGACCGAAACCGTGTTGCGACACATCAGATTGCTGACCGTTGCGGGGTTGTAAGCGTCAATTAGTTTCTGCATGTACGACTCAAACTCGCCAATCCGGAGAAGGTAATCCAGATAGCGACTGACCGGCATATTAGTGATCGTGAACAGCCGATTGAACTGAATCCCAAATCGTTCGTCGAGTTCTTTGCGATACGCATCCTCAAGAGTAGCTTGATCGGGTGGCAGGTTTTGGCCAACGGGATTGAACACGAGCGTCAGCGTCAAATCGCTTCCCGGTTTACCGTAACCAAGCTTGTTAAGCTTCAGCAACGCCTCGACAGATTTTGAGTAGGCACCTTCGCCGCGTTGCTTATCCGTATTTTCTTCGATGTAGCAAGGCAGAGAAGCAACGATTTCGACTTTGTTTTCGGCCAGAAATTCTGGCATGTCTTCATAGCCCTTGGCCAACAAAATCGTCAAATTGCAGCGGTCAATAACGTGGCGATCCAGTTTACGAGCAGCAGTAACGATGTCGCGAAAATGAGGATTCATTTCCGGCGCGCCGCCAGTTAGATCAATTGTCTTGATCTCGGGGTTCTTTTCTAAAACAGAAATACAAGCGTCGATCTCTGATTTTTGCATGATCTCACGGCGGTCAGGCCCAGCGTCAACGTGGCAGTGGGCGCAAGTCATATTGCACATCTTGCCGAGGTTGACCTGCAGGATTTCCACAGAAGTTGCCTTGAGTGGAAACGACTCAGAGTCAGACAATACTTTATGGAATCGAGGAAGTGAGCTACCCGGCTCCTCACCTTTACTCGCCGCATCTTCCGTTGTTCGTAACGGCGATTCCAAAACCTGCAACTGATTCGCAGCAATCGCCAGCGGGTTTTCTTGATGCTTGAGCGAAGTTTTTGAATTGGTTTTTTTGTTTGGCCTGTTCATACCGTTGGTTTCTCGTCGAGTTGGATTGTCGAATTGATGGTCACTTCTTTAGATATCACGCAAACGGTGGCAAGCCAGTCTTGCCTTAAATCGGCTTTCGCCTTAGCTCAGCTTTCGTCTAGCTCAGCATTCATTCATTAAAGTTAACAGTTTTCTTACGGCTTCGATCAACTGAAAGCTGTGTCACATCGGGGCGTGAGTAGTGGCCTGCAGCGTCAAAACTCTGTCGTTCTTCACGCACGCGAGCAGGGTCTAGCTCCGCGTAGCGAATGCCCTCTTCGTTGACCAAAGGTGGAAGCACCCAGCTGCCGTCCGGTGCGGCAACGCAACTTCCTCCATCGGCCGAAATCGAACTGATGGTTTCGCGAATGTGATCGGCATGCGGAATATGATCTCCGACCCGATCGCGATTCATGAGCGCCGAAACTGAAACACAATAGCTACGTCCCTCTTTTGCCAGAATCGGAGTCAAATCAGCCGTGTTGCGTTGGCTGCCGGGCCAGCTGGCCACATGCAAATCCTCTCCTTGGCCGTAAAGCGATGCCCGTGCGAGAGGCATCCAATTTTCCCAACAATTCAGCCCGCCAACCGTGAATTCCCCCAGGCGGTGAACAACCAGGCCATGGCCATCGCCGGGTGACCAGACAAGTCGCTCTTCATAAGTCGGTCGTAGCTTGCGGTGAACGGATTGAATCGTTCCGGATTTGTCGATGTAGACAAAGCTGCAATAAAGCGAATGGCCGGACATTTCACGAGGGCGTTCGATCACTCCCAAATAGCAAGCCATTTCCGCTTCTTTTAAAGCTTCGCAAACCGCATCCAGATGACCGTCTTCTATCGTTACGGCTTGATCGGAATAGTGGGCGAAAATTTCTTTTTGAACGGCGTTGTCAAAATTCGCTCCGCCCGACTGATCTAACCAAAAGGGATAGCCTGGGATAAAGCCCTCAGAAAAAACGACCAAGTCAGCTTTTTCTTTGCCAGCCGTTTTAATCGTATCAATGACGAGCTCAAGCCCTGCATGACGGTCAAGCCACGCTGGGTAGAGCTGGGGTAAAGCGAGTTTTAAAGTGTTCATCGTGCTTTTTCAAAGAGCCATTTGTCTTTTTGTTATTCCGAATTGGAGTTCGCTCAAGCAGTTGATTTAGCAGTTCGATCGAAAAAGTTCATTCAAACAAAATGCTAAGCAACTCCAATCAAGAACTAGCAGCAATCGTCGCCACATGATGTCTCGGTGACATCGTAATCCAAACCTTTGCTTTCCCTTGGATGTCGGAATCGCATTGGTCCGCAGTCAAATGGCTCAGCCGACTGAGCGTCGATACTTTCGATCGGTTCGACATGGCAAAAGTGATCAACGAACGGCTCGCGCTTTAAAGTTTCGAATGTCCGACCGCAAACCGCCATCGACTTGCCTCGATAAAACACATGGCCGTCATCGTCTTCGACTTTGCTAAACGGCCCTTTGTAAATCACTCCCTGGTTTTGTTCCAAGCATGGTCCGGGATCTGGCTTGTAAGCAACCACAGTCACTGAGCGAAACTCAATTCCTTCAACCGTTTGCCAAGGCTCAGATTCACGTTTGGCCAAATGCATGCCTTCAAACCCAGCTGCAGCAAATTCGGCGAGAAATTCGTCTTCACGCCAAGCACCTGAAATGCAACCTGACCAAAGATCCGAATTGTTTTGCAAATGCTCGGGCACTGTTTCGTCCGAAACAATATCAGAAATTGCCGCGCGGCCACCGACTTTCAAAACTCGGAAAAGTTCGCTGAACAGACGCTTGCGATCTTCGGGGCGAACCAGGTTGAGCACACAATTGGAGACGACACAGTCGACCGAATTGCTTTCGATCATCGGCTGCTCGGTTTCCAGCTCTTGTTCCAATCGACGACGATCCAAAATGTTCAACACGCCTTCTGACTCAAGATCGGTCAGTTTGGACTGGTAAAGCTCTAAATCGAGCCCAAGGTTTTGGATCACGCCACATCGAAAGGAGACAACGTCGTATCCGATTTTTTCTGCGACCTGGGATTGATACTGGCGAGCCAGCCCAAGCATTTCCTGATTGCAATCGACGCCGATCACTTTTCCTTTTTCGCCTACGATTTGTGCAGCGATATAACAAAGTTTTCCGCCTCCCGAGCCAAGGTCGAGAACGGTGTCGCCTGGTTTAACAAATGGCGATGGATCTCCACACCCATAATCTCGCTCGATGATTTCATCGGGAACGACTTCAAGCAATTCTGGTCGATATTGCACCGGGCAACAAAGTGCTTCTTCTCTTGCTTCTGCTGCCTGAGAATAACGATTGGCAACGGCAGTTTCGTGGTTCAAACTCTTGGTCTGCTCGACAGTCGACATTTATTTGGCTCTTCACTTTGGGGTAGGAGTACTTGCCTGAAGGCTTGATTTGTTGGAAAGCTCTCGCGGAAAACTATTTATTGACGCAGTGCTTTAAGCGTCCTTACTAGAAAAAATCGCTGCTAATTTGGCTTTTGAATCAAATAACGACTTTAATTAACGGGTAACTGAAAATCTGGTAGCATCTGCAAGTGTGACTTTTTATCAATTTTTCATGTGGTTCGTCAATGAACAAGCGGTCGCTTCTTATTTTGCTTTTCGTTTTTGCGATCCTTGGATATTTCGCTCGCCCATGGGTTGATGCTTGGATTCCCGGCCAAATGGTGAAAACCATGCCTGAGCTCGATCAGATCTACGAGCAAAGCGCAATGCTGAAAGATTCCATTCGCAATCCGGTCATCGTGATACCAGGCATGATGGGTTCGAAACTGCGAACGTCCGACGGGCGTACCATTTGGGGAGTGTTTGACAAAAAGTCGATCAACCCAGACAGCGAAGAGGATGTCCGGCTGTTGTGCTGTCCAATTGATGGTGCGAATCTGAGTGACTTTGACGATGGTGTTTATGCGTCGGGTGTCCTGGATTCGCTAACCATTGAAGTCGCTGGATTGGCCCTAACCCGTCAGGCTTACCTCAATATCCTTCGAATGCTTGGCGTGGGTGGATATCGCGATGAAGAGCTTGGGCTGTCGGGAGCGATTGACTATGGCGATGCCCATTTTACGTGCTTTCAGTTCCCTTACGACTGGCGGCGTGACAATGCGGACAACGCAAAGAAACTTCATGAGTTCTTGCTTCAAAAGAAAAGCTATATCGAAGCCGAACGCAAACGACGTGGGATTGACGTACCTGTCAAGTTCGACATCGTCGCGCATTCGATGGGGAGCTTGTTAGTTCGCTATTATCTCAGGTACGGAAACGTCGGCTCGATGATTGATGATCAATTACCAGAATTGAATTGGTCAGGTGCGGAACATGTTGATCGAGTCATCATGATCGCTCCGCCCAATAGCGGTTCGGCAAAATCAATGGTCACAACACACGAAGGTCTTTCGATTTCGGTTGTGCTTGATGGATTTCCCAGCGGGATGGTTTCTACGTTGCCTTCCATTTATCAACTACTGCCCAATGGGCCAGAGCCCGCTGTGTTCGACGAAAAAACGGGAAATGCACTTGATCATTTCGATGTTGATATCTGGGACCGTCGTGGTTGGGGGATGCTGAATCCAGATCAGGACAGTGTTCTAAAGCAGCTAATGCCGGGAATTGCTACTTCGCAAGAAAGGCGTGCCATGGCCAAGGCCCATGTTGGCGAGTGTCTGGAAAGAGCGAAACGATTCCACCGACTGCTAAATATACCGGCCGTTCCTCCGCCAGGGACGACGTTTCATATGTTTGCCGGCGACGCGATTCCGACGATCGAAACGCTGAATTCGAATCTTGAGAATCGGACTTTGACGATGCGAACCGAAGCACCCGGTGATCGAACGGTGACGCGAAAGTCATCCTTGGGCGACCAAAGGAAATCGAACCAATGGCAACCCAGTGTTCAGTCTCCCGTTCGATATCGTGACGTTCGGTTCATGTTCGACGACCATTTTGGACTGACTCGCGATGCAGAGTTTACCGACAACGCACTTTATCTGTTACTGGAAGACCCAACGAAGTCATCTGCATCACGATTGCCGCAGTGAGAACCGCCAGTGGTGACTGTCCTCGTTGGTAGAGTCGGATTAAGAAGAACCGCGAATAAACGCAAATGGACGCGAATAAACTGAATTTGTATTCGCGTTTATCAGCGTCTATTCGCGGTTGAAAATTCGGCGATCAAAGTCATTCCACGATTCTTATTTCACCAAACGAGTATCTGGGAACTGCGAAACCCAACCAAACCAAAATGCGCTATGCGATGGCACTCGTTCAAGCTTTTTGCCGTTTGAGACCAGACCGTCTTCGAGTACCGTCCATTTTGTTCCATTGGAATCAACAGCTTGGTCGCTTCCGTTCCAGGACGAAAATGTCATGTCACCGACATAGTAGGCTCGGCTTGTTCCGTCTTCGTCGGCAAGTACAGCGATTTTTCGATCACCGAGTTTGTCGTGGTGAATGCGTTTGGCCGCTAAAAATTTGATTGCGATCGCAAGTTGTTGATCTTTAGTACGAAACGCGAGCACTTCGTCTTTGTTGAGCAATCGCTTGTCGATTTCAGGAACCGTGAACATCAAATCGTCGGTGCCAAAATATTCACGGTAAGCAACGCCTTCACCGTAATCACGTCGGTGTCCTGTTTCCAATGAAAGCACCGTTGTGTTGGGATGTCGCTTTTTCCATTCACCCCAAGTGGTCGTTACGAGGTACCGGCGATTAAGCTCGATTCCTTTTCCAACCAACGGCCCAACGACCGGCTTTCCTTGAAGCGTTGACCAAAATGATTTGGTTGCGTGGTCATACATCAATTTGCTGGAACGATAAAGAAAACCACTCGTTCCAAGTTCGTGGTGGACTCCGTCAAGTTCTGTCTGATACACGATCAGAGCTCCGCACAACGTTCAGTAAACACCGCAAACGGATTCGCCACCGATCGTATCCTTAAACATCTCATGCCAAGCGAGAATTCGTTTTGGGTAAGCACGGGCGTCACCGTTAAGCTCGATGCCAAAAACAACATCGGAATCGGCCAAGTAACCGGCATTGCTGGCGGTGAGCATTTTTGGATTTTTCAAAGGCGGGATGCCGTCCCGTTTCACACCGCCCCAGCGAATTTCGTCCAAGCGAATCGTACGGTTTTTGGTGTCAACAAAATACTCGGCAAACCGAGGATCTATCTGACTGTAAAGCGTCGACTTAAAAGTCCCGTAGCCTGGGTGTGGCTTAAAATCCCGTTTCCAATTCCATTGCAGCCATTTGTCAAAATCGTTCCCGAAACGCTGCCCCGTTTTTGCTTCAACCAAGTTGATGACTTGTGCCCGTTCCCGAGGCTGCAAGAAACGGGCGACTTCCAAGAGGATCGGAACATAAGACTGATCCCAATGGTCACGGGCTTGTTGGAATCCTGCATTAAAACGGACTAAATCTCCCGTTAGCATACCGAGAAATGCTTGCTCGCTGACCAGTCGCCGCCCCTGCTGTTGGGCGATGGCTGGTTTGCGGGCGGTGACAGTCATGCCGTTCTCACCTGTTTTTTTTTTGAAACTCGAATCCGATGACATGTCTTTCTTGCGATCGATCTGGTTTCCGTTGGCCGCCGCTGGTTTAGCGCCGATTTCGCTTTTGCCAATCGCCGTAACGGCATTCGGTGTTTGAACGAACGCAACCACATGAAATTTGTCTGCCGAAAGCCCATCAGGTAACGAGAATTTTAGCTGCCCTTGATTTGTGGTGGGCTCAGCAATCGTTGAAAGTTTTCGAACGATGTTAACGTGGGTCAAATTGCGGCGAGCGTTTTCGCCACGGGTGACTTTTTGGGCTCCCGAGTTTTGCACCAACGCAACCTGAATTTGATCGCTTTCGCTAATCCCGGAAACTTTCCAATTCGCATAGACAACGCCCTCATTGATGAAAGACTTTACCGAAATCGCGGATTTAGTTTTGGCTTGTAACGCCAGCGATTTTGCCTTTTCAGAATTCTTTTGGCTCGATCCGTTAAATTCAACTTGTCCATTGACCACCATTTGTGGCGTGTAAATTCTGCTCGATTCGAATTGTCTCGCGTACTTTCGCTGTCGATCAGAATACTGTTTTGTGCTGTAAGGATCTTTCCAGCCTAGGTAATCCCAGTAATCGACGTGATAAGAAAGTGTGTAAACGTTTTGCCCGGACGATTTCGCTTCAGCGGCTAATCTTTCCAGGTTTCTGTCGGCGCTTGGGCAGCTGCTGCAGCCTTCTGAAGTAAACAGTTCAAAAAAGACAAACGGCTCGGGTGTCATTTCACCATCTTGAGATGAAGCCATCGTCGTCGATTGCTGTTGAGTCGTCGCCGTTAAAGCAGAGTTTGAAGGTCCGTTGGCCGATGGTGAATTGAAGCCTAAACTAATCATGCCCCCTCCGAGCACCCCTCCAACAACCAATAGCATCAACAATCGAGAGTTCTGAATCATGACAACACCTGTGAAAAATCAGTAAAGTTAGTGAGACTTCGGTCGGAAGCCTCCAGTGAAAAGTCGCTTGGCTACCGACACCTGTTGTCGGTAACCAATGACTTTTCGAGTCGTTTTGAGAAGGAGATGTTTACGTACATCTCACTCAGAGATTGGCAGCTATGCTTGCCACTTGGAATTAAAGAAACTGTTCAGCGAAACTTTTTAGTTACCGAACTAAATCAGTTGCTCGAACTTCATTTGCCAGCCCGGTAATAAAGCGTCTTGCTTTAGCGTAGTTCGTGATGTCGACACGACCTTCGGCTGCGGCAGTGCTTAAAGCTGAATTCAGTTCACCCAAATTGCTAAGGAATTCAGTTGCAGATTCTGTACTTGCAATCGCACGTTCCATAATCGCTGAGTCGATTGTCTCGACAAGAGAACCGAACTCTTCCTTTTTAAGTGACGAAGGCCAAGTGGCGGTGTTGTTCTTTCGGTTGATTTCTTTTTTTGTCAATCGAAATGGAACTTGAAGTGTGCCAAGTGTATCCGCTGAGACCTGCCCTTGTCGCAAGTTTCTGTAATCTCGTTTTGCCTCTTCAAGAGCCTGACGGTTTTGGCGAGAGTTGACTTTACGATTGTCCTTAGAAGCAAGCTGTGACAATGTTTGCTTGAACTGCTGCTTGCTCTGTGCCGCTCTCAACTGAGCCGCCTGCTGTGCTTGCTGCTGACGGAGCAATTCCTGCTGCTGACGTTGTGCGCGACTAGGTCGGCTGCCAGATCCTGCGCGACTACCAGATTGTGCGTATGACTGAGAAACAACCGCCATTGAAAACACAAGAACGCTCAAGGTGATGATGTTTCGCATGGCTCTCTCCGTTTTTATAGGTAACACTTTCAAATCTGTTACATATAAGAGTGCGGTCGAGCCGTTTGCTTACTTGAAGTTGAACATTCTTCAACAAAAAAATGGTTTTCCTCAGTAGAAACGATCTTTTAGGCCGAAAAATATCCACACTCAGGACTATGTGGGCATAGTCACCGAAGTAATTCGTTCAATATTTCACGCGGTCTATCGTGCCCATTTTCACTTGTCGGAATTTGCTTCGACTTTTGAATCACCAGCATCTTCTATCTTCAGCGGGTGTTTTGACTTGGCCCACTCAGCCATCGAGCTGTCGTAGAGTCGAACGTTTTCGTAGTCCAGCAACTGCGTCAGTACAAACCATGGCGGCGCGGCGTGTAAACCTTCGTTGCAATAAGTGATCACATTGTTGCTTGGTTTTACGTTGGCGTTTTCATACAAACTTCGCAGCTCATTGGCCGATTTGAAGGTGCCATCCGCGTTGAAGTTGTCTTTCCAAAACACATTTACCGCACCAGGAATATGACCTTTTCTGGAGTGGGGTTTATCCGTGTGAAATACGCGGCCAGGAAGTTTGCCAGAAAACTGTTCCGGTGGTCGGCCGTCAATCAACATCGTGTTGGGGTCATCCAGCTGTGATTCAACGAGTTCCATTTCAGCAAGCAGTTCTTCTTGCATTGTCGAGACACTATATTTTGATTTGGAGATTCTGAGGCTGTCTCTTGTAAGAGCAAACGATTTTGACTTCCACGCTGCAAAGCCCCCATCGAGGACTTGAACCTGTTTGTGGCCGTAATATTTCAGTGTCCAGAACAAACGAGTTGAAAGCCGACTGTCCATGCGGTCGTAGATGACAATTCGATCGTCATTTTGTATTCCAAGTTTAGACATCAGCTCCGCGAACTGGCCGGCTTTCGGATTGTTGTATCGCTCAAGATTCTCCGAGTCCGTCATGTCATTTACCCAATGAACAAATTGGGCGCGGGGCGGATGACCGCTTGAAAAGTCAACCGGCGTTTTTCCCGGTTCGAGAATTTTGATATTCGGATCATCCATCGCAATGAGTTTTTTCAACTCATCCGCCGTGATCAATGGAGAAACGGTTTCAACCTGGGTGTCATCTTTTTCGACCGATTCCGTTTGCGGTTTTTCAGTGGGATGATCTTGCGCCATCGCTCCGTTGTTGCCTGTTGAGCAAAACAAAATGCAAATTGAAAACAAGATTTTGAATTGGACGTTGGAATTCATGTTCGGCCTTGGAGTCGTTTGGAAAATCAAACACAGTATCGAACCGCTTTTGGCGGAACACGGATTTGTGGCTGATGCCACGTCGAAAACAGTTACTCTCTCAGTATACAAATCTTTTTTGAGCGCGTTCCGCGTGTAAGCACGGTGCGTCGAAAATTACTGAAAGATCGCCGGTCAAGTAGTTATATTTCGCGTGTTTTATTGTAGACACTATTCGTGTCCAAGGAGCGCCCCAACGCCCTGCAAACATTCTTTTTCAAGATCGGCGCGCCAACTGGGTTGGTATGCCTCTGGTCGTAACGAAAATAGGCAACTTAAGGCCAAGTGTTGGCTTCCCTGTGGGCAATTCATTCATCGCACCAACGGAGAATCGTGCTGCGATTGAACTTAGTGATAAAACTCAATTGCTTTTGAATGAACGAAAGTTGAGTTCGTCAAAATGTGCGGGCTTATCGCCGGCAACATAAAGCTGAATCGTGAATTCACTTTCTAGTTGACTGTTTGACTTTGGGATGTCGCCAAGCAATTTATTGTCGATTTGGATTCGCCAGTGATTGGGTTGGGACTCGATGCGAAATTGATGGTACCCAAACGTTTTCTCATCATCGAACTGTTGAATGGGGCAACTCGAGCTCGCGGCTGCGTTCTTCAACGTTGCCTTATCTCGTTTGATGTCGACTTCCCAAAGCTTGTTTTCGTTTTCACCCAAAAGGCGAAAGCCAATCGTCTCTGCCATATTGTGCCGAAAACCGCAGACAAAACGGAAATGCCGAAGCGGCTTTCGACGGTTGTCGCAACATCGAAAATTCCGCGTTCCAATGCCAGAGAGAATCGTCCCCTGCTCTACGCCAGTCGCTGCTTCCCACGTTCCAGTGAATTTTTGAGTTGGATCTATACTTCTGCCGTTGAAGAGCGGCATCAAAGGGCCCTCGAAAGTATCAAGCGATATAAATGACTCTTTGAGTTTGTCACCACCCACAATAATTTTGTTGGAATGATCTTGGCCCGAGAAGGAATTTTTTAAGGTTGGCGACCAGATAATCGTGGCGGCCAGTAGAAGGATCGCACTTATCCCAGTCGCAATCCAAAGGAAAGAACTTTTGTTACGATCGGTCGGCTTGTCAGCTAATTTATCCGGCTGCTCCAGATGCATCGAGGATTTTGGAACGTCCATTTTCCAAGTGGCCATACCCTCCGCTGGTTCTAGTGATTCCAAGTCGCCGTGGCCATGAATTGTTTTTGCGACTTCTTGAATCGCGGTGACTTTGGCTGGTGCTGAAAACGGGAAATCGACCAACTCAAATTCTCCCGAACGCGAATCTTTTTCGAGTTGCTCGATGACGGATTCAATTTCTTGAGTCAATAAAGTGTAATCGTCAATCCGCTGATCACGGTCGAAACGGCACATCTTTTTGAGCAACTGAAAGCCGTAGCTTGAGATGTTGTCTGGCGATTCAGACAGCCATTCATCTTCAAGTTTTACTTTGTTCGCAATCACGTCCAATGGACCGGCGCCTGACACGGGAGGTTCGCCCGTGATCAAGTGCCAAATCGATGTGCCCAAAGAGTAGATGTCGCTGCGGTGGTCGATCTTTTCAGCTTTGACTTGCTCGGGCGACATGTAAAACGGCGTCCCGTTGACTGCATGCTCAAGCGTGATTGTCGCGTCGAGTTGTTGGTCGTTGAATTTCGCCAAACCAAAATCTGCAACCTTCACAAAAGGAACATTCGCAGGCAGTTGCGTTCCAGCAGGCGCCGTCGTCAGAATCAGATTGCCGGGCTTGATATCTCGATGAATCACATCGTGCTGTTTCGCGTTGCCCAACGCATGGCAAACTTGTTGAGCGATATGCCAAGCCTGAAATTCAGGAATGCGAGTTGTTTCGTTTAGAAGCTTTTCAGCATCAATGCCATCAACGAACTCCATAACGAGATAGAGCTGCTGGTTGTGGATGCCGAAATCAAAAGCCGAAATGATATTGGGGTGTCGCAACCGTCCAACGATCTTTGCTTCTCGTTCAAATCGTTTCGGAGTCAGCTCATTCCGCGCCGTTTTGCTGTTGATGGTCTTGATGGCTACCGGTCGATCCATCCGCAGTTGGGTGGCTTTGTAAACCGTGCCAACGCCGCCCTGACCAAGAAAACCTTCAATTCGATAACCGGGAACAACGCTGAGCGGGTCCGCCAGGATATCCAGCAGTTCTAATTGCTTTCGACTGATAAAGCCTTTTTTGATTGAAATCTCAAGCGGCGATCTTTTTGAAGTTTGCCGCTCCAACTCGATTGCTTCAAGCTGTTTTTCGTCTAGCAAATTCAGTGAAACCGCGGCTTCAAATTTATCTTGGCTGTTCGATTCGGGCATACACTGATCGTCTGGCTTACTGCAGATTATCGAGTCGGTTCAACAAAGCTTTAACTGACGGACGGTCGGCTGTCATATCGTTCCCGACATAAGCAAACTTGACCTTTCCTTGTTTGTCGATCAGATAGGTCGACGGATGGGCGTGCATGCTGTGAATGTCAAAGAAATTAGTCGCCTTGAAGTCCTTATCTAAAACGATCGGAAACGGTACCTCATCGACTTGTTCCTTTTCCGTTTTGAGTGCCGCTTCAACAAACTCGTCCAGATGATCCTCTGGCCCGGGATAAACAACGATCACTTCGCAGTCCCGTTTTTGAAATTTGTCGTAATTTGCAACCAGTCGAGACGTCTGCGTTTTGCAAAACGGACAAAGCATTCCATTGAAGCCCTCTGTGAACACGAGAATCACGTTCTTCTTGCCAAAGAAGTCCGCCATTTTTATCTCGCCACCGTTCTTGGTGGTGAAAACAAGTTCCTTGATGGCTTCGGGAGCTTTGACATTGGATTCAACCGAGTCCTTGAACTTCATGTCCTTGGAATCGGGGAATTTCATCTTTGCCATTCCCGCCATACTCTTGGAATTGTTGTCTGCTGCCGCGCTGTCTCCGCTATTGGCTTTTGATTCCTTGGTCGCAACTTTGGAGTCGCTTGGAAGTTCGTCTGGGCTGCAGCCGAACGCCAGTAAGCTGCCCAACATTATCGAACTAATCAAAAGTGGCTTTAACATCTTATCCATGAGAGTTTCTGAACAGGGATCGCGGCGGGTAATTAGCTAATTTATCGGTGTATGTGACCTGCTTGTCAATGAAAGGCCCCAAGCCTGTTCTGTTGTGCAGATTACCAATTGCCAGCATGCGAAGAGTTTTCGGGAAATTCAAATGACAAAAAGAGAGCTTGTTTTTGAACCTTGAAAGACAAAAGTGAGTACATGGTGCAGACATTTCAGGAACAGACAATCTTAAAAAGTCGGTAAGCTTTACCCACAAACCCCGTCTACTGTTGAACCTTTCAACAAAAAGAAAAAACTATGACGCAGCCCATTCTCGACCTGATCATTCCGGCGCTTAATGAAGAAGCATCCATTGCTTTGGTCTTAAATGACCTGCCAAAATGGGTGCGCACAGTATATGTCGTCGATAATGGCTCAACAGACAAAACCGCCCACATTGCCAAATCACTCGGCGCCGTGATTGTTGAGCAACCCCAACGCGGTTACGGTGCGGCTTGTTTGGCCGGGATGGCAAAGATCGAAACCCAGATTGCCGCTGGAGTTGCGCCACCCCAAATCGTGGCTTTCCTCGACGCCGACTACAGCGACCATCCCGAACGGCTAACCGATTTGGTTCAGCCAATCACATCAGGCAATTTCGATTTCGTTCTCGGATCAAGACTTCTCGGTGAGCGCGAGCCAGGGGCGATGCCTCCTCAAAGTTATTTTGGAAATAAGTTAGCATGCATGTTAATGCGGGTTTTGTTTGGCGGTCGCTACACAGACTTGGGGCCGTTCCGCGTGATCCGCTATTCGGCGCTTCGACATTTGAAAATGGCGGATGAAAACTTTGGTTGGACGATTGAAATGCAAATCAAAGCGACTCGATCCAAAATAAGAACGACTGAAATTCCAGTTCCATACCGTAAACGAATTGGAACCAGTAAAATCAGCGGCACGATATCCGGTTCGGTTAAGGCAGGCGTGAAGATCCTTTACATGATCGCAAAATATGGATTCCTGAGTTGGAAATCCAAACTGCAAGAGTACAAATCCGAATCCTTCTCTGTGAAGGCAGTTCAGAACGCAAACAGTCATTAACCTTAATTGTCTAGAGAAATAATCCGAGCGTTTTAAGTCTCGTTTCAAGCTGGGGCTCAGTCGGATAAACTACCGCCTGCTCCAAATCACAATCCATCAGTCAAGTTTGTTATCACAGGAAGATTAATGAAAACTTCACATATTCTGTCTTTTACTCTTTGCGGTGTCATTTTGCTGGGAGCAGCTAATGCTGTTGTTGGGCAAAGCCAGTCACAGTCAACGATGCAAAAGCAACGTCAATTGACGTTGGGACCAGTGGTCGGTGCTGCAAGTCAAGTTTCGATGAGTTCGATCGATCACTCGTCATGGAATACGCTGCTGCAAAAGTACGTCGATGCGGCTGGTGGAGTAAATTACGCCGGTCTAAAAGCCTCGGCTGCCGACAGCGCGGCGTTGGACCGATACATTGCCCTTTTGTCTACGGCGAGCCTGCAAAAGGCAGCCAAGGTTGAATATCAAAAGGCGTTCTGGATTAACGCATACAACGCAGTCACAGTCAAAGGCATTCTGCAAGAGTATCCAACTACATCGATTCGCAACCACACTTCGGAGACAGGTGGCTACAACCTGTGGAAGAACTTGTTGCTCAACGTTGGTGGAGCTCAAGTATCTCTTGATGCGATGGAACACAAAGCGCTTCGCCCAATGGGTGACGCGAGAATCCACTTCGCCATCGTTTGTGCTTCAGTAGGATGTCCACGGTTGTTGAACGAAGCTTATGTTGGTGATAAGTTAGACGCCCAATTGAATACCAATGCTCAGCATTTCTTTTCGCAGTCTCAAAATTTTCAGTACGACGCTGGTTCTCGATCGATCAAACTTTCAGCGATCATGAAGTGGTTCGGAACTGATTTTGGACGCGATCAGGCTGCTCAACTAAAGGCTATCGCCCCATATTTACCTACCCAAGCAGCTCAAGCAGCTGCCAATTCGAACGCAGTAAGTGTTTCACATCTCGAGTACAGCTGGAAGCTGAACGAACAAGCCAAAGCAATGGCTGGCAGCCAAAGTAAGGGCAGCCAAACCCAACAAGGAAGCCAAACTAAACAACGTGCGGGCAGCCAAAACAGGTAACCCAGCGCATTTCATAACCAAATCATTTTTTCAGTTACGTTAAAAAAGGGTACAAATGAACTTCAAAGTTAATCTCGCAATTGCAGCCGCGTTTCTAATGCTTGCATCAGTTGCCAACGCTCAATCTGGATCACGATCAGCAGCGCCAGCAATCGGCTCTGGTGCTCGCTCGATCGCACCTGCGTTTTCTACACCGTCACAGCCAACTCAGTCTTTTCAGTCTGTCATTCCATCGGCAGGCTCAGGTACACGAGTGCCGGCCCCTGCAGTTGGGTCGTCGTCTCGGTCAGTAGCTCCGTCAATTCCAACGGACACATACGTTGCACCATCACAAAGCTACGTAATGCCTTCACAAAGCTACTCAGTTCCTTCACAAAGCTACTCGATGCCAGCGCAAAGTTATTCAATGCCATCAACTAGCTACTCAATGCCTTCGCAAAGCTACACTTACTCAATGCCATCACAAAGCTATGCCACACCGAGCTATTCATCTTCATGCTCATCGTGCCCAAGCCAATCGTATGGTTACTCTAGCCAGTCTTACTTCGCTCCACGTTACAACAACTCGCGATCTTTCGGTTGGTTTGGACGTCGTAGCAGTTGCGGATACTAGGTCTAAAATTGGTGGTGAGCAGAATTGGATGTCGGATTTCCGGCACATTGCTCAGGTGTTGTAATGGCAAATCTGAGCAAGTAGCCTATAAATAAACTGGGCCATAAAAGCTTACTAATCAATCGCCATTTCAGGCTCCCGTGAATCAAATGATTGACGGGAGTTTTTTCATGCTTAGAACAAGTTGTTTGATATGAATCAATCGTCGAGCAAAATCCCCTTATTGATGGTTTGGGCAGCCGGTTTTCTGTTGGTCGGATTATCCGGCGTTCTGTTTTGGCTTGCGCAGTTTTTTCCGTATGGCGATCATCCCAATCGCCCAATCGTAACAACTGTGTTTGTCTCATGGTTTGCCTCGGCCGTTGCACTGGGTGCGTTGTTTTTTGCGCTTCGTGTCAAAAGCAATTTGAGGTCCATGCTGGGATTCATTGTTTTAGTCGCCATCGCAAGTCGAATGATTCTTGTGTTTTCAAATCCGATTCTGGAGGTGGATTTCTATCGTTACCTCTGGGATGGAATTGCCGCCAACCAAGGCGTCGCGCCGTACAAATATTCTCCCGACGCGGTTTTAAGAAGCAACGCCAATGATCATCCCGAGTTGAAAATCCTGCAAGCTGCGGTCGCAAAAAGCCCAAGTATTCGTACGATTGCCTCGCGAGTGCACTTTGAGCACTTCACGACGCTCTATCCGCCGGTAAGCCAATTCGTGTTTCGCACTACGACCGCATTGATTCCAGATGATGCCTCGGTCGGCGCCCACATCGCCAGCATCAAATTTGTTTTGGTGTTGTTCGACCTGGGGGTGATGTTTGTCTTATTGTGGTTGCTTTCCGTTTTCAAAAAGCATCCGGGGTGGGTCGTCGCCTACGCGTGGAATCCACTGGTCTTGAAAGAGATTTCCAACGGAGGTCATCTCGATTCAATTGCAATTTTTTTCATGACCTCTGGGATTGCTGTCTTTTTGTGGATGGCTTGTCAATGGTCTCGACCAGCTGACAAAAAAGAAAAAGAAAAAGACGGCTCGGAATCGAATTTGCCGGCGCAAACTATCTTTGCAAGTATTGCCAGTGGCGTGTTGATGGCTTGCGGTGTTGGTGCCAAACTCTTTCCTGTTATCTTTTTACCTGCCATGTTCGTCTGGTTGTGCTCACGAGGACGGGGCTGGCAAGCGTTGACTTTCGGAGCGGCTTGTCTGTTAGGAACCATGGCTGTGATGTGGCCCATGGTCAACCCGGCCAATCAACCCGTTTCTGTTCAGATTTCAGAAGTTGAACAAGCGCCAGACAAAACAGGCGGACTGGCTGTTTTCATGACGCAGTGGCGGATGAACGACGCGATCTTCAGCGCGGTTTACCAAAACGTTGAGTACGATTGGACTGAATACGGCCCGCCGTGGTATGTGATCGTTCCAAACGAAATGCGAGTGAAATGGTGCAAAGACCTGGCAGTTTTCGAACTGGCAGGTTTCAAACTAGCCATAGGAAACCCGGCCTACTTCATTGCCAGGCTCGTGACCGTGGCTTTGTTTGGATTGTTTTACTTGTGGATTCTGTATCGTGTTTGGCAGACGCGCTCGCCAGACGATCTTGCGAATCTTCTGTTTTTAACCATGGGCGTGTTTTTCTATTTGCAGCCTACGCAAAACCCTTGGTATTGGTTGTGGGCGATGCCGCTGGTTTGCTTTGCCAAAAACAAAGGCTGGTTGGCCGTCTCGCTGATTCTGTTCGTATATTACTTGCGGTTTTGGTTTACCGAGCATGCGGAAAAGTACCAATTCATGGGAACGACTTATGTGGGGCATGATTTTTTTGACCATTGCCTTGTGTGGGTGGAGTTTGCATTGGTGTTGTTGATCTTATTAATTGGAGCGATCGCGGCTCAAAATCCAGTTCGTACCACGAATGAAAAGCCAGGCTAATGTCCACATGCACGATGAAGTCGGTGCGCTCGTTACCGTTATCGAAGAAGGCAAAAAGTAGTAGTAACGCTTCGTCGTATCGCTTTATCCAACCGGTTTTTGATTGAACCGGTTGGGTTCACGTTTTCGTGACAACAACTCGTTGCGCCATCGCCAATGCTTGCGAGCGAATTAGTTGGCTTAAGTTCAACCTCAGCGTTAAAGTTCGCCGCGCGAGTGCCCCGATGAAATCAGCTACTGCCGGAACGGTTGACCTAAACAGGAGTTCGTGGACAGCGCTGCTCCGCCGACGATCTTTAATCGTTTTGAAAAAAACTGATCCGCTAGTCCATAATTGACCTCTAAAGCAATAAAAGCTTGGGTTAGCTGCAAACGTGGCGCTGACTACGCGTGGTCAAGCGGGTGTTCAAGGCAATATTCCGCCGAAAAATTCAGTTCCTTCCATAAAAAATGCCTTTTTGTCGTAAGGCTAACAGCCAAGTGCACGTCAAACAAAAAAGCGGTAGTTGGGTTGATGGATTGAAAGCCAAAAATCAAGGCAGCTGCGACACTTCCAAACAATTCGCGGAGAATTTGCATGATTGACTACACGACCCGACAAATGTCCGAGGCTGTGACTGTTGTTGAGGTGAGTGGAACACTCAATGAAAACAATCGCAAATACTTCTTTGATTGTATCAGCGATATGATCGAAGCAGGCTCTCGCTACATCGTTATCGAATGCCATCGGCTTGGCCCTCTCAATAGTGCGGCTCTGGCTTCCTTGTTGACTGCCAGAAAACAGGCGACGAAGAAAAATGGGCGAATCTATTTGACCCACGTCAGTTCAGCAATTGCAGAAGTCCTGGAGATAATGAAACTCGGGCAACTCCTGGCCGTCTTTCCTTCCACAGAAGCAGCACTTGAACATATTCGAAGCGACAAGGCCTGTGCTGGCTGACTGCCGATCAACCCGGCGACTAGTTAGTCGCAGCCAATTCCGACAGTCAAAACAAACTTGCGATTTCCAATCTCAGCTGAGAGGGATAGGCAAAAGTCTACTTACCGGCTTCACTAAGAACCCCCTTGCATATGTAGGGCACCATCCGCCGATCGCAGAGATTTTTGAGGAAGATATCAGTTCACAGAATTTCCTGCTGTAGTCGGGTTCAGTTTTTGGCGCCCTGTTTTGAGCCAGCGTCTTTGATGTCGTCTAGGTTTGGGAAGTAGTAATCCAGATTGGCGATTGCGTCTTTTTGCCTGAATGGGTCTTCTGATTTAATGTCTTTGAGTAGGGTAGCTTTCAATTTGGCTTCGTCTATATCTTGCCACTCGGCTACCGCTAGTTGTTTTAGCTCGGGCGTGTGAATTGGAGAATTGACGACCATGCATCCCGAGGGCTGATACCTTACTGCGTGATAGGGGCGATTTACAATTTGTCCAATCAAGACAAAGCAAACATCACCCACTTTTACTTGGTAGTCTCCTTCAAAATGTTTTCGTTTGTAAGCTTTTTCAGGATCATATTCGAAGTACTCGTTGGAATGCCAGCGATGCAAAACATAGTTTCCTGGTTTGATGGAAAGCTTGGTGGGGGTATTGTCGCTCATCCTGTTGAGTAGATGAGGAATTGCTTCCTCGCCCAGCTCTATTAGTTTTGTCATAGTCTGGGTGTGTTTGGATGTACTCGGCAGGTTGGGAATGAAGGACGACGAGTTACTGTTCCAGGAAATTCCAATAGTTTCGGTGTCGAGGTCGGCAAGTGAGTCAATAAGGCCATCAATTTTCTGCTTGCGTTGCTCTTTGTCACCTTTCAAGGGGGTTCTCGGACGACGAGTCATGTCTGGCAAGACATTGACCACAAGCATTTTTTCTGCCCGCTTTTTTTGTTCTTGGTCGATCGAGTTAATAGTGATTGTGCTACTGCCAATTTTCTCGCCCGTTACAACAAAACTGTTTTTTGAAACAAATTCAATCGAAACCAAATTCTCTTCACTACCATAAAAATTATATGAGGGAATCGGTTGTTGATAGTTCAGCTTCTTGCTTTCGCCTTCGACTAGCTCAAGCGATTCAATTGAGTCGCCTTCGATCTCTTCGACCGTTGGGCTGGTCTTTGCGTTTTGTGCTGAACACGAATTTGATTCATGAGCCACTAGGGCGATGGTGGCGGCAACAAAAGTCAGCGCAAGTTTTAGCGGTAAGAGTTTCATTCTTGATCCCTGTTTGCTGGAAGGTCACAGTGTTGATACTCTATTTTCCAAGGTTTTCAAACACTAATTGCGCGTACAAGACCGCAAGCCGACTTGTTGAGTAGTTTGGCCTGACCATTCTTCGCTTTGACTTGGCAAACCTCGTAAATTCTTGCAGCTCGTTTTTCGAATTTGAAATTTTTCAAATCGCTGGTTATTGCTACTTGTTCGAATTTTTATTGGCATCACATGCCCAATAGACTGGGCACCAACCGCCGATCGCGGTGATCATTAGCTCGGTTTGCAAGATAAGAGCCAACACGGAACGCCAGCCGACGCTTTCGGTCAACCCGCTAATGGTCAACAGCATCAACGCCCCGCCAATGACCAAACGTTGTGCACGATCTCCACGCGGAATTTTGCCGCGGTACCAGTGATTTTGTGAAGTTATTGATTGATCAGTCATTCCAGTCAGCACTCCTTAATCTTGCATGCGGGCGAATTCAGTTCGAGATTAAGCAAGGAACTCGGAGTGGTAGCCGATCCGAGTATCGCTCTCTGTCTAATTGAATTCGTTTGCATGATAGATGATCGCCGCCACTAAGATGGTGTGCGAATAACCAAGTTACGAATTTCGCTCATGTCCTCCATCGCAAACCGAACGCCTTCGCGACCTAAACCGCTGTCTTTTACGCCACCGTAAGGCATGTTGTCGACTCGCCATGAGGGGACGTCGCCGATCACAACGCCACCGACGTCCAGTTTGTCCCAAGCTTTTTGAATCTTGTAGATGTCTTTTACGAACAAGCCTGCTTGAAGCCCGAACTCGCTGTCGTTGACTTGAGCCAATGCGTCATCAAAGTCGCTAAAACGATCAAGTACGGCGACGGGGCCGAACGCTTCTTCTGTGCAGACTTTTTGGTCTTTGGGGACGTTCTCCAGCAACGTGGCTTCCAGCATCGCGCCGTCTCGCTTTCCACCGCAAAGAACCGTCGCACCTGCTTCGACCGCGGCTTGGATCCATGAATCCAGGCGTTCGGCTTCGCGTTCCGAGATCATCGGCCCAACGAAAGTATCTTCGTTTTTCGGATCGCCTGCAATCAATTTTTTGGAAGCTTCAACCAGTTGGTCTCGCAACGTATCGTAAATGCTTTCGTGAACGATGATGCGCTGGACACCGATGCAGCTTTGGCCGGACTGATAAAATGCTCCGATGACCAGTCGATCGACAACGTCTTTCAAATCTGCGTCGGCATCAACAACACAAGCCGCATTGCCTCCCAATTCCAGCACAACTTTTTTCTTGCCAGCTTTAGCCTTGAGATTCCAGCCAACACCCGGTGAGCCGGTGAAGCTCAGCAGTTTCAAGCGATCGTCTGTCGTGAATAGATCGGCGCCATCGCGATGACAAGGCAAAATCGAAAACGCGCCTTTGGGCAAATCGGTTTCCGCGAGGACTTCGCCAATGATCAAAGCTCCAATGGGCGTTCGGCTGGCAGGTTTAAGCACAAACGGGCAGCCAACGGCCAGCGCGGGAGCGACTTTGTGGGCGGCTAGATTGAGCGGGAAATTAAATGGGCTGATGAACGAGCAAGGGCCAATGGGCACCCGTTTCCACATTCCTGAATAGCCGGCTGCTCGAGGCGAAATCTCAAGATTCATGACTTCGCCAGAGATCCGAACCGATTCTTCGGCCGCGATCTTAAACGTGTCGATGAGTCGCGAAACTTCACCGCGACTGTCTTTGATTGGTTTGCCCGCTTCAATGCACAGCGACATGGACAATTCATCAAAACGCTCGGTAAATCGTTTTACGCAATGGTTCAGGATTTCCTGCCGTTGGTATGGCTTCATCTCCTGCATTGGTTCGGCCGCTTGAACGCTTGCGGCAATGGCTGCGTCGATCGTTTGAGCGTCGGCCATCGCGACGCGGGTTGCCACTTCGCCCGTGAACTTGTCGACCACGTCCAGATCGGTGTTGGGGGAGTGAGGTTCGTTGGCAAGATAATAAGGGAATGAAGATTGCATGTTATCGTTTCCAGGGCATGTTTTCGGTTTGGCCTTGTAGGGCCGCATTTAAAACGGAGCGCTATGTTCCTCTCGAAGCGCTCCGTCGCTAACTCGTTTGCGCTTCGTTCACTAAACGCCGCGCTGCTTCATCAAATCGCTGCACTACTTCGCTTTAAATCGCTGCGCTGCTTCACACTAAATCGCTGCGCTGCGTTCTTTAATCTCGTGATTCAAAATTCGATCGTTTTCAGAGTAATCGACAGGAACCTCAATTACGTGAACACCCGGTTCGGCATGGCACTTCTGCAGTAGCGGAAGGAATGCTGCAGCTGACTCAACTCGATGTCCGTTGGCACCGTAGCTTTCGGCGTACTTCACGAAATCCGGGTTTCCATAGTCCAACCCGAAATTGCTGAGCCCCATATTGGCTTGTTTCCACTTGATCATTCCGTAAGCGTTGTCTCGCAAAATCAAGACGACGACGTGCATTCCTAATCGAACTGCCGTTTCGATCTCTTGTGAATTCATCATAAAACCACCGTCTCCACAAATCGCGGTGACCATGCGGTCGGGGTGAACAATTTTTGCTGCCATCGCCGACGGCAAACCGGCTCCCATGGTCGCCAGTGCGTTGTCCAGCAACACGGTGTTGGGAGAATGAGCTTTGTAGTTTCGCGCGAACCAGATTTTGTATACGCCGTTGTCCAGTGCGATGATCCCCTTGCCTTCGGTGGCCGCACGAACGTCGGCAACCAGTCGCTGCGGGTAAACTGGGAAACGGTCGTCGTCGGCGCCTTCTTGCAAGTGAGCTTCGCCCGATTTGCGGACTTCCATAAAACGGGAAAAGTCCCAGTGGTCCTGCTTCTTCATCGTTTCGTTGATTTGCCAAATACTATTGGCAATGTCACCGACGACTTCGACTTGTGGAAAGTAAACGGGATCAACGGCGGCACTGAGGAAGTTAATGTGAATGACTTCGACACCGTTGGGGTCCATCTCCATGAAAAACGGTGGCTTTTCGACGACATCATGTCCGACGTTGATGATCAGATCAGCCGCCTCGATGGCTCGATGCACAAAATCGCCTGACGATAGTGCCGCATTGCCTAGAAACAATTCGCTGCGTTCGTCCACAACGCCTTTGCCCATCTGAGTTGTGACAAACGGAATCCCAAACCGGTCAACGAAAGTTCGCAGCATGTTACAAGTACGTTTTCGGTTGGCCGCCGAGGCAACCAGCAACAACGGGCGCTTGGCTTTTTCGATTCGCGCAACTGCTTTTTCGATTGATTTGATTTCAGCGGTTGGACGTCGCGAAACGCTGGCAGGAATCACCGGCTGGTCGGTATCTTCAGCGGCAATATCTTCTGGCAGCTCCAAATGGACAGCACCCGGCTTTTCTTCCTGAGCCAGTCGCATTGCCTCTCGCACTCGTGAAGGGACGATCGCCCCACTGACCAATTGCTGGGTGTACTTGGTCAGCGGTCGCATCATGTCGACGACATTGACGATTTGAAACTGGCCTTGCTTGCTGGATTTTACCGGTTTTTGTCCGGTGATCATCATCATCGGCATGCCGCCCAGTTGAGCGTACGCGGCGGCAGTAACAAAGTTGGTCGCACCTGGGCCAAGTGTCGAAAGACAGACACCAGCTTGTCCTGTCAGCCGGCCAAACGTTGCCGCCATAAAGCCCGCTGCTTGCTCGTGACGGGTCAAAATCAATTTGATGTTCGAACGCGACAGCGAATCCAAAAAGTCCAAGTTTTCTTCGCCCGGAATTCCAAAGATGTACTCCACACCTTCGGCTTCAAGTGCTTTAACAAACAGGTCGGAAACTTTCATGATTTTCTATTTTCTTTGAATGTATTTGAGTAAAACCATTTGGCGGGTCGTGACGGTTCTTATTAAGCTTTTGGTATATGTTTTAAATGTTGAGCCAACTCCAGCATAGCGTATTGCAGCCTGCTTTTGTGTTGCACAAACCCAGCCGACATGATCACCAGATTAAAAATCCATTTAGTGAAAAGTGACCGCGGGCAGATTGTTAGTCGATGATCGTCGGCAAAGCTACAGGGTTTTCGAAGTAAATATCGGAAAAAGCGAAAACTCTTTTTGAATCTTACCTGGATTAGCTTTGGTTCCTTGTTGCTTCTTCTTATGACTGGAAACTTTGCGTTACCTTCGATCGATGGCAGGCAACACAGCGTAGGGTGGCCGACAGGAATCCAAGGACCTACTGAGACAGTAATTTACTCGTAAACATAAGGCTGTCAGCAGGTTCTGTTTGTCCACGGCTTGTGAATAGCCGTGCTGCAATTTTTGTTGGGTAAGTCTACAATGCGGCTATGAATCACTCGCCCGGCAACAATAAACTCGATCCCCGAAGTTGGGTTCAAGAATATGGCGATATTTTTTTCCAATATGCGGTTCGGCGTTTGAATGATTCTCAAGCGGCAGAAGACGTCGTTCAAGAAACCTTTTTGGCAGCGATAAAGTCTTCGGTCAATTTTCGGGGCGATTCGCTCGAGTCAACTTGGTTGAGCTCAATTCTGAGAAAGAAGACGGTTGACGTCATTCGTAAGCGAGAGCGGAGAAGGAAAGTACAGCCAGTCTCCGACGGCGCCGAAGTCAATGAATTTTCTGAAGACCAATGTCTCAAAGTGTTCGGGGCGTCGTTCTCAATGTCCCCATCAAAAGCGATGACGGATGCGGAGTTTATGAATCTGGTTCAAAATTCTTTGGCCCGATTACCAAAAAATCAAGCTGATGTGTTTGTGCTTCGTGAGTTGGAGCAGCTAGACCCCAAAACAATTTGCGAGATGCTTGAAATTTCGAGAAAGAACCTGTGGGTCAGGCTTTACCGTGCAAGAATCGCGTTGGCCAAGTGTATTACGAAAAACGTTGCAGATGATGAGAGGGCCAAGGTTTCCCATCCGACTCAGCCAACCGGGGAGGGCTATGAGCCATTGCCTTTCTCAGAATGAAAACGCCGGATTGGTCAAAAAGAGGTAGCAATAGTCAATTTGGTTGCTCAAAAAATGTCGCGCCTCAATGCTGGCACTGCGACAAAAATTTCAGACAAACTCCAACAATTGTGTAGTAGCTTTCCTAAACCAAAGACGGTTTCGAATTAAAATCACTTACCAGTTACGGCCACAAAAGTAAATTTAAAGAGATCGCCAGAACGGCTGCTCAACCCGGCTGCTACACGCAGCATTGTTAACCGAGAATCAACGAGACGATGACTGATCATCAACACAATTGGCGTCTCCTTTCTGAATCCTTTGATCGTGAATTGTCAAAAGAAGAACAGGATCTTCTAGACAATTTTATAGCGGAGGATGAAACTCCGCGCGAATTCGAAAGGCTTTTTTGTCGTATTCGAGATTGCTCACTCCATAAGGAACCAAACCTGGAATCGGAGTCATCCCAGACTCATTCTTTGAGCGACAAAAAGAAGAATGCGCTCCGTGCTTTGATTGAATCGGAATTGGAAAAGCAAAGTGTGCCGCTTGCCAATCGAGACGTTTTGGTTGCTTGCGAACTGGTAAGCCAATCCGCGATTGGAATGGGAGAATTGACTGCGAAAATTTCAGAATGGAATTCTGACTCAAAGACTTTTTCTGCGTTTCTAAAAGACGAATCTTCTGTGCCAGAGAGTAAGCTTTCAAAAATCGAGGCCCACGTTAGTGATACGATTTTCTCGCAGACAATTGACCAAACGCTGCTCGACGATGTAGTTACAGCGATTAAGCAACAGATTTCAGAAGTGGATTGCACTGTCTTCGAGGACGGCTCGGACGACTTTGTCAGTGTTGAATTTGTCAAACGAATCGACCAAACAAGCGCCGGTGAAAGCGGAGCCTTTGAGGCACTACTTGCCCAACTGGTAAAAGAGTCGCGTTCGGTCATTGATCAGGCACGAATATTCAGTCATCGTTTGCGGTTGAAACCAGTTGTTGACGAAATAACATTGCGATTGGTCGGGCGGAAGAAGCTCGACAAGGGACAACTTGGCTGTTACTACCGTATGGTTGGCATCGCAAACCGGGAACTGTTCGAGTCCGACCCTGAATTCTGCGATTCCTTGCTGCCTGCGATCGGGAAACGGCGGATCGTTGTAAGGCAAGTCGTCAATGCTTTGCATCAGCTGGAAAAAGAGGAACCAAAATTCGTCCAGATGTTCAACTTGCGATTTTTCGCAGGACTGACAGCCCAACAGGTTGCGAGCTTGCTTGAATTGCCCGAGGAAGAAGTTTCCGTTGAGTGTGGTTATGGAACGGCTCGGTTGCTTCAACTGCTTGAAGTGAAATCCAAATGACTGTCAAAGAAATCTTCAAAGAAATCTGGGCGATCAAAGATCCGGACGGTCGTGCAAAACGTCTGGAAGAACTTTATCAGCAGGACGCCCATGTCGCTGCGAGTATCAAAACACTCCTGCAGTACAGTGGTAAGTCTCAGTCCATCCTTGACGATCCATTAGTCTATTTGAGTTCACCAACGACCGACCAGGCAGCACGTTATTCCGTCACAAGCGAATTGGCTAAAGGAGGAATGGGAGTTGTCTATAAGGCGTACGATTTTCAAATGCGTCGCGACGTTGTACTCAAGTGCCTTCAGGCCGAGCATCGTAACAATTTTCAGGCAGTAAATCGGTTTTACAACGAAGCCCATATTACCGGCCAGCTGCAGCATCCTGGAATCGCCCCGGTCTATGAAGTAGGCGAACTTGAAGATGGGCGTCCCTTTTATTGCATGAAGTTGGTTGAAGGGAAAACGCTTGCAGAGGTCTTAGCCGACAGAAATTCGGGTTCGGTAAGCACAACTAGAGTGTTGAACTTTTTTCTGCAGGTTTGCCAGACGATGGCATTTGCTCACGAGCGCGGAGTGATACACCGCGACCTTAAACCTTCAAACATTATGGTGGGTAAACACGGTCAAACCCTGATTATGGACTGGGGGATAGCGAAAAGTCTGGCAGCGACTGAAGAAACATTTGGCTTCGAAGGCGTCAACAAAAAGGGCGGCCAAAACGACGGCACACCTTCGGTCGATCCTGGCAATCCCCATGTCGCCAAACCAGATTTAACTCGCCATGGTCAAGTGATTGGCACGCCGGGTTACATGTCGCCAGAGCAAGCATTGGGGCAAAATACCCAAATCGACAAACGATCCGACGTTTACTCTTTGGGTGCGATTCTCTGCGAGATTTTGACTGGATCGGTGCCTTTCGAAATCGCACGCTCGAACGCTCAGCCAGAGGCGGCGTTAGACGATTTGAATCAGCGGTTGTCTGATTCAAAAGTCGATTTCGAGATGGCCGAGTTAGCGCGATCTTGTTTGGAACAAGAACCATGTGACCGGCCCCAAGACGCGGATGCTGTCGCTCACAAAATGCTGTGCTATTTTGCATCTCGCGAGGACGCGGCTCAGGCTCTTCAAATCAAACTTGAAAAAGAATTAACCCAGAAAGAAGAAACCCGCAAACGTCGATCCATGGTCGTGACCTGTTTTGCGGCGTGCCTTGGAATCCTGCTCGCCGGTGTCGCTGGTACCTCCATCGGGTTTTATAAGGAGAGCGTTGCCAGAGCACGTGCGGATGAAAAAGCGGAAGACGCGAGGATCGCAAAAGATTTAGCTGTTGACGCGAAAAATATTGCGAATGAATTGAATGCGAAAGCAGAGTTTCGGCTTGAGCAGCTCAAAAAAGGTAACGAAATTCTTGGCTCTGTATTTGAAAACCTTCATCCAAACCAAAGCGCCGAATCGGGCAAACCGCTGATTGACTCGCTTGTTGAAAACCTCGACAACGCGGCAGAACAGCTGGAAGGCAACTCAATTGGAGCCCCCGATGTCGTCGCCGCGTTTCAGTTGCAAATTGGCCAATGTTACCATGCGCTTGGCTTTGACAAAAAATCAATTCCGCTTTTTCAAAAGGCTCACAGCTTTGCAAAGCAAGAGTATGGGCTTGAACATGACTTCACGCGCAATGCCCAACTAAGGTTAGCCAACGGGCTGTCGTCGGATCACCAAGCAGATCGTGCCATGCCGCTATATCTGGAGTTGCAAGAACTCTTCAGCAAAGAAGAAGAAACTAAAAAGCCATTTTTCTTTTTGCTCCAAAGCAATCTGGCTGTGAATTATCTTCACTTGGGGGATAAAAAGAAAGCGCTGGAGGTGATCGAAGCCCATTCAGAAGGAGGCTTGGAGGTCATTGGTGCCAATTACGGACTTCGTCTCGCAGAAATTTATATCTTCAACAAAATGCCGGAAAATGCGATCGAAGTCCTAACTGAGATGCTTTCGGAAACGGAAGGGAAATTTGAATTCGATGATCGAGAACTTGAGGTTGCGCAAATGCTTCTTGGTCGTTCATACGTTCATTTCAACCAGCCGCGAAAGGCGATTCCAATACTTGAAAAGCTTTTTCCTCGTCTTCAATTACGATTTGGAAATTCACCCAACACAAGTTTGTACGCATCAAGTTTTGCGTTGGGAATGGCGCTTCAAAGAGTCGGCAGATACCGTGATTCGATCAATTACTTTCAAAAATCAGTCCAGCTATGCGAGACAAATGCTGGTGGTTTACATAAACACAAAACCTTCCCCTGTTACTGGCTTGTCGAAGCTTATCTCAAAACAGGAGAGTTTCCAAAAGCTCTCGAAATCGCAATGAGTATTCACAACGCTCAAGTGGAAAAGAATGGAGTAAACCACAAGAGATCTTATTTGAGTGCGGAAAAAATCGCGGACCTTTACACGTTAATGAATCAACCAGAGAAAGCAAAAGAGTATCTAAATCTTGCGTTTGCAAAACCTGGCTCGTCCATTGTTAATGATCAGCAACTCATGAAGCGACGGGAATTCAAACTGGCGATCGTGGCTGCCAATCAAGGTGCACTCAAGGAGGCTGACGAGAAATTTCAAAGTGCAGAAGAAGTTTTCGGCGCCGAGGATTACAGCGCCACCAATGGCTATCCTACTTTTTTTGATAACTTGGAGCCGCTGATTTGGCACGCGGAATCGCTGGCCTTGCAAGGCAACAAAGATGCGATTCCCTTAATCGATGAATTCGAGTCCAAGATCAAGAAACGTTTTTCCGATCTCGACAACTTCCTTTTTTCCGCACAACAGCTTTTTAGAGCTTGCGTTGTCCGGTACATCGTCGAGCCCGATGAGAAGCTCATTGCGAGACTCAATGAAGTCATTGAAATTCTGAAAAGTGAACGTTTGGAAGGAGCCCAATCACACTTGTTGGAAGAAGCAAGATCATTGCAAGGGATCGTATATCTGAAACTTGGAAAGACGGCTGAAGCAAAGACGCTTTTGCAATCGAGTTTCAGTTCGCTCAAGTTGATTCAACCGCCGAATCTGCAATCTAATCAAGCCACAATCGACGCTGGAAAACGACTGAGCCATTTCTATGCGGCGACCAATGCGGATGACGCTGCCAAACGAGTCGCGGAATCAATGAAGACGATCGACTCAAACGTGGATCGCATTCCTTCTTTTTCACGGGCGTTGATCGAGAAGACGCTGACGTCGGATTCCAAGTAAACTCCAGAACGAAGTCATACGCCTGCGTGGTTTTGAAACGCGATCATCGGACGTTAGGGCTTGCCAACAATTGATTCAAAACATTGTCAACGAACGTCCGGTCACGAGTAAGACCTAGATGGCCTGTCGAAAGGAAAGTCTCGTCGTCCCACGGGATTATTCGAAATGGACTCGGCGTTCCTTCGTATCGCCTTTCAGCAATCGCGCTGGTGCGAGTCACCGTCCCATCGCCCGCAGTTTCGATTTCGTTTTTGATCCGACCATTGCGTGGATTGACGCAAAGTTGATGCAGAGTTTTCTTGGCGTCGCCAGCGAACAAGTGCATTTCCAAACCTTCGGGTAGCGGAGCAGAAGCATCTAAAGCCTGATGTAGCTGCTTTGCTCGACTCAAGCATTTTGCCTGGTGCTCGAGCGCGATTTGCCGCCGTTGTTGAACCGAGCAATTGGGCATCAATCTTGCCAACACGCGGTCTTGGCCTTTGTCGGCCAATCCCCATCCTAACTCTTGCCAAGTGTGTGGCGATAAAATGTCGGGACTAATACCGTCTTGGTAAACCAGTGGGCGATCTTCGCTGCGTGGGAAAAGCTGATAGGCGGCGGGCATCGTCCCAACAACTGCCGCAGGAAATTTCGGCATCGGTGGAGCAAGCTGTAATCCGTTTTTCATTTCCTTGATTGCTTTGGTTGAACCCAAGTTAGGCGTTCCCACAATAAACAATCGACCAACACGCTGGGCTCCTGCCCAATTCAAAACTGGAAGCGAACCGTCATCGGGAAGCGGTTGGTTGCCGTAGCGCAAGTAGTAACGCGCCACCATGCCACCCATCGAGTGAGCCACGATGTCGAACTTGATGTTGGGATTCTCGATTCCATATCGCTCGCGATACTGTTGCCTTGTGTAAGCATCTTTTTCTTCGATGTATTGAGCCAATAGTGCGGCCGACTCGCTAATGTCTCTTCGCCAGTCATAGGCAAACTGGAAACAAGTGAAGTGATCATCTCCATACTGGACTTCATTTTTTCGTGAGGTTCCACGAAAGTGTTGATCGCGATAGCCACCAACACCGAGCGTCGCCAAAACTTGGGCATAGGCGTTTACTTTGACTGGAATGCCTGCCACACGAAACGTTATCTGGTCCAGCGGTCCGTCTTGCCCGACTTGATCGTGCAGTTGATGCAGCGGAACTCCCAGCTGCATTGGAAGGGCAAGTTCAGTAAGGCTGTGAGTTTTTAGCGGACTCACTCCCGCCGGACCCATTTCGCCCCAAACGACTTCGCCGGTCTGATTGTCAACCAATCGAGAACCAAGGATTCCCGGAATCACAATCACCGGATTGCGTTCGGTATCAGGCAGCTGCGCGAGATCGTTATAGATTTCTCCCAAGCTTACCTGCCTGCGTTGCTTGAACGATTGACACCCGGCAAGCATAACCAGGCAGCAAACTACCGCAATCAATCCAATGGCACTCGCAGGCGGTCGTTTCATCGACGTGATCCTTCAGAACTCGTTGACTGATTGGCAATTTTTGCATTGGCTGCAAAATCCGCCCGGATAAAAATGATCTTGTTTTCGTCCAGCGTTTTCTGAGCCTCGGGCGAAACCCAACCTGCCGAAAGCAAACTGACTGGCTTTTCAGGATTGTTATCTCTGAAGCCCTTTGCGATCTGCTGAACTTCAGCAGAGTTGGTCAAGTAGTCGATCGAGCAGACTCCAACAATTTGGCCATCCTTTAACCAGGCAACGGGTAGTCCCGAGTCTGACAAAGACTGGATTGGGTTTTTCGAATGTAGCTCCGCCAGTAACCTGGCGGCGATTAGGTGACGTAAAATATCTGCTTCGGAATTGTCCTGGCTGGCCATGTAAAGCAACACGTCGGCATGCTGGACACCATTGAGTTGTTTGTACCACTGCATAAAAGCGTACTTCTCGAGGAGCGTCCAATTTCTCGATTTAACAAACGCGTCTTTAATGGGAGCCCAAGTGCCCATTTGGGTCAGCTCGGTGTCCATCTGCTTCAACAGCTCATGCGGGGTTCTTAAAGCAAAAGTGGTTCGTAGTTCTTCCATCGAAGCCAGTGTTCCAAGCCCTGGAACTGCGGCGCTCAATGCGAATTTGGTTGCCGAATGTCCAACTGTTTCTCGGGCTGCCAATTGGCCAAGCATTTGACTCAACACTGGATTTCTTGTTTCCGAGTCGACACCTAAACTCACTGCCAACTTTCTTCGAGCTTCTGAGCCCGAACGTCTACTGACTGGATCGGCAAAGTTCGCAGCCACCTTTTTGAATCCACGCGGAGTTTGCTTGAGCGTTCCAAGTGGGTCACTAAGTAAATGCCCTGCCCCTCTGGGAGTTTGCTTGAGCGTTTCCCAGGCACTGTTGACGACGACTCTTTGGCTGCTGATTTTTGCCGCTTGATCGATGGCGCGCAATTCAGAAATCCGCTTTTCAAGCATCGGTATGCCGGTTACTGGAAGCGTGCCGTAGCGAGTTTCAACAATAAACTGGAACTGATGGTCTTTCACCGAAACCGAATCGGCGATTTTGTAGGTCTCAGTTTGCAAAATGGAAGCAGGCAAAATACTTGCTGTGTTGAAACGAATCTCAGCCTGCTGTTGCCCCTGTGCTGCAGCGGTTGCGCATATTAGGCTGATGCAAACAGCAAAAAGTGACGTCCATTTCATTCTGATTCCTTTGTTCCAGATCATTTCAGGGATTTGAGTGCAAATTCGCCTTGCTCTAGTTGCTGAAATTAGTCAGTTATCCACTGATGAGGAATAGAGATGGAGTTCTGTTTCGTGTCTTTCTGGTAAAATATTGAGTAACTTGTTTGAGAATCTAGAAAGTTTGATTCATTGAGAAAATTGTTGCCAGCATCATGTAGTCAGCTGTTGTTTTGCTCGACTAACATGCGTTAGTTAAATGAAAGATCGTCACTGTTCCTTGTTGAGCCTAGATTTACTTCCTTATTTTCGATCACTCTTCCGAAAAATCATTTGAATATCGACGTTATTATCCCTGCTTACAACGAAGAACAGTCCATCGGGTTGGTGCTTCAGGACATTCCTGCAGGTTTCGCGAGAGAGGTGGTCGTTTGTAACAACGGAAGCAAAGACAAAACCAAGGAAGTCGCCCTGTCTTTTGGGGCCACCGTAGTCGACCAGCCCAATCCTGGTTACGGAAACTCTTGTCTAAAGGGCCTAGAATACCTCGGCGCTAAATCACCAGATGACTTGCCCGACATTGTTGTGTTTCTCGATGGTGACTATTCGGACTACCCCGAGCAAATGCCTTCGGTCGTTGCGCCGATCATCGAAGAAGATTACGACCTTGTGATTGGTTCTCGGGCGCTTGGTAAAAAAGAGTCTGGCGCGATGATGCCGCAACAAATTTTTGGAAACTGGTTGGCGACGACTTTGATTCGTTTGTTTTTCAGATACCGTTTTACCGACCTCGGCCCATTTCGAGCGATCCGGTGGGACAAGTTAATGCAGCTGGACATGAAGGATCAAAATTTCGGTTGGACTGTTGAGATGCAAGTCAAAGCGGCAAAGCAAAAAATGAAGTGCATCGAAGTGCCAGTTGACTATCGCTGCCGAATTGGCGTCTCCAAAATCTCAGGGACTATAAAAGGCACATTTCATGCTGGCCATAAGATTCTATGGACGATCTTCAAGTCACTCTGGAGTTAGAATGCAGACCGGGCGCGTGGCGGACCAGTCACGTGGCCGGTCAGGTTCAGGCGGCATTAAGCCGAAGCGGTAAAAACGGGATGCTGCTTGCGATGACGATCCAGGATTAGCGCAGAATTAGATGAGTGTTTTGAACAAATTGGTTTTATCTCCATTTGAGTGGTCGATGTCCGACCGCGTTTCAGGTGCTCCCATGGAGTTTATTGTTCGACTGGACTGCGTTGGAACAATTGACGACGCGAAATTTTCCGAAGCGATCTTGGCTGAGCTAGGACGCCAACCGCTTTTTCAAGCCAATGCAACGGTTGGAGAAACGCATCGCGAAAGCTTCTGGCGCCCAGCGTCGAATTGCACACCAGAAATTCGATGGTTTGACGAAAATCCGGACGAAGGCAGTGGGTCCATAAAAGACTTTGTTCCCATTGATTTGGAAATCGAAATTGGGTTCCGATTTTATGGCTGGCGTTTTTTCGCCAACGATCAGAACCGCATCGTTATGACGTTCATGTACCACCACTCATGCTGTGACGGCAAAGGGGGTCTTGGGTTCGTTGAGAATGTGCTTCATCGGTACCAATGCCTGGTTGGTGACGACCTTGAGTTGATTAGTAAACTGGCGGTCGTTGATGAAGATCAATTACTCAATCGAAACTTTCCTGCTCCCAGTAAACCAAGTCTTACCGATCGTGTTTGGCGCGCTCTGGTGGTTCGCCCAAAACGAGCTGGCAATATGCTGTTGTCAAAGCCAAGAATGTTTTCAAAATCCGCAAGAGCCAGTGGTGTTGGCAGTGAAGTCAATTCTGAATTGCTAAAACACTGCAGTGCGAGGTTGAGCCTGGATGAAACAAAACAGCTTGGTGAGTTTGCGAGCCGACTATCGGTGTCGACGAATACGATTTTGGCTCGTGAGCTTTTTCATACACTCAACGACTATCTTAAAAGTAGCTCCAGCCCAAGTGACAAAAACAAAAATGATTCGCGGGAAACTGAAGCGCAGGATAACAATCGCGCTCTTCGAATTCTGATTCCGTTTTCACTGAGAGACGAAAGGCACGAGCATATGCCTGCGGCAAACTGCGTGTCGATGGCTTACTTGGAGGCAACGCAAAAAATCTTAAACACTGACAGCTCAACCAACCCGGAGTTGCTATCGGACCTTACAAGGCAAGTCAATTTTATTCGTCGATGGAATCTGCAGTACGCTTGGATAGAGTCGCTTGATTCGTACGCCAAAATTTGGCCGATGATTCGATTCTTCAAATTTGGAAGAAAGAGTCGCCCCAAAAGAATGGCTCCAATTGCGACGACAGTCATGACCAATTTAGGGCGTGTGTTCAGCGAGGGTGAACTGATCAGCAATGGAGAGCTGTCCGTTAAGGATTTGGTGGTCGAGTCAGTCCACGTATTGCCGCCTTGCAGTAGCAATATAGTTGTCAATTTTTCAGTTAACTTTTACGGCAATCGGTTAACTCTGGACGCTTCCTATCTGGGCTCGGAGCTGGCGCAGAAAGCGGCTGAAAGTTTGCTTGGTTCGTGGAAGCGCCGGATCCTTGATTCCGCAACAGGATCACGGATCAATGGTTGAATGTCAGCGGCAAACGCTGGAGCTACTTAATTAGATGGAAGCGACGGAAGCAATTAGCGATTAAGTCGCTTGATCAGAATCCCACATAGCGTCTTCGTGGGCAATTGCGGCTTCAACTTCGGCGGTCAAAACGCGAACTGCTGAGCCTCGCATGATCGAATAGTGACTTCCATCAATGACTGATTCAGTAACTCGTTCATTTGCTTTTTCAACCCAAAGCTTCGATCCCGATTCGTTTTCCTCAGCCGCTTCACTTGGCCACCAAAGATACAAGGGGCAATTGATTTCGGGCGGTTGGAAATTCTTCAGCAGTCTGCAGTGGGTCACGAAAGTGTTTGTGAACTTCATCAATAGCTCAGCATCCTTTGGCTGACTTGGGACGTACCCCATTTCGGTGGTCATGCCCATGAGTTCAGCTGATGTAACCGGCTGATCGGCCAGACAAGTGTTCACAAGAATAGAAACATCTTTCTGAACCGTCTCCAGCGGTTTTTGTCTCATGACTCCGATGCTTTGGAACTTTGTAAAAACCTGGGTTAGCCTCAGGCAAAGTTCTCGATGAGAAATTTCGGTCCCCGTGGTCCAATTTGGATTACTGTCAATCAAACCTAAAAATGAAACCGACCGACCGAACCGCTCCAGCTCGCGGGTCATCAGTGAGGCCACGAATCCTCCCAGAGAGAACCCAAGTAGCCTGATTGGCCCAGTCGGTTGTTGCTCGTTGACAAGGCAAGTGTAAGCGAATGCCATTTCTTCCAGATTCGGAAACTCGTTAGCCGCGCCGCAAACAAGCCGCGATTGGATTCCCATCACTGACAAATCGGGACCGGTTCTCGATACAAGTTTTCTGTAGATACCAATGTCGCCGCCGGAAGGGTGAATGCAGAAAAGCGGTTTGCCTTTTTCCGCGACGCGCATTGTTACGAGCTGGCGCAATCTACTTGAACTTTTCTCATTTTTCGGCGCTCGCAGACTTGTTGAGTAAGTAGTCAGGTTCATTTCAGGCAAACTTTGATTCATAGTGGTCGGTCAAGGATCCGTCTGCGGAGGTCGACGCGCCTCCATGCCAGCCGTCTTGTTAGTCGAAAAACTTCCCTACGTCTTACAATTATATTTCGATTTGAAGAGCAAATAAGAGAAGTTTCTACGTAATAAAATTTATCTGGGACCATCGCAAAAAGCCACCGATAAAAGACAAAAAGATTGCATTGTTTGGGCCTACGCGGCGAACGAGATGGATTGTTTCTGTTACGATTGCCGAAACAGCATCAAAAAGGCTAAATTTGGTTGCCTTGAATTATTTACAACAGTACTAATTCTTGACCAATGTGGCGGGCCGAAGTAGTCCGCTTTAAGTCGTCTTAAACCCATCTTTATTGCCATATCGAGTTTTCTTTGAACAAACTTAAAGGGCTATCAAAATTTGATGTTTTCGGGGTGGCGCTGCTTCTCCTGAGTTTCATGTTTTGTGTTTTCGGCCTATCGAAGTTCCAATCAAACACAGAAGACGTGGTTCAGTGGCTGCCTGATGACTCGCCCTCTCGCCAGGAATACAACCAATTCGAATCCAAATTTGGGTCCGATGATTTCTTGTTGGTGACCTGGGACGGGTGCACGATCAACGACCCTCGTCTTCAACAGTTCTGCGAAATCCTCACCGATCAAGACGAGGACAATCTGATTCAATCGGTTGTCAATGGTTCTGATGTGATCGATAAGCTTCGAGCTGAGATCGATTTGCCATTGAAGCATATCGTCAATCGTTTCAAAGGAATATTTTTCGGGGTTGATGATACTGAGCAAACGCTTGCGCTCATCGAGCTGACCAAGAATGGTTCATCTGACCGGAGGGAATCTCTGCGCCAAATTGAGGCTGCGATTTCTGCGACGACGGACCTTGAACTGGATGACGCGATTTTCGGAGGTTATCCTTACGTCGGAATCAATATCGACAATTCTTTGCGAGACTCATTTCTTTACTTTTTACTTCCGTCTGTTTTCTTTGCCGCGATCGCCTCGCTCTACTGTTTGAAGAACGTGTTATTGTCGTCACTCGTTTTTCTGGCAGCGATTGGTGCGGCGGCATGCAGTATCGCCATCGTACCGATTTTCGGATTCAAATTTGGCGGGCTAATGTCGATCATCCCCGCGCTTGTTTACATCCTGACAACATCCGGAAGCATCCACTTAATTCACTACAGTCTCGAAGCCATCGGCGACCCCAAGAAACTGATTGCGATCAGTTGGAAGCCTTGCAGTATTTCAGCGTTAACAACTGCGATCGGAATGTTGTCACTGTTGCGTAGTAGCTTTCCGGCCATTCGAAGTTTCGGTTTGTTCTGCGCAACAGGAGCCGGATTCGCACTCCTGTTCCAGCTCGCTGTGGTGCCTTGGTTATTGCACCGATTTGGAAAGACAGGTCAGTTGAAATTGGCCAAGCGTGCTGACAAGCATCAATCCTGGAACCAAATCTCCCGAATAATTCAGCGGCGTAAAGTCATTTTGGCGTTTGTGGGCGTGGCGCTGATGGTATTTTCCGTTTTCGGTTTGTCTCGATTGTCTGCGCGGGTGGATATTGGAAAACTGTTTGATGCAAAATCGGATTTCATAACAAAATTAACAAACCTGGAAGAGCGGATAGGGCCAATCGACCAATCCGAGTTGGTGGTTGAATTTGAAGAGGTTGGCGCGGAAGATTTTCATGTTCGCGCACAAATGGTTTACAAGATCCAAAGGTTCGTAGCGTCGTTGCCAGAAGTTGGCGCAACCCATTCGCTGCTAAACTATCTTCCAAGAGTACCGACCGGTGGCAAAATCAGGTCAAGAATGAGACGGGACATCATTCAGTCCAAGCTCGACACACAGCGGGATGAACTTGCTTCTTCTCGATTTCTTGATATCTCCTCAGGCGATGAAACGTGGCGCGTCAGTCTTAGATTCCCCTTCACAGAAGAAACAGATGTCGGTGAATTACAAAAGCTTGTCTTGGACAAAGCGTCGGTGGCGATAGACAAGTTGGTTTCGCAAGATGAATTTGCTGCGATCACCTCTCGTATTCACTTGACCTACACTGGCAAAAATCACTTGTTCCACAGTGCTCAAGTCACGCTCCTGCAAGATTTTTATCGCAACTTCATTTTGGCGTTTGTCATCATCACTCCAGTGCTGATTATTGTGTTGCGTTCATTCTGGCTGGGGTTGCTTGCGATGTTGCCCAACCTGTTTCCGATTGTTGTGCTCTTTGGTTCACTTGGCTGGTTAAACTGGCCAATTGATTTGGCAATTGCGATGACTGCCAGTGTTGCCCTCGGTATCGCAGTAGATGACACAACGCATTTCTTGATTCGTTTTCGCGAATTCGGCGGCACCATGGCCAATATTTTGGATCCGATTCGTAAAGCGATTTCGCAATGTGGCCCGGCTATGCTGCATACAACAGCAATTGGAAGCGCAGGGCTGCTCGTTTACGGAATTAGTGAAATGACCGTTGTAAGCAATTTTTCTGTTTCCATTACGTGCATGTTGGTTCTAGCATTGATTGCGGACATCTTGATATTGCCCGCGTTGCTTCTGTTGCATATCAAGAAAGCTAAACCCGAACCCTAGTCGCACGCGTAAAATATTTGAGTACGACAGATCGTTGTCAGTCGAGTAAAAAGTAGATCAAGATGAATACCAAGTTGAAAGAACGAAAAAGCGGCGCTACTGAAACCAAAGATGATTTTGGTGAACTGAGAAGTCGTGAGATCGTCAGCCAAATTAACAAAATGCGAAAGGTCGATAACTGGACCAATTGGCGTTACTTGGCGGCAGAGTACAGTTACCTTGCAGTAGTCATCGGTTTGGGGTTTTTGATTTGTTCCGCTTGGGCTCAAGCGATGATGTCGACTTGGATTTTTGTGCCTTTGGTCTTGGCAGTTTCAGTTTTGATTGGAATTGGCCAGCACCGTTTGGTCATGCTGGGTCACGAGGCAAGTCATTTTTCCTTGTTTGGAAACAAGGTGCTAAATGAAATGGCAAGCGATTGGTTTTGTTTTTATCCCATTTGGGTAACGACCTACAACTATCGCATTCAACACATGGCCCATCATCAGCACACCAACGATCCGGAACTGGATCCGGATTTTGCGTACATGTCAGTTTGCGGACATCAGTACGAACCGCCGATGGAGCGTCGGGCGTTTTTGTGGCGGTGCATCGTTGGGCCGGCTCTGGCGATTCCAAATCAACTTCGGTTTCTGTTCATCCGTTTAAAGCTCGCTTTATTGACAGGCGTGCTTGCCAAGTTCCGACGTAAAGGCAGTTGGGTAAGCCGCTTGATCTTGGCATCGTTCTTGGTCGTGTATTTGTCGGCACTCGGCTACGTTTACTTTGCCGAACAATTGCACTTGCTATGGCCCATGACAGCCGCAGTGCTGGTCCTTGCTTCGATTTTTGTGGCGCTTGCACGGAGAGAATCTCTTATTGAAGGAACGTTCAAGCCCTACGTAAATCCAAAATTTGCTTTGATTGGACGAATGGTTTTTATCGCGATGTTGTTCTCGGTACTTGTCCAGCTGCGTTTTACAACTGGCCTTCCGTTTGTAATGGCCTACTACGTGTTATGGGTTTTGCCGTTGGCTACAACGTTTTCGTTCTTGATGATTTTGCGAGAAGACATCCAGCACAGCCACACCTTGCCCGGGCGTTTCAACAACACGAGAGACGCGGAAGTTCCCTTTTTGATGAAGTGGGCGGTGTTTCCGTATGGGATGGACATGCACTTGGCCCATCATCTGTTTTCCATGGTTCCGCACTATCGCCTGCCTGAACTGGACAAGCTATTGCAAACGACGACGCCTTATGAGCAGAGAGAAATCTTTGGTGAAGAGCTTTTCAGTTCGAAATAGGGTTTTGCTGGGCTTTAAAATAAGCCGAATGGCGCTAACTTTGAGCTATACTGTGAGTAACTAATTAAATTTATACGGGGTTTGATTCAGGGCGAAGGAATCGACGAAGAAACTCAGTCCATTCCTTGCAATAACTCAATGTCAAAAAAGAAAACGAACGGCATGGCTTCTGACCCCGCTAGTAATGACGCTCGTTACATGGAAACTCTTGACGCTGGCTCCCAATTCTCGAAGGAGCAAGAAGACATTGCCACCGCGGCTGTGGCCCTGCGAAACGCCGTCATCAGCGAACGGAAACTTTCCGAAGCGATTCGTAGCTGGACGATTCATGGAAGCGTTCCATTGCTTGGTCACCTCGCTGAGGTTGGTTTGATTGACGACCCAACCCGAAAAATTATGGCAAATCAAGCCAACGAATTACTAACCAAGTCAATAAAAAATGGCAGTGTTAGTTCTGACAGTGACAGCCTGATTGGCGGGACGCTGGCGGTGGTCGATCCATCGGGGCGCATCTCTCGCTTGCTTGGGATTCAAGCCGCCGCAAGCACTGGTGTTTTCGATTCGTCGGATCGTCGTAGTGCAATGCATGGCTATCGGCTGATCAGAAAAATCGGCCAAGGCGGACTTGGGCGAGTTTGGCTGGCGTATGACGAAAGTCTGAAACGCTATGTGGCCATCAAGGAAATTTCCGGAAACGATACGCCCACTGCCGTCGAGCGTTTTGATCGTGAAGCCATTATCACGGGACGGTTGGAGCACCCGGGAATTGTTCCGATCTATCAGCTTGGAACCGAAGACAGCACAGGAAAATCGTTTTATGTGATGCGCTTTCTCGGAAAGACGACTTTGCATGACGCGATCATGGAGTATCACGAACGCCGCGCCGAAGGTGACGACGATCCGATGCTTATCCGCCGACTGCTGGATGATTTTGTTAACGCCTGTCAGGCACTCGGGCACGCCCACTCTCGTCAAGTGATTCATCGTGACTTGAAACCCGAGAACATTGCGATCGACAGCTTTGGACAAGTGATCGTGATCGACTGGGGGATTGCGAAAGTCATTGGCGATGTCAATCTTGGAGAGGCTAGCGGCGAACTCAGTTCAGCTGGAATTACATCACACAGCACAATGAACGGCCAAGTTCTTGGCACTCCGCTTTACATGGCGCCTGAACAAGCGGCCGGACGAATTGATGAACTTGATGAGCGTACTGACATCTACGGTTTGGGCGCGATCCTATTTGCGATTCTAACGGGGCATGCTCCACACGAAGGAACACGAGTGCAGACCCAGGCTCCCGGCGCTCGCGAATTACTTTCTTCGATTGCCAGTCGTCCGTCACCAAGCGCGCTGGATATTGACAGCGGAGTGGATGATGCGTTGGCAGCGATTTGTTCCAAAGCGATGGCTCGGAAGCAATACGCACGATACCAATCGGCAATGGAGTTGGCCGATGACGTTCAGCGGTGGATGGCCGGCGAACCTGTTTCAGCTCAACGAGAAAAATTTTTACAACGCGTCAAGCGCTGGATCCGACACCATCAAGTTTGGTCTCAGATAATCGCTGCAAGTCTGATCGTCGCAATCGTTGCCGCTTCGACGTTGGGCGTGGCCTTTCGCCAAAACCAGCTTGCCAAACATCAGAGACAATTCGATGAGCTAAGCGTCTATAGCAACGAGTTCGAGGTTCAGCTTCAATCAACCGCCATCGAGTTGATGCGCAACACACGGTTCATGTCGACATTGCCACCCATCCAGGCAATCGTTGACGGACGCGTCGGAGTCAAAGGCATAGATGAAAATACTGCCGACGGCCAAGAGGTTTGGGAGGACCGTCTGGCAACGATTTATATAGGTTTACTTCGAGCAAACCCAAACTACCGCAGCGTCAACTACGCAGCCATCGAAAGTGAACAAGCAACATCGATCGTCCGCGTGGAACGACACGCAGGGGTAATGGGCTTCGTTCGGCGCATGCCTGCCAATCAGCTTAAACCTGTCAGCGATGAGGACTTCCTCGCCGAGATTAGTCAGTTGTCACCGGCTGATATTTTGCTAACGACTCGATATCGCCACAAGCAAACTGGAAAGAAACGCCAGGAAGTGAGTTTGCTTGTGTCCACTCCCGTCTTTAACGAAGCGACGGGTGAGATCTTCGGTGTGGTCACTTTAGAGTTGGATCTGCTGGCAAGGGTCATTCAAGCGGTAGGGCAATTGGAGCAGAGTACTGCCAAGATTTACGTCACCGATGCGGACGGTAAAGCATGGGTCAGCGACGACCCGGTTGCTGGCATCAAAGTCATGCCTCATCAGATGGATGACAAGTCAGGACGTCTCAGCAGCGTCGAGATTTTTTCCAACGCAGAGCAGGATCGCATTCTGAATCAAGACGAAGGCTGGATTGCCAATCGAATCACGCTTGATCCATCCAACCCGCAAACGACCATTGGTCTGATTCTTGAATTAGGTGATTAGCCGGTTAGGCGATGACCTCGCCATCGGTTTCGTTGCACATCAACCGTCGCGCATTTACCGTGCGATAGCCTCGGTTTCGCATCACATTATTCGCGGCACATTAACCGTGGCTATCGCCAAAACGGCTCAAATTGAAATCCGTAAGTTGTCGTAGGTCAGGCTGTGCCTGACGTTGCTCATCCAACCGCCCAACATTCACGTCATCTTTCTATTTCGCCAAATTGTTTTCTTGATTGGCAATCAATGCGATGGTGCTTTTTGATCTATTGAATTCAAATTGTCGTTCCGAATTTTAAGCCAACACCCATGTTACGCGTCAGTCACAGCCCGACGACAATATTCAAATTGCAATTACTGAGCCGTTTAGGCGATAGCCTCGGTTTCGCGTCACACTATACGTACGACATGTTCGGCAGTGAATTGCCACTGAGCGTCTCTCGGCTGTTTGTGGAA
>CAYUWY010000029.1:0-22606 GCA_964448575.1 uncultured Pirellulaceae bacterium
AATTGCCAATGAAGTGACTTGTTATGACAAGAGAAATTAAATTCAATAAAATTTTTTTATCCCCAAAATCGGTAGACCAAGGTTATTGAACTTCTCCGCTACTTTGGTGAGTTTAAGTCGTTATTTGAACGTATCTCGATGCGTTCTATTCGGATTGGTTTTGCTTATTGGTGAGCGATTTTTTGCTGTGGCAAAAAGCAACACCTGCATTACGTTGCCACCGCCACAGTGATACTGAATGAAGAAAGAGCAGCCGACAGAATGAATCAACTTTATGCCGATCGTAAAAAAACAGCGGTCGATGAAGATCGCCATACGAAGCAAGCGATTTGCTTAAAAACTGTCTTGTTTTTTGCAATTACCGCACGCAAGCATAGAATGCTAGATGAAAACGATAGTTAATTCAGATCTATAAAATGAATACATTTGTTCACAATTTGTTTACGTTGGTTGCCGGGTGCGTCATATTCTTTGCCGCAAATCCCGCAATAGCTCAGCTGGCAAACTCCACCGCCAAGCAAAGCTGGGTAGACCGAGTCGCACCAAATCGTTCACACGACTTTGGGGATGTGCCTATCGGCCGTGCCGACGAGCATTTGTTTAAAATACATAACACAACAGACGATACGCTTGGAGTTCGTGGCGTAACGGTTAGTTGTGGGTGCACTGCAGCTACTATCTCCAAGAATCAAATCCGTCCCGGAGAAAAGGCGTCGGTAACCGTCAGACTCAACACCGATAAGTTTCGCGGAAAAAAGTCTGCCACAATTCATGTTCGGTTTGACAAACCCAAGCCTCAAGAGATTCAATTCTCTGTCTCGGTCAACATCCGAGACGTCTTTATAACGCCCGAGCGGTTTGACTTTCGAATGGCAAAACTGGACGAAACGATCACCAAGACGGTGCTGGTTACAAGGCACGACCAACCAGATTGGAAAATTGAAAAAGCCACCTCTTCCAGCGAGTTGATTGTCACGAAGATTGGTGAGAAAGTGGTTGACGGCAGCAAGGTCAGCTACGAAATCCAAAGTACTTTTGTCGGGAAATCGGCCAATCTACCCGCATCAGAAAAGATTTTGATTTCAACAAATGATGAAAAAGAAAAACAGTTTTTCATCCCAGTGTCAATTTCCGTCGCCCCCCCGATCCAAGCCGCAGCTGAGAAGTTGGATTTCGGAAATGATGCCAGTAGTCCAGTCACCAAGCGTCTGTTAATAGCCACCACCACAAGAAGTCAAATTACGAAAGCGACTATTGATAACCCAGCGTTCGAAGTAGTTGAATCCGAACCAGGATTAAAAAAAATTCACGTGTTGAAGATTACGTACTCACCAATATCAGCCAAGCCCGTCAATGCGACATTGGTAGTTGCCGCAGGCGACAAACCCGCGAACCAGTGTTCCGTTCAACTTTTCGCGAATCGCAAGTCGCAAGCCATTGATGACTGACGCTAACTCGCTTGGTGAACATGATCCAAGTTTCAAAAGCCTTTTACTTTACTTGTTCAAATGCCTGATAGCTAAAAAAAGCTGCGCCTTTCGGGCGCAGTAAGTTTGAATTGTAGGTCATGGCGTCATATGCTTCTGATGGCCAGCGAACCTACAAAAAAGGGGTTGCTGACCTAGTTGTTTTCGTGGGCTCAGAAAGACCCCCGTGAGTTTCGGATTCGATCTACTTCATCCCAGTCCACGACAAGTGGTGTTTGTCGCTCTTCGACTGGGATGACAGATCGCAACTGGCTAAAGCCCATCGCATTGATGGTGTGAATTGATTCGCCGGTTTGGTTAGCGATTTCTTGATCAAGTTCTTGTTGAGTCATTGGGGTTCTCCAAAGAAAAAGCCCGACCGCGCAAAGTGCGTGATCGGGTATGGGTTGGTAAAATTTGTGCTCACCCATGTGAGTGAACGGGTGATTCCGGCAATTCGTTCGGTAGCCAATGTTTCTCAAGCCAACGGCGCTCGGTCGCTAATGCTTGGGAACGCATGTTGAACGGACCGAGCACTGGCCCGTCAACAGGTTTCATGTCAGCGATCCATTTACCTCCAGCAACAGGTTCAACGTGCGACCCGCGACGGATCTTGATGTTGCCAAGTTGCTGCAATGGAATCGTCTCGTCGTAGATGCAACGTGCGTTGCCGGAACTGTCGATGATTAACTGCAAAGCTCACCTCGCTTTCCGAAGAATGTTGCGGCGAGGGCGGTCGATCATCATGCCATCAAGACTTGCCTGAACAGCTGACATCTTTGTCGCGATACGTTGCCGAAGCGAATCGTTGTCGCGTAGCCTTTGAGGTTCGACACCGCGAATGACCGATTGAGCTTGTTCGACAAGTTGTCCCAACTCTTCGTTGCTGCCAATATTGAGCTGGCGGAATCTCGAAAAGAACTCGTCGAGATTCGTAAATGTCGAATCCCGAAATGTCTTTTGTTTACCGCTTTCATCGACCGAAAGTCGCTCGACCAAATGCTCAACCAATTCGGCCAATTGCTCTTGGAACATTTGCTCGGCAAGCTCGACTGCGTTTGAGAACTGTGATTGCACACGTTCACATTCACGCTGGTAGATTTCAGGGCTGAGTCGTCGCAGATAATCGGGGGCTTCCACTGATGGAAAATCCCAGGAAACGTCGAACTCGTTCGACAACGATGACGGATAGTCGTCGTAGTTGAAGAGAGAGCCGAGGCGAATGCGAGCCGCTTCCTTTAAGTCTGAATAATGGATATTGAGGTTAACGACACCAGCATCCAATTGTTGCTTGAATTCAAGTAACGACGAGTTGAATTCGTCAACAGCGTCATTTCGGATCAAACGAATGCCTGACTCCGGGTAGGGCAAGCTTGAATCGCGCCAGTAGCGATTGATTTGACTTTTGATTGAAGTTAACGATCGGTAACTTACGTGCTTCGTGTCGATCAAACGCTTTGCTGCACTGATGGCAGTTCCATCGGCTCCGAATGATTCGGCGGCTCTGGTTTTCTGATCAGAAGTCAGTGACTTGCTGGTGCCGAACCAGCGGAATTTAACCCTGCATGCGATAAAGTTGTTTCTTACTCGGCTTACTGCGTTTGATTCGCTAGTTGAGCCTTGTATGTGTTCAGCTTCGAAAGCTGTACTCATGTCTTCTCCTTGATAAATGAAAAAGGGCTCCCGTCAACTTGTGACGAGAGCCCATGAATTTGAAATTGGTTGTGAGATTGCTCAGTGAAGTAGAACGCTGACAATTTGTTGATCGGGTTCGCAGATCAGTTCGCGGCTGTCTTCAACGAGCTGCTTTGAAGCAAGTTCGCCTGTTTGAAGATCGAGCAAACCAAATTTTGGAACGATCTGATTGAAGTAAATTCGCGCCATGGCAATATCCTCAGCGGTGATGACAACTCCCAGATCTTTTGAATGCAGGTAGTGCCGATAAATCGCTTGAGAAGCCGGGGCCATTTCTTCGTCCCAGAAAGTTAACGCCGCGCGAACGATCGCCAGCTGAATGGCTTGCAAAATATTCTCCTTAGTAGGCTGTTTAGTTAAGCGACGGATCGCGGCTGACTTTGCGTCGTGAACCAGAATTCTTCCGGTGTTGATAGATCCCTCCTTTCTCAGCATCGAGACAACGACCATTTGCCCATGAACGTAGACGTTCAACTGATTCCCCCGCCGTCGTAGCGACTGGAACTACATTGGTTGCAGCTTGCTTCAGCGGAATGTCTAGCAAAGCCGCCAATCGACAGCAGGCTCGCACTTCAGCGCCGGTCCAGTTCTTGTCACTAGGCAATGCCTGATTCGAGTCCAGCTCAAATGTCGAGACGTACTGCTGCCAAATGGCGTCTTTCTGTTCTCGGCTTGGCAGATCAAGAAAAACCACGCCATCAAAACGCTCCGCGCGGGAAAGTTCTGGAGGCATCTTACTGATGTCATTGCACGTAGCAATCAAGTAAACGTTTGATGTGTGGTCGTTCATCCACGAAAGCAGAGTCCCAAAGAGACGAGAGGAGACACCTGAGTCCGATTGGCCAGAGCCCGCAGCTCCACTCAACGCTTTCTCAAGTTCGTCGATGAACAAAATGCAAGGTGACATCGCATCAGCGATCTGCAAAGCACGCCGGATGTTTGCCTCGGTTTGTCCCACGAGACTGCCCATCAACGCACCAATGTCCAAAACCAGAGTCGGTCTGCCAGTCTCTCGCCCAAGACACTTTGCGAATGCTGATTTGCCCGTCCCTGAAACGCCCAATAACAAAACACCCCGTGGGCGTTTCAGCGGATTGTCTCGATTCGGTTGCAGCAGGCTACGTTTCGTAAACGCCTTCAAGTTTTCAAGCCCGCCAAGCGAAGCGAAATCTTCCTCGCCGTGATAAAGCTGCATCAAACCTGACTTTTTCAACATCCCAGCCTTCAGCTCCCAAACCGCGTCGGGTTCGATGCGGCCTAGACGGACTAAACTTAAACTGAAAGCGTTCTCCGCCTCCAGCCGAGTCAGTCCCGCCGCAGCATCAAGTACCGTTTGCAATCGCGATTCATCTGGCAGTTCGCCTTCTTCTGTTGCGATCGACCGAACAATCTCTTCAAGCTGTTGACGGCTCGGAAGAGCATGCTCGACAATAACGAACTGCTTTTCGAGTTCAATTGGAATCTTTGCCGAAGGTGACAATCCGATAATAAACGTTCGGTTTTGCTTGCCAAGAAGTAACTGATGCTGCAGGGCCTGTAAGACTTCGGTTGAAGAAATGAACTTGTGAAGATTGTTCATCACCAAGATTGCTGTCCCCTCCGGCGCTGCCAATCCATTGACCGCTCGGATCGCAGCCAACGGATCAGTTGCTTCGAGCAAGCTGTCACCTGCGCCGATGCTTAAACCGCAATCAATATCCCAAGTCGCCAACTGCCATTCTTGCTCCTGGCAAAGCTGCTGAATTTCAGCAATCGCCTCATGATGTTCATGCGTCTCAATCCAGATGCCGGTAAAGCAGGCGGAGATCAACTCCTGAAGTTTCTCTTTTAACATGTCTGTCCTTTGAAATGAAAACGGCTGCAGTCCCGAAGTTGGAACTGCAGCCGCTAGTTGTTTAAGTTTGCATCGCCGTTACTCAGTTAGAATTCTCAACTGAATTTCGGCTGTCATTTTGCACGTGAAACTCTGGCTTCAGTGTTTCACCCGATATCTTGCCAAGGGCAGATTCGATGAACTTGCTCGCCTGGCGACACCCGCTGCCGGTAAAGCCCTTTGTTTCGACTTGAGTCTCACCCTTTGGTGAAACAGTGATCTCGATCGTCTTCAAATTTCACCTCCGACGCTGACGGTGAGTTTTACTGAACCGTCATCAAGCCGTTGCTCGACCACTGAGTGGCCTTTCTTCCGAGCTTCGATTTTGACGCGTTCGGTAGTGTAGGCTTGAAGGAATTGGTCAAGGAATTCTTGAGCCCCCCAACGTCCTTTGTAGTTGTCATATCTAAGTTCACCAGTGCCGGTGTTAGCAACAACTGGATACTTCCAGTGTGGCAGTTCGATTCCAAGTCCAGACTCAGTTGAGTTGTATAGCTCAAACGTTCCGCGAGTCGCCTTAGGTAAATGAAGCCTTTTGCAGGCCGACTGGACCGCGGTTTCACTACGCACCTCGGTTTTGATCTTTACGATGTGTGAGATGTTTCTTTCTCCTTTTAGATTTGTCAGTTGAAGTTTCGTTCGCGTCTGGCGACCGGTTGTCTGTCTCGCTGTGTTCAATCGCAGCCAAATTCGGCGCAACAAACAAACGAGGTTTCGTCGACACAAGTTCATTAAGCAAGATTGAGTTGACTTCCTCCTGCTGTATTGAACTTTGGGCTGCCATCCAAATCAGATATGCGCATAAAAAAAGCGGCATCGCTGCCGCTAACACTAAGGCTAGGAAATTGAACGATTCTGACCAAGCCAGTTCTGACCGACGCTCTCGATGTAGGTCACGCCGACCTTGTTCTAACCGCTCAAACTGATCGCTGAGCGTAAGTCGCTCGTTCTGTAGCCCCGTCCTTTCTCGCTGAAGTTCTCGATTGAGTTCAACGAATTTCTCGTTAGTTCTTGTTATATTCGAGTTGACATCGTTTTGGGAGCGAACCATTCTCTCGGCCATGCTGGCCATGCGTTCTGATTCGCTACCGCATCCGAGTGTCATTGTTGTGATCAGAGTCAGTGCCCCGATCACCAAAGTTTGCTTCATGAGCATTTCTCCAGTAGTTGATGGACTTTCTTAGCAACTCTTCTAGTGCGCGCCGCCGACACCATTCCTTTAGGAACAGTATTGTGAGTGCGAGGATTAGTATTGAGTTACCCGTTACGATTGCAGTAGTCAAATTTCTCCTTTTCATGTTTGTATGCATCGAAGTGCTAACGTTTACCACCTCATATGCCGCATTTTTTGCGCCAATTTAGGTTGAGGTGTTGTCTTGTCGTTTATCAGTTCATATGCCGCATTTTCCCAATTAATTTAGCTTTAGGCTTTCCCGCCTGTTGATTTTCAGTTGCATGGTTTAGGTCTTCGAAAACTCCACGAATGGAAATCGTTAGAAGTTTGTGCATTGGAGACTCTGGTTCCAAAGCGAGTTTTGGTTTACACGATTGCTCGCTAGATGTCTCACGAGTTTGTTTCATTGTTACTCCATTAAAAAAGCCCCGACGAATGTCGAGGCTAAAAGAATAGTTGCGTTAGTTAAAGTTTGCTCGTCAGTTACAGGTTTTTGCGTTCGTACCCGTCCAGCATTTCAAACTCAAAACGAGGATGGAGGTGCCGCCTTTGTTTAGGCAAATCCTGCGGTGGTTCCAGTTGCAAGATGTATGGGTCTGATAGCTCTTGGGATTTCACGACTTCTTGCAGGTCCAGCGCCTTGTTAATCATTCGTAGCGATAGGTCGCCCACTTTAGATCCAATAACCTTCTTGGAGTTGCCTTCACGATGAAGCTCAACGATATCATTGCGGTGCAGCTCGAAACTTGGCCGGTCGAAAAGATCAACGGTAATTTCTGTGATCAAGATTTCCCGTAGATCATCGGCAACGAGCCCACCGAATGAGCCAGTTAGGTCAATCTTGATTTTGGCCCTTGGCAGTAGTGGACCACCACTGCACAGCCGAACGCAATACACAAAAACTTCTGGCACTATCTTGGGGAACAAGTGGCCAAACTCGTACGAGTCAGAAGCAAGATCCAGGAACTTTGATTTAACAAGGCTTCGCAGCTCTGTTGTTGACTCTGGGATGTCATCTTTTGAAACTTGCTGGCTGCGAATTCTGGACTTTTCGATTTGAATATCACGTTTCTTTTCAGACAGCGATTTCAAACCTTTTTCCACAGTATCCGAGGCCCCAAACTTCATCATAATTTCGAGTAAATTTTTCTCCTCTTTAGCAAGCTTATCCTCTTGTGATTTTAAGCCACGCATCGCCGACTCAAAATTTGTCGATGGCTGACTTGAAAGATTAGAAGCAATTTGAAATAGCTCGCTGTCAAGATCGACAACTTCGTCAAGCAACTCCCAAACAGCTTCAACTGCAAGATTAGTCAAACGATCACCAGGAAAACCAATCGAGTTCCAGCATTGGTATTGGCGAGAGCCCGTGCACTGGAGATTGTTTTTGATGCCGTTACCGCCCCAAACTAGGTTTCGACCACAGTACCAACAACGTGCATGTTGACCTGGAAATCGAGTGCGTTTGCGAGATACACCCTTCAGTGGGTCTAAGCCGTTTGCATATGGCTTACGCCCCCGACTAGAGTTCCTGGCGAGAAGAAGTGCGTTCAATTCATCGAACTCTTCTTCGGGAATTATTTCAAGATGTGGTATGTGAATGCTCACAGGACCGTCTGGATTTTTTACGGAACGTCTTTTGCCCGTTTCATGATGCTTGACGGAATGCATGTTTCCGCGCTCAGGTTTGCCTTTCAATATTGGATTCGAGAAGAAACGACGTACCATCGCACCGTCCCATTTCTGGTTTTTACAAAAAGGGCCAACGGGAAATTTCACCGTGTTGAAGTAGTCTGCAGTCGCGGAACAATTCAAGTGTGCGCGAAGTTGGGTCGCGCCGTCCATGACTTTTGGGCGATCAGACTCGTTTACAAACCAGTCATAGAACGTTTCAGCTCGCTCTGGTTTAATGTACGCCGCGATAGGGCAGGGGGTGGCAGCGCCTTTACGTTTGAAGCGAAGCATTAACTTCTTTTTCAATCGTTTTGAGGTTTGGATATTGTGGCTAACATGATCGCGGCTTGCCGCAATAACATCTTCCTCCCAGCCTTCTTCCCAAGTGTCCAAACCATCGTTGATCGCGATACATCGAGTACCATGGTCAACGGCAATTCCATACATTCGGCTGGCTTCGATTCCTCGGATGAAACGCCCCAGATCCTCTTTGATAAAGATGTCGATCTTACGTGAACGAAGCAGCTTTTCAATTTCTGCGAGTTCTGGACGGGTAAGCAGCTCGCCTTTGCCTTTCGTTGCAATGATTTGGTAGTTGACAGAATCCCCTTCGTAGATCTCACCCACCACTTCTTGCATGTGCTCTTCTTGATCTTCGAGGCTCACGTCCTTCTGGTTTGCACAGCCACTAATCCTAGCCGCACCCAAAACGACCAGCGTATGGCCATCTCTTGGTTTCATTTTTTGCATGCGATAAATCGACATAATCACCCTCCTAAGGGTCGGTGATCACGTCAAAGAAGTTTGTCCCAGTGAGACAAAATATTGGGACAAGATGTCCACAGCTGTCCATTCATGTCTTGGTGCGCCTATCGCGCAAGTTGTTGCCGTTGCAAGACTTTTGGCATAAATCGTTTAACCAATTGAGTTTGCGAGTTTCCGTCCAATGGATTCCTGTCACCCCCACTCGATTAGGAATAAGGACTTACGACAAATCGTTGTGAGTCCTTTTTTCGTTTTTGAAACGCAAGATTTGAAGGCGGAGTGAATCTCCTAGATGTCTCGACTCCGGAGAATTCGAAATGATGGAATTTCGTTCGCCGATTCTATTGTTACACCACTATCCAATTGAATTGGAAGCAAGCGATGAAACGACGACTGGATCTTTCCAATTTGGATTTTGGATTGTCATCAACTGAAAAACATCTGAAAAAAATTCGGCTGCAGTTGGATGACCCGAAATTTATACGTCCGCGTGTGTTGAGTAGTTTGTCAACAGTCTTGGTTAGGCATGCAAAATTCCGATACGCAGTCGGCTATCAATTCGATTTGATTCGACCATTGCTTGTGGAATCGGCTGAGTGCTTCAAGGAAATACTGACGCACCGAGGTAACATTCCGGCATTTGAAGTTGTCCACCTGGAGGTAGAGGTAAACGAAAAAGGTGAAGCTACTCCAGTGGCATCAAAAGCGAAGCCTAAACAAAACTTTGCTTCCACCAATTCTCACATAAATAAAGAAGCCGTTTACTTGGCTCTTGCTGGGGGAGAATCTGAACTGGCAAGAGAACTTGCATTGGAGATCTGGGACCCGCCTAATGCCTCGTACATCGGTGCAAGATCAGAAGTTTGCGCGATTTGGCAGCAACAACTCGCGTACTCTGTTAAACACTATTTCTCGGGCGAATTAGAACAGGCCAACGAATGCATTGAAAAAGTAGTCGCGCCAGAAGAATCGCTCGCAGGTCGTGAAAAGGCAATGTTGAGATGTGTTTTTCGAAATGAAGAAGGTTTCGTCGGTTGTTTAGATCAGTACCTGTCCAGACATCAAAAAATTTTCCAAGGGAGAAAAGATACAAATTTGATGATCTGCATTATCGGGTTGGGAATCGTGAAACTTGCCTTGGACGCGGGATTAGTTTCGTTGAATGATCTTCCTAAAGACAATGTTTTCTTACCTCTTGAGTTGATGAGTAAGGGTTGAGACTTGCCTGCCAGAAGCCTGTGTCACGGCTGCAGGTGTTAGGAGCAGCTATGTCTTTACAGGCTATGTTTGCTGTTAGAGGGCTAGACGTTAAAACGGTTGCCCTTGTCAGGCTCGCTCTTGCTGCTTTCTCAAAGATTGATAGCCGCGAAGTTATCGGAATAGAAGCTAGCCTTAAACTCGGGGATGGTCGTCGTTATAATGCTTTTGGGCTATCTCCTGAAAATATGGGATTAGCCATTAATCAATTGCGATGATTTTTTAAGCTCTCGCAGCCATTCTGGTATTCTGATCTGTCGCTTGCAATAAATGGCCGATTAAATCAGCAAAATGAAAATTCTGGATCAAGCGACTCAGTTATCACGACTTTCAATTCCTAGTCTCTAGCAACGAGCGACTTACTGCCTGAATCAATAGTTGTATGTCTTTCGCCTTTAATTGGACAGGATCGTCTTCCTGAAACAACGGATCAACTTTCCACAGTCGAACCAAGCCATCGTATCCGCCCGATGTAAGCGTGTTGTTTGGTTGCGAAATGCCTGGCGCGCTGATGACAAAAATATTCCGATAGACAGTTCCCAATTTGATTTGGAAATCCACGGGTTGATCAATTCGATCTTTGCTTCTCATCCATCTGAAGTTCGACCAGATATTGCCGCCGTTCAACGCTTGCGAAAGAATCTTGCTAATTTTGATAAGCTTAAAAAGATCGGCTTTCCTGACCAGAACCCCTTAGAGGTGAAAAATTCTATCCAACGCCCGTTGAACTTGCGGAACGATTCCGAATTACTTTTTTGTTACCTTACAGACAATAGAGTCCAAAAACACGCGTGTGAAACTGAGGTTCTTAATCCAATCAATGAAGAGAAAATTCTCTTGGCAATTCAAAACGGTATTCGCCGAAAGGTTGCGGCCAAGAGAGTTACTGTTGAGGTAAATCCAACGTCGAATCTGATCGTGGCAAATTATTCTGACTTGAGCAAGCATCCGATCTGGCGTCTGGATAGTCCAAGTTATTCGGATGAGTACGGGGTGCCGCCAGTTTCAGTATGTGTTGGATCAGACGACCCACTGGTGTTCGCAACTGAATTGCCCCAAGAGTATCAACGGTTGTCGGATGCATTGGCTCAATCTGGATTTTCCGAGGTGGAAAGCTCTGAATGGCTCGATAAGGTCCGTCAAAGATCTTTGGAAGTTCGGAACACGATTCCGGTCACTTCCTTTGCCCCCATCACTTCTATTTCCACCGGAGTGAACCTTAATCGTTAGTTCTTGTTTCTCCAATCAACTGCCTTGGGCACCAATCCGAAAGTCGTCAAAATCATGAACCTCGCAAAGACCTATCCCAGGAAAGACATACCGGGGAAGCCATTTGTCAGCCTGTTCGGCAACCACAACAACAATTGGCGCAAGTGGGTCAAGAAAGTTCTTAAGACGAAGGGGATCGGCAAAAATCAGATCTACGATTCAACGCAGAGGGGGTGGGACGTCATAAACGACGCGAATGGAGACGCGATGCAGCAATGGATTGATGAATTGGTAGCACGACAACACGAAGCGATGAAAGCTGCGTCCTGTATCATTTTCTCGATGGACAGCCGAACTCGAACGTGGGATTTGTCTGACTTGACGGCGCAAGCCTCGGTGCCAAAACCAGATGACGATTATTCCGGCAACATATTGGCGACTCGATGCGAAATTGGCTGGCTAGCAGGCATCAAAAAAAGAACGTTTGTTTGGGTGCCAGGCGATCTGGAAGGACGAAACTATTTGCGAGCGGTAATCAAACTCTATCCAATACTTGTCCCCGTCGATAATCTTTATACTGCATGCGGATTGGTAAAATCGCACTTGAAAAAGGCTAGTAAGAAATAGTAGGCTCTTTGACTATCCATTGAGTTCTACCTCAAGTTGTTCAATATGCCGTTCAATGGCAGCCTTGAAGCCTTGCGGATAAGGTGAGTTAAGGTCGATCGGATTAAGATCCGACATAGAATCAGTACGTCGAATGGTCTCGAAAATCGCAACGTGTCTGATGTATTTTCCAATCTCCTCATCAAGTAATGGATCTTTCAGTTTCAAGTGAGAAAATTCTTTCAAAATCTGAACTATCTCTCGATGATTCGGAAGGATGACATTCTCCTCCAGATTTTCACTGGCGTCTTTAGGTAAAGCGTCTGGCGACGTGCTTAACTTTGATGAAAGACGCCAAATTTCATCGTCTTTTTTGAGTCTGTGTAATATCGGTCTATAAAAATTCTCTAACGCCTCTTTGGCGTCAAGATTTCGGTTTGAAGGCAGATCTTCGACTTTATCCAAATCTTCCTGATGCACATAGAGTTTTTCAAGTTGATCGTATAGATGGTTTTTTAGTTGCTCAACGCTTTCGTAACGCGTTGGGAAATGTCCAATGTTGTGAACTGCCTCTTTAAATTCATGCAGCGACTTGATTTCTTCAAGGGGAATCTCGTGAATCTTTACCGCGGCGTTTTTGAAGTAAACAAGGATTTGCGGGGCTCCGCTATGCCTAAAATGCGCGTACGCGACCTCGAATTCCTCTTTCGAAAACTCGCCTATTTTGGTGAAAGCTAGGAGTACAAAAAGATCACATTTTGATAGTGCGGAGTTGTATTCGTCTTGTAATCTCGTCTTTGATATCGTGTCGATGAAGTATTCCCAATGGATCAATTCAAACTCAATGCCTCGCTTCCTCAAGATCCTATTTTTCCGCTCAAGCATACGTTCAATTTGAAGTCGGTCTCCCTCCAGCTCTGAAGACGAAGCAAGGAATATTTTGATTGATTTCATTTGATCTCGACTAGACAAAGTAACTACTGCCTCCGCCTCAGGCTCTTTCGGGAATTTCTGCGTCAAACGTCCACATTGCCAGCAACCCTTACCTCCTCGGGATCCACATTTGAGTATTGACGCGGTCGGATTCCATGAAAATCAACTGACACTTTGTTCTGTTTAGTCATGCCAAGTTCGAGCTTTAAAACATGTTCAATGACTCCAGTCACTTTCAGGTAGTAAACTGCAAGCAACCTAGCTTGAGCGAGCTTTTCTTTTGCATCGCCGTCTGAAGATTCGAAGACTGACTTGATGGCACATACATTCACTTTCACAGCACCATACCCCATGATCATTGACTCATCCATGACACTATTCCAATTCCGAGAACTCATCTGGTTGGAGTTTTTATTTTGTGTTGGCGCGGGAGGGTCATTGATGAGGATACGACTGGCGCGGAGTGTGGCGACCTGCTGTGGAGTAAAGGTCTTTCCATTATTGCTGTATTGAACATCAGTCAGGAAGTGTGAGTCTCTCGATTCTTTCTTAAGTTGAATAGTAAAGGTCTTCTTGCCGTTGACCGACTCCGAATCAATGCTTTCAACTCGCGAGTTAAACCCGTCGTTCTGATGAGCGAATGGAACAGTTGTCTGCGAGCCAAAAGAGTTCCTTTGGCGTAAACTGCTCAATGCTGCATCTTCGTGAGCATCATTTGCGACAACTTCGATACTCCAGAGTCCATCATTTTGCTGAACGACTCTTGATGATTGAACCAAATGGTTCGAGAGCAAAACCCAGTTGCCAGAGTCTGTAATTCGGTTCGAACTCGGAGGCTGGGAAGATGTCGTTTTCTCAGACTTTGGTGTTGGTGGCTCACCTCGTATCCCACTCAATAGCCGATGAAGTGCTTCTTTATCATCCTCGGAACCAAATTCAACCCAAGTATTTGCCTTTAAGAACTCTGGAAGCTCCACATCCGATGGCTTCGAAATGGACGGGAGTAAAACTGGAATCACTCGGAAATTCTTTGATGAATCTTTGATCTGACGGTTGATTGCAGCACGGGTCTCTGCCTCCGCCCACGGTCCTAGTCCGGACGATCCAACAAAAGCGCAAAGCGTTTCGCTTTCCGCTATACCCTTTTCCAAAGCTGGTTGCCAAGGCTCTCCTGGTACAAGGCTCCATTTGTCGAACCAAACGGAAACTCCTTGCCCTAGTAACCATTTGGCAATTGCCTCAACATCTTTTGAATCATTTCTACTATATGAGAGAAAAGTGCTATGTTTCAAAACATGCTTTACCCTTTCCGCAATCTGTTCTGTGTCGGATGAAGTCAAAAAGTGACGATTGAATACAAACCTAGCAACGATTCCTTGGTCTACGAAACGGCTGATTCTCTCGGTTTCTTCTACGCCCAGCGACACAACAACGATTGGCTTTCCAATCTTGCTGGCCATAACCATTTCGGAAATTTGCCGCGAATCATGTTCGTTTGACAAAACAAAAACAACAATTTTGCTTGATTCAATCAACGAGGAAATCGAAGCGTGCAAAACTCCCAATTCAAGGTCATCTAGTTGGTAAAAGACGCTTAGCCCTTGGTTTTGCAATGAGCCAATTAAATGTCTGCTACTTTCAATGTTATATTTGTCTGATCCATGGTAGCTCATAAACACGTCAAAATTCGAAGGTGCGTGCTCAGACCTGTTAGCTGATGTGACATAAGAGTCGCGATTGTTTACTAGTTTCGAACTATTGGACAAGTTCTTTGCCAATAGGCTTGCTAACGTTTGGAACGAATATTTGATCGAGTCAGATGTTGCAACATTCTCTTCAACAACAGGAAGCCGTTCACCGAAACTCCAATATGAAAAATAGGGCACGACTAGGTAATTCGCTATGTCAGCCTGCTTGACGTTGTGATCGCGCCAAACATCAATTGTCCAGCCAACTTTCTCAACAAACAGGTGGCGCCATTTTTTCGATTGTTCATATTCCTCTCGAGAGTCAAATCGAGAAAGTATGGGCATTACCAATAGCCCACCCCGATCGAATTCAAATCGGTTTCTTGAATTGATAGCTCGCTTTATCACATCGTTCGAGCCATCAAAGTTCTGGTGGTTGGCAGTCATCAGCGGCACCAGGATGTCGGGGAGTTGGACAGTGCAGATTCCACCAATGTCTGTGACTCCAGTCCTGCTGTCTATCAATATGAAATCGTATTCCGATTTCCATTCACGACGCAAATGCTCAAGAACAATCCCCAGCCCATTTTCCAAATACAACTTTCCCCAGTCGAGGTTTTGAACACGTTGGACATAGTTTTCTGAATCTGCTCCAGCTCGAATCACGTCCACGCCATGTTTCAAGTCACATTCGTTCGGTAACCAATATGTTGATACGGACTTACGCCAGTCTTTTTCTACTGAAGGAGATTCAAGAAGCTCTACTAAACCGGCTTCGGACTTTTCTTCTTTCAAAACCGAAAAGTATTTTTCAAGCCCGGGAGCTTCCAGGTCCCAATCGACACACAGGACTCTATAGCCCCATTTGACGAGCTGGGCGGCGATGTTAGCGAGAGCGAAAGTTCTACCTACTCCACCCTTGTAAGAGTAAAACGTGACGATTTGCCCATCAGGCTCATTGCGATTTTCAATTGGTTTGCTCATAGCGTTGGGAGCCCCGCATTTACTGGCGCGGCGGGCGAAGGCTCAACGATAGGCCAATCCTGCCATTCTGGAACATTTGCGAGCATCGACTTAATTTCGTCTGCCACCTCTTTTACCTGATCGCAAAATTGAATGTAGCCAGGAGTATCCGCAAAGACTTTTGCAGGGTAATTCCAATCTTGCATGCAAAAAAATTGAATGTCTTTTGTTTCCTCCGGGAACGTATCCCCATCAGAAAACCGAATCGGATAGACTAGGCCTTCGGGCCGTTGCTGGCTCGTAAGCTGCTTGATGCGTTCCCGCTCCAACATTGACTTCCATTCAGCATCGCACCAAGGCGACCGAAAATAGGGTGGTGACCAAACAGAAACCAAAATGCGCGACGACTTCAACGCATTTTTCAACACATCTGGCCAGCTCGAACCTGTCTTTATCGTTTTGTCGATGAAAATTTTCGGATCTCTGTCCATCACCCCTTCCAAACATCGCAAGAGGCGATCGTAAAAGTGATTGACAACCCAGTCTTCAACATCGCCACCGCGTTTGTAGCTAAGAAAAATGTCGTATTCGTAACTCATTTGGTTTATTAACTTTCGACTACGTACAAATTCGCAAGTCTCAACATGGAGGCAACTATCAATGCCACTTATTCAGTTCTCGAGAAGCATTGAAAAACATGTGGCTTGAAGCATCCAGTTAGCCATTGGAACATCGCAAGAAGATGATTCGGCAATATTGTGACACATGAAGTTGGGATTGTGAATTGCCACTTTTTGCAGTTTGTTGATTCGCTTCCCCACGCAGATTTGTCTCGGTGAATCTACAGCTCTACACCATTGGTTTTGGTAAACTAAAAATAGGCAACAAGAAAATGGAGGCTAATGAATAGATGGGAATCGTATACGAAACACCGAAAAGGCAAGTCAAAACGAAGCATGCACTATTGATTGGTATTGAGAAATTTGTTGATCCCGCCGTCACCGACTTGCTCGGCGTTAAAAGCGATGTGGATAAATTTAACAAACTACTTTCAGATCCTTCTTTCAGTGACTTTGCCGTCACCAGAGTTACCAATAAGAAAACGCGAGAAGTAAAAAAGTCTATTTCGCAAGTTTGCGAGCAAGCAGATGAAGACGATGTCATTTTTTTCTTTTATGCTGGCCATGGCCTGAAGGATCAAGACAGATCTTACTTTTTGCTTTGCTCGGATTCCGAAGGCGACTACCTCGATGCGACATGCATCGAAGCTGACTTTGTCTTGTCGCAATTCCGCAAATCAAAGTGTAGAAACTTTATTGTGATAATTGATTCCTGCTACAGTGGAGCATTTTTCAACAACAACCGCGGCATCCCCAATGGTTTGGTCGCACTGACTGCGTGCAACGAAAACGAAGTCGCCCAAGAAACACCAGAAGGGGGAGTGTTTTCAAACATCATCATTAACGGATTGAGAAGCGAATACGTCGATGCAGACAGAGATGGCAAAATTACTTTTTCGGAACTATTTGATTACATCACAGCGCAGTTCGAACTTCAGGCTCCAAAGTTCGGAACGCCTCGCAAGTGGGAGTGGAATGTTCATGAAGACATTTGCCTGGTCAATTCACCGCGGCCAGTTTTCGTTAGCTATAAGCGGAGCCAGGCAAAATTTGTTAAGCGTCTGTCAAAAACATTGAATCAGCAAGAGATCGCAACTTTCGTCGACCAAGAAAAAATTCGTCTTGGTGACGATTGGAAGAAACTGCTTGGCAAAACGATCAAAAACTCGCGAGCGTTTCTGTTTGTCGTAAGCGAAGACATCATGCACTCGAAAGTGGCCATGTGGGAACTGGCATTCGCTCACAAACACGGAGTCCCGATTCTTCCCGTTGTCGTCGAGGAGTTCCAGATCCATGCGATGTTCGAAGAAAAGTACGGCCACTACAATCGACTGCACTTTGATCAAGCGAATTTTGAAAAGTCGGCAGGGGTAATTGTTGACCACGTCAAAGCGATCCGAATGGTTTCTCAAACGGGATGACAACAGTTTAGCGGGCAATTTCATTTAGGAAATCGTGGATCCAAATTGTCTCTGAAACGTGAAAAGTACCGTCTGGACCTTCAAAAACACTTGCTGCGAGAAGACCGATCAATTTTCCAGACTCGCAGTCAAATACAGGCGCACCTGCGGACCCACTTTCTGAAGCATAGTAGGACCGAATGGATTGATAGCTTCCTACTCGTCCAGTATCGAAAATCTTTGCTACGCCGCAACCTAGGAACTCGCCTTGAAAGTTTCCATGAAGCAACGCGAACTTTGCTTGGTCTGGTAAGTCAACGCTCTCAATAAAACTCTCATCTACAATATTGCTTGACTCCAGTTTTGCAACATGTTTGGGTACAGTGCCATCGTATGCATAGATGGCGACCCCCCATTCTGATCGAGAGTTCCACAACATTTTTCCAAATTTCCTTTTATCGGTAGTTCCAAGATCAGAAAAGAAGCGAAAGTAGGATTCATTGTTGGTTGTTGACAAGTCTTGCAAGGACTCGTTAACAACCTGAGTTAGCGAAACGATGACGTTTTCAGGCCAATCATCGCGAAAGATCTTGCCATCGGCAAGAAAACCGCTTCCACCGGAGGTAGGTGTGGTGATTCTTATGGCAGCTCTCAAACTTCGATTGGCTGTCGGATACCAATCTTCTGGCACCTCCGTGAATTGCCCTTTGTCCATCGCAACGCGGAGCAAGTGGCCTGTATCCAAAAGTCGATTCAATTCTCGCAAGTTCTCTTCGCCTTGCTCAGCCTTGAATTGGGCGTTTTGAGCTGAGGCTTTTGCCGAAAGGGCTTTCTTCTCAGCAGATGAGGCGCGAAATGCAAATATCAAAACCCCCATGCTCGCCAGAACATAGCCATAGGTAATGATTCGATTCCAAAATCGTCTTCGCTCTTTGTCTTGATCACGTTCGACGATTGAAGATCGCACAAAAAAAAGACTGGCAGGAGCAAGTTGTTCCTTTTTCTCCGACGCCCATTTTTCCGCAATGTCTAGCTCCTTGCCAGTCAATAGGCCTCTTTCGCCGGATGAGTGATCGTCGAGTGCTCTCAGTAATCCATCGTGCCAATGAAGGAATTCCTTTTCTTGAGCCAGCCAACTTTTCATCGCTGGCCAATTTCGAAAAATTGCTTCGTGAGCAATCTCTACGTTAGACTCATCTTCGATAAGCAGGCGACTTGAAACAAACTCATTAACGATCGGTTTCGACTCTTCTGGGAAATCCTGCTTGTTAGCTATCTGCCGACAGAAAGCCCCCGAGGAGTCAATGCCTACCAACTGCGGAACAAACGTAGACTTGGTCAGATTTAATAATTGTTTGCCCTTCTCGCTGTCATTTTCTGAATCGAAAGGGATTCTGCTCAGGCATTCAGAAACCGCAATTGAAATGGAGCCGCTGATCCCACCCATCTGGTCATATTCAGGTTTCGTCAGGTCTCCATCCGTTCCGTAATCATTGTTTAGACGTTGAAGGGAGAATGCGAGTAAAGGCAATGCATCAGCCCCCTTTGTATCTTCGAGCATGGCATCCACCAGCGCCGGCTCCACCGTTACATCGGCGACTTTGGCGGGGCCTTCAATGACATCCTTGTATTGCCATGACTTCATGGGCCCCAGGTTGAATGGAGCATGAAGAGAGGCATCCAGAAACTTGTCAGTCTGCAGCAGGGGATAAGAATTCGTTCGAATGGTCGTCACCGCTAACAACGACTCCATTTCGGACAATAATTGGCCAAACAACTTCCTAAATTCGTTGCACTCATCGGACTCAAGCGTGTAGAGTTCTTCGCATTGATCCAAACAGAAAATTAATTTCGGGAGCCTGTCCCTGCTCAGCGATTTACCGGCAGCTGATTGAAGCTGTTCCAAAAGCCTTATCAGATTTTCCGGCTTGCCTTCCGTGTAGTGCTTGATCGCGCCGCGAGTCTTTGGAAAATCACTTGGCAGATAATTAACCAAGTCAAGATCATTTGAAGCGCCTTCAATCGCCGCATACAGACCAAAAGTACCCGTCAACGGCGAAGCACCGGGGCGCACAATCGGCAACGGTAAAAATTCGAATTGGTTGCGATTCAAGCGAGGCCAGACGCCCGCTCGCATCAGTGATGACTTGCCAGAACCGGAAGGACCCAGGATCACCATCAACTTTTCAGTGCCGGACGTGATCATTCTTCGAATCTGGTCGATCGCCCTTACAATTTCGGCATCGCGACCAAAAAAGACGGCCGCATCTTCTTCAGTTAGCGTTTCCAATCCACGAAAAGGGCTTCTGTCTGCAGGGAATTCAAAGGTGTTGGCCGCAATTCCAGCCACCAACAGCCCCGATTGCAACTGACTCAAGCCAGATTCATTTCGGAGGTCAACAATTTGGTGTTCTGCCCGCATCTCAACAGGAAGTGAACCCCATTCGACGTCTTCAACAATCAAGGGAATGCAGAGTTTCCCCAGTTGTTTTGCCAATAAATATTCCGCGAGACACCATTTTGAATTCAACCAATCATTTGTCATCAGGAACAGAATGGCTTCACAACTGAAACAGGCATCGCGCAATTTCTTCTGCCATTTATCGCCAGCCTGAATGCCCCGTTCTGGATCAAGGTCAAGGAAAACGTTTTGCCAACCGTTTTTCTCTAGCCACTCCAATAATTCTTTGGCCTTTGCGTTATTTTTACTGGAATGCGAAATGAAAATTTGATAGTCCATAATTGCCTACTTCGAAGATCCTTTTGGTTCACAATACGCCTATCGACGATGCTTGTGGGCCTTACAAATGTCCCTGTTGTGCGAGGATGTCCAATTGATTCCGGAAGTCGAGTTTCAACTCATCCAACGTGGTATAGTCCGAATAGAAGTGCTCCAAATCACTGAGCTTTTTCTTAAAACGTATCAGAGATTTAACCGCAGGAGATTCAGCCTCGTCGATCCTGATATTTTTCTCTCGAAAGTACGTCCAGATTCGAGGCTTGCCATGCGCCAAAAACGATTCTCGGGCTTTATCAAACTCTTCTTCCGTAAACGTGCCAGCCTTGGTTTTGAACAGGCTTACCAACAAATCGCATTCTTTGATGGCATCGTTGTAGTCATCCTGTTTTCGGGTTTTCGACAGTCCACTATAGAAGTTTTCCCATCGCACGACTTCGATATAAACCCCCTGTTTTCTGAGGCGATCATTCTCCGTACGCACGAACAATTCAAATTCGTTCCGATCTTCGCTCAACTCATCCGATGAAGCCAAAAACAACTTGACGGTTTTAACCTCACTAATGAACTCTTGGTTGTTTTGATCATCTGGGTCGGCCGCCCACTTGGGAATCGGGCCTTTTTCCAAACCGCTTAGCAGCGCCGAAACCGCGATGCGCTGATAGGTCCTGTGGCATTCGGCAGTTTCAATCCCGTTTTCTTTTCGCTTTCTAAGATCCCGTTGCTCAAACAGATGCGGTTCAGGATTTCCACTGCACTCCTCACAGATACAAGGAATTCTTTTTTCGATTTTCTTACCTAGCCCTTTGAAAGTGGCGTTAATCGCATCGAGGTCGCTCGATATCACGTCCAGTAAAGATTTACTCTCTGAACCTCGAGCATGCAGAACAATCTCGTCCCCGTTTGGTGATCGAAAAGCGAGCAGTTGTGTATCTTCGTACTCGAAAAACGCTCCATAACGCCAACACTTGTCGATGTTGGTAACGAATCGGTGCATGCGAACTATCAGGCGATTGATCAGCCCCTTCGGCAGAAAGTCGTATTTGTAACGTAATGTCAAATCAGTAGGCTGAGACCAATCCTCGAGCAACGATGGACGAGAGGGAGGCAGCAACTGTGGCGAGAGCCAAGTGTCCTTGGAATCGGGAACTCGATAACAGAGTTCAAATTTTTCCATCAACGATAACAACTCAGGATGCTTGTTGGCATATTCGGACTCCTGCCAAAGCCGTTGGCAATCCTCCTCAGTAAAGCGACCAAAGTTTGCTTTTACGACTTCATCGTCCAGTATCTTGAAAACGGCTTCGGTCGCCCAGCGGTTTTGCAAAATTACCGTGCGCCTAAGTAGTCGATCCTCTTGGAAATGCAAGAAAACCCCCAAGTCGTGAAAATATTGGCTTAGATGCATGGCCTTCTCTTCATCCCACTCAAGATGTTGCCGATAAATTTCAAAATACTCTTCGAGCGCGATAAACGGTCGTTGCTCAGAGAGGTTTTCAATTGCGTTTCGAACAACAATCCACTTGGCTGGAACAGGTTCGCCAATGTGGTCCAGCTTTTGTACAAGGTGTTGAATGTCGCTTTTGACATTATCGGCAGAATTCAATTCTTGAAGATCAGCTCCACAGATTTGCTGAACATTGCTGAATCGCCCTTTGATGCCCGAAGTATCTATTTCTTTGGTGCGCCCCCCTTTCTCATTCTGGAAAATGATCACGGGACTTTTGTCACTTAGAGTCTCGATAACTTCAAGCCAGTACTTAAAGCCCTCGTCCTGTACCGTCTGATCATCTTTTCGGGTATCGTCAACCAGGACATAGAGTGAGTTCTTTGTCAGGAAAAACTGGTGAGTCGCGTGATAAATTTGTTGTCCACCAAAATCCCATATGTTCAGACGAAAATTTCGATCATCACTACAGTTAAAATCCTGGCGGTGAATTTCAATACCGCGAGTTGTCTCGTCTTCTTTAGGCAAGTCCTTTTCTGGAAAATACAGTCTTCGAACTAAGCTGGACTTGCCCGCCCCACCCTCCCCAAGTACTAAAACCTTGGCTTCAAACAGATAGTCCGTACCTTGTTGCTGTAATTCTCTGAAGTAATTGCAGACGGCTTCATGTCCTTGCTCGACAATCTCCATTGGCGGGATTTTTAAGCTATCCCCACCTACATTGATGCCTGATCCAAAAAAGTAGCGTTCAATCCGAAACCCAGCCAAAATCTTGTCTGCGAAGGGCGACAGATCTGTGATGTTCGTTGCGTTCAGATTCAGATTCGAAAGCTTGCCCAGATGCTCGGCAATCGCTTGCACACCGGAGTCTCCAATTTTGTTATAGGAAATGTCGAGTGTTGTGAGTTGGCCCAGATGCGACGCAATCGCTTGAGCACCTGATTCTCCAATTTTGTTATAGGAAATGTCGAGTGTTGTGAGTTGGCCTAGATGCGACGCAATCGCTTGAGCACCGGAGTCTCCAATTTTATTACCCCAAATATTGAGTGTTGTGAGTTGGCCCAGATGCGACGCAATCGCTTGAGCACCTGATTCTCCA
>CAYUWY010000029.1:22706-22830 GCA_964448575.1 uncultured Pirellulaceae bacterium
ATTTTGTTATAGGAAATATTGAGTGTTGTGAGTTGGCCCAGATGCGACGCAATCGCTTGAGCACCGGAGTCTCTAATTTCGTTATTGGAAATGTAGAGTGTTGTGAGTTGGCCCAGATGCGACG
>CAYUWY010000029.1:22930-90429 GCA_964448575.1 uncultured Pirellulaceae bacterium
AAATGTAGAGTGTTGTGAGTTGGCCCAGATGCGACGCAATCGCTTGAGCACCGGAGTCTCCAATTTCGTTACCCGAAATGTAGAGTGTTGTGAGTTGGCCCAGATGCGACGCAATCGCTTGAGCACCGGAGTCTCCAATTTCGTTACCCGAAATGTAGAGTGTTGTGAGTTGGCCCAGATGCGACGCAATCGCTTGAGCACCGGAGTCTCCAATTTCGTTACCCGAAATGTAGAGTGTTGTGAGTTGGCCCAGATGCGACGCAATCGCTTGAGCACCGGAGTCTCCAATTTCGTTACCCGAAATGTAGAGTGTTGTGAGTTGGCCCAGATGCGACGCAATCGCTTGAGCACTCTGCGGAGTGACCCCACAACGCACAAGCCCCAATTTATCAAGTTTCGCAAGTGCTGGATTGCTTTTGAACTCGCCCAGCCTTTGCCCCTGCATCCAAAATGTATCGAGACAGCTTGGGAGGTCAGGTAGCCTGTCTGAAGGGAGACGACCTACAAATACGGTTTCGGGTATTCGTAAATCCAATTCGGAGAAGTAATTGGGCTGAATCACTCCCTCGATATCAAAAATAAACAGATCCGTTGCATCCTGTTCTTCCAGCTCAGCGAAGACCTGGCCCCACTCGTCATCTCTGACCGTCCTAAATTTCAAGATTGCTCTCCATTTTAAGCCTATAAAAAGCTAAGCTACCGCGCCGATTGCCGAATATGCCCACTGGATCAAGTCTTTGGCTTGTTGGCCGAGCCGGCCTGAGTAAATGATGTTCCCGGGGCGTTCTCCGGACTGAAGCCCAATTGCTTGCCAGCCATTTGGCGTGTCGATAACTAACGGTCCGCCACTGGCGCCTCCAGAAAAGTCTGACGACATTGAGAACTCGAAAGAGTTGGATTGCTGTGGCAGGTAGGCCCCATCGCACAACCACATCTTGCCTCCGTTGTCTTTGTTGCGCGGATACCCGATCACGCGAATCTGATTTGCCTGGAAATTCCCATCGGTTATTGCAGGGATGACTCCCAGAGAAGCATCAGCAGGCTGATCAAGAATGCCAACTCCAACATCATTGAAGGCAGATGGGTTGGGCATATTGAATTGTGGATCCATGATGAAGTTTGGCACGGCCTTCCAGTCAACGACGGGGTACTCTCTAGGATTCGGCCCTCCTTCGCCAGAAACAAAAACGATGTTCTCAGATTTACTTTTGCAATTGGCTTCGTAAAAATTATGAGCAGCGGTCATGATGATTCTAGGATGAATCAACCAAGCAGAGCCGAAATAGGGCGAAACCCCTGAGCATGTTGTCCAATTGACTCCCGTGAATCGCAGCTTGCCAACGGCATTGAAGGGGCCTTGGGAATACTCTTGGTCTGCAACAGCACGTCCCTGAAAAGCGGATTGAGCGGTTGTTAAATCGGCACTTTCAAGAACCGGTGGCTCAACACGACCACGACAAGGTCGAGGTTTTGCCGCTTCGATCATTTCAGAGGTCCAGATACTCTGACTTCGTCTTGCTTCCAAAGTAATTTGGTCTTGCTTCGAAGAGCCGGCGGGCGAAAGAGGAGCATGCATTGCTTCGCTATCAAGGTCGGTGTAACGAACCCCATCAAGCATGTACAGCTCCCCGCCACTCCTAATTTTTTTCGCTTCGGTGCGAAATTTCTTGGCAATCTTCTTGCAAGAGAAAGTAAACAAAACTGGTCCAATGTGATTGGTTTCCGAGATATAGGAAATCCGAACCTCAACACGATTTGGTGAAGCTACTTCGATAGCTTTTCGGATGAACTTATCTGCATGGTCGTTTCCTCCATAAGCAAAATAGGCCTCTACAACATTTCCCATCTCGAACTCCTCAAATTGCTAAACTATTGAAACACAAAAATTTTGGGATAAATTTTTTTAAGGCGACAATGCTCCCGACGAAGTCGCGTCGCCGGGAGCAATAATTGCCGCTTTAAACCTGAACAAACCCGTGCCCCATGTCCGCGGAACGATGCCCAATATTTACAGCTCGGCGTCGCAGCTCCTGATAGAGGGGCAGGCCACGCAGATCCGTTTCCTCTGCGATCAAAGCTGCAATGCCGCATACGTGAGGTGAAGCCATGCTGGTACCTGGAATACTGCGGTGCCTGGAAGGATTCAGCCAAGCCGAGAACACTTCAACTCCCGGTGCGCACAAATTGATTTCTCCACCGCCTGACACTTGGCCCTGATTAGAAAAAGGAGCGATACGTCCGCAGCGGTCGACGGCTCCAACGGCGACAATGGATGGGGCTGCAGCGGGGCCAACAACCTGACAGGTTCGATGTGGTCTCCGACTATTGTTACCGGCCGCAGCAATTATTAAAATTCCATTTTGCAGCGCTACTTGAGCAACTCTCTCGTGGCTGGTCGAGTAAGGACGACTCATGTGGCATACTCGAGGCCCCAAAGACATGTTGATTAGATCGCAGTTTTGACCTACCGCCCAGTTGATTCCGGCAAGAATAGTGGAGTCGTTACCACCACTTGGCCCCAGAACTCTGCTAACAAGAATCTCAGCCTCCGATGCAACCCCGTAACGCCGAGTACCAAAACCAGGGCTGCGGGGGCCACAAGCCGTACCAGCCACGTGAGTTCCATGCCCATCATGGTCCTGTGCCGAACCACCTACCGAAGAATGGTGTCCAATCACTCTCGACGCAAAATTTGCGTCTGGATGGCCAAACTCAAAACCGGTATCAAGAATCGCGACCTTGATGCCTCTGCCCGTCAAACTTGAATTCGCAACGCCGGTCGCTTTGATCCCCCAGGCGAATGATTGGTCATTAGAAACACATTGAGAGAAATTCATCGGACCTGAAATGGCTCCACCGGATGACAACATTTCCTGCACAGAGGTTTTACCCCCCAACAGCTGGTCTGCCATCGCGCGCACACCCTCAAGGTATCCTTGCTGCCAAGTCGAGAGTCCTGAATTTGCTGCCGTCGAACCACCACTGTCGTCGCAGCCGCAGGCACCGGTTGAAGCATCGCCAAACGGAGACCCGCTGGGAAAATGGCGCATCTCTTCTTCGATCACAAAAAGCCGTCGAGTTTCCTCATCTGCAACAGTGACCGCTTCAGCATTGAGCGCTGTCATGATGTTGGGCTTTTCGTTAAGGATCAGAATCGGCAAATTGTCCATCACAATTGCTTCGGATTTAGAAGCATCTTCTGTGCTGAAAGCACTTTCCTCATAATCTGCCGTTTCCAGCATATCTTTGACGTCTCGAGCCGAGAAATAGTCGAGAACTTTTTTTCTGTCTTTTGGATCGTCGCTGAGAATGGTTACAATCTTTCGACCCGTGGTCGCACTACTTTCTCCGAACCCAGATTCCATGTCTGAATCGAGTCCTTGGAAATTCGCAGAAATAGGCTTGGGCTTGGACTTGGCTCGAGATCTTGTGTTTGCCCTTGGTGTAGAACGCCTTTTTTTTGCCATCGTAATTTCCTCTAAAATGATTGAAGGTACAGAAGTAGGCAGCAGTAAATGTCCCACCTAAAACGAAAGGCGTATTCTGTTGTAAAAATTCGCCAATTTGTAAATGCTCTCAAAAAGGTAAGTATGAATAATCAAAAACAAGATTTGCCGCGTGAGGTAACAATCATGGTTGATGAATCTGGTTCCATTGAAAAAGTTGCTTCAGAACTAAAGAAGCTTGGTGTCGAAAACGTCCAGCCACTTGAAAATATTGGTTGCATTACCGGCCAATGGACGGGGGAACTGGAAGCAATTCAGAACGTTGAAAACGTAACTGATGTCGAAGCTCCCACTACTACTTACGAAGCCATCGAAACTGAAAGTCCTCTCGATGAGTTGAGTGAGGGAGATGAAGCATCAGACGCAGACGACGATTAAATCGGCGTCTAAAAACAAATTGGACGGAGTGGTTTTGGTTAATTGTTAATATTTGCTAGTGGCCAAGGGGCTGAAGCATAGCCTTGCACTTCCCGGCCCGAAAACTGGATCAGGAAATGCACGACTGGAGATAATAGCGGTCCCGGATTAAAAGATCTCAATGTAGCCGGGATCACCTGAGGTTCTTCCCTGATTCAATGAACGTTCAAAATCCTTAACTTGCCTGATGACGACTTTGTAATCGTCATCAAAAACAGGCGAAATCATCGGGTTGAAGGTTTGAGCATTTCTTACGTGGCTATTTAGTCCAACGGCCCGGATTCCGGAATTGCCGCCAAGGTTGACAACCCAGGGACCACCACTACAACCACGTGTCATATCATTGCGGCGATTGTTGTAGTTTTGAAACGTATCACGGTTAATTGCGCCAGTACTTTGCCACATCGTTTCACCGTCGAATCCAAATGCGGTTGGTGGATTAGCAGGATAACCGATCCCTGTTCCCGTAACTGGAAATTGCGTAAGAAGCATTGGGCTAATAAATCCGGTAACCGGGGCGATAGCATCGTCGTTAGGATTCACAACGAACGCAGCCAAGTCATACACGAGATTTCCGCGTGGCTCTGAAAAATATTGATTGTGAACGTATAGATGCGTGCCATTCCATGCCCGCACGGATGATGGATGCTGTGGCCGAAAAGTAATCCGGCTGATTCTATAAGTCCGGCCATTGAATACTGTTGTTGGTTCGACAACGTGAGCAGCTGTATAAATAGTTCTCTCGCCAACTACCCATCCAGATCCTGCTCCTGAAATCTCAGAGCCATTAGGGGCCCGGTAAGTTACGTCAACTCGGCCCACCGCGCTGAATGGAAACTGACTTCTGTCAGCAACACGACGTGTATCTGCTGAAGCAGCGGAGAATAATCTTGGTGGTTGGGAAGGCCTGTCTATTCCTTCGTCATCTTCCGCAGACGGCATTGACTCAAGCCCGGACCCACGCTTGGGTTTCTTTTCAGCTTCGCTGTACTCCTCGGTGGGGCGAATAGGCATTTCGATCGCAGGAGGCTTGGTTGTTGGTGCCTCACGCATGGTTTCCAAAGTATCGCCGCCAATGTCAAGTTTTACGATTCTGACATCCCCAACCACCTGATCTTTGGCTTCCAAATTTGCTTTCTTCTGAGAAGTTGATTTGGACTTTTTCCCACTTGCCTTTTTCTTGCTCGATCGTTTTTTTGCCATGGTTATAGCTCCGTTTTAAAATGAAAGATCTTCGTTAGTTCGCCTGTAGCTTTCTTCGCATGTCTTCAATGATTCTTTGGATTTGAATCCCTTCGTTGGCTTGATGTTCAGGACTAAAGGAGTGATGAAGCCCGACGACGTTCCAGTCCTGATCGAAAACGGGGCTGCCGCTTGATCCGGGATCTGTAGGAGCTCTGTACCAAAGGTGTTTTCGGTCGACTTGAGAAACTTGATTGTCTTGAATAGACACTGAAAGCGTCCGACCTTTGGGATATCCAATCACATTCACCCGGTCGTTGATTTGCACTGAACTGCCCTCGCCGACAACTGAAAGAGGTGGTGCCTCAGTCGGTATAGCAACCAGCTCAAGCAGAGTAGCGTCATAGCCTTTTTGACCGTCTCCAGTTGATTGAGCAAACATTGCGGGAGGCGACGTGTAAAGCAATCGCTTCACCCGGATTGGTCGTGGACCACTGCCATTACTTTCAACACCAAGGAAACCGACTACGACATCCGACGGTAGCAGCGGTTCGATTCGAGCCTGTTGTCGGAGGAAAGTTCTCAACTTGTTGTCGTTAGTGCAAACATGGGCATTTGTCATCAGCAGATTTCGATTCTTGAAATGCGGCCCAATTACTCCCCCGTCGAACACAAACCCCGTGCCGTCCCCCGTAAACAACGAACTCCCCAGGCGGGCCACACTCTGCGATCTTCTGAGCGCTGTTTTCAACCAGTCAATTTCTCGGTAGGGAGTGTTCTCGTCAAAAACCTTTTGAAGTCGCTTGAGTGTTGATGCGGATTGGTTGGCAGGAAAATCGACTCTACCAACTTGGATTAACCTACCTTGAAGGATTGGTATGATCTTGTCACCAGGGGCGGTCTGTGGATCTAACTTCCAAAGCTCGATGATTTGCCTTAATGTTCCGTTAATCATGAAACGGTCGGTTTCCGAATGGTTGACGTACTCATGAAGCAAATTCGCAGCCTTGTCAAAATTGCCCAGAGCAAGATGGGCTTCGGCTTGCGTAGCGATACCCCACGCAGATGAATTGATTTTTGGATGTTCAAGGATTTCCCGGCAAGCTTCTTTTGCGGATTTGGGAATGAACTTAGCGTCTCGTTTCTTCAGTCGGCTTGCGTGAGTCTTGCAAGCGACAAAGTTGATCCCATGCCAGTAGCTATCCTTGTTTTCTTTATATGTGTTACCGTAGTATCGGACTGCATTGTCAAGATCATACTGACGAGGTTCTGACGTGTTTGGCTTTGCGTCTACATACAACTGCTTATAAGCCCGGCCAAGCAGTCCGCGAGTCTCGATAAGGTCTTTCTTTGCTTTGGAGCCTTTCTTTCCCATAGACAGTGTTTGTTCAGACTCCTTCAGATATTCGATTGCCTTGGCTATTTCTCCAGAATCAATGAGTGCCTGAGGATATTTGGTTCGCAAAATTATGTGATCAGAAGGGAAGGACTTGAATAGCGTTTCCGCAACTTCAACCAATAGCTCCGGCTTCACGTAGCTGCGGAGATGGTCAATGACCTTGCCAATGGGCTCAAGCGGTGTCGCCTCTTTGTTGGCTCGAATGTGATTTAGACAGATATCCACCAACCGCGCAGCTTCACGATCATTTCCCGACTCCAGCGCAACAAGTAGTTTGTCGGCTGAAGCAGAATCGTCCCAACTGCTGAAGGTTTGATTTTGGCCTCCAGCCGCCGGCGGAGGTGACTTCGCCTTCTGGCCTTTAGCCGGTAGCGCCATGTCACTTGGATTTCCTCATACCATATCACTGGCATCATCCAGCAAACGATAATGTGCAGTGCGTCCCTCTGTTGGTGATTCGAAGTCGATTCCCTCTTCGAAGTCAGGATCCAATCCAAAAGTGTCAGCATCTCGCATCACGCCGAAATCGAGACCTGTAACTCGTTCGAGTTCAACAACAGTAATCTGCTGAACTCCTTCAACACCCCCAAAGATCAGTTCAAGATCGTCTTGTTGAACAAGATGTTCCTGGGAAAAAATAAAGGCTTGTGTTTGCAATTCTGGAACGGTCCGACGGCCACGTCGTCTCCGCGTCGTAGAGGCGACGACTTTCCAGAATCCCATTGGAACCTTAATGCCGGTATCGACGTGTGGCGGATCGTCTTCATCGAAGACGCACCCGACAAAGACTGATATTTTTGCGTTTTCGTCGTCAGTATTTTCGAGAATGTGCTCCTCTAGATCGAGCCATGTTTTTTGATTCAAATCCTTATGTTGTGGACCAATATTAGTGTAGAAGTTGGAATCTTTGTTTGCTTGACTTGCTTCGGATGCAGAACCCCAGCAAGGATCAAGTCTACGGATTAGATGACCACGATCCAAATCATTCCCGCGATAAAGATCATTGTCAGCCTGTTGCTCGCGATCAAGACGGGGATCAATCTTGAAGCCAACTCTTCTTGGTCGACGCAAATTACTTCCGTCAACATTTGCAGCGGAGTAATAGGCCAATCGCCTGCGCTTGCTCATGACGACTGAGAAATGACGGTACTTTAGAACAGACTCGCCGTCATTAGTTATGGCTACGTCACGCGCTTGTAATTCGTTCAGTCGTGGAAGTGGAACTCTTAATTCATCATCACCCAAAAAATCGACCTGATATCCATCGCGATCGCCGAAGTCATCGTTTGCCTCGAGTTCGATCTCGTCTCCGCTTTCATCGGAGCTACTATTGCTATCGGGCACTTGAATGGAGTTTTTCTTGAGACGATCCTTCAACCAATGCGTGTTTACCGCGTAGTTCGCATCAAGGGCGCTTCCTGCAAAATGAAGCCCAATTGCTTCTCCAGTTGCGATATCGAAAACAATTGACCCAGAATTTCCTCCAAGTGTAGTGCAGTTGTGCGTAAAGACCTTGCTTCGTGCCTTTGGATCCATGACTTTGCCTGGAGCCAATCGCTTAACGTTATAAATATCCTTGAAAATACGACTCATGTCTTGAATCGGATTTCTAGAGTCGCGTGCAGGGTACCCGACGACACCAATGAATTCAGAATTTTCATGAGTTTTCGCAATCGGAATGGGCTGCAGCTTTAAGCTTTTTACCGCATTCGGGTCTAGCTTCATTAGAGCCATATCAATATCCCTTTCGGCTTGCTCGATGAAGCTTACCGAAGCTATGAGGTACTCAAGCTCCTCCTGAGAAAGATGTTCTTCTCTAAAATCTACATATGCCTTGACTCCACGTTGGATGGAAATTTTTCCATTTCTTTTGATGTCGGTAAAGAAATCGGCAACGTGTCGGTTTGTGACCAACGTCTGTTCGTCAACCAACCAGCACGTCCCCACCCATTTAGCGTCCGGATGCCCAACGAGTTCGACTCGCCCTACACCTTGAATAACGTCCTTGATTTCTTTTCGGTTTGGATCAAGTCTTTCTTGCCACACTTTCAGCTTTGGCTTCTCATAGTCACCATCGCTAATCAACAAAGATGGATAGCCGTGACGCATGACAATCGCTTCAAGTACATCTGGCCGAGTCGGATCAGATTTACCATCTGCGATTTGGTCAACTGATTCCGACAAATCTATGGACTTGACGGACTCAAAATTCCCTGGCATTTCGTTTAATGTTTCTTCAACGAAAACGCTCTCGGCAAGTTCTTTTCGAACTTCTTTGTCGGCGAGTTGCGATTGGAAAACAGAGTTGTCTTGCATGGTGCCATCCTGTTGTGTCTTATCGAGTTCGAACTATTCAATTTGAGGTAGTCGGATTCTATCTAACTAAATGGTTGGTGCAAGAAAAAGTTTTACATCCCATCGCGATTGTTGAGCAGTGGGGAAGGGAATGGGAGAGAAAGAGGTAGGTGACTGACCTTGCGCCAACTGAAATGATTGCAGGGGTGGCTGACAACTGTTAATTTCTTAGATTCGGGTTCGATTTGTTTTGAGTGATCAATGTCAAGACTTCAAATGTTTCTTCGGTTATGCGAGTGAGAGCCTATCCATGTTGAATGTTGAACCTTTGGCGCAGTGTCTTGATTTGGGACTCGATGAATTTGGTATGAGGGTGACATTGTTGCAGCATAAGACTGGAAGCCGCAGTTGTCTTCCGGTAGCAATGTTTGCAATTAACATTGCCAACATTAGACAAATCATAAGAGGCTGGAACGCGAAGCTGGGAATTGAGTAGAGAAAATGCAAGACTGCGAGATAAGAATAGCGGCTAGACTGTTTTGTTTGTATTGTCAGAATATTAGGCCAGCCGCTTTGTCTTCCATGTTATTCCCATTCGATTGGCTCAACGGATATTTGGCGAAAAGAATATTGCAAGCAATGAGTAAACATACCATCAATCTATTCATTAGCCACGCGTGGAAATACTCAAGTCACTACGAAACGCTGCATGGTTGGATATTCAACAGCAATTGGCGCTCTGGTCAGGCCTCACTGAGTTTTAAAGATTACTCCATTCCTAAAGATGATCCCGTTCACACCAATGGAACCGACAAGCAACTTAAGGAAGCAATCGACGTAAGGTTGTCCAAGTGTAACGTAATCCTTGTTGTAACCGGTGTTTATTCGACGTACAGCAAGTGGATCAAAAAGGAAGTTGAGTTGGCCCAACAATACGACAAGGCAATCTTGTCAGTCACACCTCATGGTGCCAAACGAACGTCTGCCATTGTGACCGGAGCAGCGACCAAGTCAGTTGGTTGGACAAAGAAGAGTGTTGTTGATGGCATTTGGAAATTGCACCGTGGAATATCGAACCGACCAAAGCATCAATGAATTTCACTCAAATCGACACTCATACCGAAGTCACGTAATTATGGAAACTCTATTCCCGCTTCCCAAACTTCCCGTTGTTGTTATCTATTACCCAGAGGCCGAAAACGGAAACGTTTCAACCGACGATGCAAATTGGCAAACGGTAGCCGAAGATCTCGCTGAGCGAATCGCTGGTGAGTCGAACCTTCTGATTGAACTTAAATTGAGGCCGAACAACCCTTCAAAACCATTGGGTCGCCAAGAAGACTTTGATCTTGCGATTCTTTTGCAAACAAATAAATCAATCTCAGAATGGCAACATGGATTTGAGCCGGTGACGTCGTCTGACTCTCCAATAAATTTTGATGAACAAGAAGTAAAAGGTTCTCCGGCGAAATTTTTCAACGTTCGTTGTGAAGAATTCAAGCGTCAAAATAGGAAAAAGGACTCAGACAATTGGATCGAGTACTACAATAAAGGGAGTGTCGAGAAGTCACCGGGAAAGATAATTCAGCGCATCAGGGACTTGCTAAAAGAAAAATTGGCGAAAAAACAAATCAATGTCGCTATCTTGGATCTCGAAAAAGACGATGCTTCAGTTCAACTCGCGGTCAAGTTTAAAGATAAGATAAAAAGAAAACTTAGAAGGAAAGATGTTGTTTTTTTTCAAGATACGAAAGACTTGGGTGAGGCAAAGCCCATTGGCCTGGAAGCAGAAGTAATCACCGATCGACAGAGCCATACGCCCTATATTGCGAAATGCATCGTCGTATTAAGAACTAAAAACTCTGCTGAAACGGTTGACGGATTTTTGGAAAGCCTTTCCAAGGTGCGAGGTGGAATTGTAGTCGTAAATCTCGGGAATCGACCTCCGAACCTCGAACTTCTGGTACCTACCTACTTCTACGCTCCCTCAATTATTAATCCTCAATCGAAAGTACTTTCACTGGTTTGCGATCGAATCGAGCATTTTATCAAAAGCCCAATCACGGTCTTTATTGCTTATTCTCACCGTAACGCCGCTAGGATGTTTTCTCTCAAAAATGCCCTTCGGCTATCTGGATTTAACGTTCTCGTAGATCAACGAATACGACCAGGGGCCGATTGGACTGATGAGGTCTACGACTTCATGATTCTGGCCGACGCAGTCGTAGGCTTGGGTAGCGACAAATCACGCGACTCGGTTCATTTAAAAGAAGAGCTTGAGATAGCTAAATTAAAAAATCATCTCGTTCCCGTTTATCTTGATGGCAAGACTCCATCTCCCGAATTTAAGCGATTCAAGCAATTCACAGAGTTAGGCGCTGTTCAGCCCTTTAATCCTGCATTGTGCAAGATTCAAGAGGCGATTCTAACTAAGTGCCGTCGTCCCCGTGCACTTGTTATTCATGACCACGAATGCGAAGACAAATATTTCGCAGATAAGCACGACCAGGTTGTCGAGCAAACGGAGCAAGCTAAGGGAGGTACGATCGTCAAACATTTGAGATTTTCCAACCGAGAGCCTGTTGATGAAAAGTTGAAAAACTTGAACATGAATTTGCAGGACTGGATTGAGCACCAGATTGAAATCACTAGATCATTTCCCAGTGTTGATGAGTCGTCGGGTTCAAAAACGGACGTGCAGATTCTATGGAGTGATTCACTTGCAGCTAACGCAGATGATGGAGTACCTACAAACGCATTAACAGTGGTTGGCGATTTGATTCAAGCAAACGCATTGCCGAAAGACAAAGTAACCGTCTATTTAAAGGGGGCGACTCAAGGACGTAAGCAGGAGAAGAAAGATGAAAAAAGCCTTCCAGCTCAATTCCAGGGAATTGACATTGAATACCTCGACGATCTCGATTCGGATTCGACTCTACCGAAGTCCAGAGCTAATCCTAGCTACACGCGCGCGAAGGCCGTTCATTTGGAGCTGGGAGAACAGCAGATTCCAATTGAGCTTCCGGCTGTTCGATTCGAAGGTGATCGACCGTTAAGAATTGAGTTTCCCAGTGAACAATTGAGACAGCTGCACCCCAAGCCCCCATGGTATCGAAAAATCACAAACACTTTGCTTCCAATCTCTGCATTGATTGGAGCAGGGAGTCTAGCCTATCTTGCTTTCATCGAGCTGCCCAGACAAAGGGGGGCGAATCAGGAAAGCGCAAACGCTCTTTTGAAAACGCTGGATGCGGATGGTTCTCAAAGCCTTGCAATCGTCGATTCGATCAAAAAAAACAGCAAACAAATTCAATCAGTTTCGACACAACTCGCATCTATCAACGCGACCTTGGGCAAAACGGCGAAACCGCCAGTTCCAACTGGTGGGGATTTGGACAGAAAATTCGAAATTGTTGTGGGTAAATTGACAGAAATTAAGAGTGAGATCGAGCATTCATCAGGTGTCCTATGTTCGATCGAAAAGAAAATCGTTGACCTGTTAGACACCCCCAGTCCTATCCCGGAAAAACTAGATGCTCTTTTGGAGGGCTCAACGCAGATCAATGAAAATACGAATTCCACATCAGCAAACGCAGCTAAAATCCTAACTGCCATGGACAAGCTACCGAACGCGACACAAGTCACAACACTAGTAACGAATGCAGAATTATCAACGACTTTGCTTAAATCTATTCTTGTAGAAATTGAAGAAATCAAAGATCAGTGTGGAGATACGGTTCCTCCCGGAACTGGCTCTGGCATCACGGGGCCGTCCACAGAAGCGATCCATGCGTCGTTTTTTTACTACACTCTCGGCAAAGACGCTTTCACCAAAGGAAACTACCAAAACACAATTGCCTATCTGAGTCGTGCGATTGAACTCAACCCGCGCGATCCAAGATTCTACATTTACCGCGGTTTGGCAAGAAAAAAGCAAGGTAGCAACCTTGAAGCTTCACAGGACATTCAGATAGCGGCGGGCTTGGAACGAAAATCGCCGGCTATAAATTTAAGTTTGGCAATCGAACGAATTCAGGGCCCGGATAGACTGTGGATTGAGAAGATTCGCGAAGACCCCGCTACAATTCCCGTGTTGGGTTCACGGTGAAGTTTGGCTGTGTATTCAGAACCTTTCTTCAGCCTTGTTAATGTTCTTAGCATTTTTTAATTACCAATGTCGGTCGAATTTTTTACAGTTGTCTATATGAGCCACAAATGGTTAACGAAACAAAGAATTATTTTGTTGCAATTCCATTTGAAATTGCATCTAATCATCTCTGAGCAGTAGCTGCAAGGAGATGTTAGGTGGAACACGATATTTTCCTTTCGCACAACAGCCAAGATAAGGAGAGTGTGCGGGATGCTGCTCATGCAATGCGAGAGCATGGACTGGACGTTTGGCTCGATGAAGAACAGCTCGTTCCAGGAACTCGATAGATTCCTGAGCTCGAAAAAGCAATTGAGAGTTCAGCTGCCGTAGCCGTAATGATTGGCAGCAACGGATTGGGCCCATGGGAACGTCCCGAAATGGAGGCCGCTCTCATTCAATCGGTCGACAAACACACGCCGGTCATACCAATGCTCTTGCCAGGAGCCGGAGCTAAACCTGAACTACCTCTGTTCTTAAGAACACTGACTTGGGTGGACTTTCGAGATGGATTTAGCCAAAACGCGATGGCACAGGTCTGCAAATCGGTTGTTCTTGGAAAGCAAATTTTGTCTGGACGTGATGGGCAGGTCGTAGAGCCAAAGCCCTCTCCTTCCCTAACCCAGAAAGTGAAAAACTCTCTGAGGAGATTGAAGCCAAAAGGCGGAATTCTGGCAACAAAAGAGTTCTGGTTTTTCAGTGCAGTGTTTTTGATTCCAATCGTTCTTGCTTTGTTGGGTTATGGGCCACCTTGGAGTAACGCAGGTTGGACAGGGAAGTTGGGGCTTGTTGTCGTTTCTATCGCATCCCAGTTGCTTGCGTTTGCTTGCGTTTTCACACTGGTGGACAATTTTTCGAACGTTAAGCAATGGCTTTTAGTTTCGACGATCTGTTTGGGTGTAGCAGCAATTATTTACTTTATTGCTTTTGTAATGATGACCGAGGTGCCACCTGACAGTGCCCAGAGACTTTTTCGAGGTTTAATTTATCAAGAGAAATTTCTTGAGCATGTCCACGACTTTCAGCTTGGGGATTTCAAAGAGTCAAAATTTGATTTCGAGTATGTAGCAGAGGATATCTACAAACCATGGACAGTTTTAACTTCAAAAATTGCTTTATCAGCTCTCTGGCTTGGCTTCGTTACATGCTTTGGAGTTTTATTGGCGGTCATTTGCAAGAGAGTAGTAAATTCAGACAGTAGTTTCAGTGATGACTCATTGGTGGCGTTGGATTTGCCAGCACCAATTCGAAGGATTTTGTACAGCTGCTCAATTGAGACAATCGGTGACCTTTGCGCTTTGAATCTGCGGCAGTTGCAGGATTATTCAAAGATGAACGAAAGGCAGGTTCAAACTGTGGTGACCGCTTTGGCAAAAGTCGGGATTCGTCTTGAAAACCGATCCTAAATTTCACTTTCACTTCAACATATGGTAATGAAATATGCTTGGTCGATTTGTTTCAGTCTATTCTTTTTGACGCTTTTTTGCGGTTTTTCCGTTGCTGACTATCCAACCTTACAGATTGGAATCAACGCCGATTTTTCCAATGGCCAGATGCTTGTTGCGGGCGTGATACCCAACGGACCCGCTACAAAAATGTCTAGTAAAACTGTGCCACAGGCTTCTTTGGAAGTCGGTGACGCAATCACAAAAGTGAATGGAGTTGCCGTTAGAAGTCACTCGGATTTTGTATCGGCAGTCAATAGAAGCTTGGACGGCAACATGACTATCCATGTCCGAGACGTTAATTCCGGACAAGTCTTAGAATGGAATTTGTTTGCCAAACCAACAGCGACGACGGAATACGGGATTTTGCGTGACACATATCGTCGAGGTATCCGTACCGATTCGGTGGGAGTTCAAGCGAGCAATCCTTGCGAAGTCAATTTAGCGGGAAAAACAGTAACAGACAGGCTGCCCTCTTTCCTGCCAACTATCAAACAATTGCCTGATCAAGTGAGTAGCGAAGAGCGATTGCGCCAAATAGTAATGTCGATACAAGCGATTCACGAAAGCCAGCTCGTTTCAAAAACTCCCGTCTTCTCAGATGATACTTTTCTCAAAATAGACCGCATCATCAAGCCGTACTTCCAAAGAATAAACACCGCTAAAGACGAGAAATACAAACGCAGTCAAGTAATCGCTGTTCGTGAAGAAGTTCTTGCGTCAATTACAAACGACCTTAATGCATGGGCAAGTACAAACAAGATCCGGGTAGTGCATGCTGTTTCAGCTCCTTACCGTCCGCCTTTCCGGGTCAAAACTTCTCGCCCAGTCACGCGAGTGGAACTTTTGAAAGTCGCCGACATGGTTTCATTGGTTTTGAAAACGGGAAGAAACCCTCGGCAACTTGACAAAGAAACGATTGAATTGATTGGCAATTCGAATGGTGATTGGCTCCCGCTGGATAATGAGCAAGCTTACGCGTTTGGAAATTACTACTACCGTTTTGTGGAAAGTAAAAATGGCAAACTCGAAACTACGCCATTTAACCCCCTTATGAAGAAGAAGATTATCAACCCAAAAACGGCGAAGTCTTTTTCGACGGGTGAACTGGACTGTGGCTTCAAGGCATTAGTGCACCGTTGGCTGGCAGAAAAAGGCAGCGGCGGTTGAAACTCGTTGAGCTACTGTAGATAATTTGTCTCTGGTATTCTGTCTTCGAGATTTAAAGCCGATGAATGATACGATATTTCTTTGGTCCATTTTCTTAGCGCTGGTTGTTTGGTCAGGCTGCGCACCGGCAGAGCCTTCTGTTCACTCCGACAATCTTGACAATGGCCAGCATCTGTACGTGTTTGGCCCAGAAGATATTTCGTTTGACAAAAGTCTCAACACGATTTCAAACGCTCAAAAATTTATCTTGCCGATTCCTGCGACCACTGGAGAGCCATTGGTCTATCCGAAGGGTGCCACCAAAGCAGTAAAAGAAACGGGGAAATCGGAAATCATTAGCGGACAACCCATTTTGGATTGGCAGGGAAAGCCAATCGGCAAAGAAGGTATCGTTTTCTTCAACGCCAAAGACAAATCTTGGCAAGCGGTTGCCAGTGATGGCCAGGGCGTGGTCATCATGAATCAAGTCACTGAAGAACAGGGGAAGAAATTGACCGCAAAAGTCCAGCAGTTTTCGAAAGACCCACAGGAACTGGAGTTGAAGCAGATTAAAGATCTATTGAAATACGCTCAAGACGAGCTGGGCATCAAAGACATGTACAATTCTGATAGAGAATTCATTAATTCGAAAATGAATCCGCTTGAATCTTTGAACTCTGGCATCGAAGCTTTTGGATTGCACCGCCGGGACGATCGAGACATTTGCCAAGCTATTTTTGTTGAAGGAAAAGGTGAATTCCAAGGTCCTGCCGCGACGGCGCAAAAATTTGAAAATGGCGCTGTGGTCATTAAACAAGGCAAAAGCACTCGATTGATTCAGCCAGAGATTTTCAAAAAAACCTATTCCCATCCTGATGGCGAACCAATCGATATTGGTAGCATTCCCAAAATGATTCCACGAAAAAAACCTCTCAGGGAAAACAATTAAACCAAGCCTTGCAGCAACGCGATCAACAATCTGAACAAGCCACTTTTCGTCTCTCAAGTGCCGTAAAGGCTGGTTTGGTCCCAATGAATTAACAGACGCTAACTTTGGCAGGCTTCGGTGAATACCAGCAGGCGTCGATTCAATACGGTAAAAACGGAACCGCGAATGAACGCCAATGGACGCGAATGAAACCAGAATTTGTATTCGCGTTTATTTGTGTCCATTCCCGGTTGAAATTTCAGTAATCAAAGATTCTCGCCTAACCTGGCGATAAAAAATGGTGGAGTTCAGGACAAGTTTCCTAACTTCTGCGTTTTCTTCCGCTACCTTTGGGCGGCCTTCCCAAAATCAAAGCATCTGTCTTGAGTTGCTTCTTTTGTAGCAAGCTACCGAGAACTTGTTCCAACTCTTTTTGCGCACAATCAAATCCTGCTCGATAACTACTGTGCTTTTCGACAGCCTTGCCTCCTGGATAGATAAGCTGATACTCATTGAGATCGAGTCCCTCAATCGAAATATCATGTACCACGATCAGATAAAACCCAAAGTCATGCCCCTGTTTTTTCAGCTTTTCACGAGCCGCTTTGAGTTCGACTTTTTCAATAAAATCAGATGCTAGAAACGCAGTTGTCAGTAACCCGATAAAAACATCCATCTCGCCAAGTCTCTTCTGAATCTGTTCCAGCCATTTTGAACCTGACTCGATTCGCCCATCTTCCCACGTATCTATCAGCTTCTTTTTGTTCATTACCGAAAGATTGTTCTTAAATCGCTCTTTACGACGGAAATCATCGTGGGCGTAACTGAGAAACGCCTTAAGTGGAGTACGTTTTTCGTCTCTCGATTCGGGGAAAGAGATTCGGTTTAATTCCTTCACCGCATCAATTTCGACAACCCCGGAATCAGAGTTAAGCGGCACGGAGGAGCCAAGTTTTTCGTGGGCTTTAAGATCGTTGATATCCTTGAAAATCCCATCCGAGATTTCCAGGAAACAGCCGGGAGTATCTCCGGGCAAGTCCTCGTGTATCCTTTCGAGGTTTTGTTGGATGATTTGAAGCAGGCGAAACCGATCTTCACCCTCACCTTTGACGGTAACTTCTACATAGTCTTCGCGTCGAGCATTCCGACGTCTAACCAGGGCTTGCGCACCCAGATCTTTTAGAACGACTCCCTGCCGCCAGCGAATTTGGCCGTCACTTAACAATTGCGTCCGTACAATAAACCGGGGCAACAGTCCTTCCGGCAATTCATCGTAAACATACTTGATTCGTGTGCATTCGGTGGTTTCCCATTCCACAGAAATGGAGGCTGGCTGAAATTTGGCCATAGCGCCGGGAACAAGCCAGACATCAGGTTTCGCAGCTTGCGCATCTGGTTCGGCTTCAACGCTAAAACACATTTCAAAGCGTTCCATCAAACGCATCAGGTATCTGGCGTCTTTCTCTTCCTGGTTCGGGGTCGGATCAATTTGGAATCCTGATGGGCTGTCCTCGTCGCTAGGTGGCTTTTGTCTCAGCGCTTCTTTGGCCTCGTCGAGAGTCAACATGCCATCGCTATCGTGAGCATCTTTGTGTCTTAGCAATCGATAGACCCCATCGGTTACCCAATGTGGACTAAGAACGGCCGTATCACGAAGCTTCGGCTCGTCCGCAAAATGCAAAATGACCCCCAGCTTGTTCAGAACTCGGGCCATAAACTCGTGCTTTTCAGAAGCCGTTTCTCCATTCTCAATGCAAATCTCTCGAAAGTCGTCAAATTCCATGTGCGGTTGATTTTGCCCCGCCGCTTTGCACCTGTTAATGACGCTAAACCACAAACTGGAGACGGCGAGATGGGGTGGCTCATGTTTATCGAGTGAGTCAATAGCGTCGATCAGATGGTTTTTAAGCTCATCACAACCTTCGCGTTTACTGCAACTGGTTCGTGTAAAACTGTGGATGTGGATCTCGGGAAAATCTTCCAGCAGGGAATGGCGGTCAAGATCGTAGCCGCCGTTTTCTCTGAGATCCTGTTTGTTGATGGCAACCAGCACCTTTGAATTGGGGCAATAGGTTTCCAGCAGGTTCAGCCAGTATTTTGCGTCCTCCATTTCGGCATCTGCCCTTGGCTCGACAAGCAAAATGTAGACGCAGCCTTCTGATAGAAAGAACTTATGTAGCGCATGTGTAATTTCCTGCCCCGCGAAATCCCAGAGCCGAACCAGAATCGCTCGTTCCTCCACTTTCATCTCGAATGTGTCGATCGAAATCCCCTGAGTTTCAGGTTCCTTCTCACGATGATTTTTTTCCGTAAAGTACCTTCGCAGACTTGTTTTGCCAGCCCCTCCTCGACCGACAAGCATCACTTTTACCTCTCCGATCGGTCCTTGTTTTTCTCGATTTGAGAAATAGAATTCCAAAATATCTGATGGGTTCGACCGAAGAACAGCATCCGGAATATCGAGCTGATTGCCGTCAAGGCGAAGCTCTGTCAGGGAGCTTAGCTCTCCCAGTGACTCCGGCAAGGTGCTTAGCTGATTGTCGTCAAGGTCGAGCGATGTCAGGGAGCTTAGCTCTCCCAGCGACTCCGGCAAGGTGCTTAGCTGATTGCTGCCAAGGCGAAGCAATCTCAGGGAGCTTAGCTGTCCCAGTGACTCCGGCAAGGTGCTTAGCTGATTGCCGTGAAGGTGAAGCGTTATCAGGGAGCTTAGCTCTCCCAGCGACTCCGGCAAGGTGCTTAGCTGATTGTCGTCAAGGTCGAGCGATGTCAGGGAGCTTAGCTCTCCCAGCGACTCCGGCAAGGTGCTTAGCTGATTGCCGTGAAGGCGAAGCCATGTCAGGGAACCAAAAAACTTCTTAGTCTGAAATAGCTCGGCAGGGACTTCAACCAAACCGAGCGAACTCAAGTCAAGCGTCCCTGAGCGCCATGCATTGATCCTTCTGATTGCTTCTTCGCGATTGGAATTCAACAACTATACCTCAAGTTTTGATCAGATCTGCATTCTGCAATATGACGATATGTTTCCAGTGTGACGATTTATTTACAGTTCACAAGCGATTAAAAATCTAAACCCGAGTAACGGCCAACAACTCGACTCGTGTTACAGTTGTTCACAGCTTGTTCAAATCAATATGAGCCAAATAGGAGTTGACTCATATTGATTGAAGTACCTGTTGGGGAAATTTTGATCTAATCCCTTGAGACCTGAAGATTGAACGACTGTTAGGCTAACTCCGGCCGTAATGGAAATGGTTGATCGTTTTCAGCTGCCGCAGATTTTTTGATTGTCCTTTCGAATTCGGATAAAATCTCTTTTCGCGTTCTTACTAACTGTAGGAGAATTGATGATCTACAGCGATGAAATATTACTGAACGGAAACGGCATCACTGTTCTGCTCCTTAAAAATTCTGTGAAACCTAACCATGCAGTTCAATGCAAGCTACCGAAGAAAACATGATTGGGCATGAACAGGCCCGAATTGACCACAGCGAAGTTCTGCCAAAATATCGTTTGAGATTTTCAATTCTCGCCTTGATGATTTTGACGGCATTGGTCGCGGCATATTTTGCGTCGAGAGATACGGATCTACTTGCATTGAATATGAACAACAACGAAATCCTTTCGTTGCCAATGGATGCTTATCCTGATGTTCCTGGTCGATGGGGGCTTTTGAATCCGAAGGAGCTTGCGCTCGACCGGATTCTCTATAGACAATGTGAAAAGTTTGAAAGTCTATCTGGAACTGAACGCGCTGCGGTACGCCGATCAATCTCCGATCTGATGGAGAATACACTTTGGGAATTCGCGCGGCGTAGCGCTGTCTTTGCTCTTCGAAATGAGGATCCCGATCGTGTGCGGGCCGGGCTCATCGCGATGTCAATGCTTCCCAAGCGACATGACTTTCGAGACGTTTATATGACTTTGGGTTTGCTTCGTCAGGCAGGCCACGAGCTCGAATACGATTCAGCAATGTTCGAAGAGATTGCCGCAATCTGCGTTCCGGGAACTTCCAGGTACAACATGGGAGTCATGCTTAATGAAATGACTGGGCGCGACCCGAGTTCTACTGGTTCAAAGAATTTCGTACAAACTGAGTATGGAATGGGCTACGTTATGTCAGGCAAGGGCCCATACGATCCAAACGGCAACTTACTTTCGATCGCAATGAGAATCGCAGCCGCAATTGAAGAAACGGATCCAAACTACCGAGCCAACTCATTCAAAATTGGCCAAACAACAAGCCCAACCTACTGGTTGCGTTCACACGGTCTTGACAACGCAACTATTCAAGCAAACCTGAAAAGCTCCGTTCAGTTTCGAGCAACGATAGATGCGAAAATAGCTAAGCACCAACGATTCGTTGTCGATGTTTATGAATTCAAATCGGTTGAAATCGCTGAACAGCTTCAGGCCGCTGCAGATTCGCAAGGAATGACCGACAAAACAGCAATTCTTGCTATGCGCTATGAGAATACTTTTTGCATTATCGGGACAAGAACCTATCTTGATGGCGGAGAAACTCACGAGACGAACGATTCGCTGAAACGATTTGAAGCAAATCTCTCTCCGCCTTAATCTGAAATGCGCGAGAATTTTCTCGTAGTCAACTGCAACCAACTCAATAACAAATTAAACAACGATTGGAGCCTTGTATGTTTCATGAGAATGACGTGTTGCTTTCCAAGAGTTCCGTACGGATCTCTGCAAACAGTTTGGCTTCTATTGGTATTCGTGATGGGTCAAGTTGCTGGGGGCTTTGGATTCCATTAAAGAAGCAAATAGAAACTGAAGAGAATAAAGCGGCCCACTTTGTCGTTTCTCCGTTTCCACCGAATTCTTGGCCAAATCTATTTAGAATCGTGCTGAAGCTTGAGGAAAAGAGCAACAGCCTTCTGGATGCTATCGGAATCATTTCCAAAGAACTCAAAATGAACGTTCACACAACAGCTTGCGCACCATCTGGTCATCACCATGCAACTTGTAATATGGTTGCGGAGCCAAACGATCTAGTAGATTCACTGGAAAAAGTCAGGAGAATGACCTCCAATTGGTTAAAGGCGCACATTAAGCCTAAAGATGAAGCCATGCAGTGGATCACGTCTGAATTTTCGATTCCTCGGTTTCTAAAGGCGGAAGAAATCGAGACGATTCTTTATAAATGTAGAACAGAAAAATTCTTGCATAAAAAATTTACGGCCCAAGACACGATGTTGTATTCGCGAGATATCATCGTTGCCAATGTCCAGAAAAAAAAAATGCTTCGAAAAATTCAGGCGAAAATGCTTGCTGCGGTCTCTGTTCAATGGTTAGAGAACTTGGCAACGTTTTGGTTGTACAATAGTGCGAAAGACACTGAGTTGAATTCCAGTCAGGAACCTTGGATTCACTTGTATTATGACTCCAATAGAGAACTGTTAATTCCGACTGCGAAAACCTTGAGAATATTCCGTGATCGAATGGAATCTCACCTTGGCAAGGTCGCTCGTTTTCCGTTGCGCACGACAGCCTTTGTTGATCATCATGAACAGTACGTACGAATTACGAGTACAAATTCTGCTGTAAGTGGCAGAAATATTTTTTGCGATGTGCGTTATGAGTCAAAAGAGAATGCGGCGGGTTTTTTACACAGAGTGCTTGGAGGCCTAGGGCACAAGGACAACAATATCGAATTCATTTCGAATGCGACGACACACTTTGTTGACAAATCCGAAACTGGGAAAATTTCGTTTGTGCTGACCGACGATAAAATTGACGGGGTAGCTGCCAATATCGGAGACTATAAAAGCTTGATATCACAAAACATAAAAGAAGCGGCAAACTCCGATATTGCAATTTCAGACTGTCGGATTGTGGAACCGATTGAAATTGGCATTGTTGGCGCTCACAAAATTTTCATCTCGAATCGCTTCAAAGGCCTTAAGAAAAAAAGACCCAAATTGTTTGAAAGCATCCGAGACAAATGTCGTATGTATGGGCTGTTGCCTGTAGACGCGGACATCGAAGATATTAACCCAAGTAGCATAGAAGCCAATTTTCGTAACGCCACTCAGGACTTGACTGGTGCGATATCGAGCCGACTTTCAAAATGCGATTGTTTTTTACAAATAATCGCACCTGTGAACGAAGAGAAGTCCGTGTCAGATTGGATTAATTTTGAATTGGGTTGCGCAATTGGTGCCGAGTTACCTACCGCGATATGTGTTGACACAAAAGTTTCAACCGAGGGGCTCACGTCGGGATGGGGAAAGTTCCCAGTCGACTTTGATTTGGATCGTGAGGAAGTTATTGATGGAATTGAAAAAGCAATTTCCTGGTTAAGTGGAGTTGTAAGAAGTCGAGCAACGCATGTACGATAGTTTACGGTGGCTAAATATAAAATTTGAATTGCGGACGAATCTCCGACGCTGGTATCGTTGGATTTGAAACCAGAATTTCGCCGACCAAGTCCGAGAACTTGACGGTGACAGGTTCGCTATCGCCTAGTCGGCAGGAGTTGTAGTTGAGTTTGGTTAGGCCGAGAACGTCTTTTGCCACTTGCATGAAGTCCGCTTTGCCGTGCTGAATTTCAATTCGGAGTGGAACAGGTGTTTCCCAACCATCATACGTTGCAAGTCTCGGCTTAAAGCCACTTGTCCAAAGGTAGCCGGTTTTTTCGTTGACCTGCCAGCAGGTGCCTCGCAGCACGGCGTATTCGCCTGGGCGGAATAGCCGAACGCCCGACCGATCTTTTTGGATTGCAACGCCAACCAGTTTCACCGACTCAGGGCAGGCTTCGGAGTAACCTTCAAACTCTTCTTCTGAAATTCGGGAGCGAGAATGTAGGAAGATCTCGGTGAGCTCTTTGCCGCCAAACTTGCGGTAATTCCTAAGAACACCATCCAGAAGTCCCTTGGCGGCGCCTTTGTCCAAGTGGAATTGCTTTGATTCAGGAGAATACCATGGCCCATTTTCGCCCTTGAAGACAACACCATCACCAGTATCGAGGAACATTTGCGATGTAACAGACACCGTCTCTGGCCGTGGACAGTACAACGATTTCTTGAGGAGGCTTTTCACGATGTTGTTGCTGTAGATGCCGTTGACCTTCGCCACCTTTGACCAGAGTGAACCTTGGCCTTGTTGTGTCAGTCGAAGCTCGTCAACAATGTTAGGGCGAGGCGTTTGAAATGATCTGAAAGTCCTTTCATTTTCCGTTTGACGAGCTGGCCAAACGGCCAGTAGCTGGTTTCTCTCTTGTTGTGAAATTTCTCGACTGGTTCGAAAGCGTTTCAGGATTGGTGGAATCGTCTTAACTTGTAGGATATTGCTCTGAAGCCGCTCCGGTTGGCCAACAACAAATGACTCGTGAAGAAACATGCTCGCAGCTGCAATTTTGTGCAGTTTCAATCTTTTCCAGCTTTTCGAGTAGCTACTTTAGTCCTGTGGCCCAATTTCGAGAGAAGTCAATTTGAACAAGATCACTTGTCATCCATTGCTCACCCAGATCAACTTCGTCAAGAACAATTGGAATAAGAAACTCGCCTTCTCGATCCTGCCCAATCTGTAACGCCAATGTGCGTTCTTTCATGGGTTGGGTTTCTCAACACTCGCCTGCGACATGATTGCCAAGCACCGAAATGAATCTTCTCTCAACGCCTTCCCGACATCCGAAGGAAAGCTCTCTCCACCAAGCAATTCAAATTCCGCACACCAAACACGGTACCCCTCCGAAGTGAGCTTGAGCGTCAGCCATCACGCAAAAACGGAATCTTCAGAGGCGTAGCTGATGAAAAGCGATTCAGTCTTTGGAAGCGTTAGACTGGGCTCTATTTGCATATGATTATTTATGGGGAATGAAAATTTTGAATTGCTCAAGAATTGACGAACAATATCAAAGAAAAGGCGTCAAGATATGGTTATAACATCCAGTTGGTTATACCATCTAGTTCCTTTGATCCAAGCAAGGCAATGAACCAAACTTGTCATCTAAAGTCCGCTGATTCGGTTCGCCACAAACGGTGAATATGCTGAGCGTCATTTTGTTCGATTGTTTGCCGAGGCTATCGAAGGCTAATGTTAAACGTCTTTATATCGGGTGTTTCCTCGGAATTTAAAGAAGCGCGCACTAAGATCAGCAGTCAATTACACGGCTTCAGCAACGTTCAATTCAATGTCACCACACAGGAATCGCTTTACGACGATCTGTCACCTGATGCCAATACAGTTTCGAGAATCATACAAAGCTTGCTCCGGCAAGACTTGATTATCTGTCTAATAGGAAATGATTCGGGATTCCCTGAGACGAACTTGGAACGAATCAATGTTATGTCAACCGCCAAGGAATACCTAAGTCGCGAGCTTGGATACTCAGCGTCAGAATTCGGGCCAATTTGGAATGGCTGGCATGAGGCCCTGGGAATGACCTACACTCAGCTTGAGTTTTTCGTTTCAAATCTGACCAGCAATCATGATTCAGACCGCAAAAAGTGCGTTTGTCGGTTTGTTGAAAACAATTCAGCGGCTTCTCAAGATGAATACTTGACATATTTGAAAAGTCTTCGAGAAAAACACCTTGTCGATTGGTCGGTATTTTCGAATGAAAACGTTGAGACAGTGCGGCTAGCAATTGACTATGCACTACGAAGACGCGACGAACGCACTCGAATTCCATCTGATGTGAACCTGTCCGAATCAATAACTAGATCATTAGCGGTTTGCGACTCCGACGCCCAGCAAAAAAGGCTCACAAAATCAAGTTACAACATGTTTTACCAGACAGTCATTCCGCGCGTTCTTGAATCGTTATTTGTATTGAAGAAGAGTACCCGTTCGGCAGGAATCAAGGCAAGCATTCGCAAGCGAGTCCTGATCAGCAAGCACCTGAATCAGTATTCTGTTGTTTTGCAAACATCCAATAGGGCAGCCGTACTTAGATTGAATGAAGATTTCCAGTTCGACTATTCTGAACATTTCGAACTTAATCCCAACGATCACATCGTTTCAGTTTCTGGCGATGGAAAGGCAATACTCGTCCAAAGGGAGGGTAAATGGGTCTTGCCCGGCACAGAGAATCCGGGATACTCAAACTCCAAGCTTCAACTTGATACGTTTGGGGGATTTCCTGCTATCGCTATGGAAAACGAGCCAGTTTTTCGTGTAGACGAAAAGAGTGATTGGCAATTTCTTGATCAAGATTGCATTGGAAAAGTTACGGTTTCGCATCCTCCATCCTTTCCCTTCGTTGAGTTTTTTCGTCAAGGTAGCATTCGCCTCGATGATTCAGATGAAGCCAACGTTTACATGGTTGACGCTTCGGTAGGGATTGGAAATTCGATAGTTCTTTCTCAAATACTAGGCAACTGCGAGACAACTATTGAAGCCAAGGAGTTTGAAAAGATAACGCTTCTCAACATATTCTGCGTTGCGAAGAAAAGAGTTAATCAAAACTATTTGGAGTTTGCAGGTCCTGAACGCAAGCAAGATGGCACCTTTGTAATCTTAAAGTATCCAGGAAATCCCCCTCCACAAAAAATTAGAATCTCGAAGGGATTCCCAAAAGGACTTCAGATCAAGAACGGTGAGACTGGAAAAATTGCTTCAAAACTAAATTCAATTTTTGCTGACTTTGATTTCGAGAAAGAGATAGAGCTGCCAATTCCGGTAAAATTCGTCTGGCTTAGCGACGCTTATCTGTTGATATCCCAACCCGTAAATAAGAATGAACATGACTTGTTTTGCTACGCGTTTCCCAAACCCACCGGCGACCAAGGTGTCAAATTCATATCGCAACTACATGCGCTCATTCGTGGCGAATCGACGATCAGCGGATTGCGGAGTTCGCTTGGTGAGCTCTTCAACCCATCAAGTTGATTTCAATCCAACTTCGTTGCCGTCTCTAAATGCATCCAAGTCTTGCCGGTCCATATTATCGCGAATAACTTCAGTCGCTTCGGGCATGGTCGCAAATCCTGTGGCGATCGAGCCGATTTGGTGATTGTTACAAAATTCGCAAACAAGAACACCATTTTTTTCAAAGTCGACATTTGCGTTTACCTTTACTAATCCTTTTAGTGGTTCAAACGAGTTGATGGTATCGACAGTGGCGTTCCAATAATCATAGACTTCTGCCATTGACGCATTCCTGCGGGCTATCGGTAGCCTTGAATCCATCAATTCAGGACGCAGCAGAAACTTGGCAAGGCCATCCGTAAGTCGTTTTCTATACGTAATGGATGCCAGAGAATTTTCGCCCTTGTAGTCACCTTTCTGTAGGACCGGCCTCATTAGAATTGCCCCTGTTTGCGATTTGGTCAGGAGAGGTTTTGTTTTATCAGCCCAATCGCTGACGACTTCGCCAAGCTTGACCAACTCCTGGTCTTCCGATTCAATCGCAGATGATGTAATCTCCGTTCCGACCCCAGCCAGTCTAGCCTGTTCCCACATGTAAAAGGAGTCTGTTAACTCTTTTGCAAGTAGGCGATCGCCCTCTGAATCAATCTTTTCAATTTCAATATAGGCTTTTGATCGGTTTGAGATTTCGTCCGATACGGCCATTTGCTTGACAGCCGCGACAACGTTTTGCAGCCGACTATCTTTAGGCAGCACCTCTTCGCTCATCGCTGCACGATAAGTGTCTTTTAGCTCAAACCTGTTAATATTGGCAATCGCCTCATTGGCCGTTCTGTTGTTTCGGAAATAGCCATCCAACACCATAATTCCCTGCATCAATTGCGAAGTTCCCATCTCTAACTGAAACGAATCGAGTTGTTTTTTAACTTCATCTGAAAAACCGGTGTCTGCAGCCTGCCAAAGCAGCTGCGCGAGTTCTTTCCTCAATTCAACTTCTTCATTGATCTCGGGCATCGCGGACAAAATAAAACTTTTTTCATTTGGTTCCATACGGGCTGCAAGAGTTTCAAGATAAATCCGCTTCCAGTCGTCGGTAGAATCGACATCCCACTTGTGGTTTGAGCTCAGCCCGGGATAGTGGGTAAGCACTAAAGGCTTGTTTAGTATTGATGCACCTTGAATTGTCTGATCGTTCAGCGATTCAATCAGCTGGGAATAGAATGAGACCGCACCATGTGAATCGAAAAGCGGAATCTGCCCGGAACGAATTTGCTCCCCAAACAGCAAGCGGGTAAATGCTTCGGCGAAGAATCGACTTGAATGAATCTCGAAGCCAGGTGATGTTGGGTTAGTGCGAACCGAATCAGCAGATTCCAAATGACACGTCAGCCTATTCATCGTTTGATCCTAGCTAAATCATATTTCTCAACTTTGCAAACAGAATTGCACTCAAAGAGAAACCACATTTTACGTTTCGAATCAGGAACTGATCGAGTCTGTTCTTTGTTACGATTCGAAACTCAGAGATCGCCTCATCTTTGCTCAATACGATACTATCAAGTTGATCTTCTGGTATGTCAACTAGATATGCTGTCGCTTCTCCAGAGGAAATTCCGGTATTGGATTTAATCTTCCCTAACTCCTCAATCGACTCGACATCAAGCCCCAACTCTTCTTTCATTTCCTTTCGCGCATTGTCCTCAATCGAGACGCCAAGCTCCTGATATCCTCTTGGCAGTTCCCATTCCCAAGCTCTGGTTGCATGCCGAAATAATCGAATAAAGATTACAGAATCTCCAATTTTGGGGATCATTACCGTGCCACAACTTCCATTAACCTCTCCCTTGGAGATGATTCGAAAGTAACCACCAATTCGACCGTCTGGAAACTTAACTTTGTCACGAACAGCAAAGAGATATTGGTCTTCGTAAACGATACCAAATTCTTTCTCGTCGTCCGATGATTTAAGGATTTCAATCTCCCCCTTGGATACATCGCCAAGAACTGCGAGATGCGCTGGTAGTTTCTTCAAATAGTCCATGCTTTTGCTTTGGGAAATCGAATTGGAACAGAAAACGCGAAAGCCAATTCTACACATTTATCCTCGTGAGGGTCACTTCGACTGACGCAGATTTTTGCAATCGCACAGTACCGAGTCGTTGTTTTACCGATCCCAGTCAAGCACGCCGTCGAGCGGGTGGCTATTCAGTGAAGCACTCTTAATAACATGCCTCGATTCGAGAAGCGAAGCCTTGCGGGCCAAAAGAGTTGAAATAAAAGTGTTCAGACTCTTTGTTCCTCGAATTACTCGGGTTGTTTTCATGTAGTCAGGCAATTGCTCATCATTCATACCCTTCAACGTTAGCACGCCGAGTTGGAGCTTGCAGTACCCATAACCAACTTCAAATGGCACCCAAAATGAATTGATGGTTTTCGGGGACACTACACAGAGCATATGAGAACTTTCGTCGATTCCTTTCTGAATTGTATGTGTTAGTTCATCATGCTTGCCGGCATCCGCAAGCTGGGAAAGTGAAGGCGTCCACTTATCAAAGAAGACGTCGATCCCGGCCGAGGTCAGGTATTCGGCGATTGGTTCACATGCCGCAGTATCTTCTTTCTTATGGCTGATGAATACACACTTGCGTTTGGACGATGCGGTCTTGCTGGAACCTATTTCTTCAAGAATTTCTTGGAACGATTTCTGCTTGAATGGATTTGCCTTGTTAATTCCCTTGATCATGATTCACAAAAGCCTAAAGTGGACGAGCAAACTTTGGAATGTCATTGTCGTAAATACCTCAGGCGTTACCAGATTACTAATGAGCAGATGCATAGCTAACAAATGATGAATCCGATTCGTTTGGTGGCAATTTACTGGATCTTTAACAATGCAACATAGATGGTAAAAACAAGTGTCCGCTATTTTATCCTGTGAACCCGACCCGCTAGCTCTCTCAACAAACTGGAGATCGAACCGAATTCGGAAACAAAAAACTTGTTGAGGCGATACGGAATTTCGATGTCGAATTGGCACCGATCGAGATTCAAAAAATTCCGATAACGCAAATTCAAGTATCTATGGAAGTAAGTTCTAGGCAGCCATTCTGTTGCACTAGCTTCTGATTTTGCAAGATACCCTTCGCATTCGAGTGGTTTATGTAGCGAAAGTAAATGACCAAGGCGTTGTTGAGCTGACAAAACAAGGTCGTATCGGCAGTGCGTCTCGAATTCACGAATCGCATTTCCAAGCATAGTTTCCGCCGTTTCAATATTGTTAGCTGCCAATTCTGTTTCTGCGCGCAGAACATTGCATTTGGCTTGTTGCAGTTCGGCAATATCACCATTCTCAAATTGCTCCAAAATTGTTCTGGCGATCTCAAAATTCTTAAAAATCAGCTCGAATTCGGCCGCCAAAAGATACGCGTCAACTACATGAACCGTTTCTTCGAGTTGTACTAGCAACGTCGCTCGAAGTGTTTCTTCGTCACCGCCATTCTTTGCGTTCCAAACACACCAATGCAAAATTCCCAGTGGAGGTAGTTTTGACAGCGATTCAATTGATTGAAAGAACGTACCCTCGGTTGAGCTTTGGACAACACACTCCAACAAGAAAAAGCAAATCTCAATTATCTCGGGATCCGAATCTTTTGCCGAGCTCAGAAAATCTGTGACAGTCTTTTTGAGCTCGGGCAAAACGCTTGCATGTCTTGTGAGGAAACAGACTTCGTGAAATCGAAACCTGACCAGAATCGGAAAAGCCTCTACAGAAGCTAAAGCGTTTAAGACCAACCTGGCACAACGATCTGTGACGCTCCGGTCGACCGAATTTCGAAATTTTCTTAACAGTGGAAAAACGGCTTGCCAAACGCGAATTACTGGATAGTCGGGGTGAGCAAAATGCTCCAAATAGACGTTAACACATCGCTCTATTTCCAATTTGTGCGGCGCCATATCAGCATCCAGGCAAACGGGCGAATTGAAATTCACAAAGTCTTCTTGGCAATCCAGGTATCCTGATAGCTGCACGAGACAATAGTTGGCTGGGTCAACCAACTGCGAATCAGGCTCAAGTCGTTGAAGCATCGAACTCAATTCGTTTTTGTAGAGCCCATTTTTCGAAAGTCTTAACAAGATTAGGGAGGAGCGAAGGATACTCAACTCTTTCGGGCGTTCGGTTAATTGGGTCAAGTCGGCCCACTGGCGTGAAACAATTTCCGGCAACTGAAACTGGCTAAAGTCCTTAACCTTGTCTACAAGAGTTTCACTATCTTCCAAATGAAGCCCGTCGACTAAAAGCTTGAGTTCTAGAGGGCGGCGGCCTAAGAAAGGTGAAAACCAATTTTTGACTTCCGTTACATCCTTTTTTCCAAACTCAGCCAGGATGTTCTCAAGTATTTTGACGTTGCCACTCTTTGAGTGCCGTTCGATGCTAATTGCCTTAAAGCTTGTTAAAGAGTATTTGTCCAACCTTTCTCTTAGCGGTAACGCAGCAATGATGGGGACATTGTTTGGAATTAAACTCCAAAGCCAACTCCAGCTATCGAAGGGGGATTGTTCACAACGTTCAATGCCGTCCAGAATTAGCAACGGTCTTTCTAGTTTCGAAACATCTTGGATCCATTGCCAAAAATTGCTTCTAAGCGAAAACGGCCCCAGTTCTTTGAATGGGTTCCGCACGTGATTTTGCAGTTGTCGGTAAATGGAGCCAAGCAGACTTTCTCGTTCCAAATTCTGAAAATGAATCACTTGATAGTTGGAGTCTGAACAATGTCTGGCAAATTCGATAAGCGATTCAGTTTTGCCACCTCCAATCTCTCCTTGAACAACGATTCGTTTTTCGTCGGCAGATGTTAAGCTTGACCAAAGTGACGATTGAACTTTTTCATGGGGCACGTAGTGAGAGCAGTTTTTTAAGCTCCGATCGGTTGCACAGCGCTGAGGGAGTATTACGAATTCTGACACGTGTTCGCGAAGGACTTCGTCGCATTCTGCTGCATTTTTGTAGTCGAAACAAATGAAACCAGAATCTCGAAGCTCTTGCTTGAGAGCCTTCATCTGTTCTATGTCATGATCGTTGATATCATCCAATTGATTCGGAGCGAGATCACGAAACTTTTCTGGTATCTGAAGACGTATTCTATCGTTACAGTAGCTCCAACCTTTTTCCTTGAAGCCAAAAATCAACGAAGGCTTTTTGGATTTTTTGGAGATCTCAATCGCTGCGCGGATTTCGAGTTCTGTTAGAGAAGCGTTCGGATATTCTTTTATCCACGGAAACCGGGACGCTGCAGCGGCAAGCCAAGCTGGCTTCAGTTTAGTCCCATAGCGATGGCCAAGAAGCCCAACAAGCAAATCGCATTCAGTTGCACGCTCCATACACATGCGGACATAGTCACCACGTTCGATTTGACTACTCGAGATCCCCCATCGCAAATCAACTTGATTTAAGCTTAGGCCGATTTGCTGTAGTTGGGATCGAAGGACAGGGAAAAGAGATTTCTGGAGAGTGTCTCGTTCCTCAATCATGTCGAGAAACGAAGATGAAAGAAAAACTTTCATTTTTTAGCTCCGAGGCTTTTGCGGTTGTAATTACTGGGTTTGAACCGGCAATTGCCTTCAAAATAATTTCCGCCAACATGAACAAGTCTGAAAAGGGGTTTCGATCCGTTGGTATTTACTACCGAAATCTCAAAGACTTCATTGTGCCTGTTAGTCGACACGATTTGAAAGGATGATCTGTATGGATCCACGACTCGCTTAAAGCCATGAAACGTTTCGCCTTCGTGTTCACCAAATGTGATTTCAAAATCATAATATTCTTTGTCACGCTTTTTTACCGGATCGCCACGTAGTTTCAACAACGGTTGACTAGGAAGAAAGCTATCACCTGGAAGCCAATCTTTCGATTTGACTACCTTAAAGTGATTGCCGATTAGGTTGTCTACTACGCTCTGTACTTTCAATGAACGGTTCTCCGACGATTCAAATCCAAACTTGTCTACGACATGAAAATCAAGTTCAAGGGACTCGATCAATTGTATTTGTATCTGGAATGGCTCTTGGTAGATCTTCTTATTTACAGTCATCACAAAATTGTCATCGGGATCACGGTCGTGAATTTCCCACTCGATTGAGACGTTTTCACCTTGGGCATACTGCTCCTTAAATCCGCTTAAATTCTTGATCTGCGGTGCATGTTTACCAACCTCCCAACTTAGTTGCTTCTTGAACGAACTCTTGGTGTTGCTCACTTTTACTTGCGTCAAAAATTGCCCCGCCTTGGCCAACTTGCCTCTCACAACTCCAGATTCGTCTACTGCGAGGCCCGGAGGCAATCCACTAGTAGCAACTCTTGAATCTTGGGGTAACGATTTGACAGTCTCCAACTCAACGCGATCATTGAGTTTGTAGTTGAGTGACTCATGCTCAATAAACTCAATCGTTTCTTGACGTTGAATCGCATACCAATAGAGTTTTGGTGTCAGGTAAACAACCAATAGAAATGACACTATACAAGTGAACGTACGCAAGGAGATTTTTTCAAACAGGCCTTTGAATCCAGTTGGGCTGTCGGCCTCTTGCGGTTTTTGTGGAAAGTCTGCTTGAGAATCAGCTCTTTTTGCCTTTACATGTAGCGAGGTTAACGAGTTTGAACGTAGCTGTTTCAAATCCTGCTCACGGGAATTCAGAATCTCTAAATGTTCGTTTTGTCTACTACTCGAATTGCTGAAGTCTAAGACTGGAGTTTGAATACCATTTTGAAAGTCAAAATCCTTGAGAGTACTCGCAAAGGCTTTTTGTCGACGCTCCAGCCTGAATGCGCTGAGCTTATGCACCAATTCGATCGTAGCTTGCTCTACGTCGACTGTGAAATCAACTCGCTGAAACAAGTTGTGTCCATACCTATTATCGTTGACTAGGTCTTCAGAAAATATGCATGAAATTATGAACAGGTTCTTTTCTTTCGCACGTTCGATCTCCCCCATGCACTCTTCGCTCTGATACCCCCGCTCGGTAACAACCCACAACATTGAGTCGGAAGTAGTGATCTCATCGTCAATTGCTGTTCGAAAGTTGTTTGTCGTAATGGAATTGGGGCGGCATCTGAAGACTTCCCATACCGGAAACGCTTTGTTGATGGAATCTGCCAGCAGCGTGGATTCATCGACTCCATCTTCAGTTGAGTACGAAATGAAGACCTTCAAGTTCTACCTCCGAACTGTCATTTCTTCGTCTCGCCAGATTTCAAGTTCTGATCGCACCTGGATTAGAAAAACGACTTGATTGATTGCTTCGATTGCCTTATTCAAATTGCCGTCTTCGTCGAATTTTTCGCGTTGTTTCTCCAAATTGTCTTTGACACCTTTTAGATTCCTTGCAAACGTTTCATAGTCCTTGCGATACTTCTTCCAAACTTTGTTCCACTTTTTATCATCGAGCGTCTTTGCATCTCCACTCAGTTTCTCAATTGATTTGGACATCGAGGCAAGCAATTCGCTCAGATTTGCAAGCTCAGTCTCAACTACCTTGCGAGTAGATTCTTCTAATTGGCTCAACTCATCTTTGCCTGGTTTCAAAAATATCCATTGAGCTGCAAAACTGACCACTTCATTTCCGGGTGCCCCCGCGTTGAACCGCGAAGTTCTGAATGATTCGTACACAACGTGCTTCTCGAACTCTTCGTCGAGCTGAAGAATTCTTGCAACTGGAAACTCGCTCCCGAACCTCTCGTTAAAAGCACAGCGAAAAAGTCTTTGGAGGAAAACAAACTCATTCATCTCTCGCAGAATCGCTGAATCGGCCTTGTTCTTCTCTTTTTCCAATTCCTGCTCAACCACAGTTTGGATCTCATCTTTGGTAGATGGGAACTCCCAAGGCTCCTTATCCTCAGCCCTTTCGGATGCAAGTGAGACCAATCTTTGGACTCCCTCCTCATCACCAATTAACTGGAACCTTTCCAATTGTTGTAGTTCATCTCGGTCAAGCGTGGCAAAAACAAGAGGTTCCGATGCAAATGCGACCTGTCGCATAAAGTAGAGCGGTGAAACATCTCGCTCGCTCTCTAACTGCAAGAGATTTTCAATGGACAACTGGTATTTGCCTTCGCGTACGCCGCTCCAGATTTCAAATTCTGGTGGCGGTTCAAGCCATTGCTGAAATTTCGGAATGAGCTCAAGGAAATCCTTGATGGCAATGGAATCCGAATAATCTATTGCTCCTTCCTCGGCCCTCACCAAAATGTTCTTATTGCTTTTAAGCCAATCTGCTCGATGATTAGGAATTGATCGAAGCAGCTGCTGTTTCAGAGAAGTTTCAATTGACTTCTTGAGAGCCTCAATCGAATTTGAATTTTTCAGCGCTTTGTCTAGGATCTTGACCAAACTTGTATCGAAAAAGAAGTTCTTTGACGTTAATAGCTGGTTGGAGTCATACTCCAAATAGACTTCCTTGAATTTCAAGAAACCTTCGTTCGACAACCCAAAATTGTCGACAGTGCCTTTTGCTTCTTTGAAGTATCGTTTGAATAGTTCGCCTTGTTGTTTCGCGCGTCCTGGATATTCCAATTCCTCGAAACCCAAATTTGCAAATGCACGAATGCGATATGCATGAGCTAGTGCATAGACCTGTTTGATTCCTTCGGCATATCGAAACGACTCGTTGGATACCTCTTTCCGTGATGTGTGCTTATCCACGAAACGATCTAGCTCAATTGCGAAGTAACCGGTCTGGCTATCGACGAGTGCTGGGTGTAGGCAAATTCTCAGCTCCTGCAGAGGTAACGCTTTTGTCATAGTAACTGTGACCGGACGCCCATCAGCAGCATAGGCCATGGCCAAGTCGACCATTTGAGGGTCATGCCAGACGGATTCTTGCCACTTCCCTTCAAAGTTAAGCCTTAATTTGATTTTGGAGTTGTCGTCATTCCATTTCCAATCAAACCCATTAATGTCAAGTGTTGCGGTTTTGTCTTCAGGCAAAAGCCCGATTAACACGCCGCCAACTCTCCTAAAGCCTCGTAGCCGCGTAAAACTTCTGGAACGCGTAAAACTTGAACGTGAGATTTGAGGTGCCCGTCGAGTTGATGTCTGATAAGGCTTGGAAATTCTTGATGCCATTGAATTCGAGCCTCCGCCGCTCCCTTTCGGTTTATTGGGCCCGCCAAAAGTCGGGCCACCGGCAGTCGGCGGAGGATCCTGCCCCGGAAAGTGCCCGTCGAATCCTCGAAATGCTTCGGTGGTTCGTTCAGCAATCTGAGCCATCTGGCGATCGAGGAATTCCTTCCGCATTCGTGGTTCCAAATCTGACAGCTGGGGGCTCTTTGCCAATCTAGATTTAAGATCTTTCAAATAAGGATCATACACCTCTTTTAATTTCGCTGCTTTTTGTTTGGTTGGTGGCTCACTCTCGATTGTCGGTAGATGTGATTGAGTCTTGTCGAGTGCGCTTTTCGAGACCAAGTCGCTTTGTGTCTTCGGTAGGCCGTTTCGGTCTAGTACTTCCCCAATGGCCTCTGTACCGAATGAAGCTTTCACTGCTTCCGATGTTGAATCGACTCTGAATTTGCTGGCAAATTTGGAAAGGGCATCATTTACTGTTGAACCGAATGTTGGAACGTTTGCAAATTCAGCGAAAGTGGTACCCAGAATTGCCTTCACGAACCTTGAAGCGGAGGAATTTTTTGCGGCCGTTTTTGGTAATGCGTCAATTTCACCAAATAGCTTTGTCCTGTTGGCATCACTTTCACCAGCCAACATTTCTGATACGACTCGAATCATTTGGTCTCTCACACTAGGCATGCCGTCCTTGGCTTGCTTGACTGCTACGTTGTACAGTTGAAGACGCCCTTTTGGACTTGTGGGATCATTGGTGTAGTTGGTGGGTGAATAACTCCCCCGAATTTTCTCGTGCCTGCTTAGGATCTGACTCTTGACAGAATCAGGTATAGCTTTTGCCAGTATATTAAGTGCCTTAGCATCAAGCTTACTCTCGAGTGCTTTGACCAGGCTTGGTTCAATGGCGTGGTCAACGAGAGTTGCTGCAGCGGCTTTACACTTTGCAATCAACTCTGGGTTCTTGGTCGTATTTAACTTGGCCGCAAGGCGAGACTTCGCTGTGATGTTCTCGAGGTGCTTTTTTGAAAGCTGATCTTCAACCGCGTTTTGGTCATACTCCAGGACCGCTTTCTTTAACTCCGTGATCTCCCTGTCTCGTGAATTCACGATTTCAAGCAGCTCTTGGCTACGCTTGCTAAATGCCGCCGTAAAGTTGGCATCAGAAAGCCGTCTACTGTTAGCGGAGATTCTGCCTTTCTCACTTTGGATTCGAGCATCTAGCTTTTTCGCAGCCTCTGCTGACTTCCGCCCCAATTCACTGTCACCAAAAGATTCACTGTTGCGTTTGAGTTGGCGAACCTTCGATTCTTCAGCCGACAATTGGCTGTTGAGTTGGTCCAATTTTTCAAGAATCGAATCTTTCTGTTTTTGTAGTTGTTCCTTTCTTCGATCGAGGCCAGACTTTACTTCTCTTGGATCAATGTTGGTGGATGTCGCGTACTTGCGTTCCAACTCGCCTAGTGCTGAATTTTCACGTTTTAAAGTCGATTGCTTCTTCTCAAGATCGGTGAGCGCTTTCTCTCTCTTGGCCAAATCAGCAACGTCATCTTTGAATGCTTCGGACTCAACATCGTTAGGAATTTCGTATTCGAGACTTGCCGCCCGAGGAGGTTGGGACTGGTCGACAACATCCGACTTCAAATCTGACTGTTGCTTGGCAATACTTCGATAACTGTTCCCAATGATTGTGTAGAGCGATTCGTCGTCATCTTCTTCAGCTTTCAAATTCTCAACGTCGCTGGCCAGCGAATCTGCCTCGGCCTTTATTTGTTCTTCTAGTGCTTGAGATTCAAATTCAAGGTCTTCAATTTCTTCTGTTGGCTGTTCAGCCAAGATCATTGCTTCTTCCAAGCCGTTAAACGCGACATCGGCTCGCTCCAATCTTGCGAGCTCATCGTTTGCGAGTTTTCGAGATGTGCCAGAGGCAAACCCGATGGTGGAAAGTAGCGCAAGAATCAAGCCAGCCGCAACCAGCAGTCGTGAACCGAGTCCCAAGACATCTGCAGTCAACGGATCAGTAAAGAACCTCGAAACGAATCCGCGAATTCCCTTCGATCGCTCTCGCTCAGTTTCGATTTGATCCAGTTGTATGTTGTTTATTTCGATCCGCCGGGAGATATCTTGATATTGATAAAGCTGTGTCAACTCCGCCATTTTCTGCTCTAGCTCTTTGGCGATTTGTTGTTTGACACTTTGTGGCGCATCTTGAAGTTCTGGAAACCCATCAATGTTTCGCAGCATTTCGTCGGCACCGAGGATGGCTTCCATCGTCTTCCGCATTTCCTCGTTCGGTGGTAGTTCCTCAAGTTCACCGGATTCGACCTGCTTTTTTAGATTTTCCATCCTGGCGTCAACTTCCAGTGAAATCTGCTTTTCGAATCCCTTCACCCAAAGTTTCTTCGCAATGATTGCCAGACCAACTACAAGCATTGTCATGGCAAGCGCCCACCAAAGTGGCCTTATGTAATTGACCCAATCAAGAACCGAGGCGAAGAAGGTTCGACTTGCCGAAATATCGGCTTGCTCGATCGTGCCGGTTTTCGCCATCAAGCAAGCAATTAAAAGTCCAACTGCTGCGCACGCAACCAAACCAACCGCACATAAGCTTTTGATAATGGACCAGAACCCATAGGTGCTAGCCTGTTTCAGCAGCGACTCGGGCGAATTGCCGATTTTCAATTTGGATCGAAGTGAAGGTAAAATCCAAAAACTTATCAATGCATAAGCTGCCAAAAGAAATATTGAAGCGTGTAGCAATCGGATTGGGGGCAAACTTTCAAACATTGCTTTTCCTTGATCTCGAATGAAATGCCGTATAACAAATTAGATCAGAACTGGGAATCTAATTGTCCCAATTGTCTGGCCAACTGCAAGGAAAATTTTTGAATCATCGGCTGGGGAAGACAGCCGGAGTTAGTTGATGTGCGTGATGAACCGTTCCGTCCAGAACGATTATGTGTCCCAGCTTTCCTAATTCTTGCAAGCTGAGCCAGCGTCTATATTGCTTGCTTGGGACAATGCCTTCTCAATAACCAGGCACCAGCCGAATCCCAAACGTCTTTTTGTGTTTTCATTAGTCGCAAGATTGTTCATTTTCTCTTTTTGCCACCGGGAATCAGTCTTGCTAATTTTTCAACGAGAGATCGCAACTCGTCCAAGATATCCTTTTCCTGTGTTAATTCGAGTTGTTCCTCAATCGTCTCCACTGTACTCTTCAGCTTCCACTCTGCGTGGTTGTCATCGGTCACGACTTCTGTCCACCGACTTGCTTCAACCAAATCTTCTGAAGAAAATGCGCATGTAAGCAGAGTTTGGGGCACCCATTCATCCGCGATCCCAAGTTCCATCGCTCTTTCACAGCCTTTTACTGCGAGGAGGGAAGCAAACTTCGCTAATTCAATATCTCCTGGCTGCCTGCGTTGCTTTAGCAGGAACGGGAGGTTGCATGTCGGGTAATAATCATTGAGATCTTGCATCATTCCGGAATGATAGGCTTTGATGGATTTGTTCAAGAACTTTTTTGCATGCTCCGCATCACCTTGCTTTTTCGCCCGCTGAAAAAGTCTCTTGTACCGGCCTCCCAACAGACCATACCTTTCCGATGTTGGACCATGATTATCGATCAGCGTTTCCAAATGGACGACCGCCTTTTCTTCTGAGTCTGTATGTGAAAGTGCGAGCAATCGCTGCTCCCTCACCATCGGGATTTTGCGTAGATCGTCGTACATCTCGGTGTCAATGAACGAAAGAACTTCAGGCCAGCCAGCACAGTCTCTGAGCAACCGCAGCAGCTCGATGTGAATCGAAGGCATTACTTTCTGTTTTACAGTTTGATCCTTGAAGGCAATTGCCGATTCTCGTTTTGATGCTTTATGTTCATCCGAATCTGATCGCATTTGAGAAATTAAAGCAATTTCAGCCTGAAGATTCTGCACGGCTTCAATCTTGTCTTGAAATTCTCTAACCCTTACATCATTCAGCACATTAGGATTACCGGGGTTAATTGGCGCAAGTTCTTGATCAATTGTTTGGATGTGTGGAATGATCTCGGCGACTGGCGAAGTGGCGGCAGCCATTTTTTCTAAACCAGCATTTAGTTGAGCCTTGATTTCTTGGCCAAGTTTTTCATCAACTCTCTCCTGATTCAGCTTGAATGTGAGCCTTCTGATTTGGCGTAAATCAAAAACCGGGTTGGCCCACTCTGCCGAAACCAAAACACAGCCTCTACTTCTCGCGGAATGCCTGACACCAATCTCGTAGTAAACATTCGCATTGGGAATTGTTACATCAGCCATCACCAGGTCGGAATAGGCAAGCGCCTCAACCATGTCCTGAATGATAAGAGCACCGGTCTGGGCGTCGGCTCGAATTGCTTCATATCCTGCTTCTTCGAGCAGCGGTTTATAAGCATGTTCCCAGAGTGAATCAAAGTCGATTTCGATCGGACCATTCCCTGGCTCTAGTCTCGTGGCCTTGGTTCCGAAAGGCATCACCATAAAACATATTTGATTTGGCACGGTCTACTCCGGAAGGTTTTCGCTGAAAGTCGATGGGAAATGATTGGCGTGAACATCTCGACTTGCGACCGCTTGCCCAATCTCAAACAGCTGTTGGCGGTGTTCGGCATCGCTCATGTCGCGCAACGAATCCAGGCGTTTTCTTGAAACCTCAACTCCCAGTTTGGCCAAAGCGTCGATTTGCAACTCTGCTTCATAACGAACATAAGTTAGCAGTGGGTTAGCTCCAACCAAATTACCCGTGGCGGTTCCGATTTCCGAGTCGATAGTTACTGGTGTTAAGCATTTGGAAATCGCTTGAAGCAACAACTGGTTCTGCCAGTTTGCGTCATTCATCAACATCGCAGGGACTTCTCCCGCCCAATTCCAAATCTTGTTGTCGGTAACTTGATCTGGAGTTAGTTTGTCCTGCCAGCTACCAGTACCGATCGAAAGCAAGAATAGTTGGTCGGCCCCTCGATTCCAATCAAAGGGAAATCCACTTAACGTGCTGATAAGAAACGCCAAGAGAGAAGGATTGTTGGCCATAGATATTCCGCCATCTATAAAAGCGGCAGTTTCTCCTCCGCCAACGTCTGGTATCACTTCTGGTTCAAAATAGGTTGGTGCTGCAGTACTGGCTCGAATGACCTGCCTTACCAACAAGTCTTTGTTCTTTTTAAAGTACTTGCCATCAGGGTGATTCAACACGGGCCATGTGCTGCCAGTGTCAGCTCTTTTAGTCACCACACACAAGCCGGTTTTTAGTTTTTCCGAACCGAAGGTCATGTCACCGAAAACAGATTTGAGCTGCTCATCGAGCTCTTCTTTCTTGAACCAAGACCGAAGTTGACGAGGGTCAAGAAACCCGCGTTTTTCGAAGACTTTTCCTCCTAGTTCGAGGTAGTAGTCTTTAACCTGACCCACGGACATTCCTTTCGCCAGGCTTCCAGCAATGATCGAGCCAGTACTTGTTCCGATGATCAAATCGAAATAATCACAGAGCCGAAAACTATCGCCCCTTCCAACCTGCTCGGAAAGTACCTGCTCAACCTTTTCAAGGATGCCTACCGAAATAGCACCTCTTATACCGCCTCCATCCAAAGAGAGAATTCTTTTTGGTGATTTGGAAGTTAGCCTCTCCAATAAAGACATATCACACTCCTATATGAACTTGACCAACAAGTTTTACTTCACATATGAGTGGATAGCAAATGAATCAGAATTGAAAGTGCGGATTGTTTTCGTTGTCAACTCGTTGATAGGAAGAGCGACAAGATTTTCCGGGCAACTACCAAAAATATCTTTGCGTGTTCAATATGTTTGAGCAGAGACTTCCCGGCTTGGCTAAGGTTGCCCCAGCATGATCCTCAAAAATATTTTGGATTTGAATGCTGCGAATCGTGTTCAATCTGATCTTTGCAGGCAAGTCAAAAGGGATTTTGACCATGGGAAACGATCATCGCAAAGCTGCAGGCAAAAATGAAAATCGAACATCCATGGGAACCGAGATTAGATGCAGTGAGAAAACAAGGTTGTCCCAGTTTTGTTCCGTTTAACGACGAGCCGGAAGGCGACCGTTTTTTTGCTTTGCACACTCGTGGTGACGCGCCGGCGCCTGCCGGCTAGTCGTTAAACGGGACACGTCGAACTGGATGAGCAAACGGGGCGAGTCACGCGAGGCATTTGCTTAAAAACAAATCAGCCTATCTCTTCGGTGCCAGTTTTAAAATTCAGCCTGAACTTGCAGGCGGAACAGGGTTCCGTCGTCTCCGACAAGAATATCCGATGACGAATTGTTGAGTGGGCTTCCGTCGAGTACCGTCACGTCAAATGAGCATTTGAGTTTGTGACTTTCTTGAATAGGGTACCAGTTGATGCCAGCTGCGTATTCGGTGCCGCCACCAAGTAGCCCGTCCACTTCGGAATAGCGAAGGTTGAAATCGAGCTTTTGCGGAATAATGAATCTACCGCCTTCGACGTAAAATCCGCGTTGCATCAGGCTATTTACTGGCAACGCTCCGTCGGCTTCGAAATTCTCTAGCCATCGAAAAAATACTTCCGAGTTGAAACTCCAACCGCGCCATTTGTACGCGAAATCAACGCCGTAGAAAAATACATCCACACCTGAAACGGTTGTGCCTGGGCTTAGCGCTCCGATCTGATTCAAACGGGTTCCGTCAGTCAGGCGGAGGAAGTCGGTTTCATCGTTTGGATTGCCAATGGCCTCTGATGTGGTTGGTGCGTATACGAACGAGTGACCAAACCGAATCAGCGGTGCGCCGTTGGTGTAGTCAAAGTCGACGATCTGTCCGCCGTAATCGCCATTGGGATCGAAATGATTGCTGAACGCAAATGCAAGTTGGTCATCAGTGGTGTTGTTGGGCAAATTCGAGGTGCGGAAACCATTTCCAATCATGGCTTCGTAGCTTCCGGTTGCGCCAATCTTGCCTCGCCCCCAAATACCAAGCGTTCGGTCAGGACGGAAAAAATCGTTGGCCATCGGACGGTCAATGAATCGAGTTCGCCTCGCCCCAAGAAGCCATTGACGGCTTGCCGAAACCTTACGCTTACCAAACTGTACGTTGAAGCGATCGCTGAATTTCCACGCCCACCAATAGTCGAAAAAGTCGACGGTGTGACGACCATCGCTGTCGCCGTCAAGTTGGTAAAAGTATGTCAAACGCCGATCGAGTGCACTTCCTTTGAAGCTGATTCGAGCTCGTTCAATATCAAACGCATTTCGATTGGCTACTGGCCGCGTCACGCCGGCATTGTCAGTCCAAGTGTCGACGTTTCGTGCGAATCCATGTTGGCGGAATTGAATCCAGCCATTGATTGTCAGATCAAACGCGTTCTTCTTTTTGTCGTAAGGACGAATCGTCAGGCCTTTGTCGTACGTCGCGAAATAGTCGAGTTTCTCGAACTTTTTCTTGGATGCTTTCGCACCCGGTTTTACAATCTCTTCAACTACTACTGGAAGCCTTCTGGTTGCATTTTCGGCTTCCATGTTGGTTTCTTCTGGTTCAAGACCCTCGAATATCGAAAAGTATGCGGGGGTGGGTGCCGCTTCCATCTCTTCTTTTTCAGCAGCTTTGGGTTCAACCTTTGCAGAGTCTTTGGCCGCTTTTTTCGATTCATCTAAAACGTTTTTGGACTCATCGAACGCGTTCTTGGGTTCATCGAACGTGTTGTTGGGATCATCGAACGTGTTGGGTTGATCTAAAGCATTCTTCGATTGATCTAAAGCGTTTTTAGATTCATCGACAACCGAATTTTTGAAATCTTTGACGCCACTGGGGGATGCTGGATCTTGCAGGTACGTCGAATAGCGATTCGTCGTGTTGACTCTAGGCGAATAATAATCCTGAGCCGTGGCATAAGAGCTAACAAGCAAGACTGCTAATAGTGTGATTGATCGAACTAGCATCGTTATCCATTGGCTAGGCTGAATTAACAGAATAAATATGAGCGCTTTACCGACCAGCAAATTCTCTCTATTTGTTTCGGCACAATGAAATCCGAATTTTGGTAACGATAGTTAGCATCATTAAATTCAATGCGAAGCCCCCAGCTTATTGTGGACAAATCAACATTCGATACAGTCCAGTTGAAGAATTACAGGCTGGGCGAAGATGGGATGGTTCTTTTTCGAGAACAAAGTCGGTTTTAAGATGCTTCGAAAATGATTCGTGCTTGATCCCCCTCAATTAAGTTACCCGTTGCTTTTGCGTTTATTCTAAAGTCCGCTAGCATTTCAGGAGAATGAAAGACTGCCAAGCCCGTCTTTTCACAACGCTGGCCAACTACAAATCACAAATTGCACAACGCGCGGCAGCTTTAACTACACTTGGCACAAAACCATCAGTCTATTTGCAGTGATGCGAAATCTGCCGCCTAAGCAACATTCCCAAGCAACTTAACTCAGAGTTTTCGATGATCAAACCAATGCATTTTTTGTTGTCCAGTTTCGTTTTCGTTGGGCTGCTGGCGACCTTTGATTGGGAATCTGTTTGTGCAGATGAGCTTGTTGATTCGGAGCCGATGAACGTCGTGTTGCTTTACGCGGATGACTGGCGTCACGACACGTTGGGAGTTGCCGGCAATCCGGTGGTCAAGACACCGACTTTAGATCAGTTGGCCGGTGAAGGGATAAGATTTACTCACAACTGTGTTACGACTTCGATCTGCGGCATCAGTCGTGCTTCGCTTTTCACTGGTCAGTGGATGTCGCGGCATGGCAATCGTGCTTTTAAAGCCTGGAAGACGCCTTGGGCAGAAACGTATCCGGGCTTGCTGCGAAAAAATGGTTACTACGTTGGGCATGTGGGCAAGTGGCACAACGGCAAAATTCCCAAAGACAAATTCGACTTTAGTCGTGCTTATCATGGCAGACATTGGCTCAAGCAGTCTGATGGCTCGAAAATACATGTGACTCAGAAGAATGAAAACGACGCTTTGGAGTTTTTGCGCAAGCGCCCCAAAGACAAACCGTTCTGTTTAACGGTCGCGTTTTTTGCCACGCACGCCGAAGACAGTAGTCCGCTCCAGTTTCTGCCTCAGCCAGAGAGCATGAAGCTTTACAAGGACATCAAAATTCCGGTTCCAGAAAATGCAACTCAGGAGTCGTTTGACCGTTTGCCTGAGTTTGTTGGCAACGAAAAAAACGAAGGCCGCAATCGCTGGCATTGGCGATTTGATACGCCTGAAAAATATCAAACGATGATGAAGAACTATTTCCGACTCGCTACGGAGGTAGATGCGACGTGCGGGCGAATCCTGGCTGAGTTGGATGAACAAGGCGTTACCGACAACACGCTGATTATTTTTACGACCGACAATGGTTACTACCATGCCGAGCACGGGTTGGCTGACAAATGGTATCCACACCAGGAAAGCATTCGCGTTCCGTTGATCATCAAAGATCCGCGGATGGCTAAATCAAAAGCGGGTAGTTCCAATGATGAGTTTACTTTGAACGTCGACCTGGCTCCCACGATTCTTGAGGCAACAGGCATTGCAATTCCCGCCACGATGCAGGGTCGCGCTTTGAGTCTGCTTTATCTGGCAGACAAAGCTCCAGAATGGCGTCAAGAGTTTTTCTATGAGCATCCCATGCTCAACCGTACCGATTTCATTCCTGCGTCCGAAGCGTTGGTGCGTAAAGACTGGAAGTATTTTTACTGGCCCGAATTTGAGCGTGAACAGTTGTTCAATTTGAAAGACGATCCGATTGAAGAACGCGACTTGGCCAAAGAGCCCGATCATGCGGAAAAGCTCGCCGAGATGAGAACGCGATTTTCTGAACTCAAAGCCGCTGCCAAATAGTTGAGGATTGAAAGCGACTAAAGAAGACAGTCCTCGGTGAATAGGGCCGGTTGAATTGTCGAATTCGATATGCGGTAAAGACGGACTAAAAAACCGCGGTTGAAAAATTCAGTAAAGCTGCCTTTTAACTTTACCGCGACCACGTCCACCTTGGGGTTGGTGGAGACGTGGACTTATCTAAAAAAACAAACGCAATTCCATCGCTTGCAAAATCGGCGAAGGTGATAACCAACTTGCCGCGAAACTCTCCGATTGCCAGTGGTGCGTTGGGAATTGATTTTTCACCTGAAACTTTGCCGTCAGAATACCTGAGCATCGAACCAGAGTTCTCAAAACTCTCCAACGCTCCTTCCATCTGAAAACGTCCATCTGTTTGAAAGATAAATTCACAATCTTTAGCTGGGAGTCCATATGCTCCGCCAGTTCCTCGCCAGTCGGGCTCTCCACCAAATTTTGTTTCAAAGCTCTCAAATCCATCTTCTTTCTCAATCCACCCATCAATAAATACTTCGCCGATTAAATCAGTGTTTCTTGGAGGGGGAGTCAATTTGTTTCCAAGTTCGTCTATATGAAGCAATGTCGAAAACAATCGCTTGCCCTCATACGCGGGTGGATCCATAAAACAATTTGGGTCGCACCAATGCCACAGATGCAAAACGTATTCCCCGCCCAAATCAACCATCGGCGGCTGATGAACGATCTGAGCAAACAGAACTAAATCCTCAGAGGGCCACAGTTCGGCAGGAAAACCCCACGGCATGCCTCCAAATTTTGATCTTAGTTCTGTCTGTTCGTCTTGTTGAAAGCCTAATGAAAAAATAGGGGAGTACTTATTCATTCTCGACTCTTGGAAGTAAGCATGGGAAAGCGATGATGATATGCCAGTCATGTTTCATTTGGTAGTCGCCGACTACGGCGCGCCATGCATTAGCAATCGTCTGCTAAAAAAAGATGGTGGCGTTCAGCGAGACGTCTCTATAAGAACCGCGGATGAACGCAATGGACGCGGATGAAAACTCGAATTTGAATTCGCGTTTATTTGCGTCCATTCGCGGTTGAAAAATACAGTAAGCAAAGATTCTCGCTTTTTGGTGCGTCAAACCTGAAATGACGAGTGCCATGTTTACCTGAAGCGTAAGCATGCTCATGCTGCGCGTGAGCATGGCACCCAGAACCCTGAAACAAGACGTCTAGTTTTTCTGGAAAAGCGTTTTGAAGAATTCGTAACCCTGTTCTTTAAGCTGATCTTTTGGAATGAATCTCAGGGCAGCTGAATTGATACAGTATCGAAGACCGGTCGGTCTTGGCCCATCATTAAACACGTGCCCCAAATGAGAGTCAGCATGTTTGGAGCGAACTTCGGTACGCACACCGAACAGGCTGCGATCAGTTCGCTCTTCGATGTTCTTGTCTACTAACGGCCTGGTAAACGAAGGCCAGCCGGTGCCAGAGGCAAATTTATCAAGCGAGCTGAAAAGTGGCTCGCCCGAAACAATGTCGACGTAGATGCCGGCGCGTTTCTCGTCCCAAAACTCATTCTTAAATGGACGTTCAGTGCCTTCGTGTTGAGTCACATCATACTGAATGCCAGTCAAAGATTGCTTTATCGTGTCTTCTGCCGGTTTGACATAGTCGGCGAACATTTCGTCGGTCCACTTGTTGTCATTCGCAAACGCGGGTGAAGCAAGTTTGGCGACTGTGTATTTCGCGTCGTCTCCCCAGGCCTTGGCGATAAACTGATCGCGGCCTGAAGCATAACGATAATACTTGTACTTCAAAGCATGAGTGTGATAGTAGTCTTGGTGGTGGTCTTCGGCTACATAAAACGAATCGGCGTCACGAATCGGCGTGACAATTTCGGAGTCGAATCGGCCCGAGTCAATCAGCTTTTGTTTGGAACTTTCCGCAATCTCTCGTTGTGCCTGATCCGCTACAAAAATCGCGGTAGCATAAGATTCGCCTCGATCAACAAATTGTCCACCGGCATCGGTTGGATCAATCGCCCGCCAGAAAATTTCCAACAGGTCGTTGTAGGAAACCTGATTGGCGTCGTAGGTGACTTCGACCGCTTCGAGGTGTCCGGTTTGCTGGCTGCAGACTTCTTTGTAAGTCGGATTTTCAGTTCGTCCGCCGGTGTATCCCGATACGGCTGCGATCACACCATCGACTTTTTCAAAGTCAGATTCGACGCACCAAAAACATCCTCCAGCGAAAACAGCTTTTTCAAGCTGAGCGTTTGGCCGGACTGTTTTTTTGGGCGGTGCTGCAGCAGTTCCGAAAACGCTGTACAAGAGTACCGCCAGAAATGAAATCGTGAGCAAGAGGTGCGTAGTGTACTTCTTCATTTTCTTCTCGGGCTTAAGGCAAAATAAACAATAGCTTGCGCACACCTTTTGAAGCGTGAGGGGCCGGTTTCTTACTCAAATGTTGGCAATACCGCTCGTTTTTAGGCCAAGCTGCAGCGATCAGTCCGGTTAGGATGCTTACGGTTGCGATGCTTATGAAGAAAAAGAGACCTGCAATGTCGTAAGACCAATAGCGCCATGTGACGCATGGAATATTTTTCCGTATTTGTTCTTTGATAAAAGAATTTTCCCCAGAAAACAGGTAAGTCACCGAATAGAACTCAAATTCTGGAGCCATTGAAAAGGTGTACGAATGTTGTTTCAGATGAATTCGAATTGGTTTGGCTACGCAAGCTACGACATCATCGATCAAAAAGGAAATGTTGCCTACAAAGTTGGTGGAAAACTTTGGAGTTTGGGCGACAATCTTAAAATCTTGAAACCGGACGGAGCAGAAGTCGGATCAATTAGATCGAACTTTTGGATCAACCCCTTCGAAAAATATCAAATCCAACTGAACAAAAAGGTCCAAGCGAAATTCAGTAGAGACAGCAGGTGGTATCGGCCCTTCGAAAGACTACGCTACAAACTCGATGTTCCAGGTTCTGAGGACTATTCGATCGTAGGTAATTTCTGGGCGAATGAATTTGAATTCCTGCGCAAAGAACGCAAAGTTGCCACCGTCTCCAGAAGGTTCTTTTCTCTTACCGACTCATATGGTATCGAAATCGAAAAGGGAGAAGACGCTGTCGCAATTCTAGCCGCTGCCATCGTTATTAATACTTGTCGTCGAAAAAGAAATAGCGGCGCTTAGTAATTTGGGCCAACAAAAATGGCTTACTCGTTTGAAACGGCGACCAGTTTTTTTGCAGTTCGGATGTAGAGGACGCCTTCGGAAATGGCTGGCGTTGCGAGGCAGGGCTGGCCCATTTTGTTTTTGGCGAGAACTTTAAATTCCGATCCGGCGGCCAGCACATACACCGTACCGTTTTCTGAAGCACAGTAAATTTTGTCGTCAGCGGCAACCAAAGACGCAATGATTCCGGCTTTGGCTTCCAAGCGAGATTTGAAAACCGATTCGCCAGTTTGGGCATGAAAGCACCGCACCGAAGCGTTAGTGTTTCCCAAATACAAATGGTCTTTATAAACGACAGGCGTCGAAAGATAGGAACCACCTCGCGCCTGACTCCAAACGATCGCGTCGTTGGACGTTGATTCTTCAGACAGCGAAATATCCCCGCTCGCGTTTGGTCGCACAACATAGATTGGGGCCGGGCCGCCGTGTGCGTTGGTGATGTAGATCCAGTCGTTGACGACGAAGGGCGTGGGGACGGGGTTGTCGCCGCCGCCTTTTAGTCGCCAGAGCTCTTTGCCTGATTCGAGATCGTATGACATGATCCACGGCCAACCGTTGACGACGACTTGAGTTCGATCTTTGCTTTGATGAATCAACGGCGAACCCCAACTGCGAACGCAAATGTCTTTTCGCGAAACACGCCAGACTTCTTCGCCGTCAGCTAAATCCAACGCAGCGACGAATGGGTCAGCTGGATCATCGCAAATAACGACGATGCGATCGTTGGCAACTGCGGGTGAGCTGGCGTAACCCCAGCCGATTCCGTACTTGCTGATGTTGATCACGCCAAGATCCTGGCTCCATTTCAATTTGCCATCCAAGTCAAAACAGTAGAGTCCTTCGGAGCCAAAAAACGCAACCAGGTTTTCGCCCTCGATGGTTAGACTTGTGTTGGCGTGAGTGGCTTTGACGTGGCGCGTGGCACGCGGCTTTCCTTTTTTTGCGGTCTGTTGCCAGATTTCTTCGCCGGTTTTTTTGTCGTAACAAATAACAACCCAGCTTTGTTCACCATTGTCATCGGCTGCTTTGGGGCCACCTCCGGCGTCGATTTTGAGTGGCGATTTTCCTTTGCTTGAGATTGCGGTCGCCAGGAAAATTCGATCGCCCACAATGATGGGACTTGAATGGCCCAGCCCAGGAACATCGGTTTGCCAAAGCACGCCGCTAAGTTCTCCGCTTTCCTCGTCGGCATTCCAATGTGTGGGCAGGCTATATCCTTCGGCAACTCCAGTCCCGCCCCGACCACGAAAAGCTGGCCAGTCGGTTTCTTGTTGATTGGCTGCGGTTTCTTGTTGCATCGCCGCGTCTGCAATTGCAGGAACAGTGAAACTAGCAAACGCCAACAGTAAGGTGGATAGTATTCTCATCTGGAGTTTTTGTCTTTCTTATATGTTGTCAGCAATTGTCTGGAGGTGAACTCAAAGAAATTTGCTGTCAGGTTTGGCTATTTGAATGGCTTTAGATTTTAAAGGGTTCGTTTGATTGGCAAAGTCTGGAGGTTCTAATTTTATGCCAACTCCATCGGCGGATTTAAACTTGGTCCGACTATTCAACCGCCGAGTTGAGCGCTTTCTTCGGTTGGTTTGATTTCAGATAGAAAATGAAACATGTTCTTCTTTGGTGAGTCGGTATTGGTTTGGATCTCGGCCGCTGCGACGACGCTTTCGAATTCTTTGTAAAACGCGGATAGCGTAAGTTTGAAATGCTCTTCGAACGCTTTCTCCCATCCTAGCTTCGGGACCAAGCGATAGAACATCATGAAATTCTCCAGCGAGCCAGATTTTTTTAACAAAAGGGAGCACGCAATTGATCCGCCGGCGTAGATGACCGGGTAAACCAATTCTTTGGGCTCAAGTCGCTGCCAGTCGTTGTGGGTGACGCCTTCTCGAAGTGGAGTTTTGGCCTTTTGGTAAAACTCTAAATTGCGATTTATCTCGCCGCTGAACTTTCGCCAGCTATATGGGTTCTCCAGTTTTTTAAATAGCTCCGGGTGTTGGAAAGCGAATAGGGCGGCAGTGATCACGGCAGATCCTTCGCGCCACCAGGCTGGGCCAGTCCAGAGTGCGTGCCCCATGCGGTTACCGTCGATTGCTTCGGCGGCATATCCGAAAGCGATTTGGATCGCGTGGACGTATTCGTGCATTGGTCCGATAACAAACTGCTCACCATCACGATCGGGTGTCATGGTCATCGTGATCAGCAAGTTCTCAGGACGAATGCTCCAACTTGACCAGTGGTTGCCAGTTGCCCAATCGAAGTGCGAGCCGTCTGAGTCTTGGCCGAGTAACTTTGAAGTCAAACGCTTTAGCTCGGTTTGCGATTTCCCAAGTTTCGTTTTTCTCTCGGCTGAATTTTCGGTTGATTCCCAATCGTCGTTTTCAATCAAGAATACGTGCGTTGGTCCGACTTTGCCCCACTTGTTTGAAAAAATTTCAAGTGTCGACTCATAAATCTGTTTCCAACGCTGGGGATAATTCGCTGTGCAATGGAATTGAATCTCTGCGTCGTCGGTAATGTATTTTGGATCGGACTTTTCATCATCCTGGTTGCTCAGTAAGAGCATTGAACCGGCTCCGATTAGTTTCAGCATGTTGCGTCTGGTGAATCGATGCATCGTTGATCTTTCGTATGATTCGTTTAACGGCAATACTGTTGGATGAACAGTTTAACACTCAACCGCACCGTGTTGGCGATTCATGAACAATGAAAACACGACAGCTGCTGGCTGGGCGTTAAAATGAAAATTCTTCAACCGACGGAGTCACATCGAGTTTTATATTCCAAGACATTGGTCATACCTTGGAGAAAGCTGATTCTGTTTGCCGATTCATTCTACAGGCAAACGGGACTTGGTATGCTTTGGGTGTTGCCCGTCATCAAAATTGGTTTGTTATGGTGGCCCCCGTATCATGATCGCTTCAGTCGTTTGATTCAGTTTTTCGCAAGCATTGGACAGCCGTGAATTCTTCTCCGAACACAAATTCAAAAGTTTATGAAAACGCCCAAGCCGCTTTGTTCGATCTTCGCGATGGAATCTCGCTGATGAGCGGCGGGTTCGGACTTTGTGGTATTCCCGAAAACAGTATCAAAGAAGTTCGCCGTCAGGGAATCAAGAACATTCATGCGATCTCCAACAATATTGGAAACTCGGGTCGCGGATTGGCTTGGCTGTTGAAAGAGCAGCAGATCAGTTCGGCGACGTGTAGCTACGTCGGCGGCAACCCTGATCTTGAAGAGCAAATGTTGGCTGGTGATGTTCAGGTCACGCTGGTTCCGCAAGGAACATTTAGCGAGCGGATCCGCGCGGCGGGAATGGGCATTCGTGGATTTTACACGCCCGCCGGATACGGAACGCTGGTCGCAGAGGGTAAAGAGGAGCGCGAGTTTGATGTGCCATGTATTTTGGAGCTTCCTCTGACCGCGGATTTTGCAGTTATCAAAGCCCATAAGGGAGACCCGTTTGGCAATCTTTGGTTTAAAGAAACGGCCAGGAACTTTTCACCGTTGATGGCGATGGCAGCCAAAACGACAGTCGTCGAAGTTGAAGAGCTTGTCGGACTTGGCGAGATTCAAGCTGAGAATGTTCACTTGCCCGGTGTCTTTGTGCAGCGAATTTACCAAGGCGTCGATTATGAAAATACGATCGAAATTCCAAAGTTCGCTGATTGATTCGGCGATGAGTTGACGTGTTTAAGTGTTACCGATTCTGTTTTGTCCAACTGTTACCAAACGCAAATTCAAAATATTGGAATTCCCGTGAGCGAACCTACACCGTGGACGAAAATCGAGATGGTGCAAGAAGTCATTTCGATGCTGGAGGATAACTCAAGCTTGAATCTGGGAATCGGAATTCCAACGCTTGTCGCCGAATATATTCCGGCCAGTAAAAACATTTGGATTCATTCCGAAAATGGTGTGCTGGGCGTGAGCGGGCGGCCTACTCAAGAAACCGTGTCGCCGACTTTGATCAACGCGGGCAAGGAAACGATTTCGGTCAAAGCCGGTGCAAGTTTCTTTGACAGTTCAACCAGTTTTGGAATGATTCGCGGCGGGCACATCGACGTCTGTATTCTTGGCGGGATGCAAGTCGACGCCGAAGGGAGTTTGGCGAATTGGATGATCCCGGGCAAAAAAGTCACCGGGATGGGGGGCGCGATGGATTTGGTGCATGGCGCGAAACAGATCATCGTGATGCTGACGCATTTTTCCAAACGCGGCGATACAAAATTGCTTCATCGATGCACGCTTCCGCTGACGGGAAAAAATGTAGTGCACAAAATCGTGACGGATTATGGGATTTTTACGCCAAAGGGTGAGTTGTTTGCGATTGAGAAACTTGCTTCCGGGGTCAGTAAAGATCAGCTTGGCATGGACGACGCGTTATTGAGTTAAAAAATTTATTTACGGATTGAACGATCATCCAATGAACAAACCAATTTTTACTGCCGGGCTGCGAACGCCATTCGGACGTGCTTTTAAAGGCGCCTACAAAGACGTTCGCGCGGATGACTTGCTGCTTGAAATACTTGAAGCCCAATCGAAAAAGCATCCAGCGCTTTGGGAGCTCGGTCCTGAGGATTTGATCGTCGGGTGTGCTTATCCCGAACACGAACAGGGCTACAACGTCGGCCGGATGGCGGCGATTGGAGTCGGGTTAGATGTTCCCGGTATGACCGTCAATCGGCTGTGCGCCAGTAGCATGGAAGCCGTTGCGATTGCGGCATCGAGAATCAGTGCAGGGTGGGGGAGTTGCTACCTGACCGCGGGCATTGAAGCGATGAGTCGCATTCCGCGTCGGGGTGCAAATTTTTCAGAGTCCGATCGCATCAAAGAAAAAAATCCTTTGGCCTACACGCCCAATGGGACCACGGCAGAACTGGTTGCCGATCGGTATCCGCAGTTCACGCGCGAGAAGCAGGAAGACCTTGGCGCGAAAAGCCATACTTTGGCGTTTGAGGCTTATGAGAAAGGTTGGTATGCCGACCAGATTCATCCGTACTTGATCGAGAAAGATGAGTTTGTCCGCTTTCCTGTTAACCGCGAAAAAATGGCGAGCTTGAAACCGGCTTTTAAAGACGACGGTAGCGTCACAGCGGCAACCAGTTCGCCGTTGACCGACGGAGCCACGTCGGGCTGGGTTGTCGAATCGGAAACGGCAAAAAAATTAGGTATCCTTGCAGGGCTGGAAATCGTCGATTCACAAGTCGGCCATGTTGGGCCCGAGGTCATGGGGTTGGGGCCGGTGCCTGCAACCCGCAAGATTTTTGAGCGCAACAATTTGTTAGCCAGTGATATTGCAGCATTTGAAATCAACGAAGCGTTTGCGATTCAGGTTCTGGCGTGTGCGGAAGACCTTGGCATCCCGATGGATCGAGTCAATGGTTGGGGAGGCGCGATGGCGCTTGGGCATCCGCTGGGCGCCAGTGGTCTTCGGTTGGTGATGACGCTTCACGATCGCTTGAAACTGGCCAGCGTCGAAGGCGCGTTGGGCATTGCCACGTTGTGTGTTGGTGGTGGCCAAGGCATGTCGATTTTATTTCGATGGACCAGCCTTTAAACCCAATACCTTTACATTCGGAAAATTCGTCCACATCACATCGTGGGCTTTGCGTTTTGATAGCTTGATTGTCAACTGGCCAAGGCTACGATGACGACATAGGTTAAAACAAGAGCACGCTATTTCATTGTTATTCTTTTCGCTAACCGATAAAGCAAGACAGAGGTTAAGCCATGTCCACCGCATCGAATTTTGTCTCGTCTGAGAAAGCTCAATTGTTCGTCAAGTCGATTGAAAAAGGAAAGTACGATCGCCAGATCACTTCCGGTATCGACAAGTTCGCCAATAAACAAGTCGCGGAAGACATGCAGGGTTTTTACTCTGACGCTGAATTGGTCGCGCTTACCGACATCAAGGGATCCGATCGCGATATCGAGGCGCGGATGCCTGTCAAAATCACGCGTCACTATTTTGAACAAGCCAAAAACAGCGCGGCGATGCAGCAGTTGATCAAAGCCAGCCCTGCGGAAACGATGGATCTAACTGGCTCGCAGGATCCCGGAAAGCAGATGGACTACAGCCCGGTCGAAGGGCTTTTGCACAAATACGAAATCGGTTTGATCTACGTCGCGTCAACTTGTTCGGCGCATTGCCGGTTCTGTTATCGCGAAGAGTTGATCGCACGCAAAGACGTCGCGCGGCCCGATGGTGCGATGGCTCCCAAGGGGCTGGCTAAAGTCGACGAGATTTGCAACTACATTGTCGAGCACAATGCGATCGTCGAATCCAACGGCGGCAAGCATCCTGAAACTGGCCGCGAGAAACTTCGTGAGATCCTGATGTCGGGCGGCGATCCAATGGTGCTTAGTAATAAGATCATTGGAAACTGGTGGGCGTCGTTGTCAGAAGCCGGAATCGAAAACATTCGGCTTGGCACCAAAGAGCTTGCTTTCTATCCCGATCGCTTTGACGATGCTTTTTTTGACATGCTTGATGGTTTTCACAAGAACTATCCAAACACGAATATCCGATTCGTGGTTCACTTTAACCACCCGGATGAGTTTTTGAAAAAGGATGCGAGCGGAAACTACATTCCTCACGCGGGCGGTTTTCAATGGCTTGATAATACGCTTGCCGCCGTTCAGAAACTTAAAAGCCGTCACTGGGTCAACCTCGACAATCAGTCACCGATCATTCGCGGCATCAACGACGATGCCGATGCGCTGAGAATTCAGCAGCGTGAATTGAAGCGAAATGGAATCGAGAATTCACGCTACTATTGTGGCCGCGATATCGTCGGGCACCGTGCGTTCAATGTGACGATCGAAGAAGCCTGGGACATTCTCAACGAGTCACAAAAAGGGCTTTCGGGAATCGAGGCCCACGCCAAACTTTCGATCACCCATTACAAAGGGAAAACGGAAGTCGTGGCCGTGACCAACGAGCCGATGAATGTTCCGCACGGCGAGAACGGTGTGCTTATTTTTAAGCTTTACCGCAATGCTGCCGATGCGAAAGATAAAGGCAAGGTCGCGATCGTTGGCCGAAACAGTGAAGCCATTTGGTTTAACGATTACGAAGACCGAATCATTTTCGACGAAGCCGGTTTGTTCACCAAAAAGAATTACTAGTTTTGTCACGGCATGGTTTTTACGTGCCATGGTTTTCATTTGAATCCGACTGCTTCATTTGAATACTATCGTTTCGTTTGGGTCCATGGTTCACGCTTGCGTGACCATGTTCGCTTGACACAAACTTTGAATCCTTGGGCATGCTCACGCTAAAAGCGTGTGAACATGGCACCCAGTGCTAATCGAGCTTTGACGGCGGTAACCACAACGTTGACTTTTCAATCTTCAATCCGAAGTTTTCACTTGGCGAAAAACATCGGACTGCTAACACCCGACGTAAGAACATGAATCCAATCGATACGAAATCAAAAAGCCTTGCGCTTTATGAAGAAGCGATCAAGGTCCTTCCCGGCGGGATCAGCCGCAACACGATTTATCGGAAACCACATCCGGATTATGCGATCCGCGGCGAAGGCAGTCGTGTCACGGATATTGATGGCAATACACGAATTGATTTTGCCAACAATATGGCTTCGTTGCTGCATGGCCATGCGTTTCCGCCGATCGTCGAAGCCGTTTCAAAACAGCTGGCCAACGGAACCGCATTCACGATGGCAACCGAAGCCGAGCTTCGTTACGCGCAACACATTTGCAGTCGCAACGATGGATTCGACAAAATTCGGTTCATGAATTCGGGTACCGAAGCCGTCATGGCGGGCATCAAGGCCGCGCGTGCGATCACGGGTCGGCCCAAGATCGCGAAATCAGAAGGCGCTTATCACGGCACCTACGATTACGCCGAAGTCAGTCAAAAATCCAAGCCCGAAAATTGGGGCAGTGAGACCGATCCACAAAGCGTTCCCGTTGTCGAAGGCACGCCGCAGGCCGCGCTCGACGATGTGATCATCATTCCGTTTAACAACATCGAGCGCACGCTGGAGATTCTTGATCGGCACAAGGATGAGCTGGCTTGCGTGTTGATCGATCCATTGCCACACCGAGTTGGATTGATTCCAGCGACCAGCGAATTCATGGCGGCAATTCGAAAGTGGACGACCGATAACGGTGCTTTGTTTTTGCTTGACGAGGTAATCACTTTTCGAATGGGGTACGGTGGAGCCCAAGACTGGTTCGATGTGCAGCCAGACCTGACCGCAATGGGAAAGATCATTGGCGGGGGGTTTCCGGTAGGCGGATTGGCTGGCAAAGAAGAGTACATGTCCGTACTTGATCCAACCAAAGACCGATTGCCGTTCCCGTTTTCTGGAACCTTTTCAGCCAACCCGATCACAATGACGGCTGGCCGTGTTGCGATGGAGTTGTTCGATTCGGCAGCGGTGAAAAAGCTAAACGATCTCGGCGATTACGCACGCCAAAAAATCACGGGCGCTATCACGGCAACCAACACACAAGCCAGTGTGACCGGCGCCGGTTCCATGTTCCGTGTCCATCTGAAATCCGAACCGCCAGTCGAATACCGCTCTGCGTATCAGGATAAAGCCGAAGCCAACAAGATCGCACACTTGGTTAACCACATGTACGACAACGGTTTCATGATGATTAACACTTGTTCGGCAGCGCTTTCGACGGTGCTTACCGAATCCGACGTTGATCAAATGGTTGAAACTCTGGCGGATGGTTTTGAATCGCTTAAGTCGAATTAGACTTTCGAAAACGCGATGTTGCGACTCCGACCTCAATGCTCGGATCGTCGACGGTTCGCAGATCAAATCCAAAATAGACAGTGATCGCTGACAGCGCGACGATGCACACTAGCGGCGATGGAATCGGTCTTCTTCAATAAATCGAAAATCTATATCCGGGTTTAGCTTTTTTGCTGCGTCGATCGCAGCCTGCGAAGTGCCGCGAGAAACTTCAATCCACCAAAGGTTTGGGAGACTCGCGAGTGGTGTGAAATCCTCGACATTGGTTCCATCCAGATAGATGCTATTCAGTTCGAGTTCGGAATTAGCCAGTGGGCTTAGGTCGGTGACTGGTGTGTGACTGAGTCTCAGTGTGCCGCCAATTTTCGCCGACGCGAGAACGGACAAATCTTTAAAATTCGTGTGCGACAAATCCAAATGACTAAAGTTTCCTTTGGAAAGGAAATCAAAACTCGTAAACGTTGAACCTTCTAAATTGAAGTCGAAAAACTGTTGTGTTGGCAAAGTTCCGAACTGTTTAACGTTTGCGTTTGTCAAGCGGAAATCTGCAAGAGCAAAATGATTCGAAAGCGAAGGAATGATAATGTCAGATACTTTTGGATCAGAAATTTCAATGCCAACAATTTGTGGCACTTTAGATAACGCACTGAAATCACGGATTTGAGTTTTGCTCACCGTGATCCCTCTAAGCGATGTGAGATTTTTCAGATCTGGCATTTGCGAGATTGTTGAGTTCTCAATAGTGAGGTCAAGCAATTTTACAAGGTTAGCCAAAGGCAAGTTTTCTACTGGGCACTCGCAGATCGCCAATTGGTTAAGTTCACGCAACTCAGCGATGAAATCAACACTCTTTGCAGAGGCGCAAACAACAAGTGATTCCAATTTTCGAAGCTCAGCCAGAGGGGTGAGGTTGTCAATTTGCGATTCGTAAATTTCCAGGCTAGTTAGATTGGTGTGCCCTGCGACCGCAGAAACGTCACTTAATTCTGGTGTGCTAAGGCTCAATGAGTCGAGATTGTTGAATTCTCTCAAAGCTTCGATGTCGGAAACCGTGTCGGAGTAAATCACGAGCCGATTCAGATGTTTGCAATTTTTGACCGGTTCAATGTCTTTGCATTCTATGTCACTCATTAAGAGGTTGGTTAAGTTTTTCATGTTTTTGAGAAACGAAATGTCGTCGATCGTTTGGTCAGAGTGATTGCTGAAAACCAACCTCGTTAGCTTGGTCAACTTGCTCAACGGAGAAAGATCCGTGACGCCGGTGGGGTGCAAAGCCAATTTTTCCAATTTACTTAATTGACTTAGCGAAGAAACGTCAGTGACGCCGGTGGAAGAAAGGTCAAGCGACTTTAGTTTTGTCAGGCCCGCGATCGCTGAAATGTCTTTGACATTTGAATCTGCCAGCGATAACCACTCAAGCTTCTTCAATTTCTTAAGCGATGAAATGTCTTCCACCGACGTTCCTTGCAGGTTGAGGCTGATGAGGTTAGGCAAGTCGCTCAGCGGCGAAATGTCTTCAATGGGCATCTCCATAAGCAGAATGCGTTTGAGACGTTTGAGTTGGGCGAATATTTCAACTGATTCAATGTTTGAGTCGTATGCGGCAAACTGCTCGATCGTTCCCATATCAAAAATCGGTTGAAGTTCGTCAAACGGGGTGTCAAAACATGATTCTATTTGCACATCGTTGATAGTTGCGAAAAAGTCGATGCCCAGCCAGTCAACCAGCCACGAAGGATAAGGCGACTCGTCCTCGTGTTCAGGGAAATCGAGTCCAACATCCATCCAACCGCTATGTTCGTAGTCGTAATAAACCTCTACGGCTAACGGAGCCAGTTTCTGTATCGCGAAATATTGTTGACGAGCCCGATTGATTCGATAGCCAAAACAGGCCAGCACGATCGCGAGAATCGAGAACAGGACGAGCAGTTTTTTCAGGCTAAATCGAAACATCAGCTCTCTGTGTACTCGGATAAAGGTAAAGTGAGTTTGCTTTCTGCGGCGTGGAATTAAATTGTAGCAAACCCAATCAGGCATCCGGTATATTTGAGCTGGAATGTTGGAAAGATCTTGGTCGGAAGAACAAACAGTTTAACGGATTTGTATTTGCGAAATGCGGATCAATATCGGTAAGGATAGGGTTTTTGAAATGGGGTGTTGGACGTGTCGAAATTCAAAGCTCATCTGATGCTGTTGTTGCTGATTGTTGTTGCTTCACCTGTCGTCGCGCAAAACGGTTATTGGTCTAAGGCTTCGAGGAAATTTGCGACGACACAATTCGAGAATGTGATCGGCGTTGCGTCACACAATTGTTATGTCGATTCGGCCGCGACGGCGAAAGCGAACCTCAGTCGGACTTTGGATCAAATCCATGCCGCCCAGAACACCGGCGCAGATTTGATCGAGCTTGATGTCTACGCGGATGGCAAAAATCTGGTCGTGGGGCACAACGATAAGAAAAACAGATCCTCAGCCAGCCTCAAGTCCGTTTTGTCTGATCCGCAACTACGAGCCGGTGATCAAGTTTTATTTATCGAAATGAAAGAGCAGCGTCCGACCGCTGAGATAGCCAGAAAATTGATGACGCTGGTTCGGGACTTGGGGTATGCCACCAAAGATCGCCCGATTGTTTTTCGAGCATTTCATAAACGTCGCCTCAATCTTACGCTGATCCAATCAATGCTTGCGCGAAAAGAATTCTCAGCCGTTCGCGAGTTTGTGATGTTGCACGAGTTTGTGATTCGAGATCACGTCGAGACCGAAAAGGACTATCACGCAAGAATTTTGCTCGCTAAAGAATCAGGGTTCCACGGTGTTGAGTTTCACTACAACTCGCCGAATCTGTTTGGCGCGATTGGCTATGCGAAATCGCTTGGCCTGGGCGTTGGAGTTTTTACAGTGCCCGCTCGTTTTGGCGAAGTCTTCGTCGCTGGACTGCGTGAAGACATTGATGTGATCGTGCTTGACTATCCAGTAGGACGGGCGCGAACCGTGATCGAGGATCGGAACGCGTTGCTGCATTTGAGTGCTTCGAGTTTGGACCAGGACGCGGGCTTTGTTGACTATTCAAGTGCAACTTTGGAGCGGCAAACGATCAAGCTTGATCCTAAGCTAACGCCTAAGATTGTCGTTTCACCCGTCGGCACTCCCTTTTTTGGTTCCGCCTTAGCTTTTTCGGGAAAGAAAACGCTGAGAACTTTCGATGCGGACAACCGACGCCAAAACGGCTATTTCGCAACCGCGGTGGTTGGCTTTGAAAAACTGAAGCTACCTGATGGCGAGACAAGCACGATTTTTTCCAAAGCCGACGAGGGCGGTTTCACTTTGGAGCTATTCAACCCGCCCGGGGCAAATCCAACTCATTTGCGTTTCGGTGTTCGAGTTGGGGACCAGTATCTTTACGCCACTACCCCAGCAAGTCGGTTAAATACCACCAATAGCTTTTTTATCATCGGAGCCTATGACGGCAACGGCGCCGTCCGAATGTGGGTGGACTGCAAAAACGATGGAATCAAAACGACGCCAGGAGTCGGGGGAGTGATTCAAAACAACAGTCCAGTTACGATCGGGGCCGATCCCCAAGGCGACAAACGCTCGCGTTTTCACTTTGAAGGAATCGTTCAGCAATTTCAATTGCAGTCATGGGCGGACAAGTAGGGAAACGTACGTCAAAGTACTTGTGAAAAAAATTCTTGGCAGAGTTCAGCCAGCACGTTCTTGTGGGGTTGGGGGCTCAGACATAAAATCGCGAACTCAATTGCGTTGAACTTCGCGCTTCCAACCGTTTCCAAGTCGAGAATATTATGAGTCGTCGTTTTGTCAAAGAGCTTTCTGATGGTGAATCAGTCGATCAAGTCTTTATGGCTTCTGAAAAGCAGCTTCGAACCAATCGCAATGGAAATTTGTATCTTCAGGTTCGATTGAGTGACAAAACAGGATCGATCACGGCGATGTTGTGGAACGCACAGCAAAAGCACTATGACAGTTTCAACAACGGCGATTTTGTCAAAGGCAAAGGGACGGCGCAGCTTTATAACAACAACATGCAGATCTTGCTCAAAGAAGTTCTCCACTGCGATGGCACAGGGGTCGATGAAGCAGATTTTATTACGCTTTCAACCGTTGACGTAGAGGCAATGGTCGGTCGTGTTGCGGAACTGCTTCGCTCGATGAGCAATGTTCACTTGCGGAATCTGGCCGAGTGTTTCTTGCTGGACGAAAAATTCATGAAGGGTTTTCGTGCCGCGCCTGCCGGAGTAAAGAACCATCACGCTTACCATGGTGGACTGCTTGAGCATGTGTTGTCATTGATGGAAGTCTGCCATCTGGTCGGACCACGCTACGAAAAAGTCGATCAGGATATCTTGCTGATGGGAGCATTTTTGCATGATATCGGAAAAATCCGTGAGCTTACTTATTCACCGGATCTTGGTTACAGCGATGGCGGGCAGCTGATCGGGCACTTAGTCCAAGGCGTTTCGATGCTTGACGAAATCCTGTTGGAAACGGAAAAACAGTCCGGCGAAGAATTTCCGACGGCACTCGCGAACCAATTGCGACACATGATTGTCTCTCATCACGGGCAGTACGAATATGGCAGCCCAAAATTGCCAATGACTCTCGAGGCCATTGCACTTCACTATCTCGACAGCCTTGACGCGCGAATTCACAGCGTAGCTCAACTGATCGAAGAAGACGTCAACAAGGACAGCCCTTGGACGGTCTATCACCCAGGGATTGGAATCAAGATCTACAAAGGTTCTTGATTTCAAAATGCCAAGTGCGGAATTTTGATTCCGGGTTTTGATCAGGATTCGATTCAGAATCGCAAATCCGATTGCTTCGTATCGTGAAGCAATTCGATCTTCTTAGGTCCGCTTGCCTCGGCATGTTCTGGCTGATGAGGTTGTTTGCTCATGCTCGATAGTGATGTCGTTGCGAGTTTTTGATTGTTCGTCAATCGCTCAATCGTGGCATGCAGCACGCAAGAGCCGTCTAAAGTGCCGTAAATGCCCTTCAAACAGATTTTCCATAGGTAGTAATTTGAACTACCACGATCTACACTTTTTACATGAATGAACCTATTAAACTAGAAAAACTGATCCTCGACCTTGTCCTCAGTGACAACTATCAACCTCTTAAACCAAAAGCCATCGCGAAGAAGCTTAGGCTCCTCGATGAAGAACGCGAAATCAAACGCACGATCAAACGATTGATCAAAAAAGGCCGACTCGCTTACGGCTCAAAACATCTTGTCATGCGTGGCGCTGGCAAGCCCGAAGCCCGGAATAGCTCGAAAGTCAAAGCGACTCGAAAAACTGATGAAGTCATCGGCAAGTTCCGCCGCGCTGCCGCAGGTTTTGGATTCGTCACTCCTGACGGATCCACTGCGACCGACCGCTCAGACGATATCTTTATTCCAAAAACGAAAACGGCTGATGCGGCCAATCTTGACATTGTAAAAATCCGCGTCTCCAAAGGACGTGACGGCCGAGGCGGTGGAAGCAACAAATCGCTTCGAATCACCGGTCGCGTCGTCGATATTATTGACCGGCATACCCATCGGTTTGTTGGAACCTACGGCGAAAGTGGTCCGTACGGATTCGTCACTGTTGACGGTGGTACGTTCGAATCCGCAATCCTGGTCGGAGATGCCGGGGCGAAAAATTGCAAAATCGGCGACAAGGTTGTCATCGAGATGGCAAACTTTCCTTCTGAAAAACAGGATGGCGAAGGCGTTATCGTCGAAGTCCTTGGCGACCGCGGCACACCTGGTGTCGATACGCTCAGCATCATTCGGCAATACGATTTGCCAGATGAGTTCCCTGAAAAAGTGCTTGACGACGCTCGCGCCCAAGCAGAAAAGTTCGATGAAAAAATCACCGAGAATCGAACGGACTTTACAACAAAGACCGTGATCACGATCGATCCGAAAACGGCGCGCGATTTTGATGATGCGATTTCGCTTGAGAAATTGGAAAACGGACATTGGGAACTTGGTGTACACATCGCCGACGTTTCGCATTTCGTTCCTTATCGTTCGGAGCTCGATAACGAAGCCTACGGACGCGCGACCAGCATCTATTTACCCGATCGCGTGATCCCGATGTTGCCGGAAATCATTTCCAACAACCTTGCCAGTCTTCAGCCCAACCGCGTGCGATACTGCATGTCGGCGCTGATTGAGTTTACCGACGAAGGCATTCCAATCGGGACAGAGCTTCATCGTGGTGCAATCAAATCGGCTCATCGATTTACTTACGAAGAAATCGACGAGTACCTTGAGGATGACAAGCCATGGAAGAAAAAGCTTCCTGATACCGTGTTCGACCTCGTTCGCAATATGCATACGCTTGCGATGAAGCTTCGAAAGCGGCGGATGACAGGTGGCGCGATTAACTTGATTTTACCCGAAGTCAAAATTGATCTTGATGACGACGGCCGAGTTTCGGGCGCTCATACGGTCGACAATACCGAGAGCCATCAAGTCATCGAAGAATTCATGTTGGCTGCAAACGAAGCCGTTGCCCAGCGAATGTGTGACGAAAAACTTTATTACATGCGGCGAATTCATCCGCAACCAAGTGAAGCCAAACTGACTCAGCTAACTGAGTTTGTGAACCAGTTGGGGATTCAATCCGAGTCGCTTAAAAGCCGTTTTGAAGTCAAGCGTGTGATCGAAGAATCCGAGAACATGCCCGAGCGACACGCGATTCACTATGCCGTTTTGCGAAGCATGCAAAAGGCGACCTATAGTCCGGAAGAGATTGGGCATTACGCGCTTAACAGCGAAAACTATTGCCACTTTACGTCTCCGATTCGTCGCTATCCTGACTTGATTATTCATCGAGCCGTCGGTGCGCTGATCGATGGCAAGAAACCAGACGCCGATTTTGAACGACTGTCGATGCTGGGCAAGCATTGTAGTGAGCTGGAAAAACGAGCTTCTGATGCCGAGCGGGAATTGATCAAACTTAAGCTGCTGAATTTCATGGCAGATAAAGTCGGTCAGAAAATGCAAGCCGTTATCACCGGCGTCGAGTCGTTCGGTGTGTTTGCTCAAGGGATCGAGATTCCGTGCGAAGGATTGATTCCTGTTTCGAATCTTCCACCCGACCGTTACCAATACGATCGAGCCAGCCGAACGTTGGCGGGCTTTAAAGACGGCAACGAATATCGATTGGGCGATCAAATCCAAGTCACCGTCGCCGTGGTCGATCCCGATCAGCGAACGCTTGAGTTTGAAATTTATGGAGTAAAGCCAACGCGAGCAAACGTGACCCAGCGCAGCAAGCCAGCGGGGCCGCCCCGATCCAAGCCTGATTCAAGCGGCGGACGACGAAAATCTGAATCAGAGCGTACACCACGCCGAAAGTTTGACCCCGAGGCTCAGTCCAAAGCGGATCGCGATCCTGATTCATGGGAAGCAAGGCGTGCTTCCGGTCCGCAGCGAGGGCAAAAGAAAAAACGTCGCGTGCGTGACTCTGACAAACCAAAATCGAAGAAGAAAAAGTCTTCCAAGTCCAAGCCAAAAAAGGATTCGAAAAAATCAGCGAGTGGCAAGTCAAAACCAGCCAAGGGTAAGTCGGGCAAGTCAAAGCCAGGAAAATCCAAAACAGGAAAATCCAAACCCGCGAAGGCCAAATCTGGAAAAGCCAAATCGGCAAAATCTAAGCCAGGAAAATCCAAACCAGCCAAGGGGAAAGGAAGTAAGCCCAAGTCTGGCAAGAAGAAAACGGGAAAGAAAAAGTAGCTTGGATACGCCCGAAGTGGGCACCCGTCGGGTTTTGAATCGTTGCCGTGAATGCGTCAGCAATGGAAACCCGACGCGTAAGCGAGGAAACAGCACGAAGTAGGATGGACATTCCTGTCCGTCTTTTGCTGGCTCGCGAAGTTTCGCCGCGCCCGTCATCAATTCACGCCAAAACGGTTGGCGTTTTTAATCGCGTCAAGCTTCGTTCTTCCAGCCAATCGTTGCAAACCGCTAATTCATTAATCGAACCCGGCAATCCAAACTGAGCGTGCATTGAAAGAATACTTTGCAACACTGAAATCTGTTGTTCCCATGGGATCGCAATCACGACAGAAGCAGGGACGATCGCCGCTTGGCTGAATATATCTCGGCCTTCGATGACCGTTCCGACGGTTGCACTGAGTGCCGAAGCCAACGCGTAAGACGGCTGCATTTTTGCCATCGTGTCGTCAAGCAATTGCTTGGGCGATTTTGAGTGGGGTGGTGGTGCGACGCTGAACTCATGGACCTTTCGCAAGAGATTTTTAACGTCACTGGGGAGGGTTTCCATTCCTTCAATCAACCAACAAGTCAACTCGATCGAAATTAAATTGCAAAGTTGTCTTGGTTCAAGTTCGCGCAGCCACAATTCTCTTGGCTTGGTCTGCGTCCAGGTCGAAAATGAAGGAACCTCACTCAAAGTGTTTGGATTTCGTTAATGGTTTGGGGCTGACGCTTCAATTTTATTGGCCGGCCGCCAGCCCGGTTAGACAGATTTCAGTAAAAGTCAAAACTATAAATAGCGACGCGGATGGTCAAACGCTTAGAATTTTGACTTTATCAGGATACAACACATTAAGATCTTCATCCTTCAACGCTTTTTGAAACTTTGGGGCTTGGGAAAATTTTTCTTTAAACCATTTGATATTCTTTCCATCCAGCAGGCGAAAAATTCCCACCATTACTTCATACTCAGTTACACTGTTGAATTTTTTTGTAACGAGATATTGGTGGAGAGAATGAAGTAAGTCTTTTTTGAATTTTGAGGGAGCTGTTCGAACATGCCCAATAATGCTGTTGATCATTTTTTGAGTTTTGCATTCCTCAAAAAGCGGCAATAAGTGCTCCCACTTACCTTCGATTGGCATGCAATCAGTAATTATTAGTGCAGCGTTTTTGACATCTTTGGAAGTACTCGAATACAAATCTAATAATGGTTGATGCATTCTGGGATCAGCAAAACTTCGCTCGTATATTTGGCCCATCACTTCAATAATGTGGCATTTAATTTGCTGGTCTGCTTCATTTTCCAGCGCGTCGATTAAAGATTTGGTTGTTGAAGGATGGCGCATCCATAACTCTGCCTCAATTCCCAGTTCACCTGTCACCTCCTTTACAAGAGCGGACACAGCTTTTGCGCGAACGGAACGGTTTTTCGAACTGATTTTTTTTAAAACACCCGACAATCGATTCTTTAAAACGGAGTTTTCCGGTATTAGATCTCCAAACCTCGTTTGAAGTTCGATGTCAAAATGATCTTCAAAACAGGATTTGACCAAGAAGTCTTGAGCACCATAAATTGCTTCGTACTCTTTGAATTCTGGATCATCAATTGCTTTCGATCGTTCCTTACCTTTTTTCAAAAGCTCTTTTACCTGCTGAACGATTTTGTCGCGGTTAGCCTTTTTCATTTCGTTTTCTATCGTTTGGTTTTCCGACTCAAAGAGGCGAAGGCAAAGGCTTTGTAAGGAATCGTCTGACCTCCTTCGCTAGGGCAAATCGCAATTCACCAAGTACGATGTCAGGATTAATCGTGCATGCAATGGGGAATTGTACCAGCATGTGAAACGTAATTCAAAACTTAACAGGCCGAAGCTTGATTAAGGAATCATTACGTTTCGTTATCGAGAATGAATCTTGGGCATACTGGATCGCAACTTAAGTTGAAACTTGAATCACTTAGGTGTCCGCTGGCAAAACGTAAATATTTGTGATGAAAAATTTTTGTTTGAAATTTGCTTGCATCACGTTTTGAATTGGCATTAGGATGATGTTTTCGGATGGATTGTTCTCAGACCTGCTTAACAGGACGTATTCAAAGAGAGTTTCTCAAAGGAAGAGATCATGATTCACTATTCATGCGACCGTTGTCGAAGATCCATACAACCAGATGAAGAGCTGCGATTTTCCGTCAACATTGAAATCCAAGTCTGTTTGGATTCGGGAGAGTCTGACAGTGAAGATGACCGAGATCACTTGCAAGAGTTAAATGAGATTTTGGATCGGCTTGACGATGCGGAACGCGCGGAGATTAGCCAGTCCGCGTATCAAAAACGTCATTTCGATTTGTGCTGCGATTGCCATCGTGAGTACGTCAAGAATCCATTGGCCTTGGATGCTGCCGCTAAGCTTGGGTTTTTCAGCAAGAACTAGTAAGCGGTTTCTTTTTGGCGATTCAACGTAGGTCATGCTGTGCATGACGTTTTATAGCTTGCAGGGGATGAATATGGCCTTCAGCCAAACGCGTTTCTTCTGGCGAAGATTCCTAGGCTCTGTCCCTTAATACCAAGTCATCAACATTCTTGAGATTGCGATTT
>CAYUWY010000030.1:0-88353 GCA_964448575.1 uncultured Pirellulaceae bacterium
AGCCTTTTTAAATTTTGTAAACTTTTATGTTTCAAACCTATCAATGCACGCGAAGCCCGACTTGCGCGTGGTTTTGGAATGGAAGATCGCTGGTTCGGGCTCAGTGATCGCGGACGTTATCCGACTGGAATATCCCAATGGACTATGTCGCCGAATCAAAACGCATGTTTGATCGTGGCGATTATCAATGGAAAAACGCGCTAGGTTTTGACCTGCACCAGCGTGACCCAAAGCTGACTGCCTTGTGGGCTATCCTTTGCGCGGAATGCCTTCTGTCGCATCGTTTTCCTGGTCGCCTTCATGATTTGCAGAACGACTTGAGCCTAGCCAAACGTCGGTTGAACGCGTTTCCTGAGTCTGGCGATCCGAAAAAATTAGAATACGAAATCTGGTATCGGCCAAATCGGGACGCACCTCAGACTGCGATGTCAAAACTATTCACGGCAATTCGTGAATTTCATCAACGCGGTAATTGTGTGTGGGCTTCCGGTGCGGTGATTGCGAATCTGGTTGCCGATGATTGGACTGAAACTACTGGAACCGTCACGTCCAGAGAATTGTATGACATTGTGCTTCTATGTTACTTTGGTATTCTAAACAAAATTGAATCAGATCCCGATACGGTTGGATAACAATGGGTTGCACACGGAGCCGCGCGTCGCGCGGGTTTCAATGATTAGTTTGTTTGCCGCGGCCCGATGAACCCGGACGTTATCCCACTTAATTTTCCCAAGATCCTCTCCCGGCTGACGAATGGTCATTCGTATTTCTGTTAATGATCGGATCTCCGTTTGTGCTGCCAAAAAACTCGAAACTCGTTTGGTATTCTCCGAAATGGTCGACAAACCCCAAGAGATGGTGGGTTTTGCGAAAATACCTGTTCTCGACTGGGCCGCTGGTGCGCATGACATCCGCGACCCTGATCGTCGTGATAGCAATAGTTGCGTACCTGAAATTTGCATTTCCCGGGATTGCATTACCGAACCTTTGGCCAATTGTCTTCGCATTGCCCGCCGTAATCGGAGCGATGGTTTTTCAGACAGCGCTATTGTCTCTTTTCCGCCAAAGGGTGCTCGTAACGCCAAAACAGATCCTGATCTCGCATGGCCAATCAGCAACAATAATCCGACCAGAATCATTGAAACGCGTAACATTGACTGTGCACGACAACGGAAAATCTCGTATTCGATTCGACTATAGTGTAAAATCTAAAAACCGATTCAAGACGGTAGGACTGTCGAACGAATGCGACTTGTTCCAATTGGCCGAAATTCTGCCAGTCGAGATGGTGACACGAGATGCTCATCGCAGGATAACAAAACGATGCACGTGAAGTCGGACTTGCGCGTGGTTTTGAAATGGAGGATCGCTGATTCCGGCTCACGGACGTTATCTGGCTTGATGAATGGAGTTTATGATGGACCACGATCTGAAGTTTGAACTTCTAACTGACGACGTCATGAAAATGCAGCCGGTTATCTTTGGTTCACATTATCGGGCGCTGGTGGTATTTTCGTCAGGGTTAGTGCTCGCTCTTTGCTTGTACAACATTTTTGTTGGTGAACACGTAATCTTGAGCTTGTTAGGTGCGATTCCTGCTGTTGTCACTTTGTTTGATCGTTGGCTCCTATATCCACCGTATCTCGCGACCCGTCGCACCGATGCACGCGTCAAAATCGACGATAAAAACTTGACATCGTCGCTCGGCAAAAAATCATACAGCATTCCATGGCAGTATTTTGTGCGTTTTGGCAGCGTGACGGAAACAGACGACCATTTTTACTTCAAATGCAAACTTGGTAAAATTTACGTACCCAAACGGGCTTTCTCCAGTTCGGACGCAATTGATCAGTTCCGTACTGACGTTAGCGTGGCCATCGGATCCAATTTTCAGCAATTGAGCAATGGTCAGGAGGTTCTTGGCGCCAGATAACAATGGGTTGCGCACGGAGCCGCGGGCCGCGCGGTTTTTTGAATGGTTAGTCTGTTTGCCGCGGCCCGGTGAACGCGGACGTTATCCCGCGAAGATGCGTTTGCCCGCAATGGCAAGATTGTCCTCCAAATCCAAGCCAAATCCATCATGGCCACTGACAAAGCACCAAAGGCAACATCAGCGACTCGTCCGAAAGGCGGAGGCGGGATAACACCGCAGTCACTTCGCATCACCTTCGGGATTTGGGCATTTGGGATCGTTGCATTTCTAGCCGCAATTTTATCGGCCGGACTGCTTGTCATAGTCCCGGCGCTCTCTCTTGAAAACGAAACATGGAATAGTCCGGACAATCCACACAACTGGGCGAATGTTTGCTTTTACCTTACTATCGGCATCGTCGCGATTGTTGCCGCCCGCAGCACGGATCGAAAGCGGATCTTGATCGGACTGGCTGTCGCATTGATTTATTTTGCTTACGGGTTTTACAAACTCGGCGTTTTTAACACGTAGCCAGGACATCGACGCGCCGGATAACAATGGGTTGCACGCGAAGCCGCGGGTCGCGCGGGTTTCATATTTAGCGAGTTCGCCGCGGTCCGGTGAACCCCGACGTTATCCCGCCTCAACTTCTCGTATGCAATTCTCAGTAAAAACAATGCTCGCGACCTCTGTGCTAATTGCGGCGGCAATCGGCACCGAGGTTTCGTTATCACTATTTTCGTGGGCAATCGACTTGGTGCCTTTCGAAATAGGAATTGCGTTAGGGGCATTACTTTCGATAACCGCCACCTTGCTATTTTTCGGCGCCACGAGATTTAGGCAATTTTCAACTATTTCTAAAGAGCGAAACCGATGCGACAAGCTCATTGCCTATTGCTGCATTTTCGCCACAACCGGCATTCTTGTTTCACTCTTATTGCGATGGGAAGGGTTTGGTCGATTCAGTGGCATGGCAAATGGCATCAACTTGCTACGTGCAATTGTGCTAGAGTCATTATTGTGTACGGCCTTGCTGACCATCACGATCCTTACCTCGGGCAACAAGCCTTTGATGCGACTTATTTTTACTCCATTGGTCGGGTTGCTCCTGTTGGTTGGATGTATGATCGTGTTTGATCTATAGCATGGCTTTATCGGCAAACCGCGAAATAACAAGGTGATGCACGCGAAGCCGTCAAAGCCCCTGCGGTGGGTTGGTCGCGACAATACTTTACCGAGGGTTTATACTTTTACATCGCTCCGATTTTAGGTTGGCGTAGTCAACCGTCGGCTCGGTGATCGCTGACGTTATCCCGCTTAACAGGAATTGATCATTTCACTGATCTCTCATGCCTAAAATCCGTCTGCTTATTGCCGTTGTCGCCATTCTCCAAATTCTTGGCGGTCTCGTATGGCTAGTCCTGCTCTCCAACTTGAACGACCCAGGCAGCGCGAATTCCCTTTTCACATACGGACTGCTCTCGGTTGGGTGCATTTCTCTAATAACACAATACAATAAGTTCGCCATTGGTTTCGTCGTTTTGGCTAATTGGCTTTTAGCTATTTTCTCATTGAAAGGATTGGTTCAACACGTCCCGCACTATTTCGCTAAACACGGATTCGGGTTTGTGGCGATTTTCTCAACGGCATGCATACTTGCCCCAGCAATCCTGTGTCTGGTAAATGCATATGCAATTCCCAGGTGGGCGAACGGCGTTGAGAAAGATTCAATCACTGATCCACATATTCTTGAAAATTCCAACTGAAATAATGCGTACCCGGGCCGATTGCGTTTCGGATTTGACTTCACTCACAAGGGTAACAATATGATGCACGCGAAGCCGCCGACATCGCGTGTCTTGAAGTATTGATCACTCCGGCGGCTCAGTGATCGTAGACGTTATCCCGCTTAACCTACAGGATCAAATCTGTTTCAAATATCCAACAACATATGGCAGGGACGTTTTGCAGCTGATCGTTTGTTAACGAGCTTCCAATTCGTTGGCATTACGCATATTCTCAACGTCAGCGAAACGCCAAGCCAGTTGAATCCGAACGACGGACCATTTCGCCAAATGCATCAGATCCCAATGCGCGACGGTGTACCGATACCGCGAGACGTTGCCGTTAAATGCGTTGAAACTATGCACGATTGTTTGTGCGAGAATGATGCCAACTTATACATTCATTGCGTGGCCGGATGGAACCGTTCGCCCACAGTGCTCTGGCTTTACATGATCGCTTGTGGCATGGACTCAGTAGAGGCTAGATCCCAGATTTGCAGTGCCTCCATTGACGCCGTGCCTGCACACCCGAAATTGATTACGCCACAGCTAGTGGATACAATAATTGGGTACGGCGAAAAACATTTTCGCCCCCACCCTCGACCGGCGTCTCTTGAACCGCCAAACGTGAGATAGCAATGCGATGGACCCAAGTCGCATTTCACGTCGGTTTATATATTTAGTTTATTTGCTGCGACCGGGTCATCGCGGACGCTATTCCGCTAAGAGCATCGCTTTGCACCGATTCCAATTTTCGATCCGCAGATTACTAGTTGGGGTTTTGCTGGCTTCGGTTGCCGTTGCTGTCGCTCAGAACTACTTGGCGAGGATTAAGTTTGCTAATACCAAGTCTGAGACGATTGAGGAACTTGCTTCTTCAGATTGGGGAGCAATGCAGCAGGAGGCGTTGCTGGATGCGATGGCTCAAGTCACATACGACACTCGCTTTGCCCCCAAACTAGCTTTTTCTTCAATTCATAAAATGCTTGTCGACGCAAAGTTTGCTGATGGGCGCAGTGGTTGGCACATGCTGTTTGTGCGCTGGATTGATCTTAAAAACCGTGTCGATACAATCAGGATTACCTTAAAGAGTGGTGATCATGTCGACCACCAATTTCGCAAGCCATACGACATCATGAAATTCTTCCGTGGGGGCCAGTTGTACCTCGCAGAAATCGGCTTAGGTGACGGAACTGAAATCGAGTCAATAGCTCTGGTTTCCGAGGGTCTGATTGTTTCGGAAGCAGTTTCGCCCATGCATTCCCCGGAATAACAAAAATCAAGCGAGGGCGCATTCCTCACCACCGGACAAGCGGATCCACATCCGGCGGTTGTATGTCTTTCGCCGTGGCCGGTGAACGTTGACGTTATGCGGCTTAACATTTGCCGGTTCAAAATTAATGGGTAAGGCATATCGAAATCGACTCGGGCTATTAGTTGCCTTCTTGGTGCTTACATTGATGGCGTTCTTCGTTTTGGCTACACCTATCTTGTCAGACGGCGAAAACTATCGACATTCGATTGCTGATCACCTACTTGGCAATCACGCCGCAATCGTTGATTTTGATTTCGACATCGCACTCAGCAACACTCTACTGATGATTCTACCATTGTCGTTCACATTTCTGATGTTTGACCTCTATGGCCTTAGAGAAACGCCGGTCCAACATCTCGGAATTTTTGCATGTTGCCTTATCGCTGCCGTCGTAAACACTATCGTTAGCTTAGGGATTTGGATGGTTTTGGGTGGGTGGAGTTCGCCCGCTGTTGGGCCGGTCATGGCAGTAATTTTTGCAGCATCATTGATCCTCGGTACAATTAGCGAGTGGAGAATCTTCACTGCTGCAGGCAATGTCGGGGAGATCGCCGCATAACAATGTGATGCACGCAAACCCAGACTTGCGCGTGCTTTTGAAATAGATGATCGCTAGTTTCGGCTCGGTGATCGCGGCCGTTATTCGACGCTGAGTCTATCAATGCAATCGACGAAATTTAGATGTCATTGTTGCGACGAGGAACATGACATTTCGGATTTATCATTCGGCGCGGACGCGCCATCGGCGTGGAATGAATTGTCCGAGAACGAACGGATGAAATCCGAGTTGGGTGATGATTTTTGCACCATCAGAATTCCAGAAGGAGACAACTACTTTGTTCGCGGCTGTATTGATATGCCTGTAATCGGATTGGCAAAAGATTTTGTCTGGGGTGCCTGGTGTTCGGTGAGCGGGACGTCAATGGATTTGATTCGAAAACACTGGAACGATCCCGACCGTGCGCAATTGGATCCAATGTTCGGTTGGTTCTATACACAGATACCAACATATCCAGAGACTCTGATGCTAAAAGCACTCGTTCACTTGCGAGATATTCCAACGCGACCCTATATTGACATCGAGCCGACGCTTCACCCTTTTTCAGTTGATTGTCATGAAGGAATCGAATTCGAAAACTTAAAACAAAAAATTGAAAAAATCCTTCACCCGCCGATAGCCGGGTAACAATACACGCGAAGCGGCGCGGTGAACCCGGACGTTATCCAGCTTGAACAGAGACTCACCCTTGGCTGATGAATCGAAAAGAATTGAAGATGACGAATGGTTGCCTTCAGCGATATACCTGATCGACAACTCGTCGAACCTTGTTGATGCATGGGCAACCAGATTTTCCGCAACTCCAGAAGTTAAACCGATCAACGGAGATTACTTCCAGCAACGGGCCGATGCAATTGTTAGTCCGGCAAACAGTTTTGGAATAATGGATGGCGGCCTTGATCTTGCAATACGGGATCAACTTGGATTTGCCGTTGAATCCAACCTTCAATCGGTCATCCGCGAAAAACATCACGGTGAATTGCCAGTTGGCTGTGCAGAAATAATCGAAACCGGCCATGAGAAATGGGCGTATTTGATCTCCGCACCGACAATGCGAGTTCCAGAATCCATCGAATTCACAATCAATGCTTACCTTGCATTCAGGGCGATACTTGTGGCCGTCGAGAATTTGAACAAAACTGCTGGAAGACGTATCATAGATTCTCTTGTTTGCTCAGGCTTGGGGACTGGAGTCGGACGAATGGCACCAACTCGATGCGCGGGACAGATGTATATGGCTTACAAATCAATGCTGTTTTCTCCCATCATTGGTCGATTTCGGTCAATCCATGAATTCCATCGTGACTTGCGCAACGCATAAACCGAATTGAAATTGCGGGATAACATGCGGTAGACCCAAGTCACATTTCTCGCCGTTTTTAGTGTTTAGTTTATTGCTGAGACTCGATCATGCGAACGTTATCCCGCCATGTCCGACCTAGAGAATAAAGAAAAGACAGAATCGCTTCGACTTGAATTCCCATCGCAAGATAACAATATGATGCACGCGAATCGGGCTTGCGAGCGAATTTGAACCGACGTTTTCCGGCCGCGCCCGATGATCCTAGAATTTGGTTGGGACCGACTGACACCTTGCTCGCCTAATCCGGAAAACATGAATATACAACAATTCAAAATAGCTTTGGTCGAGGGAGATATTGATTTCCTATCGAAAATTGACAGATTTGACGTACGTCAAACAGATGACCATGGAAACAACATTCTTCACTACTTTGCCAAGAACAGAAATTCAATTTCAACTGATTGCGTTAGTCTTGTTCGCCAACTGTTGCAGTTGGGGCTAGACATCAATCAGATCGAACAAAAGCCGCCTCATAGAAGTGCTTTACACCTTGCAGTACAAGGCAGGCACAAAGATCTGGTTACAGTCTTGATTGACTGCGGCATTGACATCGACTCGAAGGATGAAAATGGTAACTCGGCGCTTTGGCAAGCCGTGATGAGCTACAACGGTGACGACTCGTTTTTTATCAAATACCTATTAAAAAATGGGGCAAACCCTGACCTGGAAAACAACCACGGCGTCTCTCCTCTTAGCTTGTCTGAGACAATTGCCAACTACGATTCACGGCTTTACTTTTCAAATGACGAAACATGATTCAGGTTACGATGCTATGATCAAACTTCAGCGGGACTCTATCGCGAAGTGATGTTAGTCGAACAATCGCGGATAACAATACAATGCACGCGAAGCCCGATTTGCGCGTGTTTTTCAATGCTTAGTATTATCGTTCCGGCTCGGTCACGGCCGTTATCCTGCTAATGAACAATCACGCTAAATTTCGAATTTCGATTGTCACCTATTTCAAAGCGTTGAGTGTGCTGCTTTTCCTGGCTGGCTATGGAGCTTTGGAGTGTCTTCATCGTTTTAGCAGCGATACTGCTGAGATCGCGATTAGCACACAACTCGAAAACAATCACCCAATTGCGTGGCTCTTCATCGCGATCTTTGCCCTTTTAATTGGATTGTTGCTTTGGGCGCAAGTCCTCTCGAAAAACAAGGTTCAAATTTTCATTTTGGTAGCTGCCTTGCTTGCTCTTGCCGGGATTGTTACCTCTGAACAGACCACCCTGCAGCATACGATTTCCCTGATTGCACTCGTTCTTTTCCTTTCTGTTTCCATATTGCAAATAGCTACCAATTTCTCGGCTTTCACTTTCGCAATAATCTTTAGTGTTGTATTTGGAATTGTGTTCTGTTCGGTTTTACTATTTCTCGTTGGAAAACCGGGAATTGCTGAACGGTTGCTTTTTGTCGTATTTGGAATTTCAACCTTAATTGCATTCAGCAACTGCTCAACAGTAAGCGTGTGATAATAAGGTGATGCACGCGAAGCCGAACTGCGAGTAACTAATCGTTTTGGATTTTTTCCAATTCAGCCTCCCACTTAACACGGTCATTGGGCTTATCAAGGGACTCGGCCAATGCAATTAACCTTTCGGTGGCTTGTGACAGCCGCTGTTTGCGAGTGGACTCTGGTATCGAGTCTTTTAGCCGCATAAGCCCCTGCTGTCCCTCTTCGATGTAAACCGATGCCCGCTCCTTGTCGCCAAGTTTCAAGATGATTCCGCCGAATTGCGATTGCGTATCGAAAGTACGCCAGTTATCCGGATGTGTCTCTTTTCGATTTGTGTAGCAGACCTTCAGCAGTTTCTGAGCGTCCTCATAACGTTCGACTTGCTCGTAGGCAAACGCCAGTTCATTCATGACGTTCAAGGTTTTATCATTGGTTGAGCCGAGCTTGGCTTCATTCAGCTTCAAAACCTCTTCCAAAAATGGAACGCCCGATTCAAACTGTCCCAAACTTCGATAACCTCGATACAAGTCGTCGATCAGCTTAATCGTGCCGGGGTAGTCGTTGCCTAGTAACTCGCGACTAATCTTCAGGGCCGCCAAATCAACGGCAATCGCCGGTTCAACATGTCCTTGCTTTCTATAAAACTGGGCCAGTCTGGACATTCCAATTAATGTTTCGCGGCGGTGCTTCCCTTTCTCTGCCTGGACAAGCTCGATCATCTGTTTGTCCATCGCGATGGCGTCGTCAAGGCGATTCATCAACACATAGGTCGATGAAAGGCTGTTCATGGTCATCCATGTTTGGTAATGACTTTCGCCCAAATGCGTTTTGCAAATTTCCAGTTTCTCCAGATCCAGGGCGAGAGATTTTTCCAGCTTGCCAACCTTTTTCAGCATGACTGCATAGTTGTTCATCGCCAGCAGTGTGCCGTTATTTGATTCTCCCATCTTTTCTTTTCTTACTTCGTAGCATTTTTTCAAGTAGGGAACGGCTTCTTCGGTACGGCCAACGTTAGCCAATGAGTGCGCAAAATTGTTCAGACAGAGAATTGTTCTGGGGTGATTCGGGCCGAGAACTTTTTCCGACAATCGGAATGCCTGCCCATCGAGTTCAACGGCATCCTTCAACCGGCCGACGTTTTTGTAAGCGATTGCCAGATTCATCATCGTTATCAGACAGTCTGGGTGATTTTTCCCCAGCCCTTTCTGCTGTGCCTTCAAGCATGGTTCCGCAAGCTCAATGGCTTCATCTGACCTTTCTACTTTGTTATACAGATAGGCCAAGGTCGACCGCGCCTGACACGTCTTGTGGTGATCTTCTCCCAGTTTGACGATGGAAATCTCCAGCATTTTTTCATTGATCGGAATCGCTTTTTCGTAACGCCCATGTTTTGCATAGGCATCTGCCAGATTGAGCATCGAATTCAATGATTCGGGGTGTCCGGGCTCGCGGAATTCTGAATTCAATTTGACGGTTTCTTCAAGCGTCTCAACAGCTTTATTGAAAAGTCCCAGGTTATTATAGGAATGGCCCAGGTTGTTCATCATCGTCAAGGTTTCAGAATGATGGTCTCCAAGTACTTCCCGGGCCAGCGGTACCAGTTCAAAAATGGTTTGGTGAGCTTTCTTGAGTTGGCCAGTATAATTATAGGCAGCAGCCAGACTGTTCATTGACCTGATCGTTTCAATATGATTCTGGCCTCGCAATTTCTTGTTAAGCCTTACGGTTTCTTCCAGGAGAGGAGTCGCTTTCTTATATCGGCCATTAAGTAGATAGACGATTCCCAGTCCATTCATTTCCGTCAATGTTTCAGTCGCTTCGGGGCCGAAATGCTCCTTGTGAAGACCAACGGATTCCTCGGTTACCTTGATAGCCGTATCAAAATCACCGGTCCATCTCAGACACTTGCCAAGTTCTTCCAGCAACAACATGCGCCCGCTACTTTCCATATCGGAATCTTGCAGTGTTTTGTACGCATTCCGCAAAATGTCGTTAGCCGAAACGTTACTGTTTGCTCCTCGAATTGGGCTCGCCGACTCAAAAGCTCCGGTAAAGACTTTCATCCCCTCTAGGTAATTCTTGGCATTCTCCTCGGCTTCCTTAGCATTCTCCTCGGCTTCCTTCGCAGCAAGTTGGTGTTTCTCAGCGTTCTGATCGGCCAATTCAGCCGCTTTCTGAAAATCTTCTGCATTCGATTTGGCCAACTCCCGTGCTGTCTCCGCCGAACGCCACTGCCAAAGGACTCCTGCCAGACCTGCCGTGAAAACCGCAACCGTCAGGACAAGCATTCTGGCAAAAGTTTTCCGTCGCTTGATTTCTTCGTTGGTTCTGACTTCTGCCTCTCGCAGTGAAATCTCGGCTTCCCGGGCACGGCGTTGAACTCCCGCAACATGCTGGTTGATTTCGTCTGCAATCGCATTCGCATCATCAGGACGGTCCTGAGGCGAAAATGACAGACAACGTCGACAAAGATCCGCTAACTTGACATCCTTCACATCTTTGAGAACTTCCAACGAATCAGAGATATCACCTGCGGTCGCCCTGTCTAAAACTTCCGATACGATTGCGTTGCCATAAAGCCGTTTGCCGGTCAGAACTTCAAACAAAATCGAACCAAGCGAATAAACATCCGAGCGCACGTCTACACTTGTAATGTCACCTCGAGCCTGCTCAGGAGACATATAGCTGGGGGTGCCTAAAACGTCACCAACCTGAGTTAAATCGAACTGCTTTTCGACAACTTCTTTGAATGAACTCTGGTTTCCAATCCCAACAGTGTCCCCGTCTGAATTTGAAGTAACCGGAGGCGATTCTTCTGTCGCCTCTTGCTGATTATCAATCGCAGTATCATCAATACCAGCTTCCACGTTGGGATTAGAATTCAGGTTCTTGGCCATCCCCCAGTCCATGACTTGGACTTCAGCGAATTTTCCGACCATGATGTTGGAAGGCTTGATATCACGATGGACGATGGATTGCGAATGGGCATAGGCAAGGGTCTGGGCAACGTTTTCGAAAACGCTCAGGATACTTTCCAAATCTCCCTCAACACGTTTGCTTAAAATTTCGTCGAGCGTTTGACCATCGACCAGCTTCATCGCAAAGAATGCACTACCGTCTCCAAGCACCCCCATATCATGCACTGGCGGGATTCCCGGATGCTGGAGTGAACCTGTCAACAAGGCTTCACGTTCTAATCGTAAATTGGCTGGGCGGTTGCTTCGAAATTCTCGCCGCAACGTTTTAATGGCGAGTGTTCGTTGAGTCTTCTGATCGAATACCTGCAAAATGGTTCCCAAACCACCTCGACCAATTTGCTTAATCGAATCATAACGAGGCGGCAAAAGCGAATGCTCTTTCGGCCGCGCCATCGTCTTTTCAGCCCGTAATTGCCTTAGCGTTTGTTTGGCGATCTCGGCGTATTTTGGATCAGTAAATTGATCGTAGTCAGATTCCTTGACGGCTTGACCATTTTGTTCCCGCAGTTCGATATCCAGAGCGACCAATTCGCGAACGAACGGAGCCCGGATACTCGGGTCAATATTTTTTACCAGGGATTCGATATCCCGATTCTTTTTGCCAGCCGCCGATTCAAAACGAATGCAAATGGACTCAAGCAGCTCAAGCTCTTTCAGTGATAAAGATTGATCGTTCACTTTTCCCAATTCTTGTTGAGTGAATTGTCAAAAAAAGTCCGCTGTCTCAAGCGGATTGTATCAGGTCCGTCTTGCAATTTCGAAACAATAATCGTGTCAAAAAAAATGGCTATTTTCATCCCTACCAGCTGCAATTGAATGATCTCGTTGCCATCGACGCAACGCACATTCCGCCGGTCATAAGTGGGGAGACAACCTGGAGAAAAATGTGGTTTCCATTCGCATGGGACCAGAACAATAATGCCCATCCATGTCTCGATCTTGCCCCAACAGATGCCGGAACGTTAGCCAAGTAATCTATTTATTGTCCTCGCTGGGGCAACTTATTTGCGCACGCAACTAGTTTTCCAAACTTTCTAGGTAGCTTAAAGATCGGCGGTGAGGTTAGGAGCCAAACTTAAACAGCGGCTTCACCGGCTAACGAAGCGAATCGCGGGTTGGAACGGATGCCATCAAAGTCTGATTCCTGAGCCATGTGTTGGCGATAATTGGAATCAAGATCCAACGCGAACGAAAGATGCATTAGTGCCAAATCGACTCGATGGTAGAGCGCACAATAACAAGCCAAATTGTAGTGGCCGATCGCACTTTCTGAATCAAGTTCAACCGCACTTTGCATTATTTCAATGGCCAACGGCAACTGATCGGTTCGCTTGTAACACCAAGCCAGCGCGAGGTAAGTGTGCATGTTGTCTGGATCGAGTTTGTTTGACTGCTCCAGATAATTGATTGCCGTTTCGAAACGATCAACCGCACGACAGGCTTGGCCTTTTAGAAAAAGCACATATGGCTTATGGCCAAGCGGGTTCTTGATTTCGTCAAGCGATGACAACGCCTGATCGATTAGCGATTCTCGAAGCTGAAAATTGAGCGGGCAGAAATCATCCAAAGCCATCGCAAGCTCGAGGAAACCCTCAGCTATACGAATCTTTTGTCGACGCTTAACTTGCTTGATAGTCGCCATGAATAGCCCCTATGGGGAAAAGGAAACCTCTACTCATAGTTTAGTTGGCCTTTGGGAATCCGCATGGATTGAATTCCGGATTTGCTCCTAAGTGCTGATATCGTCGTGGGAAAGAAATATGAGGCTGGCTGGTCCGTTTTTTCCGGTAAATCGGGGTTTATTGTCCAGACGGATTATTGGCATTGAAAGTAGCCAAACGTTGGATGTTGCTAAAAAACAACATGGCTCAATGTGTGGCTTTTTTGAAACGCCGCCTGGGAGATTTTGTTGCGAAAATTCACCGGTCAGGATTCTTGCGATTTGTTACAAGCCGGCGTTTGGATTGAAGTGCCCGGTTTTTATTTGCTCGATTGAGTGCCAAGCGCGAATCCATTTTTCGGAACAATGACTGGCACCTCAATTGCATTTGTTCATATCGGAACAGAGAACAATGGCGGCACTATTGACCGCCCACCCCAAATCTCTGGCTAATCCTTTCGTTATGGAACATCCCGTTGAAAAATCCCGTTTTGCGTTTTAAGAAAACTCGAAAGACCATTTCGCTCTTGATGGTGATCTGCGCGCTGGTATTTGCCAACCTCTGGGCGGGGGAAGCGTTGGATCATTTCGTCCCGCCTTCCATGACCACCAGTGCGTACGCTTTGCAAACACAGGAAGCTCCGTTTAAAGAGGGTGCTTCGTCGTTGGTAATTTCCAGTGAAGTCGACACCAAGTGGCGACGAACCAAGAACGGTTGGCAAGACCCGGCGACTTGGCCAGCAGGAGCTCAATTCGCGCCGATCAAGCCATTCGAAAGCGTTCACCCATTCGTCTGGGCCGGCATCGTTCTATTCTCCGTCATCGCCACAATGATCTGGGCATCCAGTGAATGGGAAGTGGCACAATTGTTTGAACAAGAAACGGAATCCAACAACGAAAACTAGCCATAGCAGAACTCGTCAAGAGTTTTGGGCAGGGTTTAAAACATGAGCCGTTTTGGCGATAGCCACGGTTTACAAACTCTCGAATACAACAGTTCACGCGCAGAATGAGCATGCTTAAGCTTCGCGTAAACATGGCACCCGTCAATTCGGGTTTGACGCACCACTAGAACGATGGCCCCTTCATCAACTTTTCAACTCTCTCTGCCAAACTAGTTCGTTGGTTGATTCGTTCAACAATCACCCCGTTTTTGTCAATCAAAAATGCTCCACGGTCTAGACCATCAATATTCCAGGCTCTAGCGATCGGCCCTTTGTCACCATCGTCAATTGCTGGCCACGTTATGTCGCCGGCATCAATGGCTGCGCGGATGGTTTCTGGTTTCTTGTCCAGCATGATGGTCACGATTTCCAGTTTGTCTTTGTACTTCTTTCTCAAGTCACGCGACTCTTCATACCGCTGCGCAAAACCGTCTCGACCCCAACTCGCCGCAAAGTAAAACACCACGGCTTTGCCTTTTAAATCACTGAGTTTAAACGGTTTACCGTAGGCATCTTTGCCAACGACTTCGGGAACTTTCTTGCCCGGTTGAAGTTGAAACGTGTCCAGCAAGATCGCCTCTGCCTTGGCCGCAAAAGTCATAAACTCATCGGGAGCGTGAGAGCTCACTCTATCGGGTCGAAGTTGTATATCTTGAGTCGGGAGCAGATAGAAGTCGCGTGATTCGTACCGAATTACTTTGGGATAGGTTTTCTTGAGTTTCACTAAAATCGCGTCTGCATCTTGCTTGAGCTTTGCTGGATCCAATTTCTTAAGAGCCAACATTTCATCACGTATTGGATTTGGAGGAATCTTCCATTTTTGCTTTTCTAAGCCCTTGATCAGCGAATAAACCTGCGCTTTACCGGACAAATCCTGAAAGAGAATTTTGGCTTGAACTTTGTCATGCGAATTGGTTTTTCTAATCAACTCATAAAGCTCTCTTTCATCTTCACGTTCGTCTTCAACTCGAGGTACGTGAGGTCGATGCGTGGCAGTTGGGCTTCCGCTGAATAGCTTAATCAGCATGTCGATTTCTTCGTGATCAAGGTAATGTTTACGAATCCGATCAAGAACTTCCTTTCGATTCTTCTGCGCCGAAGTCAAACCTTTGTCTGACCATTCGAGGATCCTTTTGAGTGCAACCAAAGCGGAGAACTCACCCCGGTACTCTTTTTCCAATTCAAGTAGCTCATCCGGGTATTTTTGATAGGCAGAATTTTTCCCAAAAAGAATTTCCTGGGTCAGCAATGGAACGCCTTCTTTTTTGAGCTTTTCGAAAAACGCTTTGCGATCTTTGTTTAGCCGAAGACTGATTTCGTCCAACGCCTGACCCGCTTCGCCCGCGTTGCGAAACGTAGTACGTGTATCGGAGACCAAGGTCCAGTCGAAATCATTGATATCTTTTCCGGTCCCTTTCAAATCCGCGTATTGCATGCTGATTTCGCCCGGCGCCTTGGCGTAGTGAAAGGTGCCATCTTTTGCTTTGGCGCCAAACGCAGAAATGCTGTGCTCGTCCGCATCCGCCAGGACTGGAAGTGCATACTTACCATCTTTGTCTGAATAGCATTTGAAAAACCCGCTAAACGAACGAAATTCAACATTTGGACATGGCCGACCGTCGGGCCAACGAATCGTGCCACGTACCCAAGTCGTCGGTGCCTCGTTCAGATCGACACGATGTTGTTTTTCGCCAACTTTTAAAGTGACTTTTTTTCGCTTAAAAGCTTTTGATAAATCCGATTGGAGAGGGTCATTACTTCCTCGCAACCTGCCACGTTTCTCAATTGAAATCTGGCATTCACCGCGATGTGGAGGCAGTCGATATTTCCCCTCCGAATCTGTTTTAGTTGACGATTCAATCTCAAACGACATGGCGTCAAGTTGCGTTTGGCTGTCTTTGCCAATCTCAGCGATGTTGACAATAGCTCCAACAACTGGATTGCCTTCGGTATCAGTTAGGGATCCAAATACTTCCGTTCCTTCCAACAGTTTGATTTCGCCAAGATCACTAGCTTTGGGTGGCACTTGAACACGTATACCGGCGTAGTTTTGCGATCCAACCAACAGCTCAACCAAGCCAGCTTTGGGAATCAAGACCTCAAAGTTGCCATCGCTATCACAAAGCGTCACGTCGCCAAACCAAGATCCAGGCATGCCTCGGGCAGCTCTAACAAATGGTTTTTCTGGATCGGGTAAGACCATTCCATCGGACTCTGGCGCAATAATTCGCCCCTTTACGATTCGGCCGACAACAAGGGAAAAACTTCCGATATTGATTGATTCACCCTTCCCAATTTTTTCACCTACTTTTCGAACCGTAATTCCCGATCTTCGTTTTGGATGAGTGGCAGACCAGAAATCGCCGCTGATTTTAAATCCCTCTTTCGGCACTTTGAGGCCTTTGGTTTTCAAAACAAACACGCCTTTATCATTTGTTTTGACATCCGGGAATTCGTACTTTTTGTCTTGGCCCGGCACATTCCACGCGGTGTATGGAAGCAACTTGACCTTTGCAGTTGCGTTGGGAATCGGCTGTCGTTTTTGATCAACAATCGCTCCAAAGATTTCCGCTGGCAATTCGATCATTTCAACCGAAGGCTCCTGGTTCGAATCCGAAGTTTCTTTTGCTTCGCCCGAGTCTTCTTGCCAAATGGAGGTCCTGTTTTCAAGAACGGAAATTGCATGGGCAGGTTTTGAGAACGGTCTGACGATCGATACGGCCAAGACAGCGACAGCGAATGTCGTGCAAAGAGTCAGTTTGAAAAAACGACTCGAAGTCCGCCGGCGCGTTTTCGGTTCAAGAATAGTTCGCAGCCGCGATTCAATCGGTTTTTGCGCCATCGAAAGTGCTCCAGCAAATTCGAGATTGAGTCCCGAGCACTTGGCCGCGATCTGCAGGAGAGTCATGGCATAATCCTGCGGCGATTCGTTTGATCCGACAACGCGATCGTCGGAGGCTCTTTCGCGCTCAAGCCGCATTTGTCGCTCGGCAACCCAGACCAACGGCTGGAACCAAAACAGTGATTTGGCAGTCGCGGCAAGCAATTGCCAAAGCACGTCTCGCCTTTCAACATGAGCCAACTCGTGCTTCAAAACCATTCTCAAATTTGCGGTCTCCATACCCATAGAATCGGTGGGAATCACAATCGCAGGTTTCAATACACCAACAGTGATCGGAACTGAAACATTGCTGGAAACAAAGATCGGAACATTATGTTTTGCAATGCCTGAAAGATCCCCAGCAAGAAATGGCACCGCTTGTTTTCGAATTGAGTTCGCCCGAAGGCATGACCAAACCAATCGGGCGAGAAAGTAGGACGCTATTATCATCCAAACGCACAACAGGTATCCGGATTGAAGTTGAATCCAAGCAAATACTGATGAGAGAATTGCGCCAGGCGAAAGACTTGCCGCTTGCACTTCGTCGTGCATTGAAGCGCTGTTCAAATTTGCTTTTTCCACTGCCCCCAGCGGTATTTTCGTTTTGGAATCCAAAGCATCAGTTTCGGAAAAACTGTTGTTGCCGGTGGCTTTCTGAGACAATTCAAACTTGCTCGATTCAAAATCTGCATGCTCCAGTTCTTTATCGTTCGGTGTTTCTACTTCAGAAGCATCTTCGCCGGCAGCTCGTGAAAAACCCAAGTCAGCTGTGGGCGCCGTAGTTGCGATCGAAGAATCCAACTCGGCAACGGCGAACCATCCCAAATTCGCGGTAGGCAGAAGAAGACAACAAACGGGCAACAACAGCAAGCCAACCATTGAAGTTTGCCAAATGCTAAACCGTTCAGAAGCAGACAACTTACGAAAGCACCATTGAATCAAAAAAGCACAAACCAAAACGAACGTGCTTCCTAAAATCAACGCCGATCCAAACTGCATTCCAAACTCTGATGTGAATTCAATCATTGCTTGTCCTTTTTCTGAGCGTTTTTGATCAACTTGAGCATTCTTGCCAATTCTTCTTCCGTCAATTCACGCGACTGCGAATCCAACAGGGCCGCCAATGCGTCGCTTGGGGATCCGCCAAAGAAGGTATCCAACAAACGTGAAACCGCATTTTTTTGCGATTTCTCTTTGCCTGCAGCAGAGCGATACAGATACCGTTTTCCGTCCTGTCGGTACTTCAGCCATTTCTTTTCAACCAACAATCCAAGCATCGCTCGGACAGATGAATAGCTGGGCGCATCACTGAGATTTTTTCGGACTTCGCCAACCGACGCTTCGCCAAGTTTGATAACTGTTTCGACGATTTGGCGTTCTCGCCGCCCAAGCTCCAGCGGTGTTTTTTTGCTCATATTCACTCACTTTTAAATGTGCTATTCAGTTAGCATGTGCAGTTGTATTAGCACTTGGAGCTATTGTCAAGATTTTTATTCAGAATTTTCTGTCCGACAGTCGCGAACCGGAAAAAGACGGACAAGAATGTCCATCCTACATATAGTGCAACTTCGAAACTTGCGCCATGGACCATCCGTCGCCACTTTCGCGGCTAACAAAATCTAAAGTAAATGCCATTGGGCGATAGTCGCGTTTGCGATCTTGGCATCATGTTCAAAAAACAGAACTCTTTACGAGATCCGCTACCACTCGACTGGAATTCTCTGGCTTAGTTTCCCCACCTCAGCCCACTTCAAAGAAAAGTTTGACAACCATAGACAAATTGTCTAATTTGATTAGACAAGCTGCCTAAGACTCCTTAGATTGACAATTCAGATTGGCTTCATTTTTGTTTTGCGGAATCATATGTCCAAACACACTCCAATTTCCGATGGCGAGCTTGCTGTGATGCGGCTGATCTGGAAGGAAGGCACACTTTCTTCTCGAGCCATTATGGAGCAGCTGTATCCGGCTTGTACTCCTTCGGATCACGCGACGGTCCATTCGTTGCTAAAACGATTGGAGAAAAAGGATTTGGTCATCCGGGACCGGCAAACGCATCCGCACGAATTCTCGGCCGTGGTCAGCCAGTCCGAATTTGCCGGACATCAATTTGTTGATCTTGCTGAGAAGGTGACCGACGGATCACTTGCTCCGTTTCTTTCCCATTTGATTCAGTCTGATTCACTTTCGCGTTCACAACTAGATGAATTGCGAGAGATGCTCGACGCTCGTTCGCCCAAGAAAAATCGCAAATCAAACCAACGCAAAAAGTGAGATACTCATGCCTGTTTTGTTTGAAATCCTGTTGACCAACGCAATCGTGGCCGCGGTTTTGGCGTTGTTTGTTTACCTGATAACGCGAATGTACAAGAATTGTTTTGCGGTCCATTTCCTTTGGCTGCTCGTTCTGATCAAGCTCGTGACCCCGCCGATCTGGCAAATGCCGATTCCCGCCCTCGTAACTGATTCAGTCCTGAGGCCGGTTGCCGCGAATTTCGATTCGACTAAACAGCAAGAACCCTCGCTCTATTCTGACTTGCAGACGGATGCGGTGCAGGCAAGCAGCGTTCATGTACTTCAAAAATCGCCCTTACAAAATCCCTCATCCAATACTGGATTCATTGATTCTCCGAATTCAGCAACAGTCGCGATATCCGCTGCTGGTGCAAGCCCATCGCAAGGGGCGACTTCGAGTTTTGGAATGTGGCTGACTGGCATCGCAATACTCTGGGCAACCGGTTCACTGGGATTGTTGTTGGTTACCATTTACCGTTTGGTTGTATTTGACCGCTTGCTGCGACAAACGACACAACCAGATGGGGCTTGGCAAGCGAGAGTTGAAGACCTGGCGAAACGAATTGGGCTTTCGCGTGTGCCGTTGGTACGAACAACCTCGGCAAAAATTTCGCCATTGATATGGTGTGTTCGATACAAACCAATATTGGTTTTGCCAATTCAACTGATGGATTCGCTGGACAAGAAACAGTCGGATCAGATCATGGTTCATGAACTGGCCCATTTGCTGCGTCGGGCACATTGGATTCGATGGTTCGAATTGTTCGTCACATCAGTTTATTGGTGGAATCCTATTTTGTGGTGGAGTCGCAATCAACTTCACCAAGCCGATGAAGCGTGTTGCGATTCAATGGTGCTCAAGCATTTTCCTGACGATTCACATGGTTACGGAGAATCGCTTTTGCGGTCGGCCGAGTTCCTTTCAAAGAACTCACCGCAGGCGCCTCTGGCATTCAACTTCAGCCATTTCAAGTTCCTGAAGCACAGGTTGAAAATGGTATTAGCCAATAAAGCGACAACCGGCCTTTCCATGAAATCCAAACTGGCTTTGACCATCTTTGCCGGTTTCGCATTGGTGTGCTCCGCCCGTGCCATAGCGGGGTCCAACGAACCGAGTGTTCAGGAAACTGCTCCAAAGAACGCAACTGCAAACTCCTTGATCGTGACCGTGGTTGATCCAAATGGCAAACCTGTAAAGTCTGCTTCGGTTACCACAAAGGAAGACTCAACCGAGCGGTCGTTTCAAACCGATGCCGAGGGGACTTGCACCATCGAGTTCTCTGGCAAGATCTCCGAATCCAGGTTAAGCATCACGGTTCAAGCCGAGGGCTATGTTCCCATGGCATCAGTGTGGCGGTTAAAGGACGAATCGCCGCCCGATTCGTTGAGATTTGAACTACAGCAGCCTGCAACCATGGGCGGTACCGTGGTCGATTCGTCCGGCAAGCCGATTCCAGGCGTCAAAATTCTATTTGGCGCATCAAGTTCAATTTCACCCGACACTCACATCTATTCTACGAGCTTGGGTGTTGACCTAGAAACCGATTCCAAAGGGCGCTGGAGCTGCGAGCGGGTCCCGTCGTCTAAACTCGGCAGCGTCTGGGTCCAATTCTTATCCGATGATCATGTGCATGCAATACATCGGTTCAATCAACCAGATTGGCCTTTATTGCGAGACCAATCTCACAAACAGGCGTTGCAAACAGGATATCGAATTCGCGGAAGGGTCACAGACGCAGAGGGATTCCCTGTTTATGGCGCGCATTGTGTCACCGACGGAGACCACGGCGACTATCGATTGCGCTCTTTTGGATCAACTAACATGAACGGCGAGTACGAACTGAAGAGCGTCGCGCCGGGTGAGCGATATGTGACGATAATGGCCGAAGGATATGCACCCTCGATACAAAAAATTGCGTTAGTCGATAACGACGCGAAACTAGATTTTAAGTTGGTCGCAGGCGAGCAGGTTTCGATTGAGCTCGTTGATCCTGCCGGCAAACCGATCCCAGATGCGACCGTTGCAATTGAAAACTGGAAGAACCGTCGCTCACTTTCCGGACTGATCATGCAACATTCACCTCTAAAAACGGGTCCCGACGGAGTTATGAGTTGGAATAGCGCACCGGCTGACCCGATCAACTTTCTAATTTCAGCAAAAGAATTTACGCGAAAAACTGTAAGACTTAGCCCACGAAAAGCGCCTTACAAACTGGTGCTTTATCCGCCACTCAAAGTAACTGGAAGAGTTGTCAACAAAAAAACAAAGGCTCTGCTCAAGAATTTCAAAGTCATTCCTGGAAGCAAGGATTCGCGAGGGCAAATGGACTGGCGTCATTACAAATCGTTTGTCGGAAATGATGGAGCGCTATCATGGACACAAAAAAGCAGTGAAGCCGAAATATTTTTCCGAATCGAAGCCGAAGGCTATGTTGATTTTATAACCCGTGGAGTAAAGCAAACCGAAGGGGCCGTTGAGCTGTCGATCAATTTGGAACCCGCCAAGACTCGAACGATTTCGTTGCTCGCGCCTGACGGTGAGTTGGCGACTCAAGCCAAAGTAATTTTTATCGACCATAAAGATGGCAGCCGACTCAATCTTCGTAACGGTGCCATCGTATCTCAGGAAGATCGCGAAACGAAATTGACGGTTCGCAATGGCAAATTTGAGCTTCCCGCCCAACTGAAGAAATCCAACATTGCAGTGATCGCCAAAGAAGGTTACCGATTTGTCGACAGCAAGGAGCTTGAATCGAAAACCAAAATCGAGCTGTTGCGTTGGTCGCGAGTCGAAGGAGTTGCTCATATTGGAACAAAACCTGCCGAGGGAAAAACTATTCAACTATTTTATAGATATGAGAACGGCGCGTTTCTTGACTATGCGGCCAAGGTCGACGCAAACGGAAAATTCACTTTTTCACGGGTCCCATCTGATCTGGTTAATCCTCATATTTTTCGCCAAATCATCACTGAATCCAAAGGCGGGTCATTTCGTTCAACTTCAGCGTTTTCACTTCCGATTAAGTTGACCCCGGGAGAGACCACGAAAGTACAACTTGGTGGAACCGGACGGCCTGTGATCGGAAAACTTGTCGCTCCGGCTGACTACGATAAACCAATCGCTCAGTGGAATCATGGCAGAATCTCGCTTGAACGTTCTTTCATCGGTCCCAGCGGCAAAGTGGAACAAGAATTTCATGGAGCCCGCATAGAAATCGATGGGACTTTTCGCTTCGAAGATGTACCCAGCGGAAACTATTGGTTTAGATCAACGGTTAGGGAAAAAAGTGAGCGCAGTTGGAAAGATGGGCCGGTTATCGGTAGCGTTTCCAAGAAATTTGTGATCGAGCCGATGTCCGACGACCGGTCGGATACCCCGTTAGACTTGGGCAAATTAGAATTGCGGTAGCTGCCAAACTGACTTTTCTTTTGAAGAAAAGAAATCGCTGTTCAGTGGCAACGGACTTCAGCGCAAAAAAAAGCCAACTCAAACGAGATGGCTTTTGTGTTTCAAATTGTCTTGCCGCATTGGCCCGATGTTGATCCGGCTTAGCCAGCGATTGAGCCAATTTTGACTTTGACGTACTTCTGACGATGACCAGTTCGTCGCTTGCTGTTTTTACGGCGACGGAATTTTTGGATGTAGATCTTTTCGCCTTTGGTTTCAGCGACAACGGTTGCAGAAACAGCGGCACCATCAACAAGTGGCTTGCCGAGCTTGAATCCGCTATCGGAAGAAACTGCCAAAACTCGTTCGAATTTCAGTTCGTCGCCGACCTTAACGTCCCGGAAATCAATTTCCAGCATTTGGCCTTCTTCAACTTTATATTGGCGTCCGCCGTCAGCAATAATCGCGTACATGTTTGGTATCTTGGCAAAAAAGAGAATCTATTCGAAGAAAGAGGATGGCTAGAATTCAAATCGCTTCGCGACAAAAACCATCCCATCGAGAGGACAGATTCTAGCGAAAGACCCAAATCTAGTCGAGGGTCAAAATTCGGTATTTCGTGGCAATTTCACTCAAAAAGCCCGTGTTTCCTGACCAATTCCAATCACATCGGCAATCCGGCCCGATTTCTTAAAAAACTCAAATCCAAATTGCCCGTTGGCTCGTCTTATTCATGGACCGTTGGCACTCAGCCGATGGCCATTCCAGCGAATATGTGATTCAGGAGCCGACATGAACAAGCGACATCTCTCATTGGCATCGACTACACAAACATCGATGTTTCCAGCTCGATTTCTTGGACCTTGCTGTGCATTGGTGGCCTCGATAGCGATTTTCTCTTTCGTCGGCTGCGGCGCCGAATACTCGAAATCAGTCGCCCATGACGCAGCGACGGAGTATGAGAAGCTCCCGAACAAGTCGGCCATTTCTGGACTGCTCGATTCGTCTAGCAGCACGGAAAATTTTGATTCGAAATCAACCGCCCAAAATCAGGCTGACCAAGATTTAGACCAAGCGGAATCAAACAAGGCAACTCGCGCCAAACAAAACACACTTAATCGCAAGATCATCTACAACACGAAAATCGGCTTGGTCGTCAAAGACTATCAGGCTTTCGAAACTGATCTGCCACAGTTGGTAAATTCGTTTGGCGGATTCGTTGCCAGCAACAAAACCAAACGTCGTTACAACAATAGCCAGTCCGGAACCTGGATCGTTCGGCTTCCTGTTTCTGAGTACACCAATTTTTTGGCGGGCGTGACATCGCTGGGTTTCGCCGAATCGCGATCGGAAAACGCACAAGACGTTACCGAGGAGTTTGTTGACGTCCAAGCTCGGATCAAGAACAAAAAGCAACTCGAAGTCCGCATCTTAAAAATGCTCGAAGAACGAAACGGTAAACTTACCGATGTGCTTGAAATTGAACGTGAGTTGTCGCGTGTCCGTGAAGAGGTGGAGCGCATGGAAGGTCGGCTTCGTTTTTTGAAAGACCGGACTTCGCTGGCGACGGTTACGATCAGTTGCCGCGAAGAGAAGGAGTATGTACCGGCAGCCGCACCAACACTTGCTTCACGGGCCAGTAAATCGTGGTCCGATTCGATCGGCGCCCTTCAAACGTTTGGTTCCAATTTGTTGGTCGGCGCAATCGGCGCGACGCCTTGGTTGATCGTTTTCGGATCCCTGTTTGTGTTGGCAGTATTGGTGATACGACGGTTTTCATTTTGGCAGTTGGTGAAGCGGAACTCGTAAAGCGATTTTTTATCAGCTACCAACTCTTATTCGAGTGGAAGATTCGAACGGAAAATTCGAAAGCCAAAGGTTGGGCTGCGTGTTTGCGAGGAAGAAGCAGACATTCGAAAGCTGACGGTCAATGCTTCGGCGCAGTCCGCCCATGATCCCCCACGGAACACGGGTTCGCCCTTGGGCTTTCGGCGCTTTGGTGCGCCCACGTTGCTGTACGATTTTTTGTCATAACGGTCGGTGGTCCATTCCCAGACGCTGCCACTCATCGCATACAACCCGTATCCGTTGGGCGCGAATGATTTCGAATGCTTGATATCATTGCCCGCAAGATTACTGAAGTCGCAGTTGGCAGAGTTGGGCGGCGAATTACCCCAAGGATATTTTTGACCAATCCTCCCTCCGCGAGCAGCTTTTTCCCAATGCTTCTCCGTTGGCAACTGATAGGTAACTCCAGGAGTTGAGAGATGATTAAAAAAACGATTAAGCTGCTCCTGATTTAATCCAACCATCGGCTTGGTGTCGCAATCCAACCTACGTTTTGGATATTTTTCCGCGTCGACGGTGCATCGAAATGGCTTGTGCGGCTCAATGACTTTCGATTCGAATTTTTCGGGATCGTCTTGCATCAACTGTCTCTCTTCCCAACCCCAAGCCATTGAATGCGAATACCGTTCGGCATGTCCTGAGTCGAAATCTTCGTATGTCATCTCCGTCGGTGATGTTAGATTGCAAATCTGGCAATAGGTCGACCAAGTCACCGTTGTTTCGGAGACCCAATACTCATCCGTCCGAACAGGGTGAACCGGTTTCTCGTCATGGTCACCGATTTCCGAACCCATCAAAAAAGTTCCCGCCGGCACGTACCGAAAACGAATGCCGTGTTCGATGACTTCCAATTCGTCAAGTATTGCCAGGCGGCGCTCGGCGACTGTTTGATCGTCCGGATTCAAACCATACGCGCGATCAAGTGCCGACGCTGCATTGCGCATGTCACCGCGCTCGGTAAAGTAATCGGCCAACACCAATGACTCGTCCGGCGATTCGTCAGCACGATAGGCGCTTAACGCTTGCTCGACGAACGCTTGATGTTCTTCTGCACTACTCATGGTTCGCTACCAGATTTTTCAAAGGGAAAAAGAATGATTGCGGGTTGTTTTGATACTGCTGCTGCCAAGGATCCGCGGCATTCACATCGCCGCCATCGGCAAGCGATCGGCATCGGCAACCACCTTGAAATTTGGAGCCACACGCGGAAGTTGTTTTGTCCGTCTGATTTTCTTCGCCCTCAGCGGCACCAAGGTTGCGAAGATGTCGAAACTGATGGCCTTGATTCCAAATCTCTTTAAATGAACTTTCTCGAATGTTGCCCGAGACAAATTCCGATCCCAAAAACGAACACGGATTCACGTCGCCTTGAACAGAAATTCCGGCCAGTAGTTCTCCGGCTCCGCATTGCGATTCAAGTTCGCTTACGTCTTCTTCGAGGCTGGCACCATCGGCAACGCTGTCGATTGCTTTGACGTACTGCTCGAACGTTGGCATTAAATCAGGATTCTGTAGCGCTGTTCCGGCCGGATAAAGCGGTCGAAAGACAACCGCACTCGCGCCGAGTTCTTTGGCGAGCTCCACACACTCGTTGACTTCTGCTGCGTTGGCGGATGTAATTGTGAAACCTATCGAAAAACGAGTGTGCTTTCGCAAGATCGCAATCCGCTCGCAGGTCTGCTTAAAAACTCCTTCGCCACGAACAGCGTCGTTTGACTCAGCCGTCGCGCCGTCCAGACTAACGGTTAGTCGAATGGATTGTCTTTTGCCCAATTCGATTGCCATCGGTTCATCAATCAACATCGCATTGGTGGCTAACGCAACGGCCAGTCCGTGACTTTCTGCCGAATCGATGATGTCGAAAATGTCAGCTCGCATCAACGGCTCACCGCCGGTCAAGCTAACTCGAAAACAACCGAGTCCGGCAAGCTCTTGGAATAAACGATCCAGCTCTTCAAGCGAAAGCGGATTTTGGTTTCGCGGCAACGTTCCGGCAAAGCAATGGGTGCACGTGATGTTGCACGCGCCAATGACTTCGACATGAGTCACCAGTGGCGCGGCCAAATGGTTTTCAGGCGGATCGAGGTCGACTACTTCCAATTGAGCCAGCCCTTGGGAATCGAATAGATCAAGCGGCTCGAAATGGTAGTAGAACCCCATCAGTTGCTCTCGGGTTTCTTCGGTGTCGGATTCGGCAATGAACTGGTGAATCGATTTGCGGGTTAGGCCACGCAGCAATTCGGTTGCTTCGTTATCGAAAGGCAAATAGCGAACGGCTTGGCGATCAAAAACCAGGCTCCCAAAATATTGCGGAACCAGCACAAATGGCTGTTTGATTTTTGATCGAGTACGCAACGGACATGGCGGAAGTTGTGATGGAAAATTCATTCGGTTCGCTCCCACGTGAAATGATAACGAATGCGAATTTCTTCAGCGTCAGGAAGTAACAGAGGCATTGCACCTTGGTTTGTTATGTGGTGTAACGCCCAGTTTTCTTCGCGAGTCATGGGCTCCGTTTCTGCCATTGGCGACCAGTTCGTATCGTCATATGAAACTGTGGCCCATTGAGGAATCTCGCCCTCAACAGGATCTCCGGGATTCGCAGTCGTTTCGTATCGCCACGAAGTACTGGAGCCGAAACCAGAAATCGGAGCAGTTCGATAATCGCTATTGGGATAGTGTGGCGTGAACGTCATCGCGATCGCGCGTCGTGGAGAATCGCCTCTGGAATAGTGTCCTACTGGGTAAGGGTAACAGCGAATTGCCATCACATGTTCACCTGGTGCCAAGATGGTCGCGCGTTCAATTGGTTGCCCATCCAAATATAGCTCCGTCATAGAAGTGGCCGCCAAATTAAATCGAATTGGCATGCCCTCATTCGGATCTCGCCAGCGAAGCACAATTCCACCGCAACCTGCTGAGTAGGTATCCAGCACCAAGCGATCTGATTTCTTCGTGTATCGCGAAAGGGAGTTAAGTCGAAATCGTCTTCTCGCCATCAATGCCTCCGATAAGTTCAAGCGGTCAACGCGTTGTAGGATGGACATTCCTGTCCGTCTTATTCAGGTTTGTGACTGCGAACAGGAATGAATGTCCAAATTGCGTTTATTTGTCAGCCAACACGACAGCGCGACCTCAAAGTGCGTAGGGAGGATCCCACTGTCGTGCTCGCGTTGCGATCGTGCTCGTGAAATGACGGACAGGAATGTCCATCCTACGTACGAGTTCACTCTCCTTCTGTCCCGCCTTCCGGCTCGTCGTCACCCGAGTCACCCATTCCTAGCTGTTTCATTTTCCGATAAAGGTTCGAACGATGTAGCCCCATTTTGGCGGCTGCATCGGTCATGTTTCCTTTGGCCCGGTCGATATGCCGGCCGATGTAGTCGACTTGGAACTGCCGCGTCGCTTCGGTAAGCGGCAAATCCATTGGGATGGCTGAATCGTTTGACTTAGGCGAATTTACAAAATCCAAATCTGCCGCGTCAATCTTTTGCCCGTCCGTTAGATAAGCAAGACGCTCCATCATGTTCCGAAGTTCGCGAATATTTCCAGGCCAGCCGTGACCGAGCAAGCGTTTTTTTGCCGCCGCCGACATTGTGGGAAGTTCTCGACGAGCTTTGGCACAAAATTCACCCAGAAAATGTTCAGCCAATTGAAGAATATCGTCACCACGATCACGAAGCGGAGGCAGCTCGATCGGTACAACATTCAAACGGAAATAAAGGTCTTGCCTGAATTTTTTTTCCGTAATCAGTTCAGCCAAGTTTTGATTCGTGGCCGCAACGACGCGAGCACCCGTCGGGATCGGCACCGAACCACCGACCCGTACGACTTTTCGTTCTTCCAAAACGCGAAGCAATTTTGATTGGCCGTCCAAGCTCATATCGCCAATTTCGTCCAGGAATAAAGTCCCATCGTTGGCCAGTACGAACTTGCCTTCCCGCGTTTGATGGGCATCGGTAAAGGCGCCTTTTTCGTGACCAAACAATTCGCTTTCCAGTAGCGACTCACTGATTGCGGCACAGTTTACCGCCACTAACACTTCGTCACGCCGATCGCTGAGATAATGAATCATCTGCGCGACGACTTCTTTACCCGTTCCGTTTTCACCCGTGATCAAGATCACCAAATCAGTATTGGCCACGCGTTCGATGGTCGACTTCAATTTTTTGATCGCATCACACTCGCCGATCATTTGGACTTGGCCTGCCGCTTGGGCTGCTACTGTCCGGCGTGAGGTCACCAGTTGCTCAACGTGCTGCGTGTTGCCGATCGCGACGGACGCATGGGCGGCCAATTCGCAAAGTGCTGATTCATCTTCGTCAGTAAAGTTCCCTTTGAGGCGGTTGATCAACTCGAACGCGCCGATCGTTTTGCCTTCTGCGTTGGTCATCGGAACGCAAAGAATAGTCCGCGTTTCAAAACCGAGGCTTTCATCAACACCACGGTGAATTTGATCTTGCTCGGAGCTTACATCATCATCCACGCGAGCCGGTTTGCCCGACTGCATCACGTTTCCGACAACACCCGCGTTGGATGGGATTCTTAGCTCGCCCGACTCAACGCCCAGTGCCGGTTTGCCAATCAACATGTCGCCGCTGACGTCGGGAAGAAAAATAGTGGCGCGTTCGGCTCCCAGCAAACGGGTCGAAGTCTGAGCAATCTCTTCAAGCAATTTGTCGGTCTCGCGCGACTGGTTCCAATGCACCGTCATCTCAAGCATGGCTTCAAGACGTTGGGCGCGGCGGGAATGACTGGCTCGCTGCTTGAACGCGGTAAGTGCTAATCCAACGGCGGCAGTGATTGAATCGAATTCCGCCGCATCGATGGACTCGGTGTTGCAAGCCAATAATTTGCTGGAACGATTGGGGCGGACCAGAGGCGCGGCCGTCCAGCCGTCGCCTTGTTGGCACGATTCGGAGTCGAGGGATTCTGACAGCATTTCGGTCGGTAATCCGTCGCCAGCCCCAGCGTGGCCAATGACGCGCCACTGGCCTTTGACGCCTTGGACGAGCGTACAGCCCGTCGATTTTGCCTCTTGGTTGACCAGTTCGAGGGCGGCAGAAAGAAAATCATTTTCACTTTCTGCACCAAGAGACAAGTCAATCAGCCGAACAAGTAGCTGAGAACCGCTTTGTGCCGAAGTAATCCGCTCCGAATGGGCTTGGGACGCCATAGTTTTCTTGGTGTTGGATGCTGGTTGAAATGCGTGTTAGGAATTGTTGCCGAGGCTCAAACGTGTTATCAAATTGAATCTCAACAAATAAAGCGTAGTCATTTTGACGCGCTCCAACAATCATATTGAAAAGGTATTCACACCATGGGTTTGTTCGACGGCAAAAAGGGTTTGATTTTCGGAGTCGCCAACGACCGCTCCATTGCTTGGGCAGTGGCTGAAAAGATCATGTCAGAAGGCGGCCAATGTGGCTTTACTCACCTGCCTGATCCCGAAGGCGACGAACGTAAAAAGAACCAGCGCCGCGTTGAAAAGTGTTTTGAGAAATCGACGTCCGGCGGAACACCAAGCTTCCTCGTTCCGTGCGATGTTCAACATGATGACCAAATTGCCAACGTGATGAAGAAAGCTGAAGAAGAGTTCGGCAAGATTGATTTCGTTTTGCACTCGATGGCGTTTGCGGATCGTGCTGATCTGAACGACACGATTGATGCAAGCCGCGAAGGTTTCAAATTGGCAATGGACATTAGCTGTTTCAGTTTGATCGCGATCGCCAAAGCGGCGAGGCCTTTGTTTAATGAAAAAGGGTCAATCGCCTGTATGACTTATTTTGGTGGCGAAAAAATCGTTGCCGGATATAACCTTATGGGAATTTGTAAAGCCGCACTTGATGCAGCGACACGTTACCTGGCTTACGATCTTGGCCCAGACGGTGTTCGCGTCAACGCAGTCAGCGCTGGCCCGATCAAGACGTTGGCCAGTGCGGCGGTTGGTGCTCACGACATGTTGCCGATGAACGCAGTGGTCTCACCGCTTCAGCGAAACGTAACCGTTGGAGAAGTCGGTAACGCAGGTGCTTATTTGCTGTCCGATTTATCCGACGGAGTCACCGGAGAAATCCTGCACGTCGATGGCGGTTACAACGCGATGGGCTCACCTGGCCGAATCGTGAATCATGTTCCCAAAGAAGAGTGGGAAAAGATTCGGGATACTTACAAGTAGTCAGTATCAGTAAACAGTTTTCGGTTTCTGATTTGGTGGACAACCTGTGGTGGCTGCTGCGCCAACGGTCCAAAATGACGTCGGGCAAATTGTTACCAGCTAAGTTTTTAAAAACCGTACTCTTCAATATTGAATCTAGAGAATTTGGCTCCTATCCCTACTCCATAGTCATGCCGATAGCTCAGATACCATTCGTTTTTCATGGGTCCGACGGAAATGTAGTTGAGCCCGCCTTCAGTTTGCATCGCAGGCTTGTCTGCTTCGGCTGCATTTTGCACAAAATTGTACAAATGGTACGGAAGATTATGCATTACCTCAAATGAATCAATCAACTGTTGAGGCGCAGGGGAGCCGGTTTGTGATTCCTTGTTGGTTCGAAGATAGATTTGCAGCTTTGAAATCCAAAGCGAACCCTCAGCGAGCTCGCCAAATCTGGTATGCCAGTCAACGCATTTAGTAGAAGCTTGCCAACATTCGCCAATCTGTTTTACGTGTCCGAAATCAAAGGGGTTTTCAAAAATATGATTTTCGAAAACTGATTTTGCCCAATTCGAATACGATAACGGGCCTTCGCTTTGGCAAGTTTGCAACCATTGTTTTTCGCCAAAGTATACAAATCCTTCCTGCTTCTCAAATGTGGCTAATTCTTCGATTCGACGTGACATGTCTTGTTCACGCAGAACTTCATTGGAAATAAGTGAGTTCTTTGCCAAAGCATTTTGCATTTCGAGATACGTATTCCAATCGATATATCGACGAATTTTCTTTGAAAAAGGATCTGGTTTACTCACCTCTTTACCTATTGCTGAAGCCCAATCAAAGTCATCGACGCAAGGGATTTGTGTTTTCACTTCTGTTTGTAAACACGCACGTAATCCACATAGACTTGTGACATGACACGCAATTTTTCATCATCGGAAACAAAGGGGCCTTCGGTTCGCCCGTCGCCTTGATCGGGATCCCAAACATTCTTTTGATATTCAAGTGTCAGCAAGATCATCATGTCCACGGGATCGGTTGGGATGTTTTCTGTGAACGTGTAATACAATTTTCCATCGACATAACATTTCATGTATGTCTTAGTCCACTCGACGCCGTAGGTGTGATACTGGTCGTCGTTCACATCAACAAGGTCTGTCGATTTCGGATCTGAAGCACTATTGAGCTGAAGCGATTCTGAGCCTTTTCCGTTTTGAGCCCAATGATTGGCAACGTTAAATGCTTTGTTCAAGTAATCCTTTTTGCCCTTGGGAATTTCCACCACGTCAATTTCCGTACCGTCAGCAGGAGTCCCATTGTAAGATCGCGTTTTTGAAAACACCCAGAACGCGAACCAAGTCGAGTAGCCTTTGAGTTCGTTGGTTTTGATGCGGGTGCAAATGTACAACGGAGACTCGGCGGGCGAGAAAAATTTGCCTTGCCATTTCACACCGCTTGGTTCCGTTTTGTCCCACTTTGCCGGGTAGCCCGTCATCAGATAGGCGGCATCAACTTTATTTCCATTGGCGTTTGACTTGGTTTTATCAGTCACGACCCGTAGCACCAATTCGCCTTTTCCGTTGAGCCAATGGTTACCGGATTTTGAAGAATACATCTGCGAAGATTCTTCCGTTTTTCCGTTCCAGCGAATTCCCTTTTCTGTTTTGCTTGAAAATTCATCCGGTGTGAATCCCAGAAACGGATACCATTTTTCTGGCTCGCCCGTACCCTCGAATTCGTCTTGCCAATCAAGCTCCCACTCACCAGCTGGCGTCCATTCGCTATCGACCGGTTGAACGGGCTTGGCGTCCTTTGCCTTTGCACGGTCGGCCGCGTTTGCATCGCCGGTTTTCATTGGCGTGCTTGGCTCACGTTTTTCTGGCTCAGACCCGGCGGCTGTGATAACGACGCCTTTGACAATCGCCTCCTTTTGCTTTTTCCAATTGCGATCGTATAGCAAGAGCTGCCAAAAATACTCAGTTCCTGGTTTGACGTCAGCGGGGCATTGGATCGTCAACGAAGTAGTTTGTTTGCCGGATTCGACTTCTTTCCATTTCTCAGTGACTTTTTTCCAGTCAGGTCCAACGAGTTGAAGCTGAACAATTCCAGCAGCAGTCCAATCTGATTCGAAATCCAGCGTGTACTCCTGTCCGATTTCGAGAGCCTTCAATTCTTTAGCAAGCGAAACCGTCTGAGCGTTTCCGTTGGCCGTAAACAAACAGCTGGTGAAAATCAAAAAGCAAAAATGGGTGAGCTTAAAAGCACACGTTGTTTTTCGGGTCATGGAGAACTTTGTACAAAGTAAAAGGGAGAAGCAAACTTTAAAAGCAAGCAATTTCAACGCGAGGACCTTCACGAGCAACGCCTGCATTCGCGCATACTATCACGATTCTTGCATTTAAGTATTGGCTGGTAATTTTTTCGCTCGTTTCAACGGATAGCAAAACCTACATGCCCGACCGCCAGCTTAGTTACTCTACTTTTTCTTTCGCGCTAAGCACCATCATTTGTTCGAGATACTCCGAAATCAACTGCAGTTGTGCTGCAGCCCTCGAAGTAGTTTTAAAGCGTGACGATTTCTCAGCTTCGACGTAAAATACTTTCGCTTGCAAGACGACTTTTTGCAGCATAAAGCCTTTGTAGTTTTTCGCCATCTCAAACCAAGCATCACCACGAACACCCATCGCATCTGGAGTGGCTTTGGTTTCAATCCAGCGAAGCGAAATTTTGTTCATTGGAGAGTTGGACTTTGCCCAATAAAGTTCGGCGCGATCGAGATCGTCTTGCAGAAAGAAATAATAGTCGCCGACTCGACAATTTGCTGTTTTGTCGTTGGGTTTTGCTTCCAACTTCTGTACCGCTTTTTTGTATAATTTGGAGATCTTGTTCAATTCAATGAGACTATCTTCAAATTCAGAATATCGAGCCCGTACTTGCCTTACCTCTGAACTATGTAGTTTTTTGATTGCATGCTCCATCCGTTTGCGAATGTATAGTTGAGCCATTTCAAAATTTTCACTTGCGACCGCTCGGTCAACTAACTTTTCCAGAGCGATGGCATTTGCTTTAATAAAGTGGCGGTTTTTAGATTTCTCGGCATTGTCGATGAGTTGTTTCACACGTTTCCAGTAATCGAACTCGTAGTATTTATCGAGCTTGGACAGTGCATCGATTGCATCGGCGACTTCACCGATCTCTGCCGAAACTTCTGCGGCTTCTGACCAAAGCACCCATCTCATTTCAATTGATTTTGCAGGATAGGAATTTAACAGCTCTGCCAACTGTTCTTTGGCTGACGAATGTTTAGAAGCGTAGTATTTAGCATATCGGTCATGAACAAACGCGAGCGATTCTGCGGCTTGTCTTTGATTTGGCGGAACGGACTTGACGATCGGCACAATGTCAGAAATCAGGAACTGGTTTTGGGCTTCTCCCGGCTCGTATCCTTCGTCTGGAAGGGCTGCGAAATCTGGTTTGGACGCGCGAAGCAGGTCCAGTTTTTTGTCATCAAATGAAACATCCCAAACAACAACGGGGTTATATTTCCGAGCGGATGCCGTAATTATTTTGGAATTTCCAAGCGTAAGAAGTTGGAAGCACTTTGATCCGGAAATTTGATTCGTAGAGACCGGCGTTTGGCGATTGTGCAGAAGCGTATCCACTGAACCTTTGCTGTTGGAGACCAAGTAAAGATCTTTCTCTGCCCAGTAAACAAAATCAGTCATCCTGATTCGATCAGGAAGGCTCCAGACTCGCTCCAGTTTGTTTTCAATACCGTTGACAATCGCAACCTGTGTTGCCATTGGGACCAAAAATTCACCTTCAACACGTCCTTTGGAAATTCGAGACGGACGTTCCGGGAGATTGATTGACTTGAATCCCACTGGGCCACTCGGGTTGAGTTTGGAAAGTCGATACTGGTATTTGCCTTCAACTTTTGAACTACCGGCGGTGAAAATATTTCCTTTACTGAATGAGAGTCCAGTGCCCGACGATTTGTACACTCTTCTACGTTCAAGCAATCCATCTATTGGGTCGTACGTATACAGATTCCCCCCTTTAGACAGAACGTTGAAGTCGTTGGTACCTGGAATGAGCGCGACCCGGTGAAGTTCTTTCGACTTTGTGGTTTTAAATTTATTGACAGGATCAAGTGTTTGAGAATCAAGCACCAATACGGTTGATTCGTAGCCCACAACGAAAAGATATTTTCCATCATTTGAAAATTGAATGCCGTACAATCTGTCAGGCGCATCGGTCTCATTGACGGCCATTCGTTTCCAATCGGAAGTTCGCCACACCGCCACTCTTTTTTCGAATCCAGCGGCAGCAAGAAATTTTTTGTCTGGTGAGAGTGCGATCCCAAAAACCGAATTTCCAAACTTGAGCTCTCTAGGATTCTCCAGCCGAATCGGCTGGCTCAATTTTCGGCCAACCGCCTTTTTAGTCTCGGGCTCTTTTATACCCTTTTTCTGCGATTCTTCGTTATTGTCGGGAGCGACCACAAGCGCTGGTTTACTTGGCGGAGTCGCGGCCTTAGCAGGAGTGTTGAGGGGAGGTTTTTTGTCTTGCTGGGGATCTTGGACCGTCAGCGCAGCGGTATTAAATTCGCTTGTTTCTTTAAGGTCCGTGGCAGTATTGTTATTGGATGATTCGTTACGTACGGCTTGTTCAGTTTGTGCTATTTGAGATTCGGGTTTTGGTTTAACCGTCGACAAAACGAACGAAATACCAAATGTTAAACTGACCGCTAACAATGCTCCGCCGATGATTCCAAATTTCACAAAATTGGTTTTTCGATTCTCTTGGCCATGCCCGCTTGGAGAGGGAAAGAGTTCAGTTTGCTGGGTAGCATTACAGGCGTCTGTCGTTGCCAATTGGTTTCGAAGCAACATGTCATATTTCTCTTTTGATTGGGGATTGAGCAAAATAGCTCTCGACTTAGCCAGTTGATTCAAGACGTTCTGACAAATTTCTGCTCTAGGCCCCATTTGAAAAGTTCGCACATGTGCCATCTGTCGATCAGCAGCGTTGCGAATGACGTCTAGATCATTCTCAAATTCGTCGATCCCTAAAAGCCGATAGTAGCTTGGGGATTTTTCACGGATGCCAAGCCATTTTAGATGAGGTTCGAATGTCACGTTATCAATGGGGGTTGATGATCTGGGAAACCGATTCTCAAAGCAGAATACCAGACGAGTTGGCGCGAGAACAGGTTTGAAATTGCGGGGAAAGCTATTTTAAAGACCGAGGAAACTGGTATCTCAAGATAACTTGATTAGGTTGTTGAAAAAAGCAATTTGAACTTAAAAACGAAAGCCTATATGGTTCTCAAATCAGAAATTGAACTCATAGGCATGTAGGCAACGTTTGATTCCTTATCACGTGAGCGCGCGGCATCGTCAACACTAACGCGGCGTCTAGGTACCCATAAAGAGGATAGAGCGAGAAAGACGAGTTGTCGTGAGGCGCCAACGCCGCAATGGAGGTTTGGATTGGCTTAGGCCAATCTGCAACCGCAACTAGCGGGCCGCGAGGTGTTATGTCACGCCAGCCGTACTCCCAAAGCGAGTTGAAACCATGAAAAGCAAAAGAGGTATGGCTAGGAGAATCGCGAAGAGCCAAAGTACGGCGCGACTATTGCGAGTCTCCATTGGATTACCTTGGACGCCCAGCGGGAGGTTTTTACGAATCCGCTTCTCACCGAAGCTAATAAGCGTCGTAACACTCGAAAAGTTTAACCAAAAGAAACGGCGTTGCCAAAAAGACGTTGCTCTACGTGATTCAACAACAAACTACCGGCGTTTGGAGACCTTCTTAAACTTCGGCAGCTTCTCACCAGCTTTTTGCTGATGGACACAAACCGGAACATAGCCGACTTCCAATCCTCGCGGCGGTTTCACGATTAGCGCGTCATCAAGTGAAGCCAACGGTTGAGCGGGATCAGGAAAGCATCGCTCGTCAATCGACCAATGCTCGTGGATCAGCTCGACTCGCTTTTGCATTAGTTCACGCTCTGCTTTGTCCATGTATGAATTGAGGATGGCCGGCTGTTCGTTGAACTTGTACCAGTAGTAGACCAACTGGCTGCCGTCGCTGAGTTTTGCAACGTAAGGCCCTTTGCTTGGACCAGGCTTTTGCCAGACTTCGACGATCTCGTTACGGTGTCGGTAGTCAGGGTGCAGCGGCGTCATTATCGGAGGGCTGTCAGAATCTGAAAACTCAAAGTTTTTCTTGCTAAACTTTTTCTCAACGTCTTCAGGAAAACGGACTTTGGTCAGTCTGCTTGCTTTAGGAACTTCTTTGGCCGGAATCGCATCGATTTGCTTGGCGCCTTTTTTTAGCACGTAGTACTCAGGAATCTGAACCAAGTTTTTGTCGTATCGCTTAACCAAATCGCCGCCCCATTGAAACGCGGCTACTGAGGCGTCTTTGTCGTTAACGAAACGGGAGAAATTGTTTGTCTTGATGCGAATCTTGTCGATCTGAAAAGCAAGATTGCCTTTTTCAAATCTGCGAACGTGAATCTCTTTGCCGATCTTTCCGAAATTTGCGTCAACCGATTTTTTTCTTGACTTACCAGCAAACCAGGAAGTCAGTTGTTTCCACTTGGTCCCGTCGATGGTCATCGGCATCGAACCGTAGCGGCCAATCATGTCTTTGTCGGCAGCCATCGTGAAAGGCGTGGCTCGATAATACGAATCGCCGTTGGGAGCAACCCACTTTTTTACCGGCACGACATTTGTTTCGCGCTGATACGTCGAGTTAAGTTTCAACAAACTGTTGTCGAAACACATCCCGGCGAGTTCCGGTCGCTTGATCGTGTATTTCGCCCAGTGGTAAGGCGTGAAAAAACAAACGGGTCCCGAGAAATTCTTGGTCTGAAAAAACAAAGTCCAGCAGTGATTGCCCGAGGGGACGGGCTCGCCCGCGGTCGTGGCTTTGGGTTCGGTCAGCGGCAACACATAGTAACCGTATCCGAGCATTTGATTGTTGGTTCCCGATTCCAACCCGACACCATCAAGAGGATACAAAAGCCGATTGCTCAAATGAGCCGCCCCGTAGCGCCCCACGTTTTTTTCCCAGCCGAGAGTCGGTGATTTTTGAGTGCGTTTAAACGAAGGCGATCCCTGTCCCGGTCCATTGGAGAATGAACCAAATCCACCCGCCACCGCGCCGGTGGTGAACTTGAACGGAACGCCATCGGTACGGAAACGCAGGTAAGGCTTGTAGCCGGCTCCGCCTTCCATCGCGTGGTAGCCATATTTATCACGGCTGTAGTCTTTTTGGCCGTAGATTTTGACCGGGCGATACCAAGTGTGAAACAATCCGCTTTGGTAGTACGGCCCTACCATGTCCTCAGGCAAAGTGCGATGGACATTGGTGTAGTGAAACGCGCCGTAGTTGTGATCTTCCGGAGAGTCTCTTGTATATGAGAAGAAGATATAGGGCTTGAGTGACGCCTGTTCCAACTGCGATTGCGCTTCAGCATTCGACTGAGCCGCAATAAGCAAACAAAAACAAAAACAGATAGCTCTTAAACGGATCATATTAATCGACAATCTTCACTGTTTAGTTATTTCTTCAAACGCGACTGTTCAGAGATTTCCCAGCGGTAATTTTGATATCGCATCAGAAAATCGGCATGTGGATCAAAGACGCGCATGTCTGATTCCGCATCATCGGGATGCGGTGGGAGTTTGTATTCATTGAAAGGGCCGCCTTTTTTTGACGCAGACATCGCACCACGTGAACGGCTTTGGATGAATGACAACCAAGTCCGGTCAAAAAACGTCCCCAATTTTTTCCGCTCAAGCCGATCCTTTGCGTAAAACGACGGGGCGAGCGGTGCCATTTGCAGCGTAAAAAAGGTAAAGCAGACAAAAACGGCTGCAATCCATATCGATAATACTGAACGGCCAACCATCTCCGTGATCGGATCGAATTTCAATCGATAGGCGCTTAACACATCCGTGGCACCTCGAAGAATCACAAAGGTCAATACGAATACCAGCCAGACCGCGATGAAGTCATAAAGCACTCGATACGTAGAGTTGATGTTCCGCAATTGAATCGATACAGGTTCGTAAATCGTACTGGCGAGCATGGCTGACAAAAGCAAATTGATCAACGTGATCGTATTGCTCCACAGGCCAAACCACCATGTACTGGCGATGCACAAAATAAAAATCGAAATGGCGATCAGTATCAGCATGTCTTTTAAGCTTTCAAAACTCGTTGAAGTTCGTCCACAGATGTCTTTCCTGCCGCAACCATCACAACGCCTTCCATCTGCAGCGAAATGTGTCGATGACGTTTGGCGATGACGGATAACATGTCCATTCGCGGGTTAGTCATCAACCCTTGTCTTAATTCGTCGTTCATCACAAGCAGTTCAAACAAACCCGTTCGGCCTCGATAGCCGATTCCAGAGCATTTGGAACATGGCTCGATTTCGTTGCCGTCTTCGTCTGTCATTCCCGGTTTGTAAATCATTGGCTTGTACAACTCTGCGACCCGGCCCTGCGGCAAACCCAGTTGCTGAAGCAATTGTGGATGCGGCTGAAAACCGATTTTGCATTCGTTACAAAGCAGCCGAATCAGACGCATCGCCAGCACCGCCGTTAGTCTCGGAGCAAGCTTTTTGACATCGGGCCGCAAAACCAAAGTTCGCAAAACCGCATCAAGACAGCTCTTACCCGGCACGCGAATAAACATCGGTATGCTTTTGCTCGTTGAAAGGTCAACGATTCGGTTAAGCAGATCTCCGGTTGGAATTTCTGGAAACGCGAGGACGTCTGGCTCTTTGAGAAGCAATTGTGGAATGGGTGAAAGTGCGTCTTCGCCTTTGGCAGGGTCGAACTCGATCGGATAAATGTTGATCACTTCGGGTTCAAGTTTTCCCTTTTCTTCCAAAACGAAATAGTCACGTGTCAAACGATCGCATGCGTCCAGAGTTCCACGCCAAGCCGTTGTATAGCCTTCGCCAGGAACGGCCGTCACCATCACGATGCCCATTTCGGGATCGTTGAGCATCGGGCCAAGCTGTTTGATCATGCTTGGCCGCATCCCAAGATCCTTCATGGATTCCAGCGGCGGACGTTTGTAGTCAAGATAAATCGCAACCCGTTCGCCGGTTTGAACGCCTTGAGAGATAAGCTTCAATTTCTGACGGACTTTGAGATAAAACGTCCCGAATTTGCCTTCTTGGCGAGCGCGTCGTTCGCGATAGTCGACGCCGGCCATCTGCTTGAGCGTTGCCAACATATAGTCGCCCGTTTCGCGATCCATTGAAGGACCAGCGTGCCAGAGTCCGTCGATCTGAAAACGAACGTTGACTTGTTTGGGGGTGTAATCGAGGACGACAACGCTGGCGTCTTTGACGATTAACTCAGCGATCAACTCAGCGGCTGGTTCGAATCCGGGCGATGGCCTAACGATTTTCAGATTCGTGGCTTGCTCTTCCTCATTCGCTCCCGCTGGGGTGAATTCGATTGGCGTTTCAAAGTCATCAAATGCCATGTTTATCGTTTTTAAAAATGTTTAAGGAGCGTGTGAACTTAACGACGTTTTGATCCAAGAGAATCAGGTCGATTAAAATGTGAGCGAAAATTAATTGCACTTGTCTTTTGTAAGACCGAAATCAAGTTTGTTTTTTCAGGACTTGCTGGACTTCTGCCAATGAGGTTACGCCATACAAAACCAGTTTGTAAGCCTCGGTCGCCAAAGGCAATTTTCCGAGCTTCACAGCAGCCTGTTCAACCGGGCCGACTTTGGGGTTTTTCTTGATAAAGTCCCGAAGCCGATCGTCCAATGTCAGGATTTCGAAAATTGCGATCCGGCCGATATATCCGATGCCACCACAAGTTGGGCAGGGTGGAAATTCGATCTCACGCCCGTTTTCGTCGACTCGTTGTTCTGGTGGTGGAAGTCGCCACTGGTTGAAAATGGTTTGCTGTGCTCTTGGATCGCCACCCAGTTGTTGGATGACTTGTGGTTGAACACGGACTTCGACTTTGCAATCGTCGCATAACCTTCGCACCAGTCGCTGGCACGTGATGTTCTTTGCGGCGGCCAGAAATTGTTCTCTGTCACCGGATTTGGCGTACATCCTAAGCAATGCTTCTGACGCCGATCTGGCGGAAGCCTGCAGGACAATCGCTCGGCTTTTTTTAGCGGCTTGAAGCGTCAACAAGTCCATCGTTTCTGCGTCTTCGATTTTTGGAACAGCCAACATGTCGGGCTGAGTCAGCAACAAAGCGCGAAGGACTTCGACTTGTTTCTTTGCGGGATCTTTTTGGTCGTACCGGTGGATAACGATGTTTTCCAAAACGGTTTCGTGGTCGTCTGGATCGATCAATCCAATGCAGTCACGTGTCAAACGATCACCCGTGACCAACGTGCCTTGCCAAGTCGTTGTCAGTCCGCTTCCAGGCGGGGCCGAAACGATCGTAACACCTGTTTCATTAAGCGACGTTTTGAACTGGGTCAGCATGTCTGGCAACATTCCAAGCTGCGTCAAATTTAGCACGTCCGTTGCAGCACGAATGTATTTGATCTGCGCCCGCTCGCCCGTTTTCGTTCCTTGGGAAGCGAATTCAACTGAGGCTTTACCCATTTCCGATTTGAATTTGAATCGACCTTTTTGTAGCGAGCGACGGTCGGCCGGATTAGCACCAGCCAAATATTTTATGCTCGCCAAAATCGCATCACCGACATCGCGTGGCATGGCTTCCATTGGATGCCAAGCCCCATCGACCAACAGCCGGGCGTTAACGATTTCGGGTGTGTAGTCAAAGATGACTTGTTCGGCACGTTTGAACTGCGTCAGAACGAGTAACTCTTTAAGCTCTTTGAATCCGTTGGTTTGGCGCGCTTGGATCAGGTTTGAAGATCGAGCACTGGAGTCTTCACCGGCGGGAGTAAAATCAACTTCCGCGCCTTCGTCCTGGCGGAAAACTTCGGCCGGCGGGGCGTCACCAGGTTTTGCTTTAAGCTGCTGGGCGATGTTCGGGTTTTCTTTGAGCTTGGATCTTCTTCCCAGAAAGTACAGGGTGACCGGCAAAAATGCACAGATGACATAAATCGGAAAACCGGCGAACCAGAACCAGGGAATCGAAATTGCGACCATGAATCCCAGTAGGAATGGAAACACGATAATCGGATTCCAAAAAACGCCTTCCATTTTTGTGCGGAGGCCGATCTTCATCGAATCGCGATTGGCCCAATCGGCCATACGTACCCAGACCAGAAAAATTCCAGCCAGAAGACCCATTTTGAGAACAGAAAAATATCCGCCTGGTCCGCGCAACAGCCTGCGAGGTTTGACGGTTTCTTCTTGCGCGAACAAATTGTCGGCGAACGGTACAAGCAAAATCGCGACCACTGCCGCCAAAAGAAATACCAATCGAGAGCGGCGAGACATTAAATAATTCCAGGTTGCGAAACGTTGATGCCCTTGAGTTTCATTTTTAGCTCTTCTTTGTTTGGAGCAACTTGGAACGCAGTTGGGCGGTCGATCAACTCTTTGTCGATTAGATCTTTGAGACTCTTGGTAAAGTCCTGCATGCCTTCTTCTTCACCAATTCGAATCGCATCACCGAGGTTGTGATCGCGACCTTCGAGAATCAGTTTCTTGACGGTTGGGTTAAACGTCATGATCTCACACGTCGGAACTCGGCCGACTTTTGGGTTGATCGATTTAAGCAATTTTTGAGCTACGATTGCTTTCATGTTCATCGCAATCGCACCACGAATCGCACCGTGCATCTCTTCAGGGAACAAGTCCAAAATACGACCGATGGTTGACGGTGCGGTGGAAGCGTGAATCGTTCCGAATACAAGGTGACCCGTTTCCGCGGCATGAATCGCGGTCATAAAGGTTTCTTCGTCTCGAAGCTCACCGACGAGAATGATGTCAGGATCTTCACGAACCGCATGCTTCATACCGACGCCAAAATCAACGACGTCGATGCCGACCTCACGCTGGTTGATCAAGCACTTGTCATCGGTGAACACGAATTCGATCGGATCTTCGAGCGTCAAAATGTGTTTTGAATAGATACGGTTGATGTAATTCAACATCGACGCAATCGTGGTACTCTTACCAGAACCGGTCACACCAGCGAGCAAGATCATGCCTTGGTCAAAGTGACATAGCGGCTCCATGGCTTCGGGAAGATACAAGCCTTCAAAGTTTGGGATGTGATTGTTCACACGACGTGCAACCAAACCGATTTTGCCCAACTGCTGCAGCATGTTGACACGGAAACGCCAATTCACGCCATCGACATCTACGGTATAAGCAAAGTCAGCGCCGCCTTCTTCGTCGAAAATATCGCGAGTACGCTCGTTCATCATCGGGAACAACAGCCGAGCCATCTCTTCGACTTCGACCGGACCGCGATTGAGTTCTTTGAGCGTTCCGTTGACGCGTACAATCGGTGGCTTGCCAACTTTCATGTGAAGGTCGGAGCCTTCCAGTTTCACCAGAGCACGAAAGTACTTGTCGACCGGCTTTGATTCTTGTTTGGTGACGAACCGCGCGACCATGCTCTCAATGGCTTCGTTGTCACGCTCCTCCATCGTTTTGCCATCTGTATTCGCTTTGCCATTTTCGGACGGTTTCTTTTCGGGCTTTTTACTAGACATTAGCGAATTCTTTTCAATATATTGAACTGACAAAGTGGTCAGAATCGGTGACGATAGAATGACCAAGATTGAATCAAGGATGATTCAGCGGAATTATACGCGCTGACCCCTTCATCGGATCAATTTTAGCCGAACTTTTACTTTAGGTCGGACCATGAAAAGGGTCAACCAATCCGTGGGTTTTGGGGGAAATCCGTCGAATTATTCCTTATGATCGGACCAGATGGTAGCGTGACGCACCTCGGAAAATTACCAATACGATCATTGGTCATCTTTGGATGATCCATGAATGAATCCGTGAATGATTCCATATATCTTCAGGTTCAAATGTTGGCCGACCCGATGACAGCTTAAAAACGGCTCGTACAATACACAAAACATCAGATTTCAATTTCATTCTGACCAACAAAACGACCCTATGGATTCCGAACTCAACGACCGCTCTTCAGCGATTCAGCAACGCATCACCCAGCTTCGAGACAGTCTTTGACTACGATGCAAAACTGAAATCCATTAAGGAAATTGAAGCCGAAATGGCGGCTCCAGGTTTTTGGGACAACCAGGACCGAGCCCAGGAAACGGTTGGACGTCTTAAGTCTGTCAAAGCCATCGTTGGCCCCATGACGGAGCTGGCCAGTGCCGGAGAAGACCTCGAAGCCCTGATTGAAATGGGTGCCGAGGATGAATCAGTCGAGCCAGAAGTCCGCGCCGAGATCACCCGACTCGAAAAAGATCTGGATGCTCTTGAGCTAAAGTCACTTCTCAACGGACCCCATGATAGTAGTGGCGCGATCCTCACGATTCACGCGCGCGATGGCGGAACCGACGCCAACGACTGGGCCGAGATCATGTTGCGCATGTATACATTCTGGGCATCGAAGAACGATTACGAAGTCGTACTGTTTGACAAAAACCCTAACTCCGAAGCCGGCATAAACAGCGCGTCGATCGCAATTCGCGGCCCGATGGCTTATGGATATCTCAAAGGAGAGCAGGGGCTTCATCGATTGGTTCGAATCAGCCCGTTCAATTCCGATGGCAAACGTCAGACGAGTTTTGCGGCCGTTGATGTAACTCCCGAAATCTCTGACGCGATCGAAATTGATATCGAAGAAAAAGATGTCCGCATCGATACTTACCGCGCTCAGGGTGCCGGTGGGCAACACGTCAATAAAACCGATAGCGCCGTGCGTTTGACTCACATCCCAACAGGTGTTGTTGCGGCTTGTCAGTCGCAGCGCAGCCAACACAAGAATCGTGATCAAGCCTGGAAGATGCTTCGTGCTGCCCTCGCGCGAGTCGAAGAAGATAAACGCGAAGCCGAAAATGCGGCGGAGTATCAGAACAAAGCGCGTGTCGGTTTCGGTTCGCAGATTCGGAATTACTTCATGCATCCCGATCAACGCGTCAAAGATGCACGCACCGGTCATTCGATGGGCGACATCCACAAAGTTCTCGACGGCGAGCTACAAGGTTTTCTGGATGCCTATTTGAATTGGTCAGCCAAGAAGTCGGATAAATAATGTCAGATACTTTATCTATTCAACTCGGCAAAATCGGTTTGTTGTTTGCGCAGTCTGATGACCGCTGGTCGCATGATTGGTTTTTCCATGATGCCGATGACAAAAAATTATCGAAACTGTTGACCAGCAAAGAAGGCACGCCCGCCGAAGATTGGCCGCCCAGTCCTCCGATGCAGGACGTCAGCCAACATGAACTTGAGGCGGGCGATGCGATTTTGGGTGTCGGCATGGCTGGCAAAAGTCACTGGTCTGCTTCGTATTCCATCGAAGCCAACGGTGATTCACACTTAATCAAATCGGACTTGGCATGTTTGCAAAAACAAATCGCCTCTCGCGACGATTCAGATGTACCCAGCTCATGTCAATTCGGATCGACTTACGAACTGGGAGAGGACTGGAAAGTTGACTCGTTTGAAGAAACCAAAATCGTCCTTTGTGCTGCCGATTCCAACGATTCAAAAAACAAGATCGTGATTCAAGCATTCACAACCGAAGGTCGCGCAACCCGTTTCAAAGTGCTGGATCGGGTGATCGCGGTTGAGCCAATTCAGGTTTCCGACAGCCCGGTGCTGGCAACTCGCTGGGGCTTCGAAGTTTCTCTCACTGAAGTTTCCGACTAAAACGACTGACGTCCAATTTGTGAGTTTAAGTCGCCAATACTTCAGTTTTGGCGCTTCAACTCGACATCTCGCCAAGTCTCACTTGCCTAAAATCGGCAAAACAGCAAAGATTGGCGCGACGTTCGATTGGAGCGCACACCTCCCCACATCAGTTCAGTTCGTTCGAACCACGATCCATTTCGATCTGAACTCTTATTTAGAACCCTTTCAACACACTTGGAGCTTTCTCCGTGATATTTGAATCCGATTTGTTAATTGCGTTCTTTCGCATGCCAAGCCTTGCATTCATGCTTTGGGTGACCCTTCCAAGTACCATTCTCTCGGGCGGCGCAGCATGGTTGGTGAAAACGCGTTTCGCACAATATTCAAAAGTCCCAACGACTCGCGGTTACACCGGACAGATGGCGGCACAAAAATTGTTGGACGCGGCCGGTATCAATGATGTACAAGTCGTTCGGGTCGATGGCATGTTGACCGATCACTACAACCCTACGACCAAGAAACTCGCTCTTTCATCTCAAGTGTTTGATCGAACGTCGGTCGCCGCGATTGGTGTTGCGACTCATGAAGCCGGACACGCCATCCAACATGCCACTGGATACTATCCGCTTAAATGGAGAAGCGCTATTGTTCCAGCTGCCAACCTGGGAACGCGATTTGGAACTTGGGGCATGATGATCGGATTGATGATCGAAGGCGGTGCTCAGACAGCAGGAGGAGCTTCCGGTCTTGGATACTGGGTTTTTGTCGCGGGTGCATTTGCATTCGGACTGTTTTTGCTTTTCCAACTTGTCACATTGCCAGTGGAATTCAACGCAAGCAATCGGGCCAAGCAATTGGTAGTCGAAGCCGGTATCGTTGGCGAACAAGAATGCGAAGGCATCAACAAAGTTCTCTTTGCCGCCGCCATGACTTACGTCGCGGCATTCGTAACCTCACTGCTAACGTTGCTTTACTTTTTACACAAAGCCGGATTGCTTGGCGGAAGACGCGGGCATCAACGTCACAGCCAACGATAACATCGACCGGCGGCATCCACACCGTAGGTCATGCTGTGCATGACGTCCAACGGCGTCACCCATGCATGACAACCCAACTGCATAACACCTAACCGGGTTCGCGCAACTACTGCGAACCCGTTGAATCATCCGGAGCGCTAAACTCAAACACCCGAACTTGTTCGAAATTTGCGTTACCACCTTCAACCATCACTTCAATTTTCGCGGCAGAGTTGTCACTGTTGGAGAATTTTCCAAGCGATTCTCCATCCAAAAATGCCGTCCAAAAATTGACATGTCTTTCGACTCGCAATTGGTGATAGCCGAAATTGTCGTCACCAAACATCTTTACATTTACCGGCGTCAATTGCTCGCCGTTGATGTCGATAAGTGTCGCCGTATCTTTTTGGATCGCGATTCTTCCGACTTCTTGCGACTCTTCAAAGCTAACGATTAACTCGATCAGTTCTGCATCGAGATGATCGAAACCAATTTCAAAGCGGAAAAATTTTAGCGGCTCGCCGGACGCAGAATTACATTCAAAAAGTTTCGTGCCATTGCCAGTTAACACCGTCCCCAATTCCGCGTCTTGTGCGATTTCCCAACTGCCGGTTTGGTTGCGATAGTCGAGATCGGTTCCGTTGAAAAGAAAGAATGGCGGCCCAGTGACCTCTGACAACGTCTGTTGGACGGGTTCTACGCTTCCCAACAATCCGAAATTGAGAAGCAGTAAGTATCCAAGCCCTAAGAGCAAAGCGGCTCCAATTCCAAGTCCTGCCAAAGCAACCTTTCGAGATTTTCGCTCGGGCGATTGGAGTTGTTTTTCAGGTTGTTTTTCGCCCTGAGGTTGCGCTTGCTGTGTTTGCGTCGGAACGTTTGTGCCCAACTCCCTGGTCTCGAATTGATCCTTCGTCGAATTCGCTGCTTCGCTTACTTGCCGTTCACTAGCGTCTCCGCCCAACTCAAAGGTTGGTTGTTGAACGGCATCCGTTTGATGCTCGCGAGTCGGCTGTGGTTGCGGGCGCATGATGTCGGTGGTTGGAGCATTAGGATCTTGAAACCCGCTCGGCTCCGCTTGCGATCCGGCATCAGCGACAGGGTTACTGAATAACTTGAACTCCTGGCTTCCCGATGAAAATTCGTCCGTTGTTGATTCGGGCGGCTCGAGGTTGGCCAAGATTTCGTCAATCCTGGCGATCAATTCAACTTGATTCTTGACCCGCTTGTCTCGGTCTTGAGCACACATCTCCAGGATAAGCAGTCTCGTTTCGGGAGACCACGAAGTACCCTTGTGCGCCAGCCAGCTCGTATCGCCCTTTAGTTTTTGCATGATGATATCCATCGGACTGGAATCATGACTCGGCGGTTTTCCTTCAAGCATGTGCCAAGCCGTAATGCCAAGCGAATAGATGTCCGCTCGTTCATCAAGGTTGTCCGACGAAAGCTGTTCTGGCGAAACATAAAACGGCGTGCCAACCATGCTATTGTCCATCGTGATTCGGTCGTTACGTTGTTGGTTTTCGTAACAAGCGGCCAATCCGAAATCAGCAACTTTGACCATTGGAACTCCATTAGGCAAAGCATAGCCAACCGGCGGCGATGTAAGAATCAAATTGCCGGGCTTGATATCGCGATGAATGATGTCGTGCTCCGCAGCATAGGCGAGCGCCAATGCGACTTGGCGGATGATTTGCCAAGTTGCAAATTCACTGAACGAACCAAGTTTAGAAACCGCAACATCGGCATCTTTGCCTTCAATAAACTCCATCGATAGAAACAAACGTTCGTCAGCCAAACCGAAATCGAAGGCGGCAATAATATTCGGGTGTCGCATGTTGCCCACGATTTTTGCTTCGCGTTCAAATCGTTGCTGGGCACCGGAATCTTGCAGTTTGGAAATCGGGATCGTTTTGAGGGCGACGGTGCGATCCATATTGAGTTGGGTTGCTTTGTAGACGACGCCGAACCCGCCAATGCCAAGTACGCTCAGCAGTTCGTATCCTGGAACGACAGCTTTGGGGTCGTTTAAAGCCGCAAGAATATCCAGTTTTTGACTGTCGACATGGCCTTTCTTGATCGCCAGTTCTTTCGCACTCGAATCGGGTGTCAATTCAGAAAGAATCTCGTTGGCCTGTTGGTCCGTAAGCAACCGATGGCGCACCGCCGAATCAAGAAACTCATCTTCGAATTTCGCAACGTGATTCATGGTGTGTCACGGTATCTACTAAGTGAGTTCAGACTAAACGTCTACTGATTGATGGTCTTGATTTTTTCAAGCATGGCTTTAACCGAAGGCCGATCAGAGGTTGTATCGTTGCCAACGTAAGCCAGTTGGACCTTCAGGTTTTTGTCGATGATAAACGTCGAAGGTTTAGCGTGTAAATTCTTAATGTCGAAAAAGGTTGTCGCAACAAGGTCCTCATCCAGAACGATTGGAAACGGCACTTTGCCCGTTTGCGATTTTTCCTCTTTAGCAGCGACGCTCATGAATTCCTCTAAATGTTCTTTTGGTCCTGGGTACACGACGAGGATTTCTGAATCGAGTTCAGAAAATTTGTCATAGTTGGCAACCAAGCGTGATGTTTGCGTCTGACAAAAAGGGCATAGTTTTCCGTTAAAGCCCTGAGTGAACACAAGCACGACATTTTTCTTGCTTTCGTAATCGCTGAGCGTGATCCTGTTGCCGGTGGTGTCAACGAATTCCAGCGAGCCAACGTCGGCGGGAATCTCAACATTTGATTCCACGGCATCCTTGAATTTGATGTCGGTCGGGCCTGATGAATTGGCTTTCGACTGATCGGTTGGCGTTTTTCCACAACCAATCGACACAGCGATTGCGGTTAGAAGAACAAGTGAAATGAATTTTTGCATATTTATAATCTCGGAGCTTTACCGAAGTTGATTGCTTATGAATTGTTTGTGAGCCAAAGACAATCTGCAACATGTCCATCGAACCCGGCGAGCGATTTCCAAGTCCTGATTGAACTCATGCTTTAGATTCCCGCATCCAAGTTATTGAACTTACCGATGCGTAAAAGCTCTTTGATCAGATTCGATGGCGTATCAAAACGATCGGCCGGGTTTTTCGAAAGCAAGCCCATCACCACGTCTTGGAAAAGCTCGTTGACTGAAAGCTGATATTTCTTGGGTTTTTCTGGTTGCTCTTCGCGGACATTGCGAATCATTTCAGCCAGCGTATCGCCACTGGCCGGTGGCCGACCAGTTAGCAATGCATAACACGTCGCGCCCAGTCCGTACATATCCGAACGTGTATCGATTTCGGCGTCAGCCGATGTGCGCTCGGGAGCAAGATAAGGAATGTCGCCCAAAATCTGCCCCGGTTGTGTCACTTGTTGGGCCAGCGTTCCTTCGAGTGCTTTGGCCAACATGAAATCGCCAAGCAAACATGCTTCGTCACTTTTGCGGCGAATGATATTGGTTGGCGTTACGTTTCGATGCACGATCTTGTGCTCGTAGCCTTTGTGAAGTGCCCGCGCGACATCGACGGCGACGCGCCAGACTTTTTTCCATTCAAGCATGCCCTCGATGCCGGTTCGCTCAATCAACTGGGATAGATTTTCGCCTTCGATGAATTCCATCGCGGCCCAACAATAAGGTCCGTTTTTACCTGCGTTGTATAAATTGATGATCCGCTCGTCTTTGATCGGCAACATCGTTTTCATCGCGCGAACAAAACGTTGACGCTGTTCTTCGTTTGCGGTGAATTGTGGTGTGAGAACTTTGACGGCGGCTGTGCGATCTTTCTCCGCATCGAATGCCTTGAAGACCAATCCAGAATTCCCTTTGCCAATAACTTCGACTAATTGGTAGGGGCCAAGCTCAGTGCCAACGAGTTGTGGAAGTGGCTTGGCTTCACTAGTGTCATGTTGCTTTGCCGCCGGAGCCATCGTTTGGGCGGTGGACTCAATCGTCTCAACACGCAGACGTGTGTCACCGGCTTGGATGACGCCACCAAGTTTGATTTCTGCTTTTTCAATTTGGTTGCCTTCGACAAACGTGCCTGAGGAACTCCCTCGGTCGGCAACAAAAACCGTTTCGCCATCGTTGCCGACTTCGAAGTGAACACGGGAAACGGAAGGGTCGGCAAGTTTGGCTTCGCTCGCTTCGCCACGTCCGACGACCAGCGTTTGCCCAGGATTGAGAGGGAAAGAACGGCCAGCGTCAGGGCCTGCAATGACGGTAACTCGTAGCTTCATGAAACTTTCAACGATCAAAATTTGTCTTGGCACAATCCCAGTCCTGAATGCTGCTCAGGTTCGAACAAGAAACTGGGTGAAAGCGAGAGTATACCGCGCATGGACGTTGGTTACGAATGTATTTGCCTCGGCAGAAAGCGGGTGAGGCGGGTCGGGTTTGGTCAATCGGATTGGGTAATTGGGGGCGGCACCCGTCTGGTTCTTCAGTTTGCTCGCTAAAGAAATAATCGACCCAACACAAACTTACGAAGCGACACACCCTACGCTCAGCGGGTTGATACGATGGAATCCACCAGATAAGTTCCACCTCAACTAATAACACACGTTCCTAAAACCGTTCAAAGGACGGATCATGCTGCTGACCACAATCGATTGGGCCATCATCGTCGGCTACTTTTTGGTGACGCTTGGCATCGGCGCTTTTTTTACGCGTCGAGCCGGGAAGAGCCTGGCCGAATTTTTCGTTTCAGGCCGATCGCTTCCGTGGTGGATCGCCGGAACATCGATGGTCGCTACCACGTTTGCGGCTGACACACCGTTGGCAGTAACGGGTTTGATTGCGAAATATGGTTTGGCTGGCAACTGGTTTTGGTGGGCGTTCGCAATCGGCGGAATGTTTACCGTGTTCGTTTACGCGCGGCTTTGGCGACGCGCCGAAGTCATGACCGACGTGGAACTGATTCGCATCCGGTATAACGGACCCGCCGCCAACGGGCTGAGATATTTGCGAGCGTTCTATGTCGCGCTAATCGTGAACCCGATCATTATCGGTTGGGTCATCGGCGCGATGATCAAGGTCCTTAAATTCACCGTGTTCTCCGATTCGCCATTGGCAAACGAGGATGCCCCGTTTTGGAATCAGTCAACCCTCGCGTGGGCTTCTGTGATTGGCATGATGGTCGTCGTTGGAATTTATTGCACGCTGTCTGGAATGTGGGGCGTGGTGATCGCGGACATGTTGCAGTTCGTCATCGCGATGGCCGGATGTATTTGGCTTGCGATTGTCGCTGTCAATCACGTGGGTGGTGTTGAGCAATTGCAAGCAAAGGTCGAAGCGAATTTTGAAGATCGGGCGGTGTTTGATTACTTGCCGTCGCTGGGAACAAGAGAAAAATTCGACCCCAAGCCTTACACGGGTTTTGCTGAAACAGAATCCGGCGGCGCGATTGAGCTTGGCAAAGTGAATGAGAAAGAAATTGATTTCGCTGCGATCGACAAACTGGTTTCCGGCGCACGAACGTCAGCGGATCGTTACCTGGAAGATCAACAAGAACAGCCATTGCCAACAGCGACTGAGGACACGGATCAAAAGGACCTTGAGCGAAAAAGGGAGCAGGAGGATTTGGGTCCCGGGATGGCTTCTTCGTTTAAAGAATCTGATAAGAACGTGCCGCCGATCATGACGCGTGCGATTGGCAAAGCGGTCAGCAACCTTGAAGAAGCCAGAAATAAACTTGTCGAAGAAGACACGCAAGACAACCGAACCGCATTCGAAAGCTCTGTTAAGCAAATGGCAGCCACGTTTTCACGAGCCATTCCCGGGCCGTGGATGTTGGTCCATGTGTTTCTCATCATGCTAACGATGCAATGGTGGGCGACATGGTATCCAGGCGCCGAACCCGGTGGCGGTGGCTATGTTGTTCAGCGCATGGCGTCCTGCAAAGACGAGAAACATGCAATCCTTGCGACGTTGTGGTATCAGGTTGCGCACTATTGCGTGAGGCCTTGGCCCTGGATCATCATTTCGTTTGCGGCGTTGGCAATCTTTCCAACGCTTCGGTCTGACTACATTGCCAACGACAATTTTGATCCGGGTGTTGGTTTTCCGATGATCATGAAAGAGCTTTGCACGCCCGGTTTGGCCGGGATGATGCTGGTCGCTTTTTTCGCTGCGTTTATGTCGACGATGAGTACGCAGATGAACTGGGGTGCGTCTTATTTGGTGCGAGATTTCGTGCAACCGATTTTCATGAAAGACGCTGACGATGCGAAACTTACCAAGGCTTCACGGATCGTTTCAATTTTGATTTTGATCGTCGGTTTGGCTGTTGGTTACTTGATGAATTCCGCTGGCGTTTCCGTTGACGATGCGTGGAAGATTCTGGCAGCACTGGGCGCAGGAACGGGGCTGGTTTTCATGCTTCGCTGGTTTTGGTGGCGGATCAATGCCTACAGCGAGATTGTGGCGATGGTCGCGTCGCTGACTTATTTTCTGTTGCTCAATAACGACGCCATAACCGAGTCGGTGTTTGGCGGACGAAGTTTACTGCTTGAAGAAAAAACTGCGATCGTCGCTGGTTTAACAATTGTGACTTGGTTGCTTGCCACATTCATAACGCCGGCTGAATCAAACGAAACGCTGCGAGCATTTTTCGTAAAAGTCCGACCAGGCGGACCGGGTTGGAAACCGATCGCATCGCAAGAGCCAGAAGTAGAACAAGACAAAGATCTTGGTATCAGTATCGCCGGTGCGTTGTTCGCGTCTGGCATCGTTTACTTGACGCTTCCGGCTGTTGGCTATTTGATCTTTGGTCACACCACCGCGGCAGCCGGATGTTTGGTTGGCGCCGCCGTTTGCGCGATCGCAGTAGGGCTGATTCTGAAAAAGCTTTATTAATTAAGAAGCGTGCTGCATTTCACGTGTGGAACTGGCGAGCCGTTTTATAGGGGAAATATTGTGATCGGTTGCTCGCGAGAATTTCCTGCTTTGTAAGTAATCAACATGAATTCGTCTCGCTGCAGGCCGAATACCTACCTTATAATCATCTGGTAATCGAATCGGCTTAATCGGCGTGCGTGTGGCAAACCACCCAGCTGTTCGTCTTCTGAGTCGGTGTAAGGTTCTCCAATGAGAAAACGTCCAAAGCAAAACAAAGGACGCGATAAGAAATGAAGAAAAGACTTCAAATCCACCTCGCTATCAAATTCGCAGCTGTTTTTCTTGTTTGTCTATTCGGTTCGTGGACTTCACAGGTCAACAACGGATTGGCACAAGAAGAAAGCACCGAATCAGGTGGCTTGGTTTTAGACAACCAAGACGACAAGACACCGCCCACGATTTCGGATGAAGTTGTCGGGGAGGAAGAATTCCAAGCGTATTTGGGACACGCCACGATCAAGGGGCGGTTGCTGACTCCGGTTGTTAAAGCCGGCGAGCCAGCGACGCTGGAGATAACTGCGACGATGCAACCGGGCTGGCACGTTTACGGTTTTGAACAATCGAAACGCGCGGACGCGATCGCACAACCAACGATGTTCCTTTTCGAAAATGCGACTGACTGGAATGCTTCGCTGCCGACTGCTTCCAGCGAAGTCCAGGAGCACACCCTCGCGGGTGAATTGCAGAAGTACCACGAAGATTCTGTGACGTGGACGATTGCGTTGACACCAGATCAAGAAACCGAAACGGGAAAATTCGATCTTGGTGGGAAACTGCTATACATGGTTTGCAACGAAAGCGGCTGCGACCCGCCGACCGTTGTCGATTTCAACATCCCGATCGAAGTAGGCACTGAAACAACAAACACCCCACAGGTACTCCGGTTCACAGCCAGTGAATTGGACTTCGAAGACATGAGTGTGCGCGCGACTAAATTCTGGAGCCTTCACGTCACCGCTCCGGTCAAAGCGATTTCCGCCGTGAACCTGATCAGCTATTTACTGATGGCGTTGCTGGCTGGATTGATTCTCAATGCGATGCCATGCGTGCTTCCCGTGATCGGACTGAAGATCATGTCGTTCGTTTCGCAAGCGGGCGAAGATCGCGGAAAAGTCTTCATGTTGAACTTGGCGTTTTCAGCTGGTTTGATTGCGGTCTTTCTGGTTTTGGCGACGCTGTCTGCGTTCTTTGGGTACGGCTGGGGAGATCTACTGACCAAAAGCATGTGGGGGTCGATCGTGATCACCTCCGTTGTATTTGCATTTGGCCTGAGCATGTTGGGCGTTTGGGAAATTCCGATTCCTGGTATGAGCGGCGGTAGTGTTGTTGGCAAAAAGGCAGAAGAAGAAGGATTGTCCGGCGCGTTTTTCCTTGGAATTCTGACCACGATCCTGGCGACGCCTTGCACCGGCCCGATGTTGGTTCCGGCGTTGGCGATTACTGCTGGCCAACCCGCGTGGGTCACTTACGCGATTTTTGGTGCCATCGGTTTAGGGATGGCGATTCCATATTTGTTGATCGGGATTTATCCAAAGTTGATCAGTTGGTTACCAAAACCGGGCGCGTGGATGGAGACATTCAAACAAGTCACCGGATTCATTTTGATGGCGACCGTTGTTTTTCTTCTGTCTGGATTCAGCGAAAAACCTCGTAGCGAATACTTGGTTGCGGTTTTGAGTTTGATGTTGGTGATCGCGTTTGGTTGCTGGTGGATCGGACGAATTTCTGGTGTCGCAAACCTTAGCGAGAAACTCAAAGGTTGGGGCACGGGTTTCGCGATCATCGGGTTTGGATCCGTTGCGGCGTTTTCATGGCTTGGCCCGTCTGAACACAAATTGGATTGGCAAGAATTCTCCAAAGTTCGTTTGGGCGAACTGCGTGACGAGAGCCGTTTAGTCTTTATTGACTTTACGGGCCCGGCATGAGCGACTTGTGTAATAAACGAGGCAGGTGCCTTGAACGTCAAACAAACAAAAGAATTTTTCAAAGATCACAATGTTGTCGCGCTTAAAGCCGACAAAGGAAACAAAGACCGCGTCGATGAGATGCTGGAATTTATGAAGCAACTCGGTAATCCAGAAGGTGCGATTCCGTTTTACGCCGTTTTCGGTCCGGGGTTGGACAAGCCGATTACAGCCGATGCGCTGATCTCAAAAAGCTGGGTGTACGAATCTTTGGAAAAAGCCAAAGGAAACTCGGACAGCAGCGCGGCAGCGTCTAATGCCGAAGTTTCGAATTTTCACGCAAGCCTTGAACACTAATATTGCAACTGAGGTTGGGTCAGCCCGAGAAATTTCGCTGTAAAAGCGTGGCTATTTTGGCGGGCGTCCAACCTCAAAGGCATATCGTGGATCAAGCCAAATTTTCTGTCGATGATGTACCGAAACGGCTGGGCTCTCCAAACAAGCCCAAAGACGTTGGGTCGGCGATTCGCATCAATCACTCAGCCGCGCCTGTAAATACGGAATTAAAAAGTTCTTAAAAATCTGTTGGAGTCGACGCCGATTCGGGACACAATTACAATGAGAAAAGGAATCCAACTCTTCCGTCTTTACTTTATAAAACATCGCTCAAGGTTTTCTGTTGGAAATTTTTTGTCCAAGTTGCGATCAAACCATCAGCTACATTGGCGAGCCGCCCAAGTTTTGCCAAAACTGCGGTAGTGGAATAAGCAAAACGACTGGAACACCACAGCTACCGGACAATGGTGCCGAGCCCAATGTTAAGGCAGCAAATTTTACGGGTGCCAATACGCCTTCTCTCGATCCGACAAAACCACTGTCATCATTCGATGCCACCATCCCCCCGACCACCAAAATCATCGTGCCCAAAGAGCCCGCAGGGCAGGGGGAAACCGTTGGGCCATATCGTTTAGAACGTTGGCTTGGTTCAGGCGGCATGGGAAATGTTTGGGAAGCTGTCGAAACGAAAACGCGGCGGCGTGTCGCGCTCAAACGGCTTTCCAAAAGCATGGTCACGGACGAATCCTATTTACAGCGATTTGTCAGAGAAGCCCAACTGGCAGCGAAAATTTCCCACCCACGCGTGACGTTCGTTTACAACACGGGCACCGACAACGGCCAGCCGTATATCGCCATGGAACTGATGCCAGGCAAAACGTTGGCGGACAAAGTCGAAGAAGAAGGCCCAATGAATATTCAGGTCGCGGTCGATCGCACACTGGAAATGATCGACGGACTTTCGGCGGCTCATCGTCAAGGCTTGATTCATCGCGACATCAAACCTGGCAACTGTTTTCTCGACACCGACGACACTATCAAGATTGGCGACTTTGGTTTGTCAAAGTCACTTGTTTGTAACGATGTGAATCTCACGCAAGCGGGAACATTCATGGGAACGCCGTCTTATGCGGCACCTGAACAGATTCGCGGCGGCGACTTGGACGGGAGAACCGATAGCTATGCCGTTGGAGCGACGTTGTATTATTTGCTGACAGGCCGAACGCCATTCAAAGGCGACGCGATGTCGGTGACAGCTCAAATCATGACCGACTCCGCCCCGTCAACACGAGAATTCAATCCGAAGATTCCCAAAGAGCTGGATCACGCGATTCACAAATGTCTTGAAAAAGATCCGCTGAAACGATTCCAGAATCTCGATGACCTAAAACTTGCGTTGCTTCCCTATGCAACTCAGCCAGACACGATCGCTGATGCTGGTCGCCGCCTGGCCGCATTCATGATTGATCAGTCTTTTATACAAATCGTCTTCTCATCGATGATGTTTTTTTGGATTGTCGCAAATGCAATTTATTCGGTCGTAATTTTACGGCTGTCGCCGGAGGAGTTACAGGCTGCAACTCAAGAAGGACAGGCGCGGTTTGCGATGGTTTTGGGGTATGTAGTCTGGTTGCTGACCAATTTTTACTATGCTTCTTTTGAGGGACGATACGGACGAGCGCTGGGCAAGCGAATCATGGGTTTACATGTTGCCGACGTAGAAGGTCGCCGCGCTGGTTTTTGGCGGTGTTCGTTACGCGCATTTGCGGTTCCGGGCTGTTTCGGAATCGTTCTATTTCATGCGTCAATGATAGGCGCGTCGGATGTAGATATGGGAACAATGGCAGCCCAAGTTAGTTTGTTCTTGCGCGGAACACTGATCTACTTTGTTCCCATCGCAATTTGTGCTTCGACAATGCGCGTCTCCAACCGAATGTTGGGCATTCAAGGCATGATCAGCGGTACACGAGTTGTGCGACTTGAAACTGGCCGGAAAAAAATTCAGGTGCCCGTTGTTGAACCGAAGCTTAACACGATCGAGATCAAGAAATTTGGCCCTTACGCGACTCGCGACTTGATGGGCGCATCGACATACGGAAACGTCTATTTGGGGCGCGACGACGCTTTGAATCGAGATGTCTGGATCGTGGAGCGTCCTGGCGGAAAAGAGCCTGGGGAGAAACGAATTAATCTCGCTCGTATTACCCGGCAACGCTGGCTCGAAGGCGGAAACAATACGGAATCGAACAATACGGAGTCGGACAATAAATCAACCGTTCGCTGGGATGCCTTTGAAGCAATCAAAGGAGTTCCGATTCAAACGTTTGTTGGAATTGATAAAAAGGCTGACTGGACGCACTATGGACAAGTCATGCGGGAAACGGTGGCAGAATTACGTGCCGCACTCAGCGACGCAACGTTGCCCCCATCACTTTCGCTGCCGCAGATTTGGCTGGACGAAGACGGCCACGCAAAACTCTTGGACAAACAACTGGTCGACGTCGTTCAATCGAATTCAAAATCAAAATCAGCTTCGGATCCTGATGGTGCGCTTTCCGGTGAGATGGTGATGACCGCCGATGGAAATGTGGAATTAAAATCACCAGAAGATGCCACAACCGATGTAGCAAAAGCGGTCGACGTCCTGCAAGAGTTGGGCGACTTGATTCATCGTACGAAACTTTTGCCCGCTTCGGTTCAAGACTTTTTGATCGAGCTAAGCAATAAACCGAAGGAAGGATCAACGTTAGAATGGGCAGCGGATCAACTTGATTCACTTTCCAATAACAAAGGAAATTTGAGTTGGGATAGTCGGTTGGGAATTCTTGCCGTTACCTTCGGACTAGAGACGGTCGCGTTCTTCTTGATCGCGATCATCGCGTTTCTGTTGTGTTTTTACATCATACCAATGCCCAATGCCTGGAAATTACCTGTAGGAACAGCGCTCGGTTTGATCGCACCCATGATCACTGGTGCTTGGTTTCGAGGCGGGCCCGTGTTCAACTTTATGGGAATCCAGGTTTGTAACTCCCAAGGTCGACAAGCCAGCCGTTTGGTTTGTGCAATCCGAACGTTCATTTCCTGGCTTCCCGCAATTCTGTCATTCGGCGTCTTTATGTTGATGATGGTTTTTACCGAGTATCAAAATCACAAAGAGATGACGGCTGAAGAAGGTTCGTTGGCGTATATGTTGACACGCTCGGAGGACTATTTAGCCATTTTGTTTGCCAGTAGCGGGTTAATCGGATTCGTGACCGCGTTAGGGTTGGCATTCGCCGTTCGCAGTCCTAAACGTGGAGTGGTGGACTATCTTTTGGGCACCCGCCTGATGCCCAAATAAGTTTGTTAAATAGTCATATTGGGTTGTTCACCAGTTGCGTGATTTTGCACTTTGAACAGGTGATCCGATCCCGATCTATCGAAGTTGTGCAATTCCACATAAAGACCGTTTAAGGATGTGAATTTTTACACCCAATTTTGCAAGCCAAATCGAATTTTACTGCTTTGGATTTTGCCAAAAAAACAGCCTTAGACGTCGACTTTGCCGGTTGAGAAGAGTCTTTTCTGCTGGTAGCCTAGGGGGCTTACACAACACGGGTGGGGTCATGTTTCCCGATCCGGAAAAGTTGTTTGACGTTCAAACAATACCCGCAGGGTCAAATCTGAGACGACTTAGTTTAAGAATGGGAATATCCAAAATGAAGAAATTTTTCGTAGCTGTATGTTGCGCAATGATCGCAAGTAGTTCAGTGTTAGCACAAGAAACACCAGCTCCAGTAGCTGATGCCGCTGCAGCTCCAGTCGCCGAAGCAGCTCAAGAAGCTGTTACAGCAACGCCAGCCACTGAAGCTCCAATGGCTAAAGCCCCAATGGCTGACACTTCAGTTGATTCACCAGCACCAATGGCTGAAGGAAGCGTCGTTGATGGCGGTATGGTTAATGGTGGTATGGTCGATGGCGGTATCGTTTATGGTGGCATGGTTGACACAGGTGCTTTCTCAAGTGGTGTCATCGAAAACGGTGGTGTCATCCAAGGCGGTGTAATGGAAGGAAGCATCATGGCTGCTCCAATTTACAACTCTGGAATGGTTGTAAATCAAGGTTGCACCGGATGTGGAACCAATGTTGCTCCTATGTACCAAGCACCTGTCATGGGCTCGGTTGTTGCACCTTCTTACTCAGAAGCTCCAATGGCAACAATCGCATCGCCAATGGTAACTTCAGCTCCAATTGCTTCAGCTCCAGTATCAGTTGCTGCTCCAATGTCAGTTGCAGCTCCAGTTTCAGCTGCTCCGATTGCTTCAGCTCCAGTTTCAGTTGCTGCTCCAGCAGCTCAAGCTTGTGTTAATTGCCAGCAGCCACGCCGCCAAGTTGTTCGTACTGTAACAGCACGCGTTGCTCAAGGCGGTCGATCAGTTTTCACGCGCGTTCGCAACCTGGGCCGACGCAACAACTGCTGCAACTAGTTTTTACGATTCGTAAAATCTGTTGAGTGAAATATTAAAGGCTCCGTCATGATTGGCGGAGCCTTTTTTAATGCGCAGTACGGCTACGGCCTTGCGAAGAAGCGGCGATACTGGTTTGGCTGGTGGTGGAGTTGCGGTGGAAACCGCAGGCTATCGCCAGGCGGCTGATGTTGCTGCTGCACCGGCGGTCGCGGTTTCTCGTGGTCTCAGCCGCAACGCAATAGCGTGCGGTTACTTGCGCAATTTAGGTTTGAACTCGGTTAACATCGTGCTGTAGCGAATGCCAATGTCGTTTGCTCTGGATTCTTCTTTTCTTAACCGCCCGCTGGGAAAGCTTCTGTCAGAAATCGGGTTGCTTTGTCCCATGCGTCGGATGCGGCTTGAAAGTCGGCTTTCATGATTTTCAGATCGCCCGTTTTCGGTTGGGCACGAGATTTTTCTTCGACTTGTTCACTTAACGGGATTTGTGCGCTGGCTCCTTTTGCCAATCGACGTTCGATGTCTGGTTGAAGCAAACGGTCAACCAGTTTTTTGGCTCGCTCTGAATTTGGGCCGTTCTTGATGATGGCCAAAGTATTCGGGATGAGCAGCGCACCCATTTGATCAGCTGCCTGATCGGGAAAGACAATTTCCACCGGGTTGGCTTGTTCGATCTCAATAATCGCATCATCGGTATCGGTGATACCAAACGCGAACTGGCCACTGGCGACTTTGAGTGCGACTTGTTTGTTGCCGCCGACGATTACGGCGTTTTCTGCGATCTGACTGAGCAGCTTTTTTGCTTTGTCATCACCCAGCTTTGCAAACAAAACGGCTGCATGTGTGGCGGTCGTACCAAACAGCGGGCGGGCCATCGCACATTTGCCTTTCCATTTTGGATCAGCTAAATCGTAAATGGAATTGGGCCGGGACGCGGCATCGGGAATCAAATCCGTGTTCACGATTAACACGCGGGCGCGGGCCGCAAAACCATGCCACTGTTTTTGCTTTGAAAGAAACTCAGCCGGAAAATGTTTGGCTTGAGGACTTTGATAAACTTCCAGCAGCCCCATCTTTTGAAGCCGCAACGTGTGAAGTATTTCATTGTTCCAGAAAATATCTGCTTGCGGTTGTTTCTTGCTTTGAATGATTCCCGTCGCCAAACCAACCGCTTTGTTAGACTCTTGATCAAACTTTTTCAGAATCGTCAGGTCCAGTTCTTTTCCAATGTCGTTAAGGATCGGCTCAGAAAACTCGCGGTCAAGCGCCGCATGAACGACGACTTCGTTGGGCGATTTCTTGATGCAGCCTGTCAAAAAAATTGCCAAAGCCAACACGGGAATAAGTTTTGCAAAATTCAAACGACGAAGTTCTTTTTTTTGTTGCATGGCAGAAGCACTTGTTCAACGAAAATTTCGAATGGTTACAATAGAACCTTCCGTAACCAGAAAGCAAATAAAATCATGGCTGGATTGAGCGACTTTATTCTACACACGTTTAACTCGCGTCGTTGGGCGAGTTGTATTGTTGTGTTCATGGCGATGTTTGCTGGGCCATTGGGGCAACAAACATCCGGCCAGGAATCGCAGGATGTTTGGTCAAAGCAAATGGCGAAGATCAATCCTAACATCGACGCTCCATTTGAAATCGATGAAAAAGCAGTCTTGGCCGCCGGGATTCGCAAGCTTTCCGGTCGCCACATCGACCTTTACACCGACGTCCGCGAAACCGAATCCGCCGAAAAAAAACAGATCAGCGAACTAATCGGTGTGTTTGATCTCGCTGTGGCTCAATGGTGCGAGTACTTCGAAGTCGACGAATCCAAAGCAACCAATTGGAAGATGCGCGCGTTCTTGATCGCTGATGAAAAGGATCCGTCGAAGTTCAAAAAAGCGGGCTTGATTCCAGCTGACTTGCCCGAGTTCCGCGCCGGTTTTCAACGCGGCCACAATATTTGGCTTTTCCTTCAGCCGGGAAACTATTACACGCGACACTTGTTGCTTCATGAAGGCACGCACGGATTCATGCAGTGGTTTGCCAATGGTTATGGAGCGCCCTGGTTTTCCGAAGGCATGGCTGAATTGTTTGGCGTTCACCGCTGGGCCGAAGGAAAACTGGAGCTGCGTTATCGTTTGCGTGATCGGAGCGAGTCGGAATATTGGGGGCGTGTAAAACGAATCAAAGACGAGTACGCTGCCGGAGAAGACATGTCGCTTTCGGATGTGATCAACATTGACCCGAGATCTTTTTTAGAAGTCCGGTACTATGCGTGGAGTTGGGCCGCATGTGAATTTTTTTCCAAACATGAAAAAACAAAAGTTGATTTTGCGGCGTTAAAAAAACAGGCCCACGTGAGACCGACTCAATTCAATCGGCTTTTCATCAGAGCCACCAAATCCAACTGGCAACAACTGGAATCCGACTGGGAGTTGTTCATCTCAGAGATTGAATATGGCTATGAACCCCAGCGCGGACGTTTAACGCGTGCCAAACCAATTGCGGCAACGTTCGGTTCGGCGGATACCAAATTCCAAATCAGCTCACAGCGAAGTTGGCAGGTAACTTCGATTGCGGTCAAGAAAGGTGAACGATTTCGCGTGACCGGAAAAGGCGAATTCAAAGTCGGCCAGTCTTCCAATTTGAGCGGAAAACTGCTGCCTTGGACCTGCCAAAGCAACGGAATCACGATCCAGTACCACCAGGGCAATCCGCTGGGCATCCTTCAGGCCGGCGTCTATTCACCCGATGCTGGCGAAGCGAAAATGCGAGTCAAAAGCCTGGTCTCGCCCGTTTCGGTCGGCCTAATGGGTGAGATCACTGCGGCTCAAGATGGTGTCTTGTGCCTGCGAGTCAACGAATCTCCCGCTAAACTCGACGACAATAAAGGCGCCTTGGAAGTCATGGTCGAAAAACTAAAATAAGTCGCTTCGGATGCCGATGTTTGTTTCAATATTGTCATCGCAAAACCATCCCCATTTTTTACGCTTACTTCGGCTGGAATTCTCATGAGCTTTCTTCAATCCAACGATCCAGAGATTTGGCAAACCATTCAAGACGAGTCCGTGCGACAGCAAGACGGATTGGAAATGATCGCCAGTGAAAATTACACCAGCCCTGCCGTCATGGATGCGGTTGGAAGTATCCTGACAAATAAATACGCCGAAGGTTATCCCGGCCGTCGTTACTACGGCGGGTGTGAACACGTCGATGTGATGGAAAACATTGCCCGCGACCGAGCCAAGTCATTGTTTGGCGCCGAGTTCGCTAACGTGCAACCCAACTCCGGTTCCCAAGCCAACCAAGCGGTCTATCTTTCGGCCCTTGAAGTCGGAGACACAGTGCTTGGTCTTGATCTGGCCCATGGCGGTCATTTGACTCACGGCATGCGATTGAATCTATCGGGCAAGCTTTACAACTTCATCAATTATGGCGTCAACCGCGACACTCATTTGATTGACTTTGACCAGATTGCTTCACTGGCTCGTGAGCACAAACCGAAAATGATCGTCGCTGGAGCCAGTGCATACCCGCGAGAAATTCCACATGGAAAATTTCGTGAAATTGCCGATGAAGTTGGAGCGTTGTTGTTCGTCGATATGGCACACTATGCGGGCTTGGTTGCTGGCGGTGAGCACGACGACCCAGTGCAGGTTGCGGACTATGTGACGACAACGACTCACAAAACACTTCGCGGTCCTCGTGGCGGATTGATTTTGTGCAAAAAGAAGTACGCCAAAAAGATCAACTCAAGCGTATTCCCGGGAATGCAAGGCGGACCGCTGATGCACGTCGTGGCTGGCAAGGCCGTTTGTTTCCACGAAGCACAGCAGGCCACGTTTAAGACCTACGCCAAAGAAGTCAAAGCCAACGCAAAAGCACTTGCCGAGTCGCTGCAGAGCAGTGGGTTGACGCTCGTTAGCGGCGGAACTGACAACCACTTGGTTTTAGTTGACGTCACCGCCAAAGGAATCGGTGGCACAATCGCCGAGGATACTTTGGGTGCATGTGGTATTACCGTGAATAAAAACATGATCCCGTTTGACGAGCGAAAGCCGATGGATCCAAGCGGAGTGCGGATCGGCACGCCCGCGTTGACCACTCGCGGAATGGGTGTCGATCAGATGAAGCAGATTGGCGAGTGGATTAACCAATCGCTTTCTAACCCTGACGACACGGCTTTGCTTGACAATATTCGAGGCCAAGTCAAAGACCTCTGTCAGCATTTCCCGGTTCCAGCGGCAGGTATCACTGTTTGACCAGACGCCTAGTTTGCGGCGATCGACACGACTGGTAAACCGTGGCTATCGCCAAAACGGTCCATGCCTGTTGCTGGATTTATCAGCAGATGATTGCCTTTCTATCGTGCAAAACACCCGGCATGGGCTTTGCGCGGATAGCTTTTCAAGTTGAAATAGAATACTCGAAATGTATTTCGTTCAACTGTGTGGACTAAATGGGCAGCGGCAACTCAAATTTCAGCAACGTAGACGATTCACCGCTTGATGGGCTGATCGGTACATCCGATACGATGCGTGACGTCTACCAGATGACGCGGCTGTCGGCCCAATCCAATTCTTCGGTTCTCCTATTGGGCGAAACGGGAACTGGCAAGGAACTGATCGCTTCGGCACTGCACCAATTGAGCGACCGGGCAAGTGGCCCGTTTGTGCGCGTCAATTGTGGAGCATTGACCGAGAGCCTGCTGGATAGCGAACTTTTTGGTCACGTTCGCGGTTCGTTCACCGATGCGGTCAAAGATCGTACCGGGCGTTTCGAAGCGGCCCATGGTGGCACAATTTTTCTGGACGAAGTGAATTCGACTTCTTCCACACTCCAAGTCAAACTTTTGCGAGTTCTTCAAGAGCGCGAATTCGAAAGAGTAGGGGACACGCGAACCATCCAAGTCGACGTGCGCGTGATCGCGGCCAGCAACTGCGATTTGAATCTCGAAGTCACTGAAGGCCGTTTCCGCGAAGACCTTTTCTGGCGGCTCAACGTATTGCCGATCGCTTTGCCTCCGCTGCGTCGCCGCAAAGGCGATATCGAATTACTGGTCAGGCATTTTTTGGATGTCTACTCAAAAGCCAACAACAAAGAGATCAAAAAGATTCACCCCGACGCGCTCAAGGCGTTGGTAGAATATCAATGGCCCGGAAATGTTCGCGAGCTTCAAAACTATATCGAACGCGCGGTCGTACTTGGCCAAAGTGATCAGCTTGAGCCGTCGCTGTTACCCGTTGCGGTAATGGGCGACGCCAAACAAGCTCAGGTCGCCGTCTTTCGCCCAACTGACGACCAGTCATTGATTCGCGAGTTTGTGTATAGCCGGTTGAGCAAATCCGAAGCCGATGCCGAAGATTTGTATAAGCAGATTGTTGAGCCAGTTGAAAAAGAGTTATTGGATCAAGTCATGCAAAGCTGTAACAACACGCAAACAAAAGCCGCGGCGAAACTTGGAATCAATCGCAACACGCTTTATAAAAAGCTAACCGAGTTCGGGATGGCCAAACCCAAAGGCGAAGAAAATGATGGCTAGTGGTGCATCAAATTTTGATTTTAGGGTAGCTGGATTCGCCAGAATTCAGGCCATCCCCAATAAAACCGAAGCCTGGCGACTCGGCTACAATTCATCACCCTAATTCCAAGTCTGGATGAACCACTAGTAGGAGTTTAACCATGCGGCGAATGCGATTCCGAATTCTTACCATGCTTCTGGCTGTCCTTGCAGTCGGAGTATTGCTTGGGCTGACTCACAACCAGATTCGAGAGTATTTTTTTCCAAAACCAGCCGTAATGTCTGAGCGTGAATTTTGGAAAGTAGTTGAAGACGCCAGAAAACATGGCACTTCGGATGACGAACTTTACAAAGGGCTGGTTGCCGAACTGGGAAAACTTTCGGATGTCGATATTCAGCGGTTCGCCAAACGATTCAGTGAACGAATGTCGCATGCTTACGACATGAAACTGTGGAGCGCTGTCTATGTGCTTAATCAGGGATGCGGTGACGATTCATTTATCGATTTCCGGGACTATCTAATCATGATGGGCGAGAAGGATTACACCCGAATCGTGAATGATCCAGACTCGCTTGTTGAGTGCGAATTGACGCCTAACGGAATTCACTTTGCACAAATGGGTTTCTCGCAAACAATGTTCCAATTAGGGCGTCCGGAAATTGATCAATTGCAAAACAACATCGCTGAGTTCATAAAATTCTATAAACATGACCTCGGAAATTCCGGTCTCAAGAATAAAGATTTCAACGAAGATGACGAAGAACTATTGAAGAAGGAGCTGCCACGTATCTGGAATTATTTGCAATCCAGAAAAACCGAGTAGCATCGACGGGCGGTTGGGGGGACTACAGACACTTCGTCCGTCCGCCATCAACTGGCAGATTAATCCCATTCACATACGAAGCCAAATCGCTTGCTAAAAATGCGATCGCGTTTGCGATTTCGCTGGGATCGGCAAACCGGCGTGCGGGAACGGAATCCTTCATCGTTTGAGAAACTGATTCGATGGACTGGCCGGATTTCTTTGACTTGCTTTCGATGATCGATGAAAGCCGTTCAGTGGCCGTGGCACCGGGTAAAACATTGTTTACGGTGATCCCAAATTGGCCCAACTCATTGGCCATCGTTTTCGCCCAACTGGCGACCGCGCCCCGGATCGTGTTGGAAACACCCAGCCCGTTCAATGGCTGCTTTACCGAGGTCGAAATCACATTAATGATTCGGCCGTAACCCGCTGTTTTCATACCCGGTACAACGGCCTGAGCCAACAAATGATTGCATTTTAGATGCTGCGTGAACGCACTTTCGAACTCCTCGATGCCGGCAGAGAAAATTTCGCCACCGGGAGGCCCACCAGTGTTGTTGATCAAAACGTGGATAGTTCGCCCAGCTAAATCTGCGTGTATTTTTTCGGCCAAACCAGCGGGGTCTTGAAAATCGGCAACCACGAAACTGTGCTTTTGATCCGACGTTGCCGCCAATTCGCCGACAACGGTCTGCAAACTCGATTCGTTTCTCGCGACCAGCGTTACGTTTGCACCGGACTGAGCAAGCGCGATAGCCGCCGCTTTGCCGATCCCTTGCGTGCTGCCACAAACCAGAGCATTTTTGTTGTTAAGATCAATTTTCACGTGGGCCTCAGATATATTTTGTTGACTTGTCTCAATTAAATGAGAAACCGCTTCTGCCGATCAATTGAGTTGATATATTCACATTCAACAAGCCATTTGATTTAAAAGAACCTCGCTAATCAACCATGCCTCCGAAACTTCGCATCAACGGCCACTCGCATTTACTTCCTTACCCGGAAGAAATTCCTGCGTTCATGAAAGAGAACGAGATCTTTTGGGTTGATGAAGACAGAAAATTCATGCTGCAAAAAGGCTGGAAGCGGCCCGTCACTGACTCCAGCTTTTTCCTGCACGAAAAACTGGAATGGATGGAGCAATTCAAACTCGACCATGCCGTTGTCCTCAACCTGTCTCAGCTATATGGAAACGGACTGAGACTGGAAGCCATGAAAAAGGCGTTGCGATTTCAGAATGATTTCAACGCGCGAATCCAGAACGAAAACCCTTCAAAATTCACTTGTGGTTTCGTCGTTCACCCGGGGTTCGTCAACGGAGCTTGCTGGGAAATTCAGCGCTGTGTAGAAGAGCTTGGCCTGCGATTGCTTTGCTTGCCAACCCACTACATGGATACGATCGGTTCATGGCGTTGCATTTTTGACGAAGAGAACGAAAAGATCTTTGAGCTTTGCGACAAATATAATTTGGCAGTCGAAGTCCATCCTTACGATGGCGAGAAATTTATCCTGCTGGAAAATACGGCTTGGCGTTTCCATTTGATCTGGATGCTGGCCCAATGTGCCGACGCCTATCACTTTTTGACGTTAAGTGGTTACCAGGACAAATTTCCCAACATGCGCGTCTGTTTTGCTCATGGAGGTCAGTTGGCTCAAATCAATCTTGGCCGCCGCATTCAAGGCTTCGACGGACGTCCCGATTTGTTCGAAGGTATGCAGCATCCACGTAAAGCCGTCGGTCATCCCAATATCTTTTTCGATACACTGGTCCACGACACGGGATCGTTGAAGTTGCTGATCGAGAATCAGGGAACCAATCAAGTGATCCTGGGTTTGGACGATCCGTATCCGCTTGGTGAAATGGAATCAGAATCTCAGTCGTCGTATCCCGGAAAGATTCTTGATCTGGCGATCGAGCGAGACATCATCAACCAGGAAGAATACGACGCGATCTGGTCCGACAACGTCGTTCGATGGCTTTGCGGAAATGATGAAGCGGAAACAAAGCGACTGATCGATCGAATTGAATCTGGAAAGTAGAACTCGAAAATAGAATTCCACTGGTGCATCAAGTTTTGATTTAGGTAGCTGGATTCGCCAGAATTCAGGCCATCTCCAATTACACCGACGTCTGGCGACAACTCATCACCCTAATTCCAAATCTGAATGAACTACTATTTGCCGAACTGTCGTACGTAGATATCCTTCTTTTCCAAGCGAGGATCCCATTTCTTCAGAATTGCCATCAACTCCGACTTGGCGTTGTTTGAAAGCTCAGACCACGGAAGGCTTATCATTATCAGGCTTTTCAAACCCTTCAACTGATCGTGATTCTTAAGTCGAGTGTTGGATAAATCGAGATACTTCAACTTCTCCAGACCAACCAGTGACGATCCGTTTGCAAAAGTGGTCCCAGAAAGATCCAGATATGTCAGCTTCTTCAAGTCAGCCAGAAACTCAAAATCTGACGCATCGCAGTTTCGAATCGTTAGGTGCTTGAGATTCTTCATTTGCCCAATCGGTGACAGGTCTGCGGCTTGGCAATTTACAAGCTCAAGATCCGTACACAATGAATCGGCCAACGGAGTCAAGTCTTTAACTTCCGAGTCGTTCAATATCAATCCTTCGAGTGATTTGAGTTCCGCGACCGGTCCAAGGTCCATCACTTTGGTTCCTGATAGATCCAACCACCTCAAATTTTGTTTTACATGATCGTTCTTTGCCAATGGACTCAAATCAGAAAACGTCGAGTTGCGAATTGACAATTTTTTAAGAATCCGAGGTTCCGTTTTTGAAAAAGGCGCCAGACTCGCCACACGTGTTCCATCCAGCGAAAGTTCTTTTATGTGTGGAGTTAATAAGGGAGCGATGTCTGTTATTGGACAGTTTTTGATCACACAACGAGACAAACCTTTTGCGGTACCGGCAACCTTCATTTTGGAAATGTCAACAATTGGCGAATTCTCAAGCTCAACCGTTTCTAATTTATGTAATTCAGGAAACGGTTCAAGCGAAACAATATTCGTATCTCGGATTATTAAATCACGTACTTCCCAACGGTTCGTCACTCCATCGAGACTGGTAAATGACTTGCCAGCAAGTTCCAATTCCGTCGCGCCTTTGATGTCCTTAAAACCTTCCAGGTTTTTCAGTTTCGTGTTCTTTAATGCAAGGCTATAAACGTTTGCGTTGGCAAGTGAAACTTCACTCAATGGGCAATCAGAAACATTGAACGAGTATATTCTTTGGCCATTCAATCTAAGTGATTCTATCGGCGAAGAATTCAATTCGACTTCTCGAAGTATTTCACAATTTTCGAGACCTTCGATCTTTTGGATTCCGGTCTTGCGAACCTCGAAATCTTCAAGCTGCGGACTCTCTTCAATCAAAACCGAACTCACGTTGGGTGCAGATTGAATATTGAGATATTTCAAACTGTTCTTGGTGAACCTAATTTGCCCGGTGACTTTCTCGCCCCAGATATTTAGTCGTGAAACACCCGGTAGATGCGAGAGGACGGAAAAATCGTTGGCGGGCGTATTCGAGACGCCGAGGGAATAAATCCCTGTCAGCTCTTTCAAAGGCGAAAGGTCATCAACGTTCGTTCCGGAGATATCCAAATGGTTGATTCGGGTAAGGTTTTTTAGCGGAGTAATGTCGCTAACCTTTGTTCGGTTTAATTTTACATCCTCAAGCCAGATCAAATTCGAAATCGGCGTCAGGTCTTCGATATTGCTACCGACCAAATTTAGTTCGTTTAAACTTATGAATGTTGAAAAGAGTTGATAGTCGTCAGCTTGAACGCCAAACAAAGTCAAACTATTTAAGTTTTTCATCTCTTGGAGTGGTGAGATGTCTTTGACGCCCCAACATCCAATTCTAAGAACTCGCATTTGACTAAGCCCGCGAAGAAATTCAAGGCTCGCAAACGACGATTCGCCAATTGAAAGATGCTCCAGACTCTCTAGATATTTGAGAGATGACAGGTCCGCACTGTTCGATTGATCTATCGAGAGCTTTTTAAGATTCTTCAAACGGCGCAGCGGCTTCACACTTCGCACGCTGCTACTAATCTCAAGTTCTTCCAGTTCGAACAATCCATCTATCGCTGAGAGGTCGTACTCGTCCTCAGCATCTTTTAACCAAAGCCTGTGAACACCGTGCAGTTTTCCTGCTCGCTCCAAATCGGCTTGGGACTCAATGTTTATTGAGTAAATCGGAATCACCGTATCGGTGCCAAATTTCTCCGCGATCCACTGCATCCATTGCGGATACTCTTCGATATCGTCATATAGAAAGTAAATATCATTGTTGCGAAAATATTCCGCCGTATTCTTCTGAGTGGACCAACGATTCACCCACCATCCAAACATGATGCAGAAGATCGTTGTCACAACCAAAACAGTTCTCAAGCTGAATCGCCAGAACTTTTTATAGCGTGATTTTGGTTGCGATTGATTGGCTGTCAGTTCTGCGTTCATGACTCCAGTTTATCTCGTTTGCGACCTCCGCGCGTAAGTTTGCGTAGTCTTGGTTTGTCGTATTACCCCAAGTGGCCTGTTGCATTGCCCAAAGTGGCCCGTCGTCGTACTACCTAAGTGATTGCAATCCACGTTTTTTACCCCAAATGGGGTTTCATTCCAAAGCCCAGTGTCGCGCAGCGCACGCTGGGTACCTCGACCATCCGAACGCAACCTACTCCAACGGAGTTCTACAATTCCTAAAGCGAGAAACTAAACCCTCAGTAAAATATTGTCGAAACCAAACCACCGCAGGAGCTTTTTACCCCGAATGGGGTTTCATTCCAAAGCCCAGTGTCGCGCAGCGCACGCTGGGTACTACGACCATCCGAAGGCAACGTACTCCAACGGAGTTCTACAATTCTTATCCGCCGCCTGGCGATGGGCTCACCGTCCCACCGGCAAGCAGTTTGGGGCGAGACAAATCCCTCGCAGGGACCTTTGACGGCATTGCAAAGCGCCTCTAAGCAAGAAACTCGCTTAGCATCGTTCGTTTTGTTATCGCGCGTTCTTTGAATGGTCACCCTTCACCTTGACGGACTCTGGGATCCTTGATGCAATTCGATTGACCATCGACGTGTATTTCATTTTTGATTCGGTATCCCACCGCCCCATGTTATCGACAATTTTGATTTTCGAATTGCCATTCGATATCACCAATCCAATGCCGGTTGAAACACCTTGCGAGATGTAGTTCAGTTTGCAGTTGGTAACCTCGTCGTACGACATGCCAACCGTGTTGTGTCCCGTTTTTTTCTCGACACCCGTCTCATAGACGTGAATTGTAGTACGCGAGCGGACCAAAGTGGTCAGTCCAATGATGGAAAATAGCAAGCTGATGAACGCAGCAAGGCAAGCGTAAAGCACGAAGATCTCAGTTTGCTTGCTAAGCACAAATAGGACAATTGCAGCAACAGCGCAAACCACACCAACGGCAGTCAGGATAATCCCGTCTCGCCATTTGTGTGACATCGTGAATAATCGCTCACCGAAATCTGTGTGATCATGTTCGCGAAACTCGTTGTCGTGCTGTGTGAAGACAGGCATAGATTTTGTTTGAGCGGGATAAAAGAATCCATGTAAGTCCAAAATTTGGGGCAAGCCGTTTTGCAACTGCATGCTGGTGACTAGCCCGTGTCATGTTTGAACATGCCACAATTTTTCTAACCCCAAGCAAGGGAGCCAATAATGAACATCATCTCATTTGATGGGGTGCCACGTCAACAAACTTTTGGTGGCACCAGGTAAATTCAACTCAATGGCTTGCTTTTTAATTGCCAGAAGAAAGAGCAGCGAACTCAATTCAAAAACCAGCATCAGTCAGCGCGACTAACCCGACAACCAAGTTTTTGAATTTTAGTACGATCTGGATTCTACCAAAGTCGATTTTGGCTGGGGGAAGTCTTCACTAAAGCTATATTCAATATCAAGTTTTAGATCCCACGACGCCTGTTCCATAGTGTCGATGTTCGAATCAAGCTCCCAATTTTTATACACAAACCAATTTTTGTAGATCTCGGATCTGTATTTGCTTTCGCTTGCGATCGGCTCTAGAAGGTCGCGAAAACTGCGTCCCTTCATAGGTTTACCATCCCGCCGCTTTACAACGCATTCAAATGAATAGGTTCCGGCAAAACTTCGTCGCGCGTACTTGAGGTTGCTAATGGTGCATTCAAAAGGGCTGTCTTTGAAAGAGCTGGTGAAACCAGCATATTTGGTTTCAAACTCAAAACTCATCAGCTCGTGCCCTGTGGATTCCTTGAACGCGTCAGTTTCGCGGCGCAGCGATACGGCGTGCAGGATGGCGCCGAGCAAGATCGCGAAAACAGTAACAGCAAAAAACATATCGCGAGTCGTGTACCGCATGTGTGTTTTCCTGGCGGGATAACTTCCGCGTTCACCAGGCCGCGGCGAACTCGCTAAAAATTGAAACCCGCGCGGCCTCGCGGCTCCGTGTGCAACCTATTCCTTTGCGACTACTCTTGGGTATCCCCTGTAAACAGCGGCGGTTTGCACGACAACACATCTATGCATTGGTTGCATGACAGAAAGCAATAATGCACAATCCCAAAATCTGCGTGCAGGTTGCACGACTGCCGATTAAATATTCTAACCAATTCTGAGTCGTCAACAGTCCAGAAAACATGCGGAAATTGCAGGTCTGCTTGTTCCGGTTTTAGCTCACTAACTCTGTTCGACTCATCCGACGCGCAGTAAAACAGCGGCGAATCAAATTGTACAAAGACGCGTCCAAGTCGCGGATCGTGATTCTGCAGCCAAAAACGGAAGCCTTCCAAATCATCGTGCAATGCCTCGATTTCGACACGACATGAAGACCAAGCAGTAAGAGGCGTCCATCGTTTGTATATTCCGTGCCACATTATAATTAACGGTTCCTTAGCCGCACGACGCCCGTGATCACCGAACCGACGGATCGAATTGTTTGGTTGTAGTTGAAATCCATCTTTATCCAACGACCCGAAGTAGAAGAACGATAGTCCAAAGCCAAGCCAAGATCATCGCCCGTGCGGCCAGTCGTGTGCAACCCATTGTTATCCCGCGTTTTATTCAAGACTTTGCGAGACAGTTCAGGAAAACGCAATTGATATCACACACATCATAAATCCAAACCATGTCGCCGCAAACAGTGCAATCGAACCTGTAACGAGCAAGATTCGATTCCGCACGGTACGACCTGGCATCCAAATGACTGCGAGAATAGAAATGAGTCCAAACAAGACAACAAGACAGTTGAAAGTGATATACAAAGCATCCCGAGACTCAAATTCTGTAATCGCAAAACGAGTGTTCATTGACGCTAATAACACGGAGTAGATCGCAAGCTGAAGACCGTAACCGACCACCCAAACAGCCGAACACCACCGCGAACCGCCGGCCTTTGCAGGGCGTCTTGAAAAAGCAACCGGAGGCTTGTAAGGGTTTGACAAAGCTGAGCCGTTCTATAGAGGGAAGTTAGTTGGGCGAAATAACGTCAGCGTTCACCGCCTCGGCAAACTCACTAAATATTTGAAAACCGGGCGACCCGCGGCTCCGTGTGCAATCTATTGTTATGTGCGATGTCTCGCGTCACGCTGTAACTCTCGGATTGTTTCGTAGACCTGTCGAACGTTGTCGATCATTTCGAATGACGGACCGACCAATGGCCAACCAAGTAATTTCCCGTCAAATGTTCTTTCTTCCATTTTTGGAGTTGGCGGAGGTGGAATTTCGCCTGATGAAGCGACAGCAATTGTCGCTACAAATTCTCCTTGCCGTTCAAAAGTCATTGAAAAGTACCCACAAGCAACCAGCAATGGAAGGAAAACCACTAGCGACAGTAATGAGAATCGAACCATGCTATACCGAAAATCGAAAGCGACATCACCTCTGCAAATAACCAAGCCGTAACAGCAACTCGCAAGTAGGATTGTAGCGGGTAAAATTGGCGAAGCCAAACCGGCGGAAATTCGTAAGTTTCATCGCTTCTGTGGCTTCGCGTTCATTGTATTGTTATCCTGCGTTGTTCAGGATCCAAGTGGATTGATTCTGCAATTGAGTTCATCGGGGCAATCGTGACTGATCGCGCAGTCAATTTTCTCAAGTCGCTTAAAGTAACAATCTAGAAAGCTGGGAAAACTAGTTGCGTGCGCAAACAAGTTGCCCCAGCGAGGACAGTAGATCACCTGGCCAGATGTTCCGGCATCTGTTGGGTCAAAATCAAGACATAGATGATCATTATTGTTCTGGTCCCATGCAAAGGGAAACCACATCTTTCTCCAGATTGTCTCCCCGCGTATCCTACGATCGGCGGAGTGGCCCATCTCTTGCTCCGCAAAATCGACAATATCTTTGTACATCGCTACTGACGTTTCAAATGTAAGCATCGCAAACTCACCAAACAATTTTAGCGAACCGTATTCCTGCCCGTCATATTCTGAATAGAGAAGGTCGGCCATCTTTGTCGGAAGCCCAAGGCTAGTAAACGTCGAATGCAACAAAGACCGTTCAACAGGCGACCTCAGTTGGAAGTCCTCCAAAGCAATCTCCGGATTACATTTTGTGATGGCATCGACATAGTCGCTAATACATTGGATCATGATATTTGTTGTTGAACGGGATACGTCCGTGATCACCGAGCCGGAACAGGCGACCATTCGCTTTTAAAACACACACGAGTCCGGATTCGCGTGCATCACATTGTTATCAATCGTTAGCTGTAGATCTTGACAGCACATCCAAATGCTCGATCTACTTTCTTCCTGAATCCGCGTTCGAATTCAATGTCGTTGGTCTCACCGTCGGAGCCATCTGAATTCCAAATCGCGTGGCAACGTTTCTGCCAAATTTCAATCTTTTTTGATGTCAGGCCTTTGATGGGAAGCACCAGCAGCAACCCAATCATTCCACCTAAGTACGAGTATGACATGTCGATAACTTCTTTTCGATCTTTCAATTGTGAGTCAATTTCCCTAATTAAATATTTTGATTTTGAAGCCAAATATGCTTTGGCGCTGGAATGAGAAAAAAGGTCCATCTCCAATTTAGAGAATCCGCCCTGTAGAACACCAGGCTTGCCGCCGAACAAGCATTTTTGAATTTGCTTGTTTAACTTTGCAGGCCGCTCTGAAAGCTCCGAGCCTCTACCGGCAAGAATCATTGCCAGTAATGTTGGAGTGTCGCCGGGAAAACTCAAGAAGTACTCACAGTTAGCACTCAAAGCGCAAATGAGCCTTGGGTAGAAGTGTGGAGGCTCACCGAGTCCAGGAATTGGATCAAAACGATGTGAAAGTCTAAGCAAGATTCCAACCGCAGCACTCAGATTGCCAGCAAGTTTTCGAGATCTATTTTCATGAATTGCGATGATATCCTGCTCTACACCGAGAGCAAACGCACCAATAAAATCCTGTGAGCTATCGTTGTCCAACAACCCGTCGTCCCAAGCACCCATAATTCTCCTAAGATAGATATCGTCCGCGATCACAAAGGCCGGAACTAGCGATCATCATTTCACGCGCATCGCATTGATATCCCGCGATCTCATCGGCTCGCAGATTTAAAGTAACCTCGATTTTGGTTTCGGTCAAAAGCGATTATGTAGCCTCGCCCGCTTTTTGCCGTGCGCGAGTCCGCTAGTCCATCCGATACAACCGCAGTGTATCGTGGATCGTTGTTCATATCCAACGTTGTTGCATCCGATTCAAGCAACTGCGTATAGCGAGGGATCTGCATTGGCGTGGCTATTTCGTTGAGCGAGTAGCTCTTCGCCCATTCAACAAAATTGCCCTCAGAAATGTCAAATTCGAAATAGCGGTTGTTGTAGTTCCTGGCAAACGAAATGTTCGATGCCGTAGGGGGCAGCCACTCAACCGTTGGCACATTTACTGCAGATTCAACTTTCGTTAGCGCTGGCAACACAACAGCACTCAATACGTAAACAGATGCGACGCCCAATATTGCAACAAGCATTGGAACAATAAAGTTTGTGCGCGTTTTGGCCATGTGCAAAATTCGTCAAACTAGATGAAGAATCCATGTAAGTCCAAAGTTTGGGACGTCAAGGCCCAGTTTCAATCGTCAGGAAGGGCTCGTGTTGTCGAAGAATTTCCCTCGCATCACGAGGCATTGCTGAAAAAACCTCGTCCAGCGGTAGAATACGGTCTCCGCCCCACCCCCAGATCAACAAGTGCAAGCTCTCCTCGTCATATCCGTCAAGAAATTTAGCGACAAATTCATGCTCATCGATAAGATCTTTTTGGAGAAGGCCGAGCATTCGGTTACAGCGAGCAGATAGTTTTTCAAGAGAGCGACGCGCCAGTGCATCAGCCAGCTTCGTATTGCCTCTGGCGTAAAATAGCCAAGCCATGTGATGGTCGGAAAAGTACTTCTCGAATTGCGGGTTCTTTGACAGAGGCCTTGGTAGACGCTCGATTTCCATTTTGGAGATGGCAGAATGAATTCGCTCAAGTTCCTTTTTTGTTTCAAGGCGAACACCCAAAAAAGCGTCCACGCACTCTTGGGCAATCGAAGCGAAGTCATCACTTCCGTAACTGTATGTTTGCCAGTACGTCGAGACACGAAATAATGGGTGCATGTCACGAATCTCAGGGAACGAGAATGATTGAGAGAGCCTGCATTCCGATCTGGCAGCGCTGGTGACAATATTGATAGTTTCAACAAACGAATCTGATTCCTTTACCAACTGCGAACGCGGCCCACTGAATCCCTCTCGCCGAAGCTCAGCGGTTATTCTGAGATCAATCTCCGCGGTAAACTCATTGTGCAAACTGATATCCGAGTCGGTTACATCGGGGACTGGCTCAACAATACCCATCATTACGCGACGGGGGGTTCCTTCAGTTATCCGCGAAACTGCGATGCAATGCCCTTCCGATTCATGGCGAGATACGTCCTCAGGTGAATCGCAAAGAAAAACCTTGCGTTGGCACTCATTGCAGTATCGGGCATTATCCACTTCGGTCGCATCAAGGTCCCAGAAATTATTGGGACACTGAAAGGAAAATTCGTAACCCTCACATATGATTTGCTGCGACTCAGACTGCTCTGGTACTGACATAGGTGGTCCATCTAAAAAACGTCCGTGATCACCGAACCGACGGTTGACTACGCCAACCTGTAAACGGAGCGATGAAATATTATAAACCCTCGGTAAAATATTGCCGCGACCAGCTTGCCCGCAGGTTTTGACGGCCTCACGTGCATTACCTTGTTATCTACTGTTTCCAGTATCGGTCACGCAAAATGCGATTTCGAGTGCATCTTATTGTCATCCAACCTCTAGCACCTAGCGAGCAGTTGACCCAAGTGATGATAGTACCGCTGAATGGAACCAATATCAAGTTCTGCGTCGAGGTTTTCGATTTTGGCGACGCTATCGGAATACCAAGGTCGCTCTTGAATCGGATCAGGTTTCTGTTCCTCTTTTGGCAAGAGTTCAAACCACTGACAAATCACATCGCTTTCGTCGTCTCTTATGTAGCCCCGGTGAGGGCAAATGGCTTTGGAACTGCGCTTGCGTCTCCGTTGCCCAACGATGATTTGCCCAACCTCAAAATGTTTAATCACTCCGGGTGACCAAATCGAGTAGTTCCACTGATACCAAACTTCTAAGGTTTCCTGATTCTTAAGTTCGGTCACTCCATCGCAGCATGACCGGCAAACAATATCAAGAATTACTGCAGTTATCTCGTTGCCCTGTTGGTCGTTAAAGTCTCGCAGCTGTTCAAGCGACGCCTTATCCTCGTATCGAGAGACATCATCAGGAAACGCAATCGGGTAAGGATACGGTCGGTTGCGATGGGCAAGTAATTTGGTGTGCGGCATCTGCGACTGATTGGTTAACGGTTACGATCACCAAGCCGGAACCAGCGATCATCCAATTCAAAACCACGCGCAAGTCCAAATTCGCGTGCATCATATTGCTACCAGGCAATATTCGTGTCCAACTTAATCAAGCGAGTAGGATACTCGATAGCAGGTTTTAGTAATTTCAGCATCAATTGAAACATCAACTTTATTAATTGGCAAATCGCCGTCAGATGGGTCGAGCGGCGCAAAGGTAATAAGTTCGACCGTTGATCCAACTTTGAGAGGCGAACCATTGGTATATAGAATCCCTCGCAAATTGGATCCTTTGCCTTGCCACGTGCGAAAGAGAATCAATTTCGATCCATCATCGGCCTTTGTGGTCACATATGCAATGTTATTGATTACGTTGTTTTTTGCATCGACATTGCACTCTCCGTTTTCGTTCGGAGCGATTGTCCCATCGAATATATCAGAGGCTGTTTGATCGAGTGTTGCAATCGAAACTGACTGCTCGCAGCCGGATAGAAGCGTGAAGATCAATACTGCAAGGATGGTCAATTGAACGCGCATTTTAAATCCGATAACATCCGCGATGACCCGGTCGCACAAATAAACTAAATATTAAAACTGGTGTGAAATGCGACTTGGGTCTATCGCATTGTTATCACGCAATTTCGTCAGTCGAAAAGAGTCGCGCTACTTGGGTCTGCGTACTCCCAATTCAATTTTTTATTATCCAGGTATTTCGTTACCGTGTCAAAATCACTATCCGGAGGGACGAGAACCACGACCAGTTTTGGATTGGCACATTCGAAGTCACATCCAAGTTCCTCCAGGTCATCGAGAATTGCTTCTGTTTTTTTCGATTTGCCAACCGCTCCGCGAAAAATTACACGTACTGTTCTATTGCCACATTTTTCGACGACACGTTTCACTAAAGGAAAACCGTCTTTTTGCTTCTTTGCCTCAACAACGTCGTGCAATGAAATGTCGTAAGCAAAAAACGGCATGTTTTCGAGCCGAAATTTGTTTCGCCCCAAAGGGGTCGCCCATGGAGTTTCGACGTGCGTTTCACCATCGGCATCAACACGAAGTTCAATTTTTACGAGATTGTCTCTACTCATGAGCAAGCCTGATAACACGGGAAAAACTGATGAAGAAAGAACCACGGATTAACGCTGATGGACGCGGATAAAACAGAACTTGAATCCGCGTTTATCTACGTCCATCCGCGGTTTTAAAAAGAAAACCAGCAAGCAAAGATACCAAGCCCGAACCAGCGATCGTCCATTCCAAAACGCACGCAAGTCAGGATTCGCGTGCAACCTATTGTTATCCGGCCTTCGCTTGCATGCCTGTTCACAGTTCATCCTTGAACGAGAAATATAGGCCATAAATCGTTGCGAGCATGCCACAGCCCATAATTGAACCGGGGATTCGCACACGATGATTTCCGTTCTGTACAGAACAGTAAAGCCAGTAGCTCCCTGCGGCGAAAACCAGCAACCCAAGCACAAAAATAAACGCGTGCTTGACTCGGGACCGCCGATTAATAATTCGCTTGGCGATTTCTAGCACTTCGTCTCTTGGCCCTGACGCAACACCTTTCCGTTTTAGTTCTGCATCTACCATTCCAACAGTCGAGCCGCCTGCAAGACGCTTGACTGATTCACGCAAGTCTTCGGGATCGTACATTTGTTCGATGTGATTTCTAAGCCGGATAAAGAATCCATGTAAGTCCAAAAATTGGGGCGTGTCGTTTGCAACAGTATGCTGGTGACTAACCCGTGTTCATGTTTGAGCATGCCACAATTTGTAACTCCCAAACGATGGAACCAATAATGAACATCGTCTCATTTGATTTCGGTAAATTCAACTTAATGGCTTGCTTTTTTAATCACCACAACAAACATCAAAGAAAAAACCCTGCACAGCGTTGGCGAAGAAAGTAGAACTCAAAAACAAAGTCTTTTTAAATTGACAATATGTTTCAGGATCCTACGAAATCTTTTGCTTTCACGACAGTCCTCGGTGAATACCACCGCTTTGAATCGTTGAATTCGATTTCAATACGTAAAGACAGAGTAAAAGAACCGCGAATGGACGCCGATAGACGCGAATGAAAAACCGAATTTGTATTCGCGTTGATTAGCGTCCATTCGCGGTTGAAAATCCAGCGATCAAAAATTCCCGCCTAAAACTTGGTGGCGTTCAGCGAGAAGTATCGCATTGAGGTTGGATTACATGGGCATCAGGGGATTTTTCTCTCACGAAAGAACTGAAGATTCGCTCTAAGCCAAAGCACGCAAGCAGAAACAAGACCACAACCGCGCCAAAGACAGGCCAGATGCCCCGTTGCGAAGCGTGTTTGCCTCGGAATCGACCAACATGCAAAAAGAACTCGTCACCACAACAAACAGCAAAGAAAAAAACCCTGCACAGCGTTGGCGAAGAAAGTAGAACTCAAAAACAAAGTCTTTTTAAATTGACAATATGTTTCTGGAACGTTTTGTTATCCGACGACTTCAGAGCGATTCAGCGTATTCCGAGAGCTTTGCCACCGATTGCAGCAATCCTTGATTTTGTAAAGTCTCAAGGAACTCGCCAACTTCCTTTGGTGGATTTTTGAGTCTCGCTCGCATTTCTCGGATGGCAGAAATTACCCTTGGCGTGTAGATTTCGATCATGTTCGAGATGAATTCATCGGGATGCTCGGTATACAGATCAAATTTTTTGAGTTCGTCCGCATCAAAATCCTTTTGATTGAATTGAGTCGGCATTGGATCTAATTGCTACTGCAACTACATGTCTGTCGTCAGGATCCTTGAGTGTTATTGAATCAATCAGATCCTCGTATCCAGTCACCAAGCTATCTGGAACAGCAGTGTTCATGCATGTACAACATCGTTGTAGTTGTTCCGCCGTCAAATCACGTCTGTTCTTGAGTAGATTTCGTGTCCATTCATCATGAATTTGCTGAGACCATTTGGCACGATATAGTCCGTCAGCAGCAAGACTCAGAAGCAAGTCACGTAAGGGAGCCGGATACAATACGCATGCGTCGAGGACAGCAATAAACCCAGACAATCTTTAGTACCCCATATCCAATTCTTGCGATTGATTTGCCAGTTCTTGGAGAGCATCTTTGCTCTTTTGTTCTTGGGATTTTTTGTATTCCATCAAATCACTGAATTTGATTCTGCGATTTCGCCCGACCTTGCGATGCGCGATATCACCTAAATCCAAAATCTTATTTAGATATGGACGTGAAACATTTAGAATATCCGCAGCCTGTTGAGTTGTTAATTCCTTGTCCATCGGAATTAGCGAAAACGCTTTTCCCTCGGACATCACAGCGAGTACGCGCATCAAAACATTAAACACTTGTCTTGGAATTTCGATTGACTCATCGCCATCATCGCGTTGGATCGTTACGCTCTCGGCTGGCGCAAATTCTTTGGCAAGTATTCGGCTAAAGTTTTTTGCTCGTTCGGCCTCTTCGTCGGTTGGAACGAACGTTTCACCAAGAACCGCCATTTGTTTGTCCTCCTAGAATGCTACGCATTCCGTTGCATTTATCTCCTGTTGAACAGTACGTTTTAATCGAAACAAAAGCAACAGGCGAATTAGTCGAAACCAACGAAATAGTCGAAAAACACGAAATACGCCCCTAAAAACGGCCAAAACCGAGCAATCTCGGGATTTGGCGTAGTCCGAGTGTTTATTCCCCTTCGTTTTCCTGCGCGAAATACTGGATGTCCAATGATCGGCAATACTCTCGAATGGCTTCTCGATCCTTGACCCATTGATTTCTGGTTTCCATTTCCATCGTGTGAAATGGTGCAGACATTTTCAACTCGTCTAGTTTGACGTTGAAGAAATCGGGAACGCATTGTGGAGCATGGCATTGGACACACATATTTCCTTCCAGGTGTTTTGGAATAGTTGCGTGAATCGCCCCGGGTTTCCTGCCCGGCGGAGTAGGGAATTCTTTTCCAATGACAAAGTAGGGCGAATCAACGTCTGCGATAAGAGGCACGAGTGGTTCCTCCGGGTTCTTCGGGTCACGCACTTGATCAATCCATGGTGAATGCAAAAACGGATCGGCCATGTGGCACTTCACGCACCCATCTCGGCCAACCACCATCGGCGGCTGCCACGCCTTGTTATAATTTGACTCATCTGGAGTCGGCAGGCCCTGTTTGGGATCAAACTCATCTTGGACGGACATGAAACACGTGGCCCCTGTCTTCATGTTGTGACCAATGACACCCAAGCCGCCATCGCGAAAAAACGTCACGAAGACGACTTCGGGGTTGGGCGAGCCATTCGCTTTGATTCCCTGGTAACGCCCCACACGGTTGCCGAGCTGGCACGGAGCGCCAAAAGCCGCCGGCTTGTCGCAGGACTTCAGGTTCTTCCCGATATTTTCTGCCGTGACAATCACTCGCTTTCCGTTCTGAGTGATGGGGATTTCGATCGCATCCTCGTATCGAAACTTCGGGAACGGGCCAAGGTGCTTTTCACACTCGCGCGCGTACATGAGTGCTGTACGTGCTGACGCGTTTTCTTCAACGGCCGGTGCGTTTAGAAAATATGCCAACGCCAGTAGCGACACCACAGCCAGGAATATGAGACAACTGATTCGCACTGTGTTTCGCTTTTCTCCGTGCTGGATAACGGCCGCAATGAAAACAATGAAAACCGCGCGCCCCGCGGCTCCGAGCGCATCGGTACGCCCGACATGACCAGAAGTAGGGCAATTCTGCTAATCGTGAACTTCGTCCTCAATCAGTCTAATTGCGTGCAATTTATTGTATACTGTGGGGTGTCTGTCAGTGTACAATTCTCTCAGAGGAATCAGCTCACTATTCAAGTCGACCAATTTGTATTTGAGCAACATATGTTGGAACTCTTCGAGTCTGCCGATCTTCTTCTCAAGTAGCTGAATCTTATTCTTGGAGCTGCGCTGGACGACCGCAAAAGCAACCACGATGGCTACCATTGCAATGAGCAGCAGAAGGTTTGAAAGGCTGAATTTCATCTTGCGATATTCCATTTAAGTCAGTTGAGCAGGATAACTATTCAGTTATCAAGTTTTTGTGATGATAGAATTCGTATGACGTGAGCTCAAGAAAAAGTCTTTTTAAATTGACAATAGTTTCAGGAACGTTTTGTGATGTGACGAAATCCTTGGCATTCAGGACAGTCCTCGGTGAATACCACCGCTTTGAATCGTCGAATTCGATTTCAATACGTATAGACAGAGTAAAAGAACCGCGAATGAACGCCGATAGACGCGAATGAAAACCCGAATTCGTATTCGCGTCCATTCGCGGTTGAAAATCCAGCGATCAAAGACTCTCGCCAAAAACTTGGTAAAGAAAAAACAACCTGCAGCGCTGGCGAAGAAAGTACGCGAGCTCAAAAAAAAGAGTCTTTTTAGAGACCATTGCCGGACGACAAGGGCTACCCCAGCCGCTCGGAAATTACCTTCCGAACCCTCGATAATTCTGTATCTTCCGTATCTCCATGCCACGGCTTTATTGAAATCCATTGTGCAGTTTGCTCTGGATGGATCCAGCTTTCGTCGTCATCTAAAAATAATATTTCACCAAGAGTCACGTTGTTCACGCACCGGAGATCCTTGTACCTCCCCTGCCAATCAATGTATTCAACCGATGTAAATTCTTCAGGTACGTGACCGGCATCCGCCAAAGCATATAACACTTCTCTTGCATCGGTTTCTTCGACAGTCGTCAACAATGCAACTCGCTCAAACGCTTCCAGGCAGAATTCAATGAACGTGCGCAAGCCGGGGCGAGCAACACCAGAAATCGCGTTATCAATTAGTGATGCCTCAAGGTCTAGTGCAATCATCATGAGCGGGCAGTTCCTAAAGGGCGGTACAACATTCCGTCTGGTTACCATTACCGACGTTCGAATTGGAATCTGTAACCACTGGTGATTTAGGACCTAAAAAGTTCTCTTCAACTGACGAAGTTCGAATAAAGTGATTGGCTATTCCGATATGGCGGGGTAACGTCAGCGATCACCGAGCCCGGACGGCAAACGTGGCTTCAAATTCCGCACGCAAGCCAGGCTCCGCGTGCAACCCATTGTTATCTCGCGATCATATGGATTCAACGTCACCTGTGAACGCCGCCGGCGATCGAAAACATTCGCCGTACTCTTCAAAGTTCTGCGCTATTGATTCGCCCATTTTTTGTGCTGTTTCGAGTGTTTTGTCGTATGAATCTTCCGGTTCGATCACAAAATTCTCAATGATGAATTTTAGCGTGCGACCGAGTTGAATTTCATAGGCTTTGGGCGGCAAGGCAGTTGGGCGCATTTGTATTTGATGCCCGCTACGTGCCCAATCACGAACCCACCAAGCTAAAAACTCCAGACTGATCCATGCCTCCGGATTTCGATCAAAAATGACCTCCGTTTGAATCATCACCTCTCCATCAAGGCCGCCACTGGAACGACGGATTACAACTTGCGGTAAGTCTCCAAATTCTCCGGGTAATGAAAGGTGATCGAGTTCAATTTCCATTAACGGTTTGGGGCCACAAAAACACGCGGCCACGCCCGGCAACTGGTTGATTGAATCAACAAGTGTCTGTACTTGTGGTGGTAGGTCCATTCGATTTCCTAAGCTAGATAACGTCCGCGACGACCCTGCCGCAGCAAATAAACAAACATTAAAACTGACGTGAAATGCGACTTGGGTCCATTGATAGGTTTGAATTTTACAAAATTTAAAAAGGCTCTCCATTGAGCGAGCACCGTGCAACTTGACGGCCCTGTCATGTGGCTAGCCAAATTTTGAACTTAACTGCAGAACCTAGAATGTTGTACCTCGGAATCGACCAACATGCAAAAGAACTCGTCACCACAACAAACACCAAAGAAAAATGTTTCAGAAACGCTTTGTTATTGACCAACTTTAGGGCTGTTGGTCAAGCCATTTGTATTGCTCAGATAATTCATCGACTGGTATTTCGTGAGCTATAACCCATCCGCACTCTGGTTCAACAGTGCTCGTCGATTCGTCCTGCGTCACCGCAAGAAGCCCGCCCACCAAACGCATTTGGGTTTTCGAATTGCCCCATTGCAGTGTCAGCGGCACAGAAGTCATGCAATTCGGAATCGCCCCAATACTCACTCCTTGTGGGTCGCTGCGACAATCAAAGCCGTGTTGTTTGCTGTCAATATCTAGTCGTTGTTTCCAGTCATCCAAGAATGGGTTCGCATAGAGCTCATCGTCGCCGTTTTCGAAGTACGGAAACAACACGTTGGCCCACCCCGTCATCACGGCAAAACCGGAGCCACTTCTGTGCCGAAAAATTGATTTCCAGAAATCATCGTCAACGTCGCCACGTTTGGCATTGCAGAATTGCTCGAGAATTGGATCGAGAGCATTTATCCAATTTTCAAGTCCGTACTCTGCGAATCGTTGCGCGCGTCGACGGAGTTCGGTCCAATCGTCTTCTGTTCCGGAAAGAGTAATCTGTGGAATACCGCAACCGATCATCACTTCATACTCGAAATAAGTTTTAAATGTGTCCATTGCCATCAAGTTTGACGCGGCGATTTCAGTCGGCCCGGTTGTTGAGAAATCGGCGCGGACAATTTTTCCGAGGCCATTTGTGTGTTCATCAATCTGATCTGCAAATGCAGCAAATGCCTCGGGCCAAGGATTCTCTTGGCCAAGCAAAAAGTCCATTCTCGTAACGATTAGCTTTTTCTGGCCTGAATGGTTAACGAATTTGTGACGCAATTCTTCAGCATTGCGATTTACATGTAGTGCGAAACCTCGGGCGAGCGTAACCCAAAGTGCATCAGGCGTTAACCTGAGAGGTACATGGTCGTAGAACGAGTAACACAGAGCGGTGAGCAACGCATGTGAATCGTCGCAAGCGACAACCGGGTTGCGAGGTAGCCAGTGTTGTTCGATTGGACGTCGGATTGCTTTGCGAAGTTTGCCAACATAGTCGACAATCTCGCGATCACGTTCTTTCGTCACTTCGGGTGATACAAAAAATGTAGTGTCTGTCATGGTCAAGGCGAATAACGTTCGGGTTCACCGGGCCGCGGCAAACAAACCAACCATTCAAAAGCCGCGCGGCCCGCGACTCCGCGTGCAACCCATTGTTATTTCGCCGTTCTGATCATGACGCAATATTTGTGGCAAACACCGCCCCGCAATAACGGCACAGACCAAAGCAAAATTGCATATGAGCGCCTTGGAATTCATACCAAAACTCGTCGGCACCATCCACCGAAATTGGCGGCAGAAGTGAAATAGATTCAAAGTTCACACGTTTATTGAAACGCACGCATTTAGGATTGTAGCAAACTGTTCCCATTGAATCCCAAATTTGCGGATTGTATCCACCGATCAAAATCAAAATCTGTGTATCGAGTTCGTTTAGAATGTTCCAATCAAATTTGTTGGGTTGAAAATGGGCATCAACGTTCATGAATCCGAGGATTCGAGCCTGTTCATATGAGAGTGGTTCTAAGCGAAACGTCGCTTCTGGCAATTGAGAAACTTGGATGTATTGCTCGTCAGGTGCGTCCGCTTTCAGATCGCTCAAAAATACAATTTGAATCTCCTTGTCCGACAAGACGGTATACTGCATCTCGGGACCGCCGCATCCGTATTTGAATGGATAACACAACGGCAAAGTCGATAGGCCAATTTCAGATTCGATGGGGATAGCCGGATCAGACAGGTCGAGGGACAGTGCAAGTTGAACAGGCACGTTTGAATCTCGTGGGACAGCGCCTTGTAGCGAACTATCGCCACCAAACTTATGTGGCCCATCTGGGTCAGCGACCAAGCGAAAGGGTTGACGGTTTCTTAGGGTTAGGCTCACAGCAATGAATTGCCTCTGGTTTAGGCGAAATAACGTTCGTGGTCACCGAGCGGAACAAGGGATTTTTCATTTCAAAAACGCGCAAGCCCGGATTCGCGTGCATCATTTTGTTATTCGCCGTCGGATCTAGAGCTCAAAATCTTTGTCAACGAATAACTCGACGCCATAGTCTCCGCATTCTTTTTTGATCTCATTGTGATTTTTAGCGATAGACTCGACGAATGCCGCAATTTTGCCGGCAGTCGCTGATTCTACGAATTGGCATCGACGTTTCCTACCCGAGACGATCAAATCTGGAGTAAATTTGTTTCGGCAGCCCTCTATCAACTCGGCGGTTACGAAACGGAAAGGAAAAGTAAGCAACCTGTTTTTAAACCATAGTGCCTCACCGTGGCCTGTGCCTGGTTTCCCATTTACGGTAATGCCGATCCAATCTGAATAGTCGCCATCAAGAACCAGCTGGATGCCGTCACGCAAGGCCTGATAGGCCGTCCGGTGAGATCCACTTGGGTGGAAAAGGATAGTTTCGACACTTTCAACTGGGGTTGTTCTTGGTGCAACCGACTTTTTGATTTTCAATAAGTTACAAATTTCGTCAGGGAGTTCGTATGAAACATGTTGAGCGAATTCACGAGCAGTTTTCTGTGTGCTCCGATCGCTCGGCCTCTTAGAATCAGGATCTGCGCCGTGTTCCAGAAACAGTTTCACTAGTCGAACGGAATCTAGGCTATTGAGATCGTACCTCCACGCATTATCGAGCACCTCGTGTAAGGGCGTTTGGCCTGTCGTATCAAAAACATTCGGATTCGCCCCTCTGCTGAGGAGTTCTTCAACAAAATCTAAATCGGCACCGGTGTTCAGGTAGATTGCCATGTACAACACGGAAAAACGTCTACCGCCTGACATTTTCGCATTGACATTAGCGCCATGCTCTAAGAGGAATCTTGCAATTTGGAAATTGTGGCATTGAAGCGCGTACATCAAGGGAGTCTTGTCTAGGAAATATGCGCTCCCAACACCTTTAATGTTTGCCTTCTTAGGGAACTCACTCAGAAACAACTCAAGATTGGCAAGGTCGTCTCTCTCAATGGCTTGGAAAAGTTCTTTGATTCGTTTCTTGGTTGGCGAACCTGTTTTTCGTTTTGCCATAACTAGTCCTGGTTTCAATTGCAGGCGAATAACATTCGGATTAACGGGCTAGTTGCGAAATGTATCCATTCCAATTTACCGTGCCCAACAGCTTCGGTCCAATCCGTTTGTTATCCGGCGTATCAGGAGAGATATTGCCAATGTCAACGTACACCGCGCCACGGCGAAAGTCATGCAAGCAGAAAAAGCCGCGCGGCCCGCGGCTCCGTGTGCAATGATAGGTTTGAAACATAAAGTTTACAAAATTTAAAAAGGC
>CAYUWY010000031.1:0-87853 GCA_964448575.1 uncultured Pirellulaceae bacterium
TGTGTAGCTCAATTGGTAGAGCGGAGGCTTCTAAAGCCTTGAGTTGCGGGTTCGAATCCCGTCACACGCGCTGTTCGAGTTAAGAGTTTTAATGAAGTGGAAAAAATGAATCATAAAGTAGTAACGCAGGCGGAAGTCACAACGGAGCTTGAGTGCATCGATATTGGTGCAAACCTGACCAGTAAGAAATTCAAGAACGATTTAGATGAGGTACTGGCCGAATCGGCGTCAGCCGGACTAAGCCATATCGTTCTGACAGGATCGTCGGAAAAAAACAGTGTTGAGTCATCCAGGATCTGCGAGCAGCATCCCGGTTTCCTATATTCGACTGCCGGAATCCATCCTCACGATGCAAGCGCTTACGATCCAGTGCGCACCACCAAAACGCTTGAAGGTTTGTACAAGCTTGATCATGTCGTGGCGGTTGGGGAATGTGGGTTGGACTTCAATCGAGATTTTTCACCGCGCGACAAACAACGTGATTGCTTTGCTGCCCACCTCGATCTCGCTTCAGCGAACCAACTGCCTTTGTTTCTGCATGAACGAGACGCATTCGACACATTTTATTCAATGATGAAAGAAGCCAGAGGTCGTATCAGTCGAGGAGTGGTTCATTGTTTCACCGGTTCTTTGGCAAATGCCAAAGCCTATCTGGATCTGGACTTGCACCTGGGGATCACCGGTTGGATTTGTGATGAGCGGCGGGGGAAGCATCTTCGCGAGGTAGTGAAAGAGATTCCGGTGAATCGATTGATGATTGAAACAGATTGTCCCTACCTTGCACCACGTGACTATGGACCTCGTATTAAACGCAACGAACCCAAGTATTTGCCGCATATTTTGAAGACCGTAGCAGAGTGTCGCGGCGAGTCGGTTGAAGGGTTGGCCGCTGAAGTCTTGATGACAACCAAGTCGTTTTTTGGCATCGAGTAGTACTTCTGCGGTGACGGTGAAAAGCACCGAGATGCAAAAGCGCGAACACCGTCGAAGGAAGCACAGTCGTCTTCCGGCTCGTCGTTAAACTACTTTGATTTACAGTCGTGAACCAACCGTAGGATCATGGCTTAGTCTTGTTCGCAAGGTGTGCACAAAAAAAGCCCGGTCAGAGTTATCCAACCGGGCTTTAAATTTTGCTTCAACCGCCGCATGATTCGCGGTAGCTTTCTAACTAGCGATAGATTTCAAATCCAACATTCAGACCGTGGAACAACAAGTGATCCGAGTCGTCGGCTGATGATCCAGTTGTTGGTGTAATCAATGGATTAAAGTTTTCTGGTGTCGTGGCAACATCTCCCAACCACAACAACTGGTAACCAGCTCGAAGGCGTGATCGTTGTGAGATTTGGTAGTGTCCTGTCAATCCAATTTCAATTGAGCCGGAGACCGTAACGTTGTCGTCTGACGTGTTGATGAACTGAGCTCCGTTGTTGATCAGCGACGTGTCGACTTCGTTGAAGTTGGCGTAGACGCCAGCCTTGCCGTAACCTGAAAGTGACCAGCGATAACCAACGTCGTAGAACAACTCACCACCGATGTGTGGACCGATCAGGTTGTTGTTGGCACTGATTTCAAAGCTTCCGGTTTCGCCGAATGCGTTATTGCTGAGCATTTCGTACTCGTCGTCGAGGTAAAAGTAACGCAATCCGACAAACGTCTTGACCACGTCCCAGCCCCAGCGAACTCGGTTGTATTCGATTGAATGAAGGTCTGTTTCTCTCGACTCAGATTGCTCAACAGCATTTTGGAAAGCAGATGTTTCACCATCTGTGAAACCGTTGGCTCCAACAAAGAGTGCAGAGATTCGCCCCAACGGGTCTGTTCGCGTGGCTGATTCTTCCAGTGTATCAATGCCCATATAGGTAATCTCTCTACCTCGGGTTGAGTCGCTTCGGCCGCCGAGTGTGAATCGCCAACCTGCTTCGAAGTCATGGTCGCCCAGACCACCAAAGTTCGAGTTTATGAGCGAGCTGTCATCGAGTGTGAAGAAAAGTGCGTCAGCGATCAAGTAACGTCGGGCTCCAGAAATGGAACCACAACTGTTAAATCGGCTCGTTAATGTTTCCTGATTGCAGCAACCATTGTCGCCACAGTTTTGGCAGTTTGAAACTGAAAGACCTGAGTTGGCGATTCCACAGTCGTTACAACCACCACCATCACAATTTGAACAACCGGATGCTCCAACTGCATTTCCGGAAGAGGAAATGACAGGAGCTTCCACTGGTGGATTGGCAAAGTAAGTTTGGCCGTAGCTTGGATCAATCGTGATCCCTTGTGGTTGAGCAAAAGTCGGCTGAGGGACGATTGAATTTGCTGGTGGAGAAGAATAGATCGGTGTTGGCGGGGCAAGCGACTGACCACCACTTACAATCGGTGGAGTACGAGTGCCGGAGCCTTGAATTACGCTGCGTGAGCTAGAACCTTGAATTGGGCTTCGTGAACCAGAACCTTGAACAATTGGAACTGTCGTCGAAGATCCGGCTTTTATGATCGGAGGCAATGCTGCACTTGGTTGCGAGTAGATTGGAACTCCACTCGAAGAGACTCCATTGACTGGAATACCTGTTCCCCATTGGGCAGCTTGCTCGACGTTTGATTCGTCTTCCAAAGCCCCCGTTGTGGCATGGGCAACCATCGCTGATTCCGTGTCCACTGTTGATGGTGCGAACATTGGTTGGTCTTGGATCGGTTTGTCTTGCACTGGAGGTGCGTGATCGATAGCAACCATCTGATCTGCAATTTCCATTGGGCTCTTGAGCGAATCAAGAGAAGGCATTTCAAGAGCTGGAACCTCTAGACCAGGTACTTCGTGAGCGGGTGGCGCCATTTTGTTGGCTGGCTGTCGCCCATCCACGTAGTGTTGTTCTTGTTGGTAAAGAAATTCTGGCGTTTGTCGTTCGTAGTCGCGGTTAGGTTGAGCTCTAGGAATTTGTTGCTCAAGAGGAGCACTTTTCATTTGGTCAGGTGTTACGATTGGTGGAACATTCGCATACGAATCCTGGCTCATCGAAGCCGGCAAAGGCGTGTTGTCCATGGGGCGAGCCAATGGCGTGTTCATTTGTGAAGGCTGAGTCGCATTGGCCTGGTCGGGTGTCACGATTGGCGGAACATTCCCATATGAGTCCTGACTCATTGGTCGAGGCATGTTCATGGGACGGTCCATTGGCGTGTCCATTTGCGATGGACGAGTCGAATTGGCCTGGTCAGGCCTTACGATCGGTGGAACATTCGCGTATGGATTTTGAGCCATCGGCATAGCTACGCGTTCCGATGATACGATCGGCGGCAGCTCATAGTCGCGCCCCAGCTCCGTATCTGGAGTAGCCGCGCGAATTGCACCAAACGCGCCGAGCTGTTGCTCAGCGGGTTGTACAACTCCCGACCCGATGGGTGGTTGGCTCTCGACTTGCGCTTGGCAAGTTGCAAAAGTTCCAGAGAAAGTAGCCACTAGGGCAACGAGCTTAAGTTTGAGTTGGTAGTTCATGGGTCACATTCGACGCATAGGATGTCTTGTTGCGGCAAAGAACATTTCTGCCCATTCTGTTTTTCGGCTTGGTGAGGTGGGGACTTTTGCCGATTCTGAGGATTTTTGCAGATATGCCGACGGTACCAATTCTGTTGATTGTTCCAGATCGACGTTCCATTGAGAAAATGGGCAAAGCCATCCGTTCTTGACCACCAGAAAAACCCGCTGTGATGGGCTTTGTTGATAGCAATAAAGTTGAACCTTGAAAAACTGGGTAAGATCAGTCCTTCCCCAGCAGCTTGAAGAAAGTTCTGTGAAAACCAGCTCGGCCAAGCAAAAACTCCCCTTCAATTCGCTGAAACAAGACCGGTTGTGTTGGATTGTTCGCTAGAGCAAATTGGGCGATTCAGTTAAACTAAGGGTCCAGCGATTCGTTCTTGAATTGTTGGTATTCAATACGTGACCCCATCTTCACCCTTCTAACAGAAGCCGCGATGTTCGAATCCAATTGGAGCGAGTCAACAAGAGGCAAGGCCTTATACCTTGGACTACCATCAATTTTGCTTGCGGTACTAGGACTAGCATTGTTGTGCTGGGCCCAGTTTGGGATGGCCGGCTCTCTTGAGGACGGCTATCGCAGTCGAGCCGAAAAAAGTAGTGAGAGGCGAAAAGCTTTAAAAAAAGAGCTTGATCGTGAGTCAAGAATGTTGCGAGCTTCCCAGCGTGCGCTTCCTGGTGAAGCGGGAAAAGCCGTCATTCCCAAAGACGACCCTCGGCGTATTGAGCTGGACAAATTGCTCAACGAAGAATCGATCTACCTGCAAAAATTGATCACACTTAATCAAGAGAATCCAGAATACCAATTCGACTTAGCGATGGTTGCTGGTGAGCGGGGTGACTTGCAACGACAAGCCGCCATCATCCAAAAGATCTCTCCCCTCGACGAACCCGGTTATGTCGATGGGCATATTTGGTTGGCCCAGCGTTTCTTGACTGCTCGTGTCAAAGATCGTGGCGAAAAGGTCAAATCGCTTCGCAGGGCGTTGCAGCACGCCGATCAATGCTTGCGACGCGAAAAGGATCACAAATTGGCGAAACAAATCAAAGCGCATTTGTTGGTTCAGTTTGGCGAATTAAATGAAGCCTATGATGTGTTTCTTGATTTGTTCAAAGAAGACCCCGTACACATTAACTCTCTTTATGACATCAACGAGAGGACTCAGCAGCAGCACCGAAATTCTTCAATTTTGGATGAAGCGATTATTCGTTTTAGCAACACGTTGGAGCAAGATGAGCTTTCCGATTCAGAGCGAAGCAAGGTTTGGCGTTTGCTGGTCGGTTGCTATCAACGCAAGAAGGACTATGAGTCAGCTGAGCAAAGACTCTTAACAGAGATCAAGCTTCAATCAGAGATGGAAGACGGAGAAGGTAAACGAGTTTGGGCCGAGCGCCTGCTTGCTAGTGTTTACCTTGCCCGAATTTCAACCATCGACAGCGATGATCCACAATTTATGTCCCAGCGTTTGGAGTGGTTGAAAAAGGCATACCGCTTCGATCCAACCAATTCAGTTGTTTTGCAAGGCTTGGTTCAGCTTTCTGGATCGAGTGACACTGCCATTGCCAACGAAGCTCGCCAAATCTACTACCCGACCAGTTACTCAACGACTCCAGCGGCGGTACTTAATGAATTGGGTACGCAAGCGTTGGCAAAATCAGATTATCAAGCGGCATTGCAGTTTTTCGAAATGGCGAAACGAAAAGCACCACGCAATCCGGTTTATTTGAATAACCTTGCCTATACTTATCTCGTTGGAGATAGCCCCAACCCTAAGCGTGCGTTGAAGCTTATCGATGAAGCGATTCGTTTTCTTCCTGCCAATACACCAGACCTGAAGATGCGAAAATCATCGTTCCACGACACCAAAGGTCACGCCATGATGCAGTTGAATCGGATGACCGACGCTGTATTGGAGTTCGAGATGGCGCTTCGTGAACGTCCTGATAATCGCCGTATCCTGGAAGCGTTGATTCAATGTTGCGAATCAGGTGGAATCAATCCGAGTGCTTACATCAATCGTTTGAAACTGTTGGACCAACGCGATGCCAGAACCCCAAAGCCATCCCAGCCTTCGTTCGCTGATCCAAATCAAAATGCAATTCCAACGGCCAACCAAAATCAAACACCTGCGACAAACTCCAACGGACAGTAGTTATCCGAATTGTTGAGCCAGATTTTTGACAGAGTATTTCTCAATTTAATAAGTAAGACAGACAGCGTTAGCAATGGCTTCACGACAATATGATGATCACGAGCGTGGCGTTGATGAGCCAATTTCCATTTTGGAAATCATCAAGCAGCCTTGGTATTCGTTGACGAATTTCATTGGTGAGTTAAAGGATAATGATCCATCATTGAGTTCTGATCAGCCGATGTTGGCGTTGATCATTCGCTGGATTACTTTGCCATTTCGCTTGTTCGTTGGATTTCTCCTGTTCATTGTCCAGGCATGGGCTTCTACTCGCTCAGGATTCGCGTTTCTTCGAGCCGCTCCTGCCATCTTGGTTATGGGAACATTTTTTTTCGCATGGCTAATTGCAGACTTCGTCAACAATGAAAGTCGTATGATCGGAGCCAATCAAGGCTATTACCGTTACAACTTATCGACCTATCCAGAGCATCCAGAGTACGCGACGGAGTTTGCGGAAAAACTGGTTAAGATCAAACCTGACGACGCGGCGTTCAAGTATCAGCTTGGGCTGGCCAAGGCCTCAGAGAACAACGAAGAAGCGGCAGTCAATGTAATGTCGTCGATTGCGCCGGAAGAATCTTCAGGCCATGACATGGCTCATATCTGGCTGGCCAGCTATTACCTCCGCGCACAGTTTCTTGGGCTCGATGAGGATGATCGAAACGAGCTTGTCCAAAAACATCTTGGGTTTGCCGTGCAGGCCGACCCGGAAAACCGAATCGCCAACAAACAGTTGGCAGAAATTTACGTCACAAAATCTGACAAATTCGCCCGAGGTACACCTGAATATCTGGAGAATCGAGAAAAGGCGATCGCTTACTACGAGTCATTTGTCGATGGCGATATTCGCGATGTGTTTCAAGTCTTGGCGATTCCTAACTTGATTGAATTGCAACTCGATGTTGGCAACACGAAATTGGCGCAGGAGCGTTCTCGTAAGGCGATTAACCAATTACGTCCCATTGCCGAACGCCAGCCGGAAGTCGTTGGAGTTTGGTACACCATGATTCGCTGTGCTCTGATTTTGAAGCAGTACCAACGCGCCGAAAATATTGCCAAAGACGGAATCTCGATGGTCAAACAGGAGAAATCCAAATTGGCCATGTTCGAATTTGCTTCTTTGATTGGCGAACAAATGGGAGACGATTTCGTCAACATGAATGACGAGCGGCAATACTCCATCCGCCTTCAGGCTCTTTGCAATGCCGTCACCTACAACCCGTTTAAGAGAGATCTTTATGACAAACTATTGGAGTTTGTCGTTGCTGAAGCCAGAGCCAGAAACGAAGGCGAAGTCAATAACGATGTCGAAGTAATCTGGCCTGCCGAAATAAATGAACTATGGCTGCGCAACGGCGTGATCGGATCCAAAACTTCCGGCGTCGTCCATGGCTTGATCGGTATGATGGAAATTACCAAAGGAAACATCGCTGAGGGCGAAACCCATTGGAAGTTAGCCCAGGGTCAGCTGCCGGGAGTCGAACGCATTATCGATATGTTGATTCGCGTCGCGGTTGAACAAAAGGAAATCGAAGTCACTAATTCGTTTGAGATGATCAATCTCGCAATCGAACTGTTTCCCGAAGTTCCTTCCTTCTACCACACACGTGGAATCTATTATGAGAAGCAAGGGCGTTTCGAGGACGCCATCAAGGACTTCAATCATGTTGCTGACAAACTCCCAAAAGATGTCCTACTCCATAAGTTTCTGATTCGCTGCTACGAACAGCTAAACGATCATGAAAACGTGATCAACCAAAAAATCATGCTTGAACGAAAGTTGGCAGAAATGGATAAGGGCGATCGACAGCGGACGGAGAAAACCCTCAAGCGTTTTGAGCGACGTTGATCATCCTGCGAAGGTGCTTTAAGTCCCTTTATTGAACGAATCAGTGGCCGGTTATTCGAATTGCACTCTTTCTCGGCGTGCCTGTGAACGAATTTTCTTTCTCCTGCCATTTGCCTGACAATCCTTGGCTAAATTGGGCCGATCAAGCATAATAAAGAGATCAAATCGTCGTAATGACTTTGGAGTAAGACCCCTGTTTTCCGAACTTTCAAAATTCCAGCTCGCCCTGACTTTTCTGTTTTTGATGCTTCTTCGATTGGTAGTTGGCTACCACTTCTATAAAGAAGGCACCGATAAACTCAAGGATGGATTTACCTCCAAGTATTTTCTTGCTGGAGCTAAAGGTCCATTAGCGCCCTACTTCAAACAGATGCTTGACGACCCCGAAGGTCGTGAGAAGCTTTGCGTTGAAGAAAAAGTTGTTGACGGAAAGAAACGATATGTCGTCGACACCGAACTTACGGTCTCAATTTGGGATGATTTCATTACCCAAGCCAACGAGTACTATGGATTTGGAAGTGAAGAACTCAAAGCGAAACTTGCCGAACGAATAGAGAATACTAACAAAGCAATTTCGAGCGCTCAGGAATCGGGCAGCGAAGCAATAGATATCACTGCCCTTCAAAAGGAAGTCGAATCCGACGAAGCGAAAATTCTTCAGGTGCAATCCCAGTCGCGACGCATGGAAGAAATTTTGAAAGATCATCGAGAGCAGCTTGATGATTGGCTGCAAGTCAACAAAATAGATTTGATTTCCCACTTTGCAACAGCTGATCGACTCGATGGGTTTCAACGCGATGGTGAGAACCGTCAAGACGTTGCGCTGTATGTCGATTCATTGCGAGGCCAAGTCAAAACGATCTATGATGATCGACAGAAAAAGCTCAACGGCTGGACTGCGGAAGTAACCGCCATTTGGGATTCACTGGAATCTCAAATTGCTTATCTGGCTATCGAAGAGCAACGGGTGGAAAACTCATTTTCGCTTTCGTCCGTTACCGTCCCACGCCCCGAATTCAAAATCCATCGTCACTTTGACCAAGAGAATAGTTTCGTCAAATGGGTCGATCGAATCATTCCCTGGTTTGATACAACGGTCGGCGTACTGTTAATTCTGGGGCTGTTTACACGGTTTGCTTCAGTGGCTGCGGCAATGTTTCTTGTTTCCGTAATCATGACTCAACCACCTTGGATTCCTGGTACGACTCCTACGTATTTGTATGCGATCGAATTGATGGCCTGTCTGGTTATTTTTTCTACCGGAGCCGGAAGATTTGGTGGGCTGGATTACTTCTTTAGTTTCCCGGCTAAATCATCAGAGGCGGCGCAGCGAGCGGCGGCTCTTGCAGGACAAAACGCCAGCCAAACTCAAACTGCTTCGGCTTAAACAGGCCGGAACGATTTGTTTGTTAACCAGAACGAAAACGACCAGCCAAATAGCATCTAATCACACACATAAAATCAACTTCAACAAATAACCCAACATTCAATTTGAATCAAAGGGAACCTCATGATCAATTTAACTCCCGAAGAACGCGAAGTCGGACGCGACAACTACTACTCAGCGGTCACGGCTCACGAGAAAATGAACCGACGAGATTTTCTTGTCCGCACAATCGCAGCCGGTGGTGTCACCGCCGCAGGTGTTGGCGCGATGTACTTTGGATACGGACGCCCCAATCGTCCCGTTCGCGTTTGTGTCATCGGAACTGGCGACGAAGGCAGTGTGCTGATCGGTGCGATCAATCCTGACTACGTTCAAGTGACTTCGATTTGCGACATCCGCCCGTCAAGCGAGCATCGTGCTTTTCACGGCGACTGGTCAACAGACAACACGATCAAAGTTCGTCCTGGATTGATGAATGTCTACGATTGGAAAACGGAAGAAGAAGCCCGGCGTAACGTCAAAGTTTACCGTCGATGGGAAGAAGCGGTTAAGGATCCTGATATTGATGGCGTGATCATTGCGACGCCTTTGTTCCTGCACGCCCCGATCGCAATTGCTGCGATGCGAGCCGGTAAACATGTGCTGTGTGAGAAGCTGATGGCACACAATGTTGCCCAGTGTAAATTAATGTGCCGCGCAGCCGACGAATCACAAAAATTGCTATCCGTCGGCCACCAACGTCACTACAGCATTCTTTACGACAATGCAGTTAACTTGATCAAGTGGGGTTTGCTGGGCGAGATTCACCATATCCGCGCTCAGTGGCATCGCAATAACGCTCCCGGAAAAGACTCTTGGGCTCTGCCTGTTCCCGGCGGAGAACTAACCGCGTCAGGTGGTCGTGTCGATAAAATCGCAGACCAACTAAAGAAATTCCAGAACTACTACAACGACACAGGCATCTCACCAAAGGAACGTGCCAAAGTCGCGAAACAGATTGCTCAATGGCAACAATGGGATCTCGACAAAACAGTCGAAGCCGAGAAATTCGGCTATGAAAACCGGCCTGGGTTCTATGGCGATGGTCGCGACAGATCTGCCAAAGAAGAAATGGTTCGTTGGCGACTCTGGGAACGAACCGGCGGTGGATTGATGGCTGAACTTGGAAGCCATCAACTTGATGCGGCAAGTATTTTCATCTCGGCCCTTTCAAAAGATCCGCACAAACATGTTCACCCACTTACGGTGCATGCTGTCGGCGGTCGACATATCTTCCCGAAAGATCGCGACGCTGACGATCATGTTTATTGCAGTTTTGAATTCCCGGGCCAAGGCTACGACTATAACTTTGACGTAGGATACCGCGACAAAGTAAACAGCTATCCTGGTGAAAGAACGGGCGTCCCATCGTTTGAAGAAACGGACAACAAGAAAGTCGTCGTGACTTACTCGTCCATCAACGGAAACGGCTTTGGTGGCTATGGCGAAGTTGTATTGGGCACCAAAGGAACATTGGTCTTGGATCGTGAAAAAGAAGTCATGATTTACCCGATGGCCGGAACGTCTTATAAATCTCGCGTGAAAAAGAAATCGGGAGCCGTTGTACTGGATACTTCAGCCAGTGGCGACGCCGCTCCTGCAAAAGCCGCAGAAGGTGGCGGACCGGTGAGTCGAGGATACCGCGAAGAGATTGAGCATTGGGCTTGGTGTATCAGTACCAATGACCCAATCAACCAGCCGCGTTGTAACGGACCGGTCGCTTTGGCCGACGCAGTGATCGCTTTGTCAGCCAAGCAAGCGATTCGCAATTCGCAGCAGCCCGGCGGCAACGGATTCATGCAATTCCAGCCTGGTTGGTTCGAAGTCAACTCAGACGAAATTCCGGAAGCCCAAGGCGACGAGGCCAAGAAGTTCTGGGCGAAAGAGAAATCGAATTTGGGATTTGCCTAGTAAGCGTGGCCTTGAGAAAGGCTTTTGGACCAAACGGTAAATCTAATCAAGCGATAAATCTAATCAAGAATTCGAAGTGAACTTCTTTGCAGATTGAATGTCACAAAAGACAGGCTCCCAGCCTGTCTTTTTTTATGGCTGCGGGCACAACCACCACCCGATTGAATTTCGTTAAATTTGCGCTCGAGCACCAACTCGGACGTCGATCGCATACAATCGACTTATGACAACGCGCACAATTACGTGTGAAACCAACGCATGAACAAAAAACAACTTATCAAATTAGGCGTCCCTGCCGATTGTGTGCCCGAAGCCATCGCTTGCGTTCAATCGGCCGCACGTGACAAGACGAAGGAGCAACCAAAAAAGCTCATCCCGAAAATTGTTACTGCTCCCGAAGTCTATCTGGCTGATGAGCTTTATGGCGATCTTGCAAACGCCATCATCGAATTCAAAAAGACCGATATTCCTTTGACCGAAATCGACTACCAATCGTGGGGGAGCGACTTTGATAAATCTTCCCTGGATCAAATTCGTAACGCCTGTCGGTTACCCATTTCCCGGGCCGCCGCATTGATGCCTGATGCTCATTCTGGATATGGATTGCCGATTGGTGGCGTGCTGGGCTGTGAAAACGCGGTCATCCCTTACGGTGTCGGAGTCGACATCGCTTGTCGCATGAAAATGACCATCACGGACTTGCCAGTCGATTTGTTGACCGCCAACGATCCAGCCAAGTGTGCCAACTTTGATCGCGCGTTAGAGAAAGGGACCTTGTTTGGGACCGGGAAGAAATGGGATCGACCTAACGAACATGAAGTCTTGGACGAAGACTGGACCGTCACGGCGATTACTCGCGAGATGCACGGCCGCGCCGTCGGGCAATTGGGAACCAGTGGATCGGGAAACCACTTCGTCGAATGGGGTGTTGTAACTTTGCCGCGGGATGAACTTGGAGTAGAAGCCGGAAAGTACGTCGCATTGTTAAGCCACAGTGGCAGCCGCGGACCGGGCGCGATGACTTGTAAACGCTATACCGATATCGCGCGGCGGATGGCACCTTCAAAAATTAAAGACGATGCGCATCTCCGGCATCTTTGTTGGTTGGACATGGACTCGCAAGAAGGCCAGGAGTACTGGGCCGCGATGAACCTGATGGGACGATTTGCGTCGGCTAACCATGAAGTCATTCACAACAACGTGACGAAGCTTTCTGGCGCCCAAACGCTGGCAACGATCGAGAACCATCACAATTTTGCCTGGAAAGAAGAGCACAACGGGCAGTCAATGTATGTCCATCGCAAAGGAGCCACGCCAGCGGGGTTGGGCGATCTGGGAGTCATCCCCGGCAATATGGCCGATTCATGTTTTGTCGTTCGCGGTAAAGGCAATGCGGCGAGTTTGAATTCTGCATCACATGGCGCGGGGCGGCGGATGTCTCGCACCAAAGCGAAGCAGCAATTTAATTGGAGTGTTTGGAAGGACCATCTCAAGCAAAAGAATGTGCGTTTGTTGGCAGGCGGGTTGGACGAAGTGCCTGGCGCCTATAAAAACATACACGACGTGATGGCGGCGCAAACCGATTTAGTCGAAGTCATTGCCGAATTTATGCCGCGCATTGTGATGATGTGTGGTGACGGTAGCCGTCCCGAAGATTGATCTGGCGCTCTAAGGATTAGACGGATCTAGCGTAAGTTGGACATACATTCATTCCTGTCCGACAGTCGCAGCCTTAAAAAGACGGACAGGAATGTCCAGCCTACCAATTGTGCAACTTCAAAAAATCGCCAACAACCGGTCGCCAATGTCGCTTGAAATTCTTGCTTACGAAGAAACGCCTTTGGGATTGCTGTGCCTGCGACGACGGGAATTGCTATCCAATCCGGGAGTTATGGTGACTGAGGTAACGCTCAATCATGAGTTTTTGATGAGCAGTTATCTTACACAATCCGAGCGAGCCCTTTCGTATTTTGGATTAGACCGCTGTTCAGCACTCAACGAAGATCAAAAACTAAACACGATGGTTGGTGGGCTTGGGCTGGGCTACACCGCATTTGAATTATTGAAATCCGATACCGTCGGTCGCGTCGAAGTGGTCGAATTCCTGCCAGAAGTCATCGGTTGGACGAAAGACGGACTAATTCCGTTGTCGGAGCAGCTCAATTCTGATTCTCGGCTCGCGATAACACACGGCGACGTCTACGCGAGGTTAGGGACCGAAGGCAAAGGCGACTTTGATTTGATCGTCATCGACGTCGATCATTCGCCAGAAGACGTTCTTGGCGATCAAAGCAACAAATTCTATTCCGAGTCGGGCTTGGAGATTGCCAAGACACACCTGCTACCCGGCGGAGTCATTGGAATCTGGTCTTACGCCGAAAGTTCACCGCTTCTCCAAAGCATGAAGAAAGTTTTCGATGACGTCTCAGTCGAAAAAGTCACCGTATTCAACGACTTGATTCAGGAAGAGCAAACAGACTGGCTCTTTTTCGGACGCAGGAATCTCCAGTAAAAACGCGAATCTGGCATCATCCAACTCGTTGCGATTGTTAGGGTTTTTACGAATGGAACTGTCTCAGCAAACGAACTCCATTGGGTCTTACCTAAATGCCGAAATTCGGATTAACGGTTGTTAAGACCGAATACCCGCATTTGCGTGCATCGTTATCTCGGACTCCGTCGTTCGGCGGTCGTCTTCGTTAGATTAGTGATTGGAATGAGTGATGGATGAGTTACTTAAATTTCTCAATACACAAGGCGGCCAAGGTGATTACCTCTCCAATGTCGAAGTGATTTGTGCTTTGGGATTGAGTGCTGTTTGCTCTGTCATGATCGCCAATGTTTATCGCTACACGCACAAAGGCAGTGGCTACTCTCAATCTTACGTGCAGTCGCTTCTAATGTTGGGGCTTATTACAACACTGATTATGGTTGTAATCGGATCAAATATTGCGCGAGCGTTTTCGCTTGTGGGCGCGTTGTCGATAGTGCGCTTTCGAAATGCCATCAAAGAAACTCGTGACGTTTCCTTTATCTTCTTCATCATGGCGATCGCGATGGCGTGCGGTACACGATTCTATTCCGTTGCAATGCTTGCGACGATTATCAACTGTGGTGTGATACTGGCGATGCATCTTACGGATTTTGGAAAGTCGACTATTGTTCCTGAGAGGATGTTATCGATTCAGTTGCCGGCTGGCATGGATGCAGAAAACGCGCTTAAGCCAACACTGCTCAAGTTATTCAAGACCTTCAGTTTGGTTTCAATGGAAAACGTCAAGCAAGGTCTCTATCTGGAAGCCACCTATTCGGTTCGTCCATTGGAAAATGTTTCGCCCAACCAGATTGTTGATGAGATTTCTCGTGCCAACAACAATTTGAAAATTCGGTACAACAGTTCGGCCCACAAGGATGAGCTGTAAACGCTTTGGAGAATTTTTGGGCTATTTGACTCCTGTTGTTCGGGCAAGAAAATGCGATTCAGTTTTAGCAACCAGCATTTGATTGTGCGATCTGGCGACCGTGTGACTCAATACTGGTTTCCAACAGGGAAATTCATCGCATACGGACTGCTTGGTGTGGTCTTGATTTATCTGTTTGCCCGCGTGGACGTGCGTGCTCTATTGGTTCAATCTGTGACTGAGCTTGATAGTCGTAAGGCTCAGTCGGCGGTTCATCTGGCCAGCCATGGTTTGGTGGCTGATGCGAAAAACGTTGCCTTGGTTACTCGCGTGCCTCGCGAAAGTGAGCTACCAACGGTTCGAATGACGGTTCCCAACAACACATTGGTGGAGATGCAGCGTGCTTTGACCGTCGGTGACCCAAAATTGGGACATGACGAGGGAGGAACGAAGCCCTATTTCAAAGCGTTGTTGGAGACCGAAAATTCTTCCAGCGAAATCAAAGTCTGCCTTCGTGGAAGCATGTTCTGGCACCACCGTCCCGAGAAGCCTTCGTTTCGAATCAAGTTAAAAAAAGCGGACGTAGAAAAAGGCGATCGCTACATTGAACTTACCACGCCCGAAGACTCATTGAACATCAAGAACTGGCTCCCAATGCAGTTGGGCCAAGACCTTGGTTTGATGACAGATGATTCGCATCCAGTCAGGCTGTTTGTCAACGAAAAATACTTTGGTGTTTATACGCGTTCTGCCCGCCAAGGCGAGCCATTTGCATTGGCTAACGAGAGAATGCCTGGCACGTTCTTTAAAGCCGAGTTTTGCACGGATATGTGGCAAAAGGCCGAGGTCTGGAAACTGTTCGGACAAGAAGATCCAGCTGACGTGATTGTATTTCAACAGTTCCTTGACCTGCTTACGTTGCCACAAACAGCCGAGAACGTCGAGAGGTTTGAACAGATATTCGACACCGAACTGTTTGCTCGCTGGGCTGCCTTGATGACAGTCATTGGCAGCGTGCACACCGATGATATTCACAATCATTCTTATTTCATCTGTTCAAATCAAGGAAAGATTGAGCCCTTGCCATGGGACTGCAACGGGTATGGAGTTCATACGGATGCAACGCCACCTGTCGATTTGGAGATTCAGCCTGTGTTGCGGTATCTGAATGCCGACCCTCGCTGGGTGCATCGCCGGAATCAGTTGATCTATGAAATGATAAATGATGCGGGATCTGAATTGGCAGTTCGGAAACGCTGTGACGCGTTTTGGAAGAAAATCTTGCCGGACTTAAAAGCCGATCAAAATCTTGGGAATATCACCCACTTCTCTGGCCTGGGCTGGCAATGGATCTCAACAAGCGTCGGCGATTTCAGTGCATTACGTGAAGAGTTAACAAAATGGATCCAAGCTCGAAATCGTTTCCTGGAAAACTATCTCAACGACGCAAAATTTGCCGTCGTTGAAAGCGGGGCATCTGATTCAAGCCAAATTCGCGTCCTCGTATTTGGTTCGACCGCAGTCAAAGCAACCAATGTCGTGACGGGAGAGTCTAGAATTCTCTTTCCAGGTTTAAGCAATGAATGTTCAATCTATACAAGCCATAAGAAACACGGGACGTCGGAATATCCGTTTTTGAAACCGACCATGATGGCATATCAATTGGATGCAAAACGCGAACAGTTGCAATTTTCCAATGCCATTACTGGTGAATCACTTTCCGATTCACCACTGCCACATCCTGAATCGGAATTTGCGCCCGCACGTACGATCGCCCTTGATCAATTTTCGCAGGAACTGACATCTGACGTTGTCCTTGGACCGGGCGAGGTAACACTCGAAAAAGATCTAATTGTTGGTCGACACCAAAAACTGATCGTGCGTGGCGGAACACAATTGAATCTGGGGGCGGGCGTCGGGGTGTACAGTCGTGGCTTAACGAAATTCGAAGGCACTGCTGATCAACCGATTACGATTCGTGGATCTGATTCAGAGCCGTGGGCAGCGATCGGAATTGCCGGAAAAAACACCGCGGGAAGTGTTTTTGAATTCGTTGACGTGAGCGGTGGATCAACGGGCAAATTAAACGAGCTTCGTTTCAAAGGCATGTTTAACGCCTACGGTTGCCCAGATATCACGCTGCGTAATTGTACAATCGGAAGAAATTTTGTTGGCGACGACGCGGTTAATTTGGCAGAGTCAAACATTCGTGTTGAAAAATGTCTTTGGCATGATTCAAAGGCAGACGCCTTGGATTTGGATATGTGCAAAGGCACCGTTAACGACTGTCGCTGGTTAAACAGCGGTAACGATGGGCTGGATCTGATGAGCTGCGTCCTCGAAGTAAGCGATTGCTATTTGGAAGGATCAGGTGACAAAGGTATCAGCGTTGGTGAGAACACGCGATTAATCGCTAGCCGGGTCGAAATTGTAGACTGCCTCGTTGGGAGCGAAGTCAAAGACGATTCAGTGGCTCAGTATACCGATTGTATTTTTAAAGGATGCGGCGTAGGCGTTCATTCATATCAAAAGAAGTGGTTTTACTCTGGCGGAGGCCGCACTGCCCTAGCCTCTTGTCAAGTCTCAGATAGCCAGACGCATGACGTAGAAATGAAAGCCAAGTGCAGCATTATTCTGGTTGGCACAACGCTAAATGACTCAAAGCCTTCAGGCAAAAGCTCGCGCATAAGAAAATTGAATTCGCTACCACCTGATTGGCACGCGCTTATGCAACCCAGGAAATTCCAAGCTCATTGATGGGCGACTTACCATGAAAATTAATGAATAGAAGGTCGCTCGATGCAAGGTCGTTTTGAGTTGAAATATATTGTTGATGGCGAGACGAAGCAGCGATTTCTTGACGCCGTTCAAGAAAACGTTTCAGCGGACCCCCATGGGGAGAACGCCACCTATCGAGTTTCCAGTTTGTATTTTGATACGCCCGATTTTCGCGCCGTTTGGGAGAAACTGGATGGTGAAAGCATTCGGCGAAAGTTTCGGTTGCGTTACTATTCGATTGACGATGACCAAGTGGATGCAGTGCAGGTTTCCAATGCATTTATGGAGATCAAGCATCGAATTAATAATACCGTTTACAAACAACGGGCGCCGCTGTCCAACGAGGGAGCCACTGCAATACTAACCGATGGCAAAGAACTTGCACGATTAGAAGATCATGTACGCGATGAGAATTCTGATGAGTTTCTAGTCAATGAAATTCAGCGAACGGCCAGCCTTCAAAAATTACAAAGTGCGACTGTTATTACTTACCTTCGAGAGGCATGGTTGGGGAAAATCGAGTCGCGTTTACGTCTGACTTTCGATACGTTTTGCCAAGCCTACTCTCCGAGTCAATTTGCTGAAGTTAAAAACAAACAAGGCACGCAATTACTCGATCCCAATCTTGCTGTGATGGAGGTCAAGTTTGACCAAGCGATCCCCTGTTGGATTAGGGACGTTTTGATGAAGCAGCAAATGCGTTTACAGCGGTTTAGTAAGTACGCATCTGGAATATTGCAAGATGAGGATCTTCAATTTCATTCGCAACTCGCCAATGCGCGAACAAGTAGGATGTTGGTCAGCCGTGATCAGAAACCGGTTCAGGACACCGTAAGCAAAACGGACCAAGCCGAAATGCCGAAAGCCCCAGAGAATTCACCAAGTCTCAATGACGCGGTCGAGACCTCGGGCGAAAACAAAGTCCCCGGTGTCCCATTGCTTGCTCCATTGGAGTTGATCAGGCGAACGGACGACACACAAACGCTTTCTTGATGAATACTACAAATGAGATTGCATCCGGTGCGCTGCGAAAACGAACTGAGATCAACCACGGACAAAATCACCGCACAGCTACCCGACGGATTGGATTCCGCTCATTTGGATTTTCTTAGTAGCTTTGTCAAAGTCCGGTCCAGTTGGTTGGAAAACGCCTGGACGTCTTTTTGATTTTGCGGTTTTGGTCCTGACGTTTCCATGCCCGCAGAGCGTAAATGCTCCATCAGGTTTCGCGAAGCCAAACGGCCGTGGACGTTGGCGTCGTCGTATAATTCCCCGCGTGTTCCAATCGCGATGCCGCCCTTTTCAACCACTCGCGCGGCTAACGGAATGTCGCCTGTGATCACGACATCACCGGGATTCATCATTTCAACGATTCGATTGTCAGCGACATCCGCGCCGTGAGGTACCGTGACGATCTTGATAAAGTTTGATGATGGTACTCGCATCGATTGATTGGCGATCAGTGTTGTCTCGATCTCCAGGCGATTAGCTGTGCGGTACAAGACTTCCTTGATCGCGCCGGGACAAGCATCAGCGTCGATCCAAATTCGAAGCGGCGTTGGCGCGGGCTTTTTTACAGTGTTCTCCGACTCGGTCACAAATGCTGCCTTGAAATGGTGGTTCTTTTTACGAGCTGTTTGGCCCGGTTTGTTATTCGTTTGCCAGTTCCATGATATCGCCGTTGGCAATCCATGCTGCAAAGTAGGGTTGTTTACTGGGAGATTCTCTCAGCACCATCATAAAGGGTTTGTCAAAAATAAAAGTGCGTTCGCCGACTTTATATTCGTAGTGGCCATTGTCGCTTCTAGCAGCAGCTTCGGATTTCAACATCGCTCCCCGTTCATCGAGGCGAAATTGAATCGTTTGACGTGCATCAAGCAGTGGGGCCTTAATGTCGTTCTTTAGTTGCTCCCTAAAACGTGCCAGCAAACTAATGTCGATGATTGGAATGACGACCTGTTCGCCTTCGACCACCGATTTTCCATCGTCTTTGATAACGGTCGACTTGATATTCTTGGTGATCTTTTGAAGACCTTCGGCCAAAGATTTTGGCTTCGCCATTTTCGAAAGAACAAGGTCATCTCCAGCGAGATTGGCAATGGAAATCGTAAACTCATCAGGCGAACGATAATCAAGCACTCGGAGTTGCTTTAGCGCTCCCCGCCACGTTGCGTAATGCGAGGTCACTCCGAAAGATTTAACGGAAAGTTTTTCTGCTCCAGTATCGAACAGAAGTGGATTGTCAAACGCTTCAAAGCGCCCTTCAAACGGAAGCTTTTTCTGGAGAATGCAATACGCTTGATAAAAGTGACCTTCATGCGGAATCAGCGAATCACCGTCTTCACCAACTTGTTTTCTGGCTTTTGCGATATCGTCTTTCGAAGCAATTCCAGCAGTGATGCTCAATGCCTCAGGTCGAATATCATCGACTTCGAATTCGACCGCCTCCAGGGATTTGGCGAATTCGGTTTGAGCAACGATCGGGCGGATTTCACCAAGCCGTTTCCACACCAATGAGAAAGTCGGACAATAGATCATGTTTTCGCCCAATTCAATGGGCGCGGTCGTAAACGGAAGCATCTGGGTTGCGGGAAGCTCGTTCACGTCCGTTGGATCGGCAAATTGATGGCGCTTGGCTTGGGTGCGATGCGTATCCACAGCGTACTCGTGGTCGTTAATAGTCAACGCCGACTCCCATTGGTCTGGCTCTACGCCCGAACTAAAGGTGTGCACTGATCCGTCAGCAAGGAGAACTAACGCCCCGCCATTCTTTGAGTTTCTTGAATGAATCGACGTCGGTATTTTTTGTTTCCAATCAACAAACTTCATATCTGAATTCGATGTCCATTCGATCGTAGGCTCGTGATTTTCAACGAGCATGATGATGTTGCTCGAGCCTTTGATTAGGTGTCCAAATCCGATCGAACCGTCAGTCGGCCAAACTGTATGCTTGCCAATAACTGCTTGATATCCAGTATGAGTATCGTTTTGAATGAGTGGACAACCATAAGCTGACGGTCGTTTGGAAAGCAGTTTGCGATTCCGCTCCGAGTCCCACGGTTCCGACGCGAGGTAAGACTCATAAAGCTCGTTTTCGTCAAGAAACGGCAGCAGAGTCACTCGCCAGCTTTGTTCGCATTGGCCATCGGTGGCCATCGGAAAGACGTTGTTTTCGATCTCATAACCATGAATCGCCTTGCCGATAGATTTCAGATTCTCTTCACAACGTGCCTGGGCATTCCATTTTGAAAACAGAAATATCAGATAAACGACACCACAAAAACCGATTGCCAAGATCGCTACGGGAATCAATTTGGATCGTACTGGCATGTGTCAACGTTCTTGTTTGATTCTCGCAGCTAACCAGGCGTGGCCTCGGTACCGCTGTCGGTTGAGTTGGAGTCGGTTGATGTGGAGTCAGACACTGATGAAGGCGATTTTGAGTCGTCGCCTGAGTTGTCTTTGTCGTCGCCATTCTTGGAGTCTTTGGCAACAACACGGTCGGGCAATTCCGCTTCTTTGGCAACGTGAACCGATGGCCCGATTAGATCGGCGATCTGGTGCCGATCAAGTTCTTCGTGCTCCAGCAAGCCATCGGTAACCGCTTTAAGGCCTGACTTGTGCTTGGTAAGCAGCTCAATGGCTTTGACAGAAGCCTTTTCGAGAATTTTGTGGACTTCGGAATCGATGACTTCCATCGTGTGCTCACTGAATTGACGATTCTTATGAATCTGTCCACCGAGAAACGGATCGTCATCAGTCATTTTGTAACTGACTGGCCCCAATACTTCGCTCATTCCCCAGTGAGTCACCATTCTCCGGGCCATTGAGGATGCTCGCTCGAGATCGTTTTCCGCTCCGACAGTTAGTTCATCGTAGATCAATGTTTCGGCAGCTCGGCCAGCGAGCAAAACGATCAAGTGATCGAGAATCTCCTGCTCGGACATGTTCATGCGATCTTCGTCAGGAACCATTTGCGTCACGCCAAGAGCTCGGCCACGTGGAATGATGGTGACTTTGTGAACCGGGTTGGCTCCTTCCAGGTTCCAAGCCGCCAAAGTATGTCCAGCTTCGTGATATGCAGTTCGCTCTTTTTCTTTGTCGGTCAAGATTTCTTCGCGTTTGGCACCCATCAATACTTTGTCGTGTGCGTAGTAGAAGTCTTCCATTTGGACTTTGTTCTTGCTTCCACGAGCGGCCCACAATGCGGCTTCGTTGACAAGGTTTTGAATGTCGGCACCGGTCATGCCTGCAGTTGCCTGAGCGAGAACGTCGAGGTCAACATCGCTATCCAATGGCACGTCGCGAACGTGGACTTTGAAAATGGCCAAACGCCCGGTTCTTGTTGGCCGGCCAACGTTGACGTGTCGGTCGAATCGACCAGGGCGCAAAAGCGCTGGGTCCAAAATGTCAGGTCGGTTGGTCGCGGCAACAATGATCACTGAATCGTTGGCTTGGAAACCATCCATTTCGCCAAGGATTTGGTTAAGCGTTTGTTCTCGCTCGTCGTGGCCGCCTCCAACACCGGCACCACGTTGTCGACCGACGGCGTCGATTTCGTCAATGAAGATAATGGCAGGCGATTGAGCTTTTGCGGTTGCGAACAAATCGCGAACACGACTCGCACCCACACCAACGAACATTTGAATAAATTCACTACCGTTGACACTGAAGAAAGGCACTCCAGCTTCGCCAGCGACGGCGCGTGCAAGAAGTGTCTTACCTGTTCCCGGCGGGCCGATCAACAAAGCGCCTTTGGGAACGCGGCCACCAAGTTTTTGAAATTTGGATGGGTCTTTCAGGAATTCAACGATCTCGCCAAGGTCAGCTTTAACGCCTTCGAGACCGGCAACGTCTTTGAATGTAATCGGTTGTGCTGAGGCTTCGTATTTCTTGGCCGGGCTGCGAGAGAAATTAGAGAGGAATCCACCGCCTCCCATCATTTGGCTTTGGGAGCGTCGAAAGGACAGTAGCATGAACAGGATCAAGCCAAACGTGAACAAAACGAGTGCGGCATAGATCCATGCGCCCATTTCGTTAATTGGTTTGATGCGAACGCTTTTGACGCCCGCCGCATTGACCGAATCAATTAGTTTCGCGCGGCTGGAATCGTTAAGCGGAAGTTCAACGTGAAATTTCTTGTTGAGTTTTGCATCCGCTTTGGGTTGAATCAACTCGCCACTAAGGCTGTAGCTCGGTTCGGCTTGCGGAATAATTTTGAAAATTCCGGTCGCGCTAGTTTGACTGAACTCGATTTGCTCAATCATGCAGCCAACTGGATTGTCGTCATCGTCCTTGATGACGGTGCCGTTGTAGTCTTCGCCCTTCAACAGTTTTTCAAAGTAACCAAGTGAGATGGTTGACGTTTGATCGGAGGCGTAGTTTACCAACAGGAATAGCGTCACGATGACAATCAGAATCAACGGAATCAAGAGATTAGGATTGCGGGTCGGTGGCCGCGTCCGTCGTTCATCCGGGTTGCTTCTATCTTGTTCGTTATCCATGAGTTCCTTGACAGGATCGCGAGGCTTTTGATCCTGAGTAAGTGCTGGGAAATGTGTCGCTAATTGATTGAATTCGCACGTTTTGCGAGCCCGAGATTGTAGCCCACTTTTCAATCCAACGCGATGCGGGATTTCATTGAAGAAGCGGGCAAGTTTTGGGGCCGTTTTATCGTGTTCGAATCGAGGTGAATTGGAGATTTGAAAAACTGGTTATTGGGCGTGAATTCACCCAAGCGAAAATTGGAGCCATAGTGTCGATTCAATCTATAACCAGTCAATCGCTTAATTATATGGTATTGAGTGCACCGAGAATATCGGATTCCAAGTAACCTTTTTTGCATCCGTTTGATCAGGCACACTTTGGTTGGCAAGAAATTCAATACGGGTGTGATCGGTTACTAACGCTCGCCGCGATTCGTATTCTGTTACAGCTCAATTTGCGGGTTGAGTGCGATGGCCGCGTTGTTTTGACGCATTGGGCAGCAATGGGCATTGAAAAGTCGTTCATTATTCGAGCCTGCTCACAATGGAGGGAACGTGGCTCCCGAAAACCGTTTCCGGCCCAATACTAATCAGCGAATTTCAAGAAATACATTAGCTCTTGTGGCAGGACATTACCCGGAAGTTTCGAAAGCAAGTTTGATTTACGCTCTGAAGGATTAGCCGCCACAAAGTTAGCAATCGTTTCCCGTTTGGATTCTGAAATTAACCAACCGAGTTCTACCTCCAGATTGTTTTCGGCTGCCCGCATCGCATGATCAAAAACGGTCTCGCGATCAAGCTGACGGACTTGGCTGATGTGCTCCGCTGAATATCCGTCTGCCAGTAGTCGCCAAGTCCAGTAATAAGAAGGCTGGACAATTTCGGGGGACGGTAGGTCGATTCGAATATTCCTGGCGGTTGCGGTTGCGACCGAATTTGCTGGTGAACGATTGTCCTCGAACGAATCGTCTTCGGACTGATCAGAAAATAGGCTTTTCGAAGCTGGTGATATATCGGTCGTCTGAGGCGGCGAATTGGTAGGTGGTGTATCGGTTGAAGGCGCATCAGCTGAAGGCGTCTGATTAAGCTCGCTCCAATCTTCGCTGGTCGGGTCCCCATCAAAAAGCTGCGCTGAGAATTCGCTGGGATCTTCGTTTAATTCCTCGTCCAGTTCTTCATTCGCTTCCTCGTCCCAGTCTGCTTCTGCATTCAGTTCCGCTTGCTCGTCCAAGTCCACTTCTGCATTCAATTCCGTTTGCTCATCGCGGTCTTCATCCTGGGCGGATGGGACATCAGATTCGACGTCTTCATCATCTTCGCTGTCGACTTGATACGGACTGGCTTTGACTTCCATTACATGCGGAGTCTTACCACGCAATTGAAGCGAAATTGAATTCACCAATTCGCTTGGCATCATCGACGTCAGGTCTTCAAGAAGCTCGCCCGTCATCAGTCTTCTACCGGTCGGTGAGATTTGAAGTACGGGACGAAACTTGGTCGTTTCAACTTGTGAAATAAATCCTTGTTGAATCAAAAATTCCATCAATGCAACGGCATCGGATTGGCGAAGCCCTTTTAGCAATCCAAATGTACTGAGCTTGCTAAGCGAAAGCTGTTTGATCTTCTTGGATGCCGAACCGGTAAGCATCTGGGCGATCAGCGTTTTGCCCAGTCGGCCATTGGTCCGCGCCGTTCCACTTAGTGCAACTTGAGCGGCGTACATACAAGCGTCGGCGTCAGAATTTTTCGCGGTTCCGACAGCGATCTTTGAACGCTTCACGCAGTTGTCACAGTTGCCACAAAGATGTCGATCTGGATCGCCGAAATATTCCAAAATCTCAAGCTGCCGACAACGCTGCGTTGTGGCGAATCGAATCACGCTGTGAAGTTTGTCGTGTTCGGCTTTTTGACGTCTGGCTAATTCGGCAAAATCAATGTTGAGTTTCGAGAACGGTTTCTTGCGATCAACGACATGAATGGCTCGTCCTCGAAACGGAGGGATGAAGTCAACCATCGGCAGTTTGGTCAATTGCTTAATCGCGCGGTTAACGGATTCCCATTTCATCTCCATCCGTTCAGCAAATCGTTGTGGCGAAAACTGAATCCGCTCGCCACGAAACGTTCCAACGATATATTCCAGACCACGCATTACATGCCGCTGCGTCCTGGCGTCGCGCGGTAACAGATCGATCAAGGTTGGCAAGTCGGAATCAATTCGAATCGCAGCAGCGTTTTGTTTGCTGTCCAGCCGCTCGATGGCGCCGGCTTTTTCAAGCAAGTTTTCGCAGGTCCCAATGCCGCTGGTGCCAATCGTCAGGCCAAGATCGTCTTTGATTTCTTGCAGAGTCGTTTCAATTGGGTCGGATTTGATGCTGCAGAGGTAACTGTAGACTTCGCGAATGGTATCTTTGGACGGATAAGAGTTTTCGATGAAAAACTCTTGGATAAATTTGTCCTGGAACGAATACAGCAACATGCACTCGGATGGTTTTCCATCACGCCCTGCCCTGCCCGCCTCTTGGTAATACGCTTCAATGCTACCCGGCAAATTGTAGTGAACAACGAAACGCAAATCCGCTTTGTCGATACCCATTCCAAATGCGTTGGTCGCAACGATGACTTCGATCTCGCCGGACATGAATTGTTCTTGGACCTTGCGCCGCGTGTCGCTCGGCATGCCGCCATGGTAGAACGAAATCTTGCGTTTGATTTCTCCTTCTAACAACTCCACCAAGTGTTCGCAGTTTTTTCGCGTCGAAGCATAAATGATTCCGCAACCAGGACGGGTTTTCAAAAAGTCGATTAAGTGATGGTCTTTTTCCGCGTTTCCGTTGGGCGCGTCTACGTTAAGTGCAAGATTGCTTCTCGCGAATCCAGTTACGAACGATTTCGGATCTTTGAGCCGAAGGATCTTTGAAACGTCTTCTTGAACGAACGTAGTCGCCGTTGCGGTTAGCGCCACCGTTTGCGGGTCGCCAATTCGCTCACGAAATTTTCCCAGTCGAGCGTAGTCTGGCCGGAAGTCATGACCCCATTGGCTGACACAGTGGGCTTCGTCAACGGCCAAAAGTTGGACTTTGGTTTTCTGAACGGCCCGCATGAACGAGTTGCTACGAAGTCTTTCGGGCGCGATGTAGACGAGTTTGTAATCGCCATTGATCATGCCGCTGATTCTTTGTTGCTGCTCTGTGGGGGCAAGCGAACTGTTGATGAACGTCGCGGGAATGTCAATTTCGATGAGAGAATCGACTTGATCTTTCATCAATGCGATTAGCGGCGAGATTACCAGCGTGACGCCGTCGCGAGCGATCGTTGGAAGTTGGAAGCAAAGACTCTTGCCGCCGCCAGTGGGCATGATGCACAGGGTGTCTTGGCCTGAAAGAATCGTTTCGATGACGTTCCGCTGGCCCGGGCGAAATCCGGTTAAACCGAAATTGCCAAGCCACTTTTCAGGATCGAGTGTTTTGTTACTCACTTTGGGCTGGCGTTTTTTGTTTGGCAATGGTGAATCAGGGGTGCATTCAATGCGGTGTTGATCAAATGGGCTGCTGGAAATTATAAATCTGGCAAGTGGAATCGAACAGGTAAGGTCTGAGTTCTCTTGGTTGCCTCGTATCAGCGGAATCGCCGGATATTGTGGCGATCACAAGGCAGTCAGGGAACACGATTGGCGACAGATCAAAGGGCTGGCGTCGTGGCAGTTGATGTGTTTCACCAAATGGCCGCTGTCTCGGTCTCGGATCAAAGATCAACTAGCAAGCCGGAGACGCCACAATGTTACGTCTGATTTTGAAAAAAGTTCGTTTCCGACCAAACACTTGATAGCGTTTTCGCGTAGGATGATCGGGACGCAATATGGGCCGAGGCGGGACTGTCACTTCAGTTTCCGATCCAATTAAATATGATATCGATCAACCATCTTTCTAAGTCATTTCAATCTGGCCGCCGGGATATCTTGGCCGTGGATGATGTCTCGTTCGAAGTAGTTCCCGGAGAAGTCTACGGTTTGCTGGGCCCCAACGGAGCCGGCAAAACGACCATGATGCGAATGATTCTTGGTTTGCTCAAACCCGATTCCGGATTCGCCGAAATCAGCGGATTCAAAAGCGTCGAGCAACCCAACGAAGTCAAACGGCAGGTCGGGTTCGTTTCTGCTTCCGCTGGCGTTTACCAATGGCTGACTGGCCGCGAGATGTTGTCTTTTTTTGGTGAGATCTACGGGCTGGAGTCGCGAGAAATTGATACTCGTATTGAAGAGCTTACAGAAATTCTCGGCTTGGATGAATTCATCAATCAAGGCTGCGCAACATTAAGTACCGGCCAAAAGCAACGTTTGAGTTTGGCTAGAGCTTTGATTCACGATCCACCCGTGATGATTCTTGACGAACCAACGTTAGGATTGGATGTCGTCGGCAGCCAAGTCATCTTTAACTACATCGATATCTTGAAAGAGCGCTCAAAGGCGATCATCCTTTGCACCCATCGCTTGGAACAGGCTCAACGAGTTTGCAGTCGATTCGGTTTGCTTCATAAAGGCAAAAAAGTCCTTGAAGGCACGATGAACGAGTTGCAGGCGCAGACGGGTCGTAATGATCTGGTCGAAATTTTTGTGGATCTCATCGAGAATAAAACAGAGCCAACATTGGCGTGAATTGAAAGTAGTAAAGCTCTTAGATGACATCCGATAACGCCACTCCTGATCCTGATTCGCAGCCAAACGAATCACTGCCCGCCCCGTCGCAGCCAAAGACATCCGGTCCCAAGCGACGTCCTAAATTTCGGCTCAGTCGGTTGGCGCTCAAGGAACTACGCGAGACGCTAAGAGATCGTCGGACCATCGTGACGTTGGTGTTGATGCCGTTATTGGTCTACCCAACACTCAGCCTTGTCTTCAAAACGTTTTTGCTTGCCAACATTGGATTGTTGCCTTCGTCGGATCCAGTTAGCTTGCGAATTGCTTACGCTGGTGACGTGCCGCAAAGCCAAATTCGAGTGGTGTTGGATCAAATCGGCGCGATGGTCGGCGAAGTTGAAAATCAAGAAAGACAGCGACAAGAAAAAGAAGAACAAGAACGCGAAGCCGCCGCGAAGGCCAACGGAGAAAATGTTGATGATGCTGATCCAGCATCGCCTGCCGATGGATCAGCGGACTTGGCAAGTATCGCCGCCAAATTTTCTCCCGTTGACGGACGTGGACGGTACGCTGAATTTCAACAGCACAAATGGTTTTTCATTGAGCCAGAAATCGGCGTATCGGTTGACCAATATGTCGAAGCGGGCGATGCGGATGTGGGAGTCATATTCGAAACCCAAGGCAAACAGCGTTGGGAAGTCGGCAAAGCGAAACTTGTTTCTCGCAAGGATCCGCAATCGCAAGCCGCCGCTGATTACCTGTTTGTTAACTTCAAAAAGCTCAACGAACTTGGGTTGAGAATGCGTCTGCAAGGAAGAAATATTCCTTCCGGCCCCACGCTTAAAGTTTCCGAAACGCAAATCGGACCTGACGATGCAGCCACCCAGCAAGGTTTTCCTTTGGCGACTTTGGTGCCGATGATTCTCGTGTTGATGACGATCACCGGAGCCGTTTATCCGGCGATTGATCTCACTGCGGGCGAGCGTGAACGTGGAACGCTGGAGACATTGATGGCCGCGCCGGTGCCGCGTGTGGGCATTTTGTTTTCAAAGTTTATTGCCGTGTTAACGGTTGCGGTTTTGACGGCGGTGCTCAACATCGTGGGAATGTTTGCGACGGTTTGGGCATTTCAACTGGACAAACAATTCGGCGGCGGTGTTTTTAGTTTCAACGTGATGTGGCAAATCTTGCTTTTGCTTATCCTGTTTGCCGCTTTCTATTCGGCCTTGCTGTTAGCCGTGACGAGTTTTGCAAAAAGTTTCAAAGAGGCACAAGTCTATCTCATTCCGATCATCCTACTTTCGCTTGGTCCGGGTTTGATGGCCATGGCGCCAGGGATGACTTTGGATGGTGTGAATTCGGTAACGCCGATGGTGAACATTTTGCTGTTGGCGAGAGACGTGATTCAAAATCAAGTCATCCTCGTGCCGGCGTTGATCGCAATCGTATCAACTTTGTTTTATACGTATTTGGCAATCCGATTGGCGGCTTGGATTTTCGGTTCGGATAACATCCTGTACGCCGGCAGCGGAAGCGTCGCAGAAATGTTTCAGCGTCCTGCAAAAGTCAATCGAGTCGTTCCGTTCATGGCGACGATTTTCTGTTTGATCTTGCTGTTCCCAATCAATTTTGCATCCATTGGATTTCTTGGCCGAATGTCAGCCGAGACAAGTTCCGATTTGGAACTGAGATTCATGCTGATGGCTTTGTTTACATTTTTTGCCTTCATGGTCGTCCCATGGTTGGTCAGCAAACACCAAAATGCGGACACGAAATTGGCGTTTGGATTAAAGCCACCTAATGTGCTCTATATTGTTGCCGGCGTTTTGCTAGGCCTGAGTTTGTGGCCATTGGTCATGTCGATGACCTCGGGTTGGCATGAGGCGTACGGTTTTTTGTTTGGCGAAGAAAGCCAGCAAGCGTGGCGTGAAAAATTACTTGAATCGACCAAAGGCCAAGTTACTCGGATTCGATCAGTCGGCCCTCACGTGATCGTGATCGCGTTTTCAATCGTGCCCGCCGTGTGTGAAGAGTGGTTTTTCCGCGGCATGTTTCAGCGTTCGTTACTGGCGAAAAAATCGGCTTGGAAAGCGATCCTGTTTTCGGCACTCGCATTCGGCGCGTTTCATATGCTTGGCAATAGTGTGATTGCGATCGACCGTTTGATCCCAACGACACTCGTCGGATTGATGCTTGGCTATTTGGCTTACAAATCCGATTCGATCATTCCCGGAATCATTTTGCATTCGATCCACAACGCGTTCGTGATTTTCCTGGCTTACTATCAGCCGCAGCTTAGCGAGTATTCTTGGTTTCCAGCTGAAGACAGCCCGATACCCATGAGTTGGGTGATCGCCGGTGCCGTCGTCGCATTGATCGGCGCGGGAATAATTTGGGCGCTGCCTCGACGCGAACCGGAAGAAATTTTAGCGAAAGCGAAATTGAAACCGGCAGTTGAGTAACCTGGAAGTAAACGCGAGATATTTCTGTGAGCGATTTACCCCAAAGGGGTTTTACTCCAAAGCCCAGTGTCGCGAAGCGCACGCTGGGACATAGGCCAGGCGCCAGAACGAACCCAACCGGGGTTCAACATGCCGTTTTTTATTCAGCGCATTTCTTTCCATCAACTGCGACAAGCGATGTTCGCTCGCGTGACATCATCAACTTTACTTTAGCTTTTTGCGCTTTGGCGCTTTCACCAAATCCTCGATCACGAAAACCAACCCATCAATCACTTTTACGGTTTCGGGATAATTGATTTTGTCTGGCGTGTCAGTCTTTAGATGGTAGTGAGGGTACCGAAAGGGTGCGGTGTCGGTCACCATTAGTCCAACGTAGCCTTCTTGCCAGAACGACCAATGGTCCGACCAACCGACTCCAGGCATTGCTTCGGGGAGCGATGCCCCTTCGCTGGGGACCTTGGCGTGCTCGCGGAATTTCTTGATGACTTTGCGCTGTAATGCTTTGGAGTTCAGGTTCGAAACGAAGCCAATAAAATTCCCGGTCGATGGGTACATCAAACTCAAGGGAGCCGGATACTTCTGCGACTTTTTTTCATTCGTGAAATAGCCCATCGTTTCCAAGCTCAAGACTGCGACGACGTCTTGATCTTCTTTGCGACACTTTTCAGCGTAAACCCACGATCCCATTTTGCCACGATTTTGAAAGTAAGGTGGCTCTTCGTTTGTCCAAGCCACAAATCGCAGCGTCCGTTCCGGTTTCGATTTTCGAAAGTGATTGGCCAGCACCATCATCGCTGCGGTACCGCTTCCGTTATCGTTGGCTCCGGGGCTTCCGACAACACTGTCGTAATGTCCGCCGATGATCACGATTTCCTCTGGCTTGGTCGAGCCTTTGATCTCGGCGTCGATGTTGTAACAATCCAGACCGTTGACTTTGTATTGCTGACGTTGGGGTTCGTAGCCAAACTCTTTGAATTTCGCTTCGATATAGTCCGCGGCTTCGCACAGCTCTTTGTGGTGATGCAGGTTTCGCTCGCCAATCGTTTCAGCGAGATGAACAACGTAGGATTTAAGCTCTTCTTCGGTGGTGAGCTTCTTCTTGTCGTCTTTTGGTTGTTCCGTGCCTTGCTGTGCCGCGGTCGGTTGCTGTGTCTGGTTTGGTGTCGTGGTTTGTGGCTTTTCTTGCTTTGGTTCTTGAACTGCCGAAGCCGCATTGGCTTGGAACGACTTGCCTGGCATGCGAATGCACATCCACCAAAACACTACCGATGCCATGCACAAGATTCCGGCGACGGCCAACAGCACTCGCGAAAAGTGAACACGTTTTTTCGAATTGGGGCGTTGGAATTCGTTTTTCTTTACAGGTTCAGATTCGGTCATTTCGACTCCCATTCAAAGTTTCGTCTTCTTTTTAACCGACCGCAACGTTGGAGGTGTCGGTCGTCTTTGCCTTGCGTGCGAATTGGGCGAATGCAATTGTGTTATGCTATGACAATGGTTATTAACAAAACACTTGTTTCCCAGCAACGAAAAAAGCAAACTGCCATGCGATACGGAACGTTGTTATCTCGGACGTTTATACCTCGGCCGATCGCGATTAAGTTTTTCTTTTTCGCGAGTTTTTTGTTGCTGTTACAAACCGTTGACAATTCGTCGATCTCGCAAACCGTCGATTCTTTGCAACCGGTCAAAGGCATCAGAATAGCTGACGGCTTCAAAATCACCAAAGCCGCTGGGGACGAACTGGCAACCAACGTTTTTTGCATGGCCGTTAACGACAAAGGCGAAACGTTTGTTTCAGGACCCGGCTATATCAAAACGCTGATCGATTCCGATGGCGATGGGCAATTCGATAAAGCTCGAACGTTTGCCAATGGGCCGGCGTCGGGTGCACAAGGGATGTGTTTCGATGGCAATGATGTTTTATGCACCGGCGACGGCGGACTGTTGCGGTTTGTTGATGCAAACGACGATGGCGTTGCCGATGGAAAACCAGAAATGATTTTTCCTATTCGCACTGGCAGCGAGCATCGTGCGCACGCCATCCGCAAAGGCCCCGACGGCTGGTGGTATGTGTTGGCTGGCAATCAAACGGGAGCTTTGCCTGAATACTTCGCAGGCAAAAACTCGCCGATCAAGAATCCACGGGCAGGTTTTATATTGCGAGTGAGCCCTGATTGGTCAGAGAAAGAAATTGTCTGCCATGGATTTCGCAACGCCTACGATTTTGATTTCAATTCATTGGGGCAGATTTTCGTTTACGACAGCGATGGCGAGCGAGATATCAATTTGCCTTGGTATCGACCAACGCGATTGTTTGAGATGCGGCCGGGCGACGATGCCGGCTGGGTTTCCGCAGGTTGGAAGCGAGATAGTGGATTGTTCGACATGCCGATCGAGGTTGGCAGTTTTGGACGAGGAAGCCCAACCGGAGTGGTGGCGAGTGATTCGAAGCAGTTTCCGGTTTCTTATGACGACGCCTTGTTTTTTGCTGACTGGACACTGGGCCGCGTCTTGGTTTGTAAACGCAATTCGGACGGCAGCTACGATAGAGGAAACGACTTTGCGATCGCCAATGGCCAGTTTGGTTTTGCGGTAACGGATCTGGATTTCGCCGCCGATGGCAGTCTGCTGATTAGCGTCGGTGGACGTGGAACCGAAGGCGGTGTCTACCGAGTTGCTTACACTGGTGAAAGAGCAGCAAAACCAGAGTCGGCAACAGAGCCAAGTTTGGCTGGTTCCAAATTTCTAAAGAAAAGCAAAAGCAGCCGATTGGCGGGGCAGGAATTGATCGAAGCGTTATCCAGCAGCAATGAGTCAATTCAAAACTCTGCGGTTGAGGCACTTGTTGGCCGCCGTGATATTTTTGCAGACGAGAGTTTGAAAGCCGACCTGGTAAAAGGATTGAAGGTGGCGCTTCAGATCGAAAAACCCCAGCAGTTCAAACGGTTGGGGATCTTGCTTCGCGTATTGGACGAGTTAGCCCCTGCGGTCGTCAAAGAAATAGACGAATCAAGTTTGCCCGTTGAATCTAAATTACTTATTGAACTGGCCTCTGCCAAAACAGACGAGCAAAAGAAGAGTCTGCTGAAAATGATCGGTAAAGAATTGGCAGTCGGCAAAGGAGACCCGCTGATGGTCGCGCGGATCGGACAATTGGCGCTCGGTGGTTGCGGCGAAAAAAATGCAGACCAGATGTTTGTCGGCTACACCGCAAGAAATCCCTTAACGTTTTCAGATGACGATTTGAGATCATTGTGTTCTGACTTAGCTGTGGCTTTGGAAAGGCCTGGCAAACGCGTTCGCGTAGATGCGGACAATCCGGCGTTGATCGAAATCAGTAGGCTGGGGGCGATGCTCAAAGGTCCGTCAGATGAAATGCAACCTTTTTTTGCTGCCAGTGCCTTGGTTGGAATGGATAAAACGGATGCGTTTCTTCCTGCCGCGATTCACTGGTTGAATTGTTTTGCTCAAACCTCACCAGGAGTTGGTGATACCAAGAATCAGTATTTGTTGGCAGCAGATACTTCGCTGAAAAAACTCAATCAAAAAATGCATCAACAGCAACCCGCCGTTGATCGAAATTTTTATCCGCGACTTCGGGCATTGGTAAAAACTTTCTTGGCAAATGATGATTCAGAACGAAGTTTGGCAAATTCGCTTGCCAGTGGTTTGAGTGGGGGCGATGAAGAGGTCTATCTCTTCGAATTGCTACCGGCCGAAGTTCGTGATAAAGCCGCCGAACGATTTGCGGCGAAAGTTTCCGAGGATCTTTCCAAGGCGACCATTGGGCAAGTTCGTATATTGGCTTCCCATCCTCAGAATGCATATCAAGGTTTGATTCGAAAGCTGAAGTCGCGCAAAGATCTTCGCGGCGTTGTTCTCTCAGTTTTGAACAAGAAGCCGATTGAAGAAGATCGAAAGTTGTTTTTTGATGGCTTAACCGATTCGAATTTGACCACGATCAAACAAAGTGCAATTGGACTACGACGTTTGGGCGGCCAGCCAAGTGCGAGTGAAGTCGTCGCGGCTGTTGGGGCAGCCAAGCGGTTGGGTTGGGACAAGCCCGCAATAAGCGTTCGCGATCAGTTGATGCTTTTACTGCAAAAGCGATCAGAAAAAACGTTTGGCTACCAGCCGAAGAAACAAATAGACCAATCGCAAGTCATTGATGAGTGGACGAAATGGGCCAAAGCAAATTTCCCAGAAGAGTTTGCCGCGTATCAAAAAAACAATACCAAGGTCACGATGACACCAGAGGATTTTGCAAAACGATTATCGAATGTGCCTTGGGATTCTGGCGACGTGAAACGCGGCGCGGCGATTTATCAAAAACGGCAGTGTGCACAATGTCATGATCTTGGTTCGCGAATGGGACCGCGGCTGGAAGGGCTTTCGAAACGTTTTGGACGCGACGACGTATTCCGTGCAATCGTGAATCCAAACGAGCAAGTCCCTGATCGGTACCGTGCAATTTTTGTCGAGTCGGTCGATGGTAAATTTTATCGCGGCAGTGTCGTTTACGAATCCGTCGACGGAATTACGTTACAGGAATCCAACGGAACGACAGTGCGGATCAATCGCGAAGACATTGAGTCGCGGACAAAATCAGCGAAGTCTTTGATGCCAGAGGGATTGATGGATGGCTCGACGGATCAGGATTGGGCTGATTTGTACGAGTTTCTGAAATCGCGATAGGCGGAGAGATAGACGAATCTAAAGTGAGCGTTCGAAGATCTTGGTTTCGATTTTGCTCAAGGCTTTTTGTTTGCTTAAAGCTTTTCGCTGGCAGGCAATTTGATTTCGACTGTTTTCGTTTGGCGAACGGGAACTTCGACTGTCACTTCTTTCCCGTTTCTCAGTTGAGTCCGAGGAATCATCAGCGTTCGCGGAATTTTTACGGTGGTGGTGACAGCTTTGCCCGATTGCCACTTTTTTCGTTGATCACTGGTCAAGAAGTTTTCATCAACCAGGCGGTCCACGTATTGCTTCCACGACTCGGTCGCAATCTTTTTGATCCGTTTCTCAGGCAAGCACCGTTTAAGTTCCCGCTCACGACTTCTAATGTGTGTCTTTGACAGCTCGGGAGCCCGAGTCACAACCTGCTGGCCCTCGAGATCTAAAAAGCCTTCGAACTCAGCATCTTCTGGGAGCGATTTTGGTTTTGGAAGCTTAATTGTTCCCTTTGTGAATTCTGCGACGGGAACGGCAACGGCGTAGACTTGCTCGATTTGCTTTTTGTTTTTTTCAATCATCCCAATTCTCAAGACGACATCAAAACGAGTTACCTGAACTTTCCTGGTCCATTTCCGCGCCTTGCCAGATAGCCACTTTTCTTGATCTTCGGGAGTAAGATAGCCGGCGTCAACGAGCCTTTGGACGTATTGCTCCCAGGTCTCAGTGGCAGTTTTGGCTGTAGCAAGTTCCATTGAAAAAATTCAAACGATATCGAATCCCTCTGTTTCAATCGCAGGTTGGGAACCTACGCCACGTTCTGGTTACGATTCGTCTTCGTCGTCCTTCATGTTTGTTTTAGCGACGATGTCCTGCATCACATTGGCGGGCATGAAGTCGTAGTGGCTGAGGGTAAAACCGAATTGATTTAATCGGCTTCGGCAAATGCAACCGATCCGCTTCGTTGATCGTTTGATGTTTGAATAAACTGAGCGCCGATGACGGGAGCGAACAAAGTATAGATTCCCAGCAACACCATCAGCGCACCAACCGAGCCGATGAAAGTTCTGGCTTGGGATTGGCCATGTGATTCTGCGACCACGCGAGCAACTTTCATTTGAAAGCACCAACCTCTGTTCATGATGGCCGCGTAAATCATCATCGCGCCCAACGTGAGGGCAACGGCGCCAACAAAAAGATCGCGTAGGTCCATCTCAATGCCTTTTTAAAAAAGTACAAGCCAGAAAGCGAAAAAATGCCGCTAAAACGCAAACGGAATTGCGTTCACGATATCGGCAGAAAGGTCATCGCTTTCTTAATAATTCCAATATAATTAAAGTTGTCAAATCATTCCGAGAAAACTCTTAATTAAATGCTGCGTTCAAAAACACAACCTGAAATCGTAATTCCGCTTGTATTGCTGGCAACTCTGCTTGCTGCTTGGACGGGAGAAATCTCGGCACAACAGGCAATGCCCAACACGAAATATGAGGCGATTGAGTGGCTTAAACAAGAACAAAACACGGTCATCAGAAACGAGAAAGGCGATGTCACCGGAATCGTCATTGACTACATTCCAGATTCGTTTGTGGTCGGCGATTTGAAGATCTTTGAAAAACTGGAAGTTGTGAAAATAAATTACACCGGACAGTTTTACGATCGACACATGTCGGGAATTGCCCAGTTGACTTCATTGAAAAAATTCGTTGTCGACTACTGCGATGAAATTTCCGAAGCGAGCCTTTCGGTGCTTCGATACATTCCCAACCTCGAAGAAATTGAGTTGCAAAATTGTGAATCGATTTACTCACTCAAGCCGCTTACCGAATGCCGATCGCTGAAGAAGATCAATCTTACGGCAAACGAACATCTGGATTTTGACGCATTGGAATGTTTTCAACTGCTTCCTAATCTTGAGTCGTTGATCCTGAATGAAAATTCGACGCTTGAGGACAAGCACCTGCGATGGATCAGTCAGATGTCAGGATTGAAGCACGTGGAATTGCAGGAGTGTTCAGGATTGACTGACGAAGGACTTGCGATTCTTGCAAAGCTTCCGAATTTGAAAAGCCTGGACATCTCTCAGAATATGAAATTAACCGGCGAGACATTGGATCAGTTTCCCGGCGACAAACTTGAGAACCTGGATCTTGAAGGCTGCGGTGTGACGGATGAGACGTTGGCAAAATTGGCCAAATTTACATCGCTTAAAAAAATCAACTTGCAAAACAATCACGTAATCGACGGAACGGGATTGTCGGTGATCGGCAATTTTAAGAATTTGGTCGAGCTTGATTTGACTGGAATGAGCGCCACCAATGCGCATCTTAATGGGCTGGAGGGAATCACAACTCTTGAGAAAGTTATTTTGGACGATTGCCCGAAAATCTCAAGCCGCGGACTGGTTTCGCTGGTTAAATCGCAGGGGCTCAAGAGACTGGATCTAGTGAGGTGCCGCAGGATCGACTCGGATGATTTGGAAGTGATTTCCCGGTTTGCCAATCTTGAATCGCTGGATGTCGAAGGGACGAGAGTTAAGCCCGAGGGATTGGAAGTGTTGGCGTCGCTTAAAAAACTTGAAGCACTTGATTTGTCGAGTTGCAATTGGATTGATGATGCTGCAGTTGAAAAGCTTGCAAAATTTCCTGCATTGAAATCTTTGTCGATGTATCAAGTGCCTCGACTTACGGATAAATGCTTTCAATCGTTGGCGAAGCTAAAGACGCTTGAAACACTGCGAGTGAGCTATAACGAGCATATTACAGGCGAAGGGTTAAACGATTTTCCTGAAGACACCAAATTGAAAGTGCTCGATTTGGCTCATCTTCCCAAGTTAAAATCTCGCAGCCTTAAGAATCTGCGTCGTTTCAATTCGCTTGAAAAAGTAAAGCTTCATGTCGACCCGTTGACGATTGATTATTTCCAAGCCATGCACGGGATGCCCAAGGTGAAAGATTTAATTTTTAGCAGCAACAAGAGTTACGACAAAGACGCGTATCAGCAGCTAATCGATTCGTTGCCTAATTGGCCTCACGAAGACGAAAAGTGAGTTGGCGATAAAGTTGTTGGTGACCGGCCTATGATTTAGCGCGGAACTTGAGCTACCTGGAAAACCGACGCGTAAGCGAGGGAACGGCTTGTTTCCGCCTTCCACTTGCTAGCTCTGCGGGCCTACTATTTCAAACGTATTCGCGTTTCGCTGCGAAGTGGTTTTGAAGTTGGCCTACAGCCAACGGCAGTTGCACTGCTGAGGTTCCTAGGGCTACGGTGATAAAAGGCCTTTGGCCAAAAATGCGCTCGAGTTGCGCTTGATAAGTTGAGCAAGCGAACTGGGATATTCAGTGTCTCGTTTATGTCCTATTTCTCCGGCGAACCAGAAGAGAAACGCCAAGACGTAAAGACGCAAAATTCAGGATCAAAATCTTTGCGTCTCTGCGCCTTCGCGTCTTTGCGTTCAAAAAAGTTCCGCCAAAGGAGCCGAGGTCTTGTAAAGTTGCGTAAGCGAATTGGGATATTCAATGTGTCATTTGTGTCCTATTTCTGCGGCGGACCAGAAAGAAAAACGCCAAGACGCAAGGACGCTAAGACGCAAAGATCAGAATTAAAATCTTTGCGTTCAAAATGCTCCGCCAAAGGAGCCGAGGTCTGAAACGCGGCGGCGCGGAGAGCGCACGTGCTTGCATTTATCGCAGCGGGGATATTGGGCCGATTGGCGCACAAAAAAAGACGCGAGCCGAGCCCACGTCTTCTTCGATTTTTATGTGAATTCTAGATTCAAGAATTGCGTATCACAGCTTAGTTGCATCCGCATCCGCATGGAGCAGGAGCGGCACAAGGATCTGGCTTGCAGCAACGCTTGCCAAGATTTTTCAGGCCGTCTCGCAACTTGCTAAGACAACGCTTTTTGCAAGGATCAACTGGAACGTCAACAAGAGCTAGACGCTTTGTTTCAACGCATTCTTTAACGCGAACCAATTTGCTTGTTGGGCAACCACAAGCGTCAGTACCGCATTCACGCTTTAGGCGGCAGACTTCCTTTGTAGTTGAAACTAGCTTCAAACGCTTACGCGTTCTTGGCGGGCAAGCCGGAGCACAAACTGGCTCTGGAGCACAGCAGTCAGCAGCAGGTGCTGGAGCGTAAACAGGTGCCGCATCATAAACAGGTGCGGCGGTTTGTCCGCAGCAATCTTGGGCTGAGCTAACGGTAGGTAGACACAATACCAAAGCAGCAATAGCGGGGAAAATGATCTTGAACATAGTTGAAACCTTCTCTTTTTTAACTGTAGAAAACGCAATCGTTCGTTAAACAAACTTACTCGCTAGATAGGAAAAAGGCGGGATTGGCTCGCGTTTTTTCAGGAACGATACCGAAATGGCCAGATTTTTATTGATCCAGATGAGGCAACCGGAACAAACCTAACGTGAGAAAACTCGTTTTAGCTTGGTGGGGAAAACATTCTCTTCGACCAAGCCATTTATAATCACCCAATCTGGCTAGACTTTGTTCACCTTCGCTAATCGCTCGGTTTCATTCACCATATGCCTAAGGCGTAAGCCACAACTGATTAGGCTCTATTTCAACCTGATTGATTCACCGAATTGTAAGACAGCGGTGACCGGGTAATGGTCCGACGGAAAGCGACCTTCAAATTCACTTCGATCGATCTGTGCAGATTCAATTTCAAAATCTCGAGTACACGCAATCCAGTCGATCCGAGCGCCGTTTTTGTTTCCTTTGAACGCACTGAACGTTCCTTCTTCTTCACCTTTCTCGGGCACGGCCACTCGAAACGTATCTACGACTGGCGATTTGCTGCCAGCCATTTCTGCGAACAGCGATTGGTAAGGCGCAGATCCTTCGCTTGCGTTAAAATCCCCCGTCACGATCACGGACGAGGCATCCGGAAGCGTTCCAATGAACTTACGAATCAGTTTGGCGCCTTCACTGCGAGCCGTTTTGCCGCGATGATCAAAATGCGTATTGATAACGTAAAAGCTACGTTTGTTCTCGCGGTCCCAGAGCTTCAACCAGGTTGCCATCCGCGGCAACGACGAGTCCCAACTTTTGGATCCGGGCTCGTCTGGAGTTTCGCTCAGCCAAAAATGCCCTTCAATCAGTTTGTCGAAACGTAAACTGCGAAAAAGGATTCCGCACTGTTCGCCTTTGTTATCATTTTGCCTTGAGCGACCGACGTAAGTGTAGTCCGTCAAAGTTTCATCCAGAAATTCTGCCTGGAAATCCCAAGTCTCTTGTGTGCCAATAATGTCGGCGTCGAAGTTGACAATCGTCTTGGCGACGATTTCTTTTCGTTTGTTCCAATGGTTCGCCCCGTCATCGGCGACACCCAATCTGATGTTAAAGCTCATCGCGCGTAGCGATTTACCAGGGGCCGTTTCCTGAGCGATACCTCGATTGGCAGAAACGAGCAGAGAGATTACGGCAAGAGCCGTGATTAGGTTTGGCGTTTGCATTGTTCAGAATTTCTTACGCTGGATAGGTAGGCCCAGAAAACCACCAAGCCGGAACGATCTATAGTACCACGACGCTCCGAACCGTACCGCACGACGATAGTAACACGAATCTCCGAGTCGTAACCGCAACAACAATAGTAGCTCGACTCTCCGAGTCGTACCGTAACAGCATAGTAGCTCGACTCCCCGAGTCGTTTTTCGTTGTTTTGATCGACGACTCGGAGAGTCGAGCTACATTGCCCACCTGCGCTACTTAAAATTCACCGTGTTGTTAAACGCCGATCGGGTCAGCAGCTTGGTTCGCCGTGAACGCATAGCCGTAAATTCGAGCGACCGCGAACGGCACTATCATGAAAAACATTTGTAACGTCGTAACGCCAGCATACCATTGCCAACTAAAAAGTAGTGACTCGTACTGTGTGGCAATTGCATAAACCCCACCACCAATGGGTGCAACAATTGCAAAGGCGCAAATTCGTAACAGCCAACTTGAGTTAGAAAATGAAACCCAGAACGCGGTCAAAGCAGTAAGCGCAGCACAGCAACCACCAGCGAAGAGAATCAAGTAGAGACTGTTGGTCAACTCTACAGGCTTGGCAGTACGCATGACCGCAAAAAATACCGCGAACGCGCCCGTCAAGGTTGCCAAGTCGCCAATCGAGAACTGAGATGATCGCTCAGCCGTGTTTTGAATCGACTCATGTCGACGGAGCCTGAGCCCAAGTGCACGGCAAATTCCCAGTCCTGTGACCAAACAAAACATTTGGCACGCGAGTAAGACTACCATTTGCCAGATCAAAAATTGATTCCACTCAAAAAACAAAAGCCAGACCCCAGCCAAAATGGAAACGCTGATAACTAGCCCAGACATCCGTTTGGACCAGTGCAACATCCCATGAGCTGTCCAAACGGAGGCGATGCCGACCAGAGAAGCGAACAACGCAAATATCCCCATCAAAGGAATAGTGGATTGGAAGTACGGTTTTCCGTACGACAAATGCCACCATAACATTCCGATGGCAATAAATGCGTAAAAGGCGAGAATTCCAAAGACAAATCGAGTAAGGCTAATCATTGCATTTGAAACCGGATTTACTTGGTATCGGATGTTTCACGTTGCCGATAGACAATCTCGCAACTGGGTAGAGCCGCTTGCAACCTCTTCACCTCGTGATGGGTCAATTGTGTTCGTTTTAAGATGTGAATTCCCATATTTCCAATTTCGAATCGTTTACGGTTGAAACTAATTGACCGTCACAAGAAATTGCCATTGGTTCATCGTCGTAGTCGTTCTGGTCAATTTTTAAAACTGACTTGGTGTCATTCTTGATGGAATACTGAACAATCGAACCCGGAAGATAGGACGCGATGAGTTGGTTGCCAACGACTCGAAGCGACCGAATGCCATTAGCGAAATTGCCGACATTCTCAAGCAGTTTTGATTCAATTGTTCCATCTTTTGGGTTGATAGCCAAAACGCATCTTTTAATTCGATCCCCTGCATAGATTCGAGATGGTCGAACAGACTGGACAGCGCAACTAATGTCTCCGCCCAACAATTCTGCTGTGAAACGGCATTTCCATTTTTGAGTTGACCAACGTTCAAGTTTTCGGTCAGCAAACACGAAAAGGGATTTGGAATCTTTTGAAAAAAACGCGAATTCTGGAGGGTACTCATAGTGCTCAGCAGAATGAACGACAGATTTTCCGTCAAAGGAGAAAACCTTCAAACTGCAGTTCTCATCGTCTCGCAAAATAAACGCCAGCCATGCACCATTTGGGCTGGCAACTACGTCAAAAGTCTCGGCAGAGGGATGAATCTCGAATCGGTTGGTTATCTCGCCATCTGCTGCACTCCAAACTATGCACTCGGAAAACTTCTTACCAGCGTCACAGCTGATCAAAGATTTTCCGTCAGCGGAAAATCTCGCGGCGTAAACAGGCCCGGAATGCGCCTTTTCACGCCAGACTCTCTCACCTGTTGATACATTCCAGCAATGCACGTGTTTATTCCACGTCGACGCAGCAATGAGCTCGCCATTAGGTGAAAAATCCAGTGTGTGGCAGGCCGATTTAGGAGTTACCGGAAGGCTGTGGAGTTTCTTGGGTTGTTTGTTCATTGAGTGTAGTAACGTCCATGATCACCCAGCCGGAACGAGCAATCATTCACTTTAAAACCACGCGCAAGTCCGACTTCGCGTGCATGAAATTGTTATCCCGCGTTGTGAGCGGAGATCTGAGAAAGGAACAGATCGTTGTACCGGGACTCGGCAGTTTTACCATTCTCAACTGCCGAACTGATCCGGTCAAGTAAATGCCTTAGCGACGAAGCAATAACAGATAGGTACTTACCTGTCTCGCTCGTTCGAACAACCTGCCCTGCCAAACCTAAGTGAGTTGGTTCCATGTCGATAAAAAAATAATCGCCATTGTTCTCACCAATTGGAATCCACGATCGTCGCCAACACTTGTCGAGTTTGCAGGACCCAAGCGTGCTCGAGGTCCAGCCCACAAATGAACTTTCAAAAATGGTGCTCGCATCTTCGTATTGTGCAATAATATGTGAAACCCTATCTGCGTATTCAGCAGGACGGAACTCGTCAAAAAACGGAAGAATCCGACAACAGTTGAAGTCGTAAAGTTCCAGGAATGCAATCAATTCAATTGGCGAAACTGCCATGTCCGCAAAGGCAGTTTTTAACTCAGCAGGCGCCAATCCTTGGAGCGGTTTTGCAACGTGCCATTCCGGATGGTGTTGTTCAAGAGTAGCTGCAAGGCGCTGTAGTGATTGCGAAAGGTGCTGCATTGTGTGAGCGTAAAAGACGTAAACTAATTCAAACTTTGGACTTCATAGTCGTCCGTGATCACCAGGCCGGAACGAGCAATCATTCACTTTAAAACCACTCGCAATCCGGATTCGCATGTATTACCTTGCTATCCCGCGGTTTTTCGAATCATCGGTTGATGTCTAACCCCTTCAGTTTCAACCACTGGTCCAGCGGTGTCAAATCCTAAGCGATTGTAAACACGTATGGCATTTAGTGATGAGTTAACGGTGGCAAGGCGAACACCTGACGTGGATACACTCCAGTCATCTGCAATAACAAATAGCTTTTTGCCAACTCCAGTTCGGTGCAAATCGGTGCGGACAAACAGATGGTACAAGTGAGCGGGTGGTTTAACGACAATAACACCGGCGAGTTCTTGTCCATCGAGCGCACAAATGTGAGGCCAGCCATCAATAATTCGCTGCCGGGTGGATGTGGTATCCATGCTACTTAGCATTTTCTCGATCCCGCCGTCACCGAGTGAAGGCGCGATATGTTCGGTTGCAAGTGCGGACAAAAACGCAGATATTGCACCAGCATCAGTTTCGGTTGCAAGTCGTGTGTCCATTTTCGGTTTTCGTGTCTTTCGTTGCAGCTTGTACGAAAAACGAACGGGAAGCTGCCAGGATAGTGCTGAAAACAACGCACGGTAGTAAGTGGTCATGCCCCGCCAGTTGGGAGTCAATGATTTTTTTAAGTTGTAATGAAGGGCCCATCGCCACGGCTGGCGTTAGCAAGGTTCCGATCATCCAACCAATAGCAGCATATGTCGCAATGGTTGCGATATATTTCCTGTTATGCAATCCAGCGTAGTAACAAAATGCAGCGGGAAGAATTACCGACAAAACCAATGACAATAAACCTGCATCAAATTTTACAGCGATCAAGATACCCGCGAGACTTGCGATAATGCTACCCGCCAAGCACGCCAGCAATATGTTGACTCTAAACGCCATGCGGTTTGGTCATTCTCAAGCGAGTTAATTTTCGTGATCACCGGGCCGGAACGAGCGTTCTTCAATTTTCAAAACCACAACCAAGTCCGACTTCGCGTGCATTATTTTGTTATCCACCTTAGTGACGCGGAGACTTGGTAAGTATTGTAACAGTATCGCCCTCCATGACTGACAATGTCCCATTGGACTTGAACTTGCAAGCCGAAATGTCTGAACGAGAATTAACTACAAACCCTGAAGCAATTTCTTTTTCTCCCCTCGAAACAACAACAGAGTGCCCGGCAGCGACACCATGGTCAGTTCCGAGCGAAGTCGCGAAACTATCTCTTAGTACACGTATAACTTTGCCAACTACTGGCTTTTCTACTCGAAAGTCAGGTGGCGGAAGTATCCAGCCACCGAAAAAGCAAGCCGCGCATGCCATTACCCAAAGTAGCGTACCCACGAAATACCGCGGCCTAATTGGCAAAAATGTTTTTGACATAAGATGCTCAATCGAGAGAAAAACGCAAGCCACAACCTTGCAACCGGCAAAATAGGATTGTAACGGTGGAGATTGATGAAGCCAAATCCGTACCCGAAAATTCTAGTACTTGCCGCTTTGTGTGCAACCCATTGTTATCCAGTGATTGCACGACTAGGCCAGCCATTGGGCGGTGTCTAACTTATAGAAAGTGAGTAGCAAATCGTATATTTCCGCGTGAGAGCGTTTCAGACGGTCTGGCGATTCAAAGAAACACTCGGTTGCCACCGCGAAAAATTCGTTTCGGTTTTTTGCGCCATAATGTCGTAGGATTGTCCACCGTCCCGTCGCAGCAGCGTCGCAGAGGTCGGCGTATTCTTCAGTCACAACGCGATCCCATCGTTGTTGATCGTTTTGATCTTCAAAACGTAGCGTCGCCTGCATTTTTCCGTCACGACGATCGAAATGGTGGGCTAATTCATGAATTACTATGTTGCGGTCACCGTAATAATTGGCGTTAAGAACATGGTGCCACGAAAGAATTGTGGTCCCGTCTGGACAAGCTCGCCCCGATTTTGTGTCCGTTTGATAAATAGGGTCCAGTTTCTGATTGTCATCGAATTCCTGCCGACAAATTTTGATCGTCCGACACTCGTCCATGAAGTCATCCTCAAGTCCGAGCAACATCAAACTGATATGGCCAGCGATCGTCACCTTCATTGCTTCGCTAACTGGGTGGCCATCCTGCCCCAGCCATTTTACTTCTGCAACGATCACCTTAATGCAGTCGTGCAGTTTCCCGCGCTGAGAGATTTCGAGTTGTTGGTACTGCCAAATTCGTTCGTGCAGTAATTCCTGCCAAGGCCGTGGGAACGGACTGGCGATCAGATTACTTCGGCTGAGGTTTTCGTACCAATTAACCATGTTGCGAGTCGGTAAACGAATTCAATCATTGGGCCGCGACGAGTGACTATTTCAAAATCGCGCGGCTTCCGCGCATTTGCATTGTATCACGCGGTCAATTCTGATGTCCCGCCTGAACTTGATTGTTATCGCGCCGCGTTCACACTTTAGCTTTACCCGTCGCCAGAATCGACACTTGCCCCATCCCAACTATGTTCCGGGTCAGGAACGAAAGTGATTCCATATCCCGTCCAATCGTCTTTTGCGAGCAAGCCGGAAACGAGCCAACCGCCGGGAATCTTGGCGCGGTTAATGTCTACCCCTTCCGCATTCTTCGACGGAAGTTTTTCAAAGGCCAATGTAGGCTGTTTGTCAGGCATTACTCAAACCTCAATAAGTGTTAATGTCGGCACAAGATCAAGTCGGATAACGTCCACAATAACGAACCGTTCGTGCTTTGGTTCAATGTGTTGTTATCTAGGGATTTCCAGCGGCTGGTCCCAATAGCCGGGCAGGTCATCCGGGGAAAACTCATCAATCGAACTCAATGTATCGGCGTTTTTCTCCATCGTCGATACTAGCCAAAGGAATATGTCAGATATTGAATTTGCGAGTACGTTCATGGAATGCATTTGTTGAATCAAGACTTGCCCAGATGTTCCGTCCGGCCCAGGATCGAGATCGAGAATCAACTGGTCACTGTCGAATTGACCAATCAAAAGCCAGTTGGGTCGCCAGCTCTTGTCGGTTTTAACTGCTCCAGGTGGTTCTGAATCAACATAGCCTGTGTCAAGTTGCTGCAACGTTTCCCAGAACGCCACCATGCCCAAACCACTATTTTTGACTTGATCAAGTGGATGCAATTCAAAAGGTGGAAACCATGCCAATTTGTTGTCAGGTGAATCCTCGCCGACAGTAAGCATGAACTCGACGTATTCAGTGGCACTGTCCGGTAGATTGGCCAATGCCGCATTTATTTCCGGTGGTGTAGGCGACTTTAAAGGAGACGGCACGTCCGCTCCCAGCATCTCGTATCTCAACGTCAAGTATTTTTGGAGTAGCTTTTTCATGCTAGAGTCCGTCCGTTCGTGATCACCGAACCGACGATTGACTGCGCCAACCTGAAAACGGAGCGATGTAAAATTCTAAAATCTCGATAAAAATTTTGTTTGGGCTAGTCTATCGCCGGCGATTTGCCGAATTCGCGTGAATTGCATTGTTATTCTACACCGTCGAAAGGTCAGGCGTGATTGTTTGTTTTTTTGCGTTCTAGCCAACCACGTCGTTCGGCATCAGTGCGTAGAAACGAAGTAAGATAGTCGAATGCGGGGAACACTCCCGCTTTGTATCGGCGAGCAGAATCATCACTACTGCCGTCTGCCTCATGTGAGATGCATACGATTTCTTGAAATTTTAGATCTATGCACCATGCATCGCCGTCTCCTGAGACGTACCCAAACTGGACGATCTGGCGTTCGTCAGGAAATTCGCAGACTGGCGCATATTGTGTTTGATTTTCGATGAATTTGTCTGCACCCCAAAGTGTTATTATTTCAGCTTCAAGTTGTGTAGGTTTGATTGCACGCGACAGAAAGCCCTCCAAGTACGGGTAGGCGTATCGTTCTGAGCGAGCAACCAAGTAGTCGTAGATTGCCTGCATTTGCTCAGCGGTCGAAAATTCTGCACAACGATCGGTGTGGACCGGACAAATTTCTGACAGTAGTGCAAGGAAGCGGTCGCCTTCGGTAACGCCATCCTCAAACGTAGCAGTGGTAGTTTCAAAGTTTTGCATGATAAGTGTAAGTAGTTGTGCTCGTGACAACCGGGGAACGAAAAGGAGAGGATTCGTGAAAGCTGTCGTTGGGTAAAATGGAAGGTCACGTTTGGCAAACACAAGGCGAAAGCCAAGTGATGGTTACGGTCACCGAGTCGGGGCAACCACTTTAAAACCACACGAATCCCGAATTCGCGTGCATTACATTGTTATCTCGCGTTGTTCCAGTCTTCGAACTTTTTCTCTGAAGCCAATCGGCTATTCTTTTCTGGGTCGTAGTATTTGGCGTAAACGTCTTTGATTAGGTCTTTGTGTTCTTGTGGGAATGCTTGCACCACGTCGTTTCTTGCTTCCTGTCGAAGCTCTTCAATTCTGTTTAGCAATTTGCTTCGTATTTTTGCGATTTTTTCGGTAATCTTGCCACTTTCTTTTTTTGGCAGATCGAGTTCAGTAACGATTGCCAGCGCAAGCCCAAATTCGTCGCGGAATGGAGTTCGCGACATGCGACTCTGTTGCATCGCAATTTGCTGCAAGCGTTTAAGTTGATGCGGCAAAATTGATGCCTCTACCTTTTTGTTCAGTGACAGCATTGACGAGTCAAAATCCGAGAACATTTCATTTGCGAGGGCTGTGGCTTCTGCAGCGTTGTTCTCTTTTAATAGCTGATTCAATTTCTGTTGGCGATCACCATTCTTGATCGTGAATTGTATCTGAGACTGCTGAAATTCTCCGACCAATTCCATCATTTCCTCAATCTGCTCAGGCACGATTTGCAATTCAGCCTGCAGTTCTGGGCTTCGGATCATTTGAATGAGAAACCGCATTTGACGCACGTGCGACTCTCGTTCCAGCAGACGCTGCTTCAGTGCTCGCATTTCGTTTTCTTGATCTTGAGAAGTTGGCGCCGCTGTGAAAAAAGCAAAAGCTAACAGCGAAAACCAAATGACCGATGATGGTTTTCCATTGAGATAATCCATGAAACATTCCCTTGCTAAAGTTTTGAGCTGTGTAAGGTCCGTGGTTACCGCGCCCGAACAAGCAATCACCCGCTTCAAAGCCGCCCGCAGATCCGGCATTTTGTGCATTATGTTGTTATCACGTGATTGCGAACAATTTTTCAATGGCCAACCTCTGGTTCTCGGACGCCGTTCCTAAAATCCGATTGTCATTCAAGAAGGGTTCGAGTATCCAATGTTCAGGCTCAATGTAACCCAGGTGAGACCAGCATTCTAAAAATTCGGAGAACGAATTTGAGATTTGAAACGAATCGGCGTCATGCGAAAGGTAGTTGACTTTTTCCGTTTTGAGGTCAAGCCCCAAGTAGTCTCCGTTGCGCATTTTTAGAAAGGGCAGCGTGTTTAGCCAAACCGTCTGGTCCTCGCGATACTCGTCTTCATTTAGCCAGGACTCGTTGGCATATTTTTGGCACTCATTGAAATCATCGCAAAAACACTTTCCGTCAATTTTGCCTCCACCATGAATGAACTCACCCAAGCCAAGTTGTTTGGACTCGGAATGCAAAGTTTCTGGCGGTTCCCACCCGTATTGAAAAACTAACGCCTCAGATTGCAAGAGAAATTCCCTGAGTTCACTAGGAATACGGAATCCAAGATTTGACTCAATTGACGCTATCAATGACTCAGGGGCGGCAGGTAATTGCTCAAAGCTCAGAGAGTCGAATTCGCCAGGCAAATTCGGTAGGGCCGAAAAGAACGATCTAATGGAATCTAATTTCATAGGATAAATCGGTTCGAGGAGGTAAGGTCCGTGATCACCGAGTCCGAACCAGCGATCATCTGCTTTTAAACCACACGCAAGGCCGAATTCGCGTGCATTATATTGTTATTTCGAAACTGACTCTCAATACCAAGCTTATGTATTCGAGTTTCGCATTCCTACTGAGGAATCAGCACCATCATACCGTCAACTGGTCGCGTGGTGCCAAGAGCATTCGCTTTAACAATTGCTCCACTGGTAACTCCATAGAGATTGGCCAAATCGCTGATGGTTTCGCCTGCTCGCAATGTGTGGATCTTCATTGGTGCTTTCTTTTCAAGCTCGCCCCACTGGGTGAGGATTCTTCGGACTCGGTAGCGAATCTCCGGGTCGTTGTGTTTCACATGCGGCCTCAGAAACCGCGCCGCTTCTATGCCAATCGTGGTCAACTGTTTCTCGGCCGCCTCTCTTTCGGTAAATTGCTCGTTACCTAGCTGGGCGATGAGCCGTTTGATCATCGCATCTCCCGTTTCCAGCTGCCCCTCTTTTTTCTTGGTGGACGTGCCTTGCTCTTTCTCAGTTGATTTTGACCGTAATTCGAAGGCTAAGTCCAGTGGCTTCCAGTTCTTTGGTTGATCACCCCAAGTTCCGTTAACTCCGTGGTCGATCGCGTTTTGAGAATTTCCATTGGTCCCCTCAAACCAAACCCACATCGGTTCGTCTGATAGATATGCGGTAATCGATAACCAGTACGTCGCGTCGGCCTTCGCAGGCAACGGTGCAGCAAGTGCAGCTTTGAATCGCATCACGTCACTGCCGCCAAAGCAATTAAACTTGGTGCGTTGCAGTTCAGTTTCATCCAATGGAACAAGCGTGCGATGGAGGCAACGTCCCGGCGAATTCGATTCCGCACTGTTTTCGTAAATTGCGATGGCGAACCCAATCACTTGATCGAGTCCATCGTCTTCACCGTGACGGCCGTCGTACGAACAGCCCCACCAAACAACTTCTTGAACCTCGGTGTCTTCGGTTAGCACGAAATCGTCGGCAGCTCGATAAACACCCTTCCAACCGCCGGTCGCAGGCATAGGCTGGGCAACTGCAAGGCAACCGCCGCTTCCAGACTTTGGAGGCTGGGCCAGTATTGGTTTCGGCTCATCGGGATAGGCCAAGCACCAGCAAGGCGCGCAGATGATAACCAAGCTCGCCAACAAGAGCCAGCGGCAGGTGTGCAAAGGAATATGCAAGAAGTCAGTTCTTTCCATTGTTCACCGTTGTTGTATCTCAGTCATCTGCCTGGCTCGTCAAGCGGGACAATGTCTGTGATTGACGAGCCGTGGGTTACCAATTCCCGTTGCGCGAAAAATTGTATTGTTCATCGTAACATGCAATCAAATCATCAACTTTCGCGGGATCGCATTTTGAGCAAACCATACGTTTTCCTTTTCCAGGAATTCCAACCTTAGATTCGGTTCCGCATTTCGTGCATTCGATTTCCCAGTTTATGATCTTCTTCTTGAACCAACAACAATGTGTCTTGGGTAGACGTGCGTCTAGTTTCGCATACTCTTCCCACCTGAAGTACGCATTAATTGAAAGCTCACGTAGGCTCTGTAGTTCCGCCAAGGGTTCAAGTGAGCGATCTTCAGCCAAAACGTAAAGCCATAGATATTCAAGTTTCTCTAGCGATGAAAGCGGGAGAAGTGATTTCATGGCAAGCGTCCCCGATAGAGGACCTCCCGTTTCAATCTTCAATTCACGCAATGTTTTGTGAAGACTTGCTATCGGCGTAAGGTCACGGACTTTGCGCAAGTTGTCAATTTCCAGCCCGATAAGACTACGCATTCCGCGCAAAAACTCGATGGAGTCTGGCTGTCGCAATTCGCAAAGAATCAAGCACTTTAGGTTGCTTAACTTTGAAAGCGGAGAAAGGTCTGTATATCCAGTACGGCAATACCCGAGTGACAGAATTTTAAGTGTGGAAATACAAGATATATGTTTAGTAATATCTGTTTTCATCGAGGAAACTCGAAGCCGTTCAAGTTTTCCAAACTCTGGTAATCGTTCAATGTTTTTTGTTGAACGGCTGACGCGCAATTCCAAGGTTTCAAGTGAAACGTCAGCAAGGTCGGCGCAATCATCGTCTTGCACAGGCGGGAAATGAAAATTCCTAGTAAACGAATCCTGAATATATCGTGGCTTCATGATTCACTATCCCTGACAGAAAGCAAGGTAGTTTAGTCGAGAATTGGTTCCCCACAAAACGCTCCAGTCATTTACGTCGCTACAAGCGCTGAAAAATATGTGCATTCCTGGTAGGCATTCCATTTGGAAATCAACACGTTCGGAATTGATGAACTTTGTAGCTGCAACAACAATGTCGGGAAAGAGTTCATCTGCAGTTACGAGCCAAATAAAATCTTCGCCCCACTCTTTGTCGCTTGAGCATTCGATTGGCGAACTGCCGCGTATGAATCTGGTAGCCGTTGACCAGGATTCAATGTCAGCGTTCATTGAAATGCGATGCATGTCAAGTACTCCGATTCCGCCGCTGTAAAAAGATAAGTGGAATCGCAGCTCGTGAACCGAGGGAAGGTTCGGTAATCCGAGCATTGCGGCTATTTGTTCACGCCCTTGCTCAGACGATTGGTCGTCGTCGCGAAAATTATATTCCTTTCCATCGTAACGATGCTGGTGTAGCGTCATGAATTCGATTTCGCCATAGTGTCCGTGATCGCCAGCCGGAACGAGCGATCGTCCATTTCAAAACCACTCGCAAGTCCCGATTCGCGTGCTAATTTTGTTATCCACCGCCATCTGCGATGTACAGGTCGAAAGTGTCGTAGACGGTTGATTGGGTGCCTTCGAATCTAACATATTTGCCGCGATTTTGTTGTAGAGTATTCATGATAGAAGACCGCAATTCGCTTGGGCATGTTTTCAGTACGAGTTCCTGGATTTGGGTGATCCGATCACATTTAATGTGGCATTCACCGTCATCGTGAGTGGAAAAGTGTAAATCTCCGATTCTGCAAGTGAAGTCGACCAATGTGTGTTCGTGTATTGAGAGCCAAGAAATGATTTCGTGAATTCGGTATTTGCTGTCTTTGGACAGCATTGGCGCAGCCTTGTCGGAATCACAATATATTTCCTCAACTAAAACCTCTGATTTTGGGTCAAAGAGCATGAGCCCATCGGCCGTCGAGTACTGACCGAGATAGAGTTGGTGCCTGCCGTGGCGGCGGTCATAAAGATATACGGAAGGGGGCATACTTTGCATTGAAGGTGTGTGTCCGTGGTTATCGAGCCGACGGTTGATGTCGCCAACCTATGAAAAGTTCTAAGCCATTCCAAAATGTTCCCGCGAACCAGCCGGCCGTATGGATTTTGGCGGTGTTTCAGTTCATCGAATTGTTGCCTGGCGAATTAGATGCTTCTCGCAAAACTAGTAATTTGGATTCGCTGACTCGACGGGAAGAATCTCAATCTGCTCTTCATTGACTTGAAATAAATCGGAATAAATAGCTTTGACAGCGGCAGTCCCTATTGTTTCAGCTTTTCGCCAAAACGCATCTCGTTTTTGAAATTTAAACTCAAACTCTCGTCCAACAAGCTTCGCTCTGTCCTTAGTGTCTGGGATGGAGTTAATAAGCGCATTTACCGACAGAAATTCGGCGGATTCGGGCGTTGTATCTGGCAATGGGTGAATTATTCGAAAAAGGAATTCCGCTTCAGTTGGGTTGTTATACGCAATATGGACTTCAAATGTCTCCAAACGAACATTGACTCGCTGGATTCCCGCCACAGTCACCCACCAAGTACAGACTGCACTAATGGTCAGTAGAAACAGAAGATGCAGCGTGCGAAATCGAAACCAGTTTCTCAATTCAACCTTTCGTGTGGAACGCATTGTTATCCCACCGCTCGCACTAAGGGTCGAGCATGAATGGCAACAAGGAGCGTATTGTTGCATTTATTTCAACGCAGAAACATCCATAGATAAAGCCGACAAAAGCGAATGGTATCGCAAGAATGATTCCCCCGATCGTTCCAACGAAAGATCCTATTCCATACCCGAATCCACCAATCACCACAGCAAAAACGACACCAAGAAGTAGACGCATCCCAAATTCCATTCCTTCAGCGACATTCTCAAGTTTTGGGCCTGTCGAGCATGGCTTACAACGTCCGCCATTTCGTTCAGCAGTTGACTGGAGAATCGAAGCGCCACATTTCGAGCATTCAGTTTTTGATTCAGCCATCAGGTTTCGTTCGAGTTCAATAGTGCCAAACGGTTTAAGGTGGGATACGGTTACGATCACCGAGCCGGGACAAGCGATTCTCCATTACAAAAGCAAGCGCAAGCCCGACTCGTGTGCATCGTTATTCTGTAATATGGTAATGCGCCCATGCCAGATACCATTTGACAGTCGGTTCAGTCTCGCGGTCGAACGCTTTCATCATCGTAAGCTCAATTTTTCGAGTAAAGTACAGATTGCCAGCCACCAGGGCTGCTGCTGCGCGAATATCAGCGTTAGCGTCTTGCAAAAGGGGCTCAATATCGTCACGAATCGCTACATGGTAATACGCACGTTTGCTAAGGCTGGCCTGATCTATGTTGGAGCGACCAGATACGGACTGAAGATAAAGTGACAGGAATCGTACTGCCGCGAGTCTTGTCGATTCGCTGTTGCTATCAATTAGTTGAACAACCGAATCAAATGTTTCAGGCGAAGCCTGTCTCAATTTACATCTACCCATACCTTGGGACGATTCAACAATCCCGCCCGAAAATTCAACGATGTGCTTCGAAAGCTGAGATTCCAATGAGTCTATATCCGTGCTCAAGTGCGCCGAAGGACTCCAATACGAGTGCTTTCCCCAAAAATTCGTGATTGGATGATGTTGCGATGCCAGCTCAGCTACCAGTCGGGTGCGATCAACGTACCAGCCGAGACAAATCGCGATAAATGCGACCAAAATGAATATTGAGACAATTCTGAATCGCATAAATGAACTTCGAATCTAAAGGCAGAATAATGTCCATGATCACCGAGCCGACGGTTAATGACACCAACCTAAAATCGGAGCGATGTAAAAGTATAAACCCTCGGTAAAGCATTGTCGCGACCAGCCTGCCGCAGGGGCCTTGACGGCTTCGTGTGCATTACATTGTTATGTCGCGGCAGGCGGGAATCGAGCTAACGAATTATATGGATCGGATCAGCCACGAACCACTTCCCATCCTTGCGCACCATCATGACTTCGTCATTATCCCCGCCGCTGAAGTGCACAAAAATCCGAAAGCAATGCGGTGATTCCCAGCGAATTTTGCCAAGATGATACTGGCCAAATTTCTTCCGATTTACAGGCAGTTCGTTCAAGAAGGATTTCCAATCAACAGGAGAGTCGTACGCTATTGGATCTCCATTCTTTTTCGTTTCTGGTGCGATCAAATCGAATGCATGCCGGTTGTTTCCATGTGTCACATATGAAAGAAACCTTACCAATTGATGAATTGGTTCAGCGGAAGGAGCCTTCAGGCCTTGCGCAAAACTCAATGATGTTGGAATAAGGAATAAAATAGATAAAAACAGAAGGCAGTGTGTGCGTGTTTTCATTTCTTGATCCAAGCGACATAACGTCCGTGATCACCGAGCCGGAACTGTTGATCATCCATTTGCTAAACCACGCGCAAGTCCGGCTTCGCGTGCATCACATTGTTATCCCGCGTTTCTTGCACGCAGTTTCCAATTTTGAAATACGGTTACGGCGGATGCGGTTGCGAATGAGCATCCTGCAATGGTTGCAGATGTTGGAAGAAGCAACAGTCCTGCAAGGGCAATCCCTGATTTCGCATCGGTGTAAAACAATCCGTAGATGGCTGCGATGGTGATAACGAGTGGTAATGCAAAAACAATTATGCGAAATAATTTTGAATTGCAGTATCTGAAACCTATTGCCAGTCCAATACCAGCGACTAGTGAAACTAGCAGCGCGATTGTCCCCCATAGAACGGTCATGTTTAGCAGCGTTTCCTCAATTTCCATGGATATTGCAGAAATAAAGATCATTGCGAAGGTGACCACGCCAAAAATGGTTGAGGTCATTCCGCCAGTCATGATCCGCCGAAAGAATGTGCGATCTAAGATTGAGCTGTTCATTTCGGATTGCATTTCGATTGCGTCGTTTTTTAGCGGGATAACAATTTAATTATCGGCGTAAGGTCGTCGGTCAATATGTTCTTTCCTGACTTATCGCCTGAGTAAGCCCGCAGTATGGCAGGTTGTTGCCCGCTGTGCAAAAAAATTGACACGTGCCATGTCGGTGTCGCGCAAAAAAATAGAAACGCAGAGGCGCAGAGGACGCAGAGTTTTGACCGCGCATTTCTCCGCGCTCTCTGCGTCTCCGCGTTTCAAAATTCCCCAGTGCCACGAACTCCTAGGGCAGAACAGGTCTCCGCCAGACATGTCTTGCCGTCGCTACCTCGGAGTTGTTGTACCCGCTGGGACACAGTCGGCGAAGCATAACAATCCTATTCGCTCATTCGGGGTTCAACAATCGTCGTGTGGAACTCCGGTTGGGGTTCGATTTGTGGGGCCGATATAAACCCAGCGTGCGCTTTGCGACGCTGGGCTTTGGAGTTTAACGTCGTTGGCGTAAAAAATGGGGCGATCCGCAGTCTTTAGATGTCACGGGAAGAAGCAACCTTATCCAGGCCGCAACTTTTTCCAAGCCGCAAGTTTGACGCTAGCGCTTGATCAAGTCGATCGTGCCGTTTACCGATTTCAGTTTTCGTTCGTCCGCGTGGTTGAGAGAAGTCCGTCCGTGAGCCTGTTTGGTAACGGACAGGTTGGTTGGCTTGGCACGACTGCACACGACGGAACGACGATGAGGTTTCAGGAATTCTTACGATGCAACACGTCAGCGTGACGACCTCCCCGCTCGGGTACTGCGTTCGCTTTGGCATCTAACATTTACGATCGACCACGCGCAACCTGGGTTCGCTGGCAAGACACCATGGCTCTCTTCTTGATGCTAGATGAAAACCTCGAAAAAAAATCGGCACCAATAAAAAAACGCCGCTCGAAATAAATCGACCGGCGTCTATGTGATCCATCGTTTTTGCTGCGGATAAAATGCCGCGGCAAGGTGTGGGGCAGATGGGTGAAGCCCCTTATCGAAAACGCGTTGGTTGGCCGATGCGGCTTTGCGGGACAAAGCTCTATCGGCGGTAACCTTTGCGATTGAGTCGATTAATACATGTCGTGGTCGTCGCCGTGGCTGTGACCTTTTGCTTTCTTTGGCATCTCTGCGATCAATGCATCTGAAGTCAAAAGCAAAGTTGAAACGCTGGCTGCGTTTGACAATGCAGTTTGGGTTACCTTGGCTGGGTCGATGACGCCAGACTTAACAAGGTCTTCGTACTCATCAGTCAACGCGTTGTAGCCAAAGTTAGACTTGCCGCCCAAAACTTTTTCGCAAACGATGCCGCCGTCTTGGCCGGCGTTTGATGCGATCATGTTCAGTGGAGCACGACATGATTTGACAACGATGTTGTAGCCAGTGATTTCGTCATCGGACAAATCATCCGAAGGCTTAACCAGGCTTGATGCCCGAAGAAGTGCCACGCCACCGCCAGGTAGGATGCCTGATTCGACAGCCGCACGAGTCGCGTGCAAAGCGTCTTCGACGCGGGCTTTCTTTTCTTTCATTTCGCTTTCTGTTGCAGCGCCAACGTTTACTTTGGCAACGCCACCTGAAAGTTTCGCCAGACGCTCTTCCAGTTTTTCGCGATCGTAATCGCTTGAGCAGTTCTCGATCTCGCGGCGGATCTGGTCGATTCGTGCTTTGACGGATTTGTCACTTCCACCAACATCAATGATGGTTGTGTTGTCTTTGGTGATGATGATGCGTTTGGCGCGACCAAGCTCTTTGAGAGTCAGTTGGTCCAGTTTCATGCCAAGTGCTTCGAAGATCGGTTCTCCACCAGTGAGGATAGCGATGTCTTCCATCATGGCCTTGCGACGATCGCCGTAGCCAGGGGCTTTTACTGCACAGCAATTGAATGTGCCACGCAAGCGGTTGATGACGAGTGTTGCGAGAGCTTCACCTTCGACGTCCTCGGCGATGATCAAAAGTGGCTTGCCCTGCTGAACGACTTGCTCAAGCAATGGGACAAGGTCTTTGATGTTCGTGATTTTCTTTTCGAAAACCAACACGTAAGGATCTTCGAGAACGCATTCCATCGAGCCGGCTTCGTTGACGAAGTAAGGCGAGAGGTATCCGCGATCGAACTGCATACCTTCAACCCATTCGACTTCGGTTGAAAGCGATTTGCCTTCGTCGACTGTGATGACGCCGTCTTTGCCAACTTTTTCCATCGCCGAAGCAAGTAGCTCGCCGATTTCAGGATCGTTGTTGGCGGCGATCGAAGCAACATTGGCCATCTCGCCTTTGTTTTTAATCTTGATCGACATGTTGCCCAATTTTCCGCAGATGTCGGCAACGGCGGTTTCGATGCCTTGCTTCATTTGGATTGGGTTGACGCCAGCGGTAACGGCTTTGAGGCCTTCGTTGAAAATCGCTTCGGCGAGAACAGTCGCGGTGGTTGTTCCGTCACCGGCAACATCGCTGGTCTTGCTGGCGACTTCGCGAACCATTTGAGCGCCCATGTTTTCATAGACGTCTTCGAGTTCGATTTCTTTGGCAACACTCACGCCGTCTTTAGTGACAGTCGGTGAGCCAAAGCTCTTTTGCAAAATCACGTTGCGGCCTTTTGGGCCAAGTGTGACTTTGACTGCGCGGGCCAGTTTAGAAACGCCACGGCGAATTGCTTCGCGGGCTTCTTGTTCGAAAGCAATTTGCTTTGCCATGTTGAACTCCTGAGTTCAGGTTGAATTTATGTTTTGGTTGTTGTTTTTTGGATTGAGTGAAGCCATTGGCTTACTCGAACGTCTTTTTTCGATTACTCGATGACTGCCATCACGTCGTCTTCACGCATCAGCAAGAAAGTCTCGTTGCCGACACTGATCTCATCTGGTCCGTATGCTGAAAAGATAACGTGATCACCTTTTTTGAGTTGAAGAGGGCAACGAGTACCGTCGCGAAGGATTTTGCCGTCGCCAACAGAAACTACAACACCACGAGAAGGTTTATCTTTGGCTGACTCAGGAAGCAAAATGCCACCGGCAGTCGTTTCTTGTGATTCTTCGCGTTCGACAACGATTCGGTCTCCAAGTGGTTGTAGCTTGGTTGACTTTTTTGACTTCTTGGCAGTCGCGGCCATGGATCAGCCTCCTATTTGCGATGTTTTGACGTTGTTTTATTTGTTGGTTTCAAGCCGGGTAGTTTGGCTGAAGGATCAATTGGGAAACTGAACCAGTTCGCACATCTAGCCTGACATTTTTGCGGTGATCGAAAAACGATATCCCTTCTTAGGCAACTCGCGCGCCAATCGGGACAACTTTCAAAGATTCTTTAAAACGCAGCATGTTGGGCTTTGATGCGTCAAAACGCAACCGCCTGTTTCTCGATTTGAGGGTGGATTCTGAGATTTTGGGCTTGGGCAATCGAATTAGCCGAAATTATCAATGACAGATTGGCACGTTTGGAGGCTAAGACCCGTTGGCTGGCGGCAATGGCTGAATTGAGGGTTGGCTCACCAAATAGTGACCGCGAGATTTGACTGGAAACCAAGCGTCAAAAGCCCTTGATTAATCGGTAAATTCAACTTGAATCGCAAATAATTGACGATTATGGAACTTCATACCCGCAAGTTGCATCTTGCCGGTTGCCAAATTGGCTTTCCATAACAAAATGGACTATAGGTAACGGACTTCCGGAAATTGGAATACGAGAGCAAATAAATGGCGATCAAGGTTAAATGTCGTAGCTGCAGCGCAAGTTTTCAGGCCAAAGATGAATTGGCAGGTCGACGCGTCAAATGCCCAAAATGCAAAGAGCCAATCAAGATTACGCCTGTTCAAAAAGCACCCGTTGCCACAGCGGCGGCTTCTGCCGAATACAATCCGCTTTTGGATTTGCTGGACGAGCAAGATATCCGTTCAGTTGCTCGCGGACCAGTTTGTCTTTCCTGTGATGCCGAACTTCAGCCTGGTGCCATCATTTGTATTGAGTGTGGGTATAACCACGACACTGGCGAGCAGTTAGAGACCGACGCTTACGAAGACGATGCCGGAGTGGCCGACGTTGGTATGAGTGATGCCGATCGCATCATGGCAAAAGCCGAAAAAGACATCGATGACATGCCGGTCACGTCAGACGGGCAGAACTTTGGCGATGGTGCTGACTCGATTGTGATTGCAGTGGTGGCCGCCATCATTGGATTGGTGTTAATCGGAATCGGCTTGGTCATCATCTTCATGATGGAAACCATTGGTGAATACATCGCATCATCAGCAATCAGTATGATCTCTTCTATCAGCTTGTATGTGATAATGGGGGTCTGGATTACGATCGTCGGATTTCTACAAAAACCAACCCAAGGAATCATTTGTATCTGTACCGGTTTCTTGTGGTGTATCGTTTTTGGTTTCATGCAAGGCAAGCAGTTGATTATTCCAACCATCGTCTTGCTTGCTTGTTTGTTGATCGGTTCCGCGTCGGGTGCTTACACTTACTACAACGGGTTTACGCCAAAAGAGGACGCGAAGTTGGAAATCTTCCAAAGCAACCAGGCTAAAATGGTGATGGTTGATCTGGAGATGTTTCAATCGCCAAAGGCTGTTGTGCGAGTGGGCTAGAGTTTGTCTGGGTAGGTTGGATATTGTTGTCCGATAGTGGGCTGACGTGCCGGAAAAGAATGGCCATGCTCGGCTCCCTCGCTAACGCGTCGGGTTTCCAGTTTTGACGGACAGGAATGTCCATCCCACGGCTGCCTCGCTAACGCGTCGGGTTTTCAGTTTTGACGGACATCTTACGGCTGCCTCGCTAACGCTCTGGGTTTCAGTTGAAAGTATGTTGTGTGGTAGTGCTATTTCACTACCTGAAACTGCGGCTGATGACGGACAGGAATGTCCATCCTACGATTCGCTCGTTGACACTTCGGGTTTCTGGGCAGGTGGCTCATCGTTAGCTGCTTGATCTAAATCCCTACTACCCCCAAATCTTCACAAATTACCGGGCTTTTCGCTATCAAGCCTGCAAATGGGGGCGCATTGACGTGGACGCGGGCCACTGTGACCGGTAACCTGAATCGTCGGTTAAAGCCGATCATTCCGGAAACAATCCCCGCGAATTCCTTTGTCAGTCGTTGCTGGCACTTTAAATAGCCATGATCAAGCGATTTTACTCATTGCCTTTGCCGTTCTTCGGCAGCGTTTCCATGGCATTGCTATGTACTGTCTTCTTCCTCCTACCGTTTGCTTTGCGGGGCGCGCGACTTGGTCTCGATGACATGCAAAACAATGTCGCGGACTGGTTGCCAGACTATTACACCGAAACCCAAGAGCTTAACGAGTTCAAAAAGTACTTTTATGGTGGCGACCAATTCGTTGTCGTCAGCGGCCCATGGTGCAAAGAAGGCGATCCGCGCTACACCAACCTCAAACGTAAAATTTTCGAAGAGTCGCTCGAATACGAAAAGGTTCTCAAAGAAGTCCAAAACGATGAAGAGCTTCGCGCCCACCGAAAAGGCGACGAGCTAGGTTTGCTGTATACCGGCAACTACATGGAGGACTTTGGTGAAGAACGTGAGAAATGGCTGAAAGGGAAAAACGCTTCCTGGTACTACATCAATCGCAAGGGAGATTTGTACCGCTGGAAAGGCCAGAACAATATCGTCGAAGGCGGCAAACGCTTCTTCGAGCGACAGTTCAATGGCAAGAACAAAGTCGAAGGTAAATTCATCGCGAGTTTTGGCGCGCCCCCTGATGACGAAAAAGGCATCGAGAACATTTTCTATGCCGATCCTCAGAAAATTTGCTGCCGCCCGTTCAAGTCGGGTGTTTCAGGTCCCGATGTTTTCGAGCAAATGGCTGGTCCAGAAGGCTCGTTGCGGGTAAAGGGGCTTGGCGAAAACGATGAAGCCAACGTCGATGCGAAAATCGAAGCCCACAAAAAATTGACCGGGTCTCTGTTCGGTCCAACGCCTGCCAGATCATTCACTTGGACGTTTGATTCGCTTTTGCAGCATGTCGACGAACCGACGCAAACCCAATTGCGTTCCAGTGAAGACTATCGCGGCGATTTCGAACGTTTTGTTTCGTCGGTCGTTGATGATCGGTTTGACGGAGACATCGAAAAACTCTGCAGTACAAAACAAGCTGACAAACTTGAGATCTGGTATCAGTTGTGGTTTCAACTTGATATTCCGCCACCGCCACGTCAAACCTGCATCATTGTGACTCTTAATGATCCGGTTAAAGACGAATTGTCCAGGGCGATCGGGCGTCCGATGCTGGGCAAAGTCCGTGGGCGACTATTGGAATTGGCAACAGGCGAATGCGGCATCAAAGCCGAGAACTTTCGCATTGGTGGCCCACCTGCCGACAACGTAGCGATCGATGAAGAAGGGACTTCTACCCTTATCCGGTTGGTCAGCCTTTCGTTGATCATCGGTTTGAGTTTGGCGTACTTAAGTTTCGGAAGCGTACGGGTCGCGATGATGTTGTTCTTCGTTGGAGGAACAGCGGCGATTTCAAGTCTGTCTTATGTCTGGTTTGCAGGCCAAACGATGGACGCGATTTTGATGTCGATGCCTTCGTTGGTCTACGTGTTGGGACTTTCCAGCGCGGTGCATATCGTTAACTACTATCGTGACGCCTGCTACGAAGACGGCTCAGATCTTGCGGTTGAAAAAGCGGTTAAGCACAGCCTGTTCCCTTGTTCGCTCGCCGCGTTCACGACCGCGCTTGGATTGTTTTCGCTGACGACAAGCCGCTTGGTTCCGATTTGGAAGTTCGGTCTGTTTTCGGGAATCGCAACCTTGGCCACGGTGGCGTTGCTATTCACCTACCTTCCAAGTGCACTTTACGTTTGGAAACCTGGATACGAGAAAAAAACAAAGAAAGAACTCGAACAAGAATCCGGCCTCAGTGCTGCCGTCGGCCGGTTCTGGTCGCGCATTGGCGATTGGGTGGTCGATCACTACACATTCGTAACGGTTGCTTCGGTGGCCGTGCTGATTTTCTTTGCCGTTGGTGTGACGAAAATTCAGACGTCAGTTCAATTGCTGAAGCTGTTTGACAGTAAAGCGAAGATTCTTCATGACTATCGCTGGTTGGAAGAAGGCTTGGGTGAACTTGTCCCTGCCGAAATTGGATTGGGAATTGATCTCGATGCCCAGCAAGAAGCGCTTCGTGCAAAGTACGAAGCGATGGAGTTGGCCAAATACCCGGAAGGCACAACGCTCGACACGGCACTTGAGAACGCTACGTTTCCGGATGATCCTGAATATCAGATGGCTTATGATCTCAAGTATTCGATGCTTGAACGGGTTGAGCTTTCGCGCCGAGTGAGAGAGCAAATCGAAAGATATTTTGGCCCTGACGGAATGAAGATCGTTGGGTCGGGAATGTCGATGGACGTGTTCACGCCGCTTTATCGATACGAGGATCAAGTCAAATCGCAAAGACGAAATGCGTTTAATTCTGCGCTTAACCACAAACGAACCGAGATGCTTGACCTCGGTTATTTTGCCGTTGCTGGTGTTTCGAATCTTGATCGTGATCAACGAGAACGTGATGCCAAAGACCCTGAAAAGGCTGGCAGCGAAATGTGGCGAGTCAGCATTCGGTTGGCAGCGCTCAACAATATTGACTACGGTCAGTTCGTCAATGACTTAAAAGCCGTGGTCGAGCCGATCATGACTGCCTACCGCGTTCGCACTCAGATCCTGAAAGGCCTGCAAGATGACTTGGGCGTTGAGTCGCTGAGTAAGAGTAAAATCCTCGTGTTGGGGCGTGATCCAGATTCCAACAAAGACAATGTTCAAGAGTTGGTTGAGCAAGGCGCCACGATTAGTGACGTCATCAATCAGACTTACATTTTTTCAAACACGCTTCAGGATCTGCTTGAAAACCGAGGCTTCCAAGCCAAAGTAAAGCGGAAACAAAATTTCCCCAAGCATTATCGCTGGCAGGATCCAGACAAAACCGGAGGCGAAGTTCCAGCTCCTGAAGCGTTGGCAAAGTACATTTCCGGGTTTGATTGCGTTGTACTGATCGAAGACGATCCGCTTTTTGATGTCGATTTGATTAAAGCCAATTCCAAGCGATTGATTGATTGCCGCGATGTGGTTTTCGAAATTGATGCAGCGACAAAACTTCCGCTTAACGGAATGTTAACTGCCAAGGAGATGAAGAAGGATAAGGACCTGGCAGGCGGCATCGATGTCACCGCAATGTATACCGGCATTGTCCCGATTATTTACAAAACACAGCGGTCGCTGCTACAGAGTTTGATCCAAAGTATCGGATTGGCCTTTGTGATGATTTCGGTCGTGATGATGTTGCTGCTTCGAGATTGGAATTCACCGTGGGGCAAACGTAACTTGCTGAACCTGCGTGGCGGCATGATTTCAATGTTGCCCAACGTATTTCCAGTCGTGATCGTATTTGGTTTTATGGGCCACATGAATAAGTGGTTTGATGGTCAGGTCGATTACTTCCTGGTTGATATCGGTTCGATGATGACTGCCAGTGTGGCGATGGGCGTCGCGGTTGACGACACCATTCACTTTTTGAACTGGTATCGATACGCTTTGGAAAAAGGTCAACGCCGCAAAGAAGCAATCAAAACGGCTTACGCTCGCGTGGCAACCGCGATGACGCAAACAACGTTGATCGGCGGACTGGGTTTGTCTGCGTTTGCATTGAGTACGTTTACTCCAACACAGCGATTCGGCGTTTTGATGCTGATCCTGCTTGGCATGGCGTTGATCGGAGACTTGATTCTCTTGCCTGCGTTGTTGGCGGGTCCGTTTGGAAAGTACTTTGGCAAAGAAAGACCATTGGAAGAAGTCGAAGCCGAACGTTTAGCCAACCAGACTGAGCCAACGTTGCGATTGATTGGCGATCAAGCATCCACAGTGGCCACGCCATCGACGACTCCAGATATAATTTTGCCACCTGGAACCGATTTGTCGAAGAACATTCGGCGATTGGAATAGCGGGCTGAGTTTCTCTGCGGGAGAGGACTGTCAACTCACGTTGATCGGTTGAATATTCCATTAATGACGGAGAAGAGATCAAACTGCTTTCTGATTTAAAAATTAGTGTCGATCAGTGAAGAATAGTGTTCTTCCTTTCTCGATTCGGTTTTCTGTTTGTCTTGTTCTGTTGGGTGCAATTTGTTTGCGCTTTCAAAAGCATCTTTCCCATTTTTCGGACAATATTGTTGGCTTGGTCGTGAATACCAATCTGACACGTTACACTTGGTTAACGGTTCGAACTCTATCATAGGAAAAAATGGACAAAGTACGTTTTGCGTGCCCTCGCTGCCAAACCATCATGCAAACGGCGGCCGAGAAAATTGGATACGACGTTGCCTGTCCGCATTGCGCACATCGTTTTCGATTGATCGATTCTCCAGAATCGACCAAGAAGAATACTCCCGCAAACACGTATGTTGATGAGCCTACGGTTGCTCCGCGTAATTCCCCGTTGGGAGAAACGACAAAGGGCGAGCCTGCTCCAACTCAGAAATCACCGGCTGCCTCTCGTCCGGTCAAAGAAAAAAAATTCACCGACCAAACCGCGACCGTCCTTGGGCCGGCAGTAGCGCCTTCGGCGCGACCCAGATTTGTATGCCCTTACTGCCAGACTACTCGACCGCCGAAGTGGAAGTCAGAAGTTTCGCAAGTCGGCTGGATTGTATTTGCGATTCTCCTGGTGACGACTTGCATGTTTTGCTTTATCGGTTTGTTTATCCGCGAAAAGTATCAAACATGCTCGCAATGTAAGATACGGCTTGGGTGAACTGAAAAACGAAAAGCAGGAACACTAATTGGCACTAATCTTCACTAATTGAGCGGGTGTTGTGTTACCCTCGCCGAATTTAAATTAGTGTCGATTAGTGCAGATTAGTGTTCTCAATAGATAGTGCTCTCAAATTTCATAGAACACTTTTGTCGTAATTGATCAGTCGTAATTGATCTCAACCCGCTTGCCTGTCTTTGCAGCTTCATTGGCGCTAACCACAATCTTCATCGCCCGATAAGCGTCATCTGGATCGGTTGTCTTGCGAATCAAACTCGTCACCGCTCGGTGGAAACGATCCAGCATTTGTTCGCCCACCGCTCGCTCTGAATCAAGCGACTCAGTGTGTTGCCCTCCGTCGTCAAACCAAATCAAGCTGGAAGGCAGGTCAATAAAAGCCATTCCGTTTTGACAACAGACTTGAACTGATGCAGGACGTTTAAACGAAAGTGCATCCGGCCAGCGTTCTGGAATGTAGTGACCGATGCTCAGCTGTGCCTGAGGCGAACAGCCGGATGGTGTTGCCGCGCCATTGCTCTCGCCGCTTCGTTTGGTGTACGGAGGAAAAGACAGGCTCACCATTTGGTAAAACACATCCGTATACTCATCGTGCTGTTCATGAATCGCACTGATCACGGATTCCGGATCGTTGTTAACGAGATACCGACACCAATCCGCCAGCTCCATCAGATTCCGCCAAGCCAACGGGCAGTATTCTCCACGGCGAAGCGCATCAGATTGGCTTTCAAGTGGCATTCGCTCATGACAAAAAAGCAAACGGGGCGGACCCAGTCGCGTCGCCATTAATTCCTTTAAGCGAATCGTTGCCGGTGCGTGTCGTCTGGGAAGCTCCGCCATAAACGCGACGCCAGACTTCTCAATGCGCTGGCGAATCTCTAACGCTTGCCCTTCGGACACATCTAACGCCGCCGAACTGTAGACCGCTTTTCCGGCTTCGCATGCGGCCAGGATCGGCAATGGGCCATACCAGTCAGGAGAAAGAGCCAACACGGCATCGATGTCATCTCGTTCGACCATCGCCCGAAAACCATCCATCGCGACCGCACCAAACTCTTCGGCAGCGTGTCGTGATTTTTCCGCCACTTCACAGCAGATGGCACGGACTTCGAAACGATCCGAAAGGGCTCGAAGCGCCGGTAGGTGTCGGGACTGCCATTGATCGCCCAGCCCGATAAGTCCCACGCGCAGTTTCATAAGGCAGATTTAGTTAGTTGGATGGAAGGGCAATCAAAAACGCACGGATGTCTTTGACACAACGGCATTTAAGAACTGAGACTCGAATTGTATCAACTCGGCTGCAAAATCCAAAAACAATTCCTCGAACGGATTTTTCCCAATTATCGGAATCCGAGAATGCTCAAGGTTGCAAACGCAAAAAAAAGGATTCAATCCAAATAACCATACTACTTTTTCTATTTGGCACTTTTTTAAAATCGCCAGATCCGGCTGTTAGGAACATTCGGAAAGAACGAGGGCGACACGTGTAGATGCTGAAATAGCACCCTCTAAACAGAATTTTCAGGTGCGACCTGCTGGCACAGTTGCCGATCAAGAAAATAAGGGACTAGCTACTAATCTTCGATTGACTTGAATCTTGGCAGGTCGAGTGATCGAACAAGGACGAAAGATAAATCTATGAAGCCTATTTTCACCATGTTCGTGATGATGACTGCCCTCGTTGCAGTTTCCACCGCGAACGCCCAGCAGCAGCAACCAGTCGACTACAAAACCGCTTACGAGAAAGCACAAAAGGGCGAGAAGCCTTTATTGGTTTTAATCACTGCCGATTGGTGTCCCCCGTGTCAGGTCATGAAAAAGACAACCATCCCGACGCTGATGCAAAAGGATGCTTTTAAGAACTTCCACTATGCGACCGTTGACTTGGATAAAGAAACAACACTTGCCCGGCAGCTTATCGGGAAGCGCGGCGTTCCACAGCTGATTATGTACGAAAAAAACAAAGGCAAATGGATTCGTCGATACCTGTCTGGAATTCAGACACCTCAAACAGTTGAAGCCTTCGTCGCTCAAGCCGGCCAAACACGTACGGCATCAGTGGCGTCGCAAAATCAGGGCAAGTAATTGGCTCAGACGACTCAGCTCGCATTTTTTAGCTAAAATACAAACGCACTTTTCGAATCGGGATACCGGTTGGCAAAGTGCGTTTTTTTGTGCCATTGTTTCGCTCGTTTGTTAAGCCATTTCCTGTGAAGATATCAATCGTCATTCCGACACTCAACGAAGGCGAACAAATTCGTCGCGCGATTGATTTGGCGTGGCAGAGCGGAGCCGACGAAGTCATTGTGGCTGACGGTGGAAGCATGGACGGCTCACTTGATTTTCTCAAAACCCTAAACTGCGTCGTGGTTAGCTCAGCTCCCGGACGCGGTACCCAACTCAATGCTGGGGCGGCAGTCGCGACCGGAGACGTGTTTTTGTTTCTTCACGCCGATAATAGCTTGGCAGAATCTGGTTGCGAGCAGATCAGAACTGCTCTGCAGGACAAATCGGTTCTCTTTGGCGGGTTCAAACAATCGGTTGACAACAATAAGAAGATTTATCGCTGGATAGAATCGGGCAATAACCTCCGCGTCAAATGGCAAGGGCTGGTTTATGGCGATCAAGCCATGTTCATCCGCAGCGACGTTTTCCAAAGCGAAGGGCAATTCCCAAGCATCGTGTTAATGGAAGATTTCGAGTTCTCAAAACGACTCCGAAGAATCAGCAAGCCAATTTTGTTGGACGGGCCGACGTTCGTCAGCGCAAGGCGATGGGAGAAAGCAGGACCGATCAACCAGACGATTCGCAATTGGTTTCTCGCAGCAGCGTATCGATTCGGCGCTTCCCCCACATGGTTGGCGAAACATTATTAATGGTTGGTTCTTCAAAACTGAAATGATTAGTTTGTGCCAAGGTTCTGGGTGCCATGCTCACGCGCAGCATGAGCATGCCTACGTTTCGCCTGGACATGGCACCAGTCAATTCAGGTTTGACGCACCACTGAAACTAATCGGCTTCGGCAACATTCAATTCTCTTTCAGCGCGTTTCTGCGAATAGATCTGCAAGATTCCGCCAATGGTCAGTATGAACGCCCCGAACGCACTTTGCGGCGTCCAGCTTACAAAGATCCCCAGCAGCACACGATCGAGCGGAACGTTGAGTTGATTTCCGCTTGAAAGAGCGATTCCAATCATCGCAAATGCCATGATGGCCAGCAGCGTTGCACGATGTTGCCAGCGAATTTTGTTGGGAGCCATCGCGATCCCGATCAACAACAGCGGGCCGAGAAAATAAATCGCCATCAGCACTTCGGGCGTCCCTTGCCAGCGGGTCAAGGCTGCCAACATCAAAGCCGCGAGTGTCGTGATGATCAGTAAACCTTTGACCGAAAACTGAAGGTTGCCAGCTCGTTCTTCATCGACGTTCTTTTGTTCGAACTCGGCCACCCACCGATTGAAGTCTTTGTGTAACCGAACCGCAATCAAGCCAATAATGGAACCCACGGCGATTCCAACAAGCAAATTTAAACCCACGTTGGGATAGTCGATATAGAAACCACTCCCATAGATCTTGTCTTCTTCCCAGATCTCAAACGGAAACCCGATTGCCTCGGTGACATTTTCATCGCGGCCAATCAAATCTGAGATGCCGGGCGTGCGAAAAAAGTAGGAAAGTGCATTGCCGGCTGCGACCAACATCACGCCACCCATGACGCCCCGTCCAAACCAAAGAAGGGCAGAAGCTTCAAGGGTCGATTTTTTTGTTCGTTTCATTACATCCTTCAATGTCGCGTTCGGTGACCATCCAATTGCAATATCTTTCGCCAAACAAACTATTGTTGGCAACATCGTCGCCGCTCATCCAACTTGATTATCGCTGTCGGGATTCTAAAAGCAAACTTGAGTTTTTGCGCTAGCCCAATCAAGCCACTACAAATATCTCTTCAAAAACTTGCCCGTGTAGCTCTTTTTTGATTTGGCAACTTTTTCTGGTGTTCCCGTCGCCATGAGTTTGCCGCCTTTGTGTCCGCCTTCCGGGCCAAGGTCGATGATATGGTCCGCCGTTTTGATCACGTCCAGGTTATGTTCAATTACCAAAACGGAATGGCCGTTGTCTACCAATCGCGTCAGGCTCACCAGCAAACGGTCGATGTCTGCGAAATGCAAACCCGTCGTTGGCTCGTCGAGAATATAGAGGTTGTGTTTTCCACGTTTCAATTTGCCGAGTTCCGAAGCAAGTTTAACGCGTTGCGCTTCACCGCCAGAAAGAATCGTTGAAGGATGCCCGATTGTGAGGTAGCCCAAACCCAGTTCATACATCACCATCAGTTTTCGCAGTATCGTCGGCTGATCAGCGAATAGCTCAACGCCTTCTTCAATCGAGGTGTTGAGAACCTGGGCGATGTTCCTGTCGCGATAGGTGACCTCCAGCGTTTCTTGGTTGTAACGATCGCCTTTGCAAGTCGGACAAACCACTTCGACATCAGGCATGAACGAAAGCTTCGTGACGATTGTGCCTTCGCCGCTGCATTCCTCGCACCGCCCACCTTTGACATTAAAGCTAAACCTTGAAACGGTGTACTTACGCTTTTTGGATTCTTCCGTTTCCGCAAACAGTTTTCGAATGTTGTCGTAGAACCCAATGTAAGTCGCAGGATTGGAACGCGGCGACCGACCGATTGGCGACTGATCAATGTTGATCACGTCATCGATAAACTCATGCCCAACTAGTTCGTCATGATCTCCCGAAAGTACACGGCTGTCGTGCAGAACGTTGTATATTTTCTTGTAAAGAATCTCATGAACCAACGAGCTCTTTCCCGAGCCACTTGCTCCCGTTACACAAACGAATTGATTAAGTGGAATGGCAACGTTCAGGTTGTTGAGATTGTTTTCGCGTGCTCCCGAAATCAGAATCTGTTTTTCACTCGCCAGACGTCGCGTCGATGGCACAGGTATTTCCTCTTTGCCGCTCAAATACCGGCCTGTCGCAGATTTCTTTGATGCCAAAATCGTCTTGATCGGCCCGTCGACAACAATTTCGCCGCCGTGAATTCCGGGGCCAGGACCAATTTCGACAATGTGATCCGCCGCGCGAATGGTGTCTTCGTCGTGTTCAACAACAATGACGGTATTGCCCAAATCTCTCAATCGACGAAGTGTTTCGATCATCTTCACGTTGTCTTTGGGGTGCAGTCCGATGCTTGGTTCATCCAACACGTACAGCATTCCCATAAGCCCTGACCCGATTTGCGACGACAGCCGAATTCGCTGTGCCTCGCCACCAGAGAGCGTGCTGCTGCGACGGTTAAGGTTGAGATAATCCAATCCGATTGAAATCAGTAATTCCAAACGAGCTGTGACTTCGCGAAGAATGATATCGACGACGCCTTTTTGCTTGGCCGTGGGTTTGATCGACTTTAAGAAAGCAACCAGCTCAACCAAGTGCATTTGGCCAATCTCGTAAAGATTCTTTTTGTTGACCGTAACCAATCGGCGTGCGCGTTTTAATCTTGCGCCATCGCATTCTGGGCACGGATGCTCAACCATGATTTTTTTAAGATACGAATCGATGCCTTGGCTGCTGTTGCCTTGCTTTTTGTACCAACGATAAGTGTGCTCGATTTGGTTGATGACACCGCGAAAGCTGGTTTGCTTGCCTTCGCTTTTGTGTTTTTGCCGACAACCCGGAGGGATTTTGATCGTAAACTTTTTGCCTTTGGAACCATACAGAATTAAGTCGATCACCTTTTTGGGTAATTTCTTGTAAGGCGTATCCAAGTCGAATTTAAAATGCTGCGACAGGCTATAAAGCATTCGCCCGCCCCAAGTATTCTTGTCACAGTTCATCGCCTCTTTCACGAACGCACCACCGTTGAGCGTTCGCGTTGGATCGGGTACCAGCAGTTGCGGATGGACACGCATCGTCGTACCAATTCCGGCACATGTTTGACACGCACCGCTGGGATCATTGAAAGTAAAATTGCGATGGTGCATCGTACCGGCAATGACCTGGTCGTCCGCACATCCAAATCCTTTGTAGAATTTTTGCGATTTGGGTTTGGACAGCTTGCTTGTGATTTCAAACCGCAATAGACCATCGCCCAGTTTCAATCCGTGTTCCAGTGACGTGACGACTTGTTTTTCGATTCCAGGCTCGACAACGAATTGATCAACCACCGCTTCGATCTGATATTCCTTGGCTTCGTTCAAGTTGACTTTTCCGCCGAGGTCAACACGTTTTCCATCGATCCTCGCGTGGCGATAGCCATTAACGCGGATCTGTTCGATTGTGTATTCGTAGTCTTCTCCGTAGATTTTGAAAACCGGCGCACGCACTTCGACTTCGGTGCCGTTGGGCAGCGCGAGCATGTGCTCCATCATTTGATGCGGCGTGCGAACCGGAACCTTTTTTTCGCAGTACGGGCAATGCGGCGTACCAATTGATGCGTACATCATTCGAAGATAATCAGAAACATCCGTCATCGTGCCCACGGTGGATCGCGGGTTGCTGCCGATAGTTTTTTGATCAATCGAAACGACCGGTGAAAGCCCGTTTACAAAATCGACATCGGGCTTCTTCAGTTGGCCCACAAAACGTTTTGCATAAGAAGACATGGAAGCCAGCAGGCGGCGTTGTCCTTCGGCGTAAACGGTATCAAACGCAAGTGATGATTTTCCGCTTCCGCTGACACCCGTGACGACGATCATTTTGTCGCGTGGTAGTTTGACGCTGATGTTTTTGAGGTTGTTCTCACGGGCGTTTTGTACGTCGATAGTCTTTTGCATGGATTCAAAGCGAGGGGCTGTGCCAGATAGTTGGTTGGTGGGTGAAACAGTTTAACGACGAGCCGGAAGGCGACCGTTTTTGCATCCAGCCTGACGCGCCAGCGCCTTCCGGATTGTCGTTAAACCTTGGACGGAAGTGAGTGCCTACTCAGGATCGTAAAAGTACGCTGGCTCCTCGACATCAACACGGCTTTTCTTGGTGATCTTAAACGGCATCGCGAGCTTCTCGATCAGGCCCTCGCGCTCAAGCCATTCACAGGCAACTTCGATGTGATGCGGATAGATTTGCGAATGAGCAAAATGTTCACAGAGATGCGAAAGCGGGACGGTCGCATTTTGCTTTTTGAGGAAATGTAAAATCGGTTCAAGGTTTTGCTCTGCATTTTCTTCAACATACTCGTCGATTGTATTGAGTGCTTTGAGCAAGAGTTTCTCCGTACGCTTCTTCGTCAACAAATCGGTGTAGATCGTTTTAAAGAGTTTGGGCTGCAACTCGATTGCTTTGTAAATGGATGCTTTCTCGTAGACCTTTCCATCGTTGATGACTTCGACGGCTGCAATGCTATGGGCTGCCCAGGTGATGGCTTCGAAACCAAGTTCCAGGTCCTCTTTTCGCTCGATCCGTTTGCGAGCGTAACGTGCGCTGCCCATGACCCAAGTCGTCGCGACCATGCGTTCTTTTTCCTGATCTTTGGTTGCGATTGTGTTGGCCGTATCAAACCATTTTGTGATTGATGGATCATCGCAATAGATCAATTCCCGCGCGGCAAAAAAGCTACAGGAAAACGCCGTTCTTGATGATCCCTCGACCATCTGCTTAAACCGAGCTCGCGGGATGATTTCGGCGTGCAAATTGATTCCGTCTTCTACAAACGTTCTGAATATTCGTTCGTCCGCGCCGTCACTTTTAAGACGCTTGGTCACCCCGTCGGTTTCGATCAACCAAACTCCAATTCCGTCTTTTCGCCAGATGAGTTCTTCGTTGATACTGCCCACAAGGACGGCAGCCAAAATGTTTTTGTCTTTCGAAATGCGTTCAACGAAATGGTCGACTGCTTCACGAAAGTGCGCTGTGGCTTCAGGGGCGTCGAAAGGTAAAAGGCTGTGTGGCATGAGTTGTCCGAAAATGAAAACAAATTTACCCGTGACCGGGAATTCCGTTTTGGGTTACACTTGGGAGACAAAATTTTACCAAAAAACCAAATTGAGTGTCGCCAAATGATATCCGGACTTCGCCTTGTACTGCTCGTGTTCTTGTTGACGTTTTTGAATGGCTCCAAAGAATCAGTTGCCCAAAAGCTTCCTCATTCTTTTGCTCGCCCGGACCATGTTGCGATCAAACATTTGCACTTGGATCTCAATGTCGATTTTGAAGCAAAAAAACTTAAAGGAACCGCTGCGTTAACCCTAGCGCGAAAAAAAGAAGCTGGTGAAAAAGCCAATACTGTTTTCCTCGACACCGAAGGCTTGGATATTGAAAGTGTAAAGACGGAAGCCGGCGAAGAATTGAAATGGACTCTGGCTGAGCGCGATCCAAAACTGGGAAGCTCACTCAGTATCGAGTTGCCCGAAGGTTGCGAGAAAGCCATCGTTGCCTATTCGACGAGACCGTCGGCCGAAGCCGTTCAGTGGTTGTCTGCAGAGCAAACGACAGATAAAAAACATCCGTTTCTCTTTACGCAATCCCAAGCGATTCTTGCGCGGACTTGGGTTCCATGCCAGGACACGCCGGCAGTGCGAATGACTTACTCGGCCAAGATTCAGGTTCCGTCCGAATTGATGGCGGTGATGAGTGCCTCCAATCCACAAAAGAAAAACGATACGGGCATTTATGAATTTGAAATGAAGCAGGCCATCCCCTCGTATCTGTTGGCGTTGGCGGTTGGCGATTTGAAATTTCAGCCGCTGGGCGATCGAAGCGGTGTTTACGCCGAGCCTTCCGTTTTGAAGAAAGCTGTTTGGGAACTCAATGATACAGAGCGAATGATTTCCGCAGCCGAGAAGCTATATGGTGCTTACCGCTGGGAGCGATATGACGTGATTTTCTTGCCGTCCAGTTTCCCGTTTGGCGGCATGGAGAATCCCCGTCTGACGTTTGCCACGCCGACGATTCTTGCGGGCGATCGTTCTTTGGTTGCGTTGATTGCGCACGAGTTGGCGCATTCCTGGTCCGGTAATTTGGTGACCAATGCGACGTGGAATGATTTTTGGCTCAACGAAGGTTTTACGGTTTATTTTGAGCAACGGATCATGGAAGCCGTTTACGGTCGCGAGTATTCAGAAATGCTTGCCCGGTTGACGCTCGATGGGTTGCTGGAAGAGATCAAAGAATTGAAGGCACGTGATACCTGGTTGAAGCTGGATTTGGCTGGCAGGAACCCGGACGATGGCATGACTGCGATCGCTTATGACAAAGGCTATTTCTTTCTCCGAATGTTGGAAGAGAAAGTGGGCCGTGAAAAGTGGGATGCGTTCCTGAAAAACTATTTTGACAAATTCGCTTTTGAAAGCATGACCACCGAAGGCTTTTTGAAATACCTTGAAGCGAATATGAAAATCGAAGGCGAAATGGATCTCAAGGCATGGGTTTACGCTCCCGGACTGCCAGAGAATTGCCCAGTCGTCGAAACAAAAGAACTTAAAAAAGCTGCGGATGCATCCGCTGCGTTCTTGGCCGGAAAAAGTGCGTCAGAGATCAAAGAGAAATTTGAAACCAAAGACTGGACGACTCATCACTGGAATCATTTTCTTCGTTCGTTCGACAAGTTGACGACAGAGCAAATGGGAAAACTGGATGCTGAATTCAAGTTCACAGCATCGGGCAATTCCGAGATCACACACGATTGGTTGCTGTTGGTCATTGGATCGGAGTATCAACCGGGGTACGAAAAAATCGAATCGTTTTTGACATCTCAAGGACGCCGCAAGTTTCTCAAGCCGCTTTATGAGAAAATGGCAACGACCGATTCAGGAAAAAAGATGGCGGATCGGATTTATAAAATCGCCCGCCCTGGTTACCACGCTGTTTCACGACAGACAATCGATGAGATCTTGGGCGTTGGCAAGTAAGCTCCGACGACCGAGTTCAAAGAAGAGGTTCGGTTTGTCAGATATTGAATTCCGCGCGAATCCGTTGCAGATCAGATTCAGTGTGTTTTGATCCGACGTCGTTTTCAATGCAAAATTCACCAAAGGCCAGGACCAACTTTACGAAGAATGTTGGTGAGACTTCAACGTCCTCCGTAAGGTAATGAGTGATGACGCCTCGTTCGCCCGGTTGAAGATCCACTCTGATTTCAGGTGGTGGGTCGCCTTCATCCTCATTTGAATCGAAGAAATAAAATCCTGTCACGCTTTGGCAGTTGCTGGACCCGCGAGCAATGATTTGATCCACGAAATCAGAGTTCTGCCAGCAACCGGAAATCGCAGCGCAAATGGGGAATAACTCCTTCCGCTCTATGCAATTGATATTCGCGTTGTACCTCTTGGGGCGAGTTGGATCTGGAGGACTAACCGGGACCGTATTTTTGGTCGCCAAAAACTCAATCCCATCAATCGAAATGTTTCGTTCCAGTTTTATCCTGCCTTTCAATTTATACAAGTCGAACAGTTTGTTCAGATCACTTGTCGTTCGGATGTGACTTTCGGAATTGTTCCGACATTTCTTTGTTGATCCTTGCTCTGAGATTTCGGTCCAGCAAGTTCATGTGATCCTTGCCAGGAAAAATCTCGATCACTGCATCACTTCCAAGCTTCTTCATTCGTTCTCCCAAAAGGATCGTCGCGCCTTCAAGATAAAACGTATCGGTGTCACCCATGTAAACGTGGATTTTGGATTTCAGTTTGCTCTCCAGTTCGGCCCAATTGTTTTTTAGCTTTAAACTGATGTCGTACTGTTTCCAATAATCAACGACCTCGGGACGGACGATACCCGTTTCGCGGTCCCAGCATTTCTTGGGAAGCTTGTTCTCGTCAAGCGGGGAAAACACGGCCTCGAAGCTTCGGATCTGTCCACCGCGCCCAAGCACATCATCCATTTTGCTGAAGTTTTCATAGTACGCCATGATGCGTTCACCACGTCTGGCCAATGGGCGCTTGTTGCCTTTGGGGTCGTTATAGACATTCGCATTCGCTTCGTAGATATTCGTGCCTTGCCAATCGCGAAAGTCAACTGGATCGGGAGCTGTACTCCAGACCCCACCGAAAAAATCAGGATACGTCACTTGAAGCCAGAGCGAACTCCATCCGCCACTTGAATGGCCACCCACAAATCGCGCTGTTGGTTTTGCGATCGTGCGAAACTGTTTGTCGATCGCGGGAATCAGTTCATTGATCAACATGTCGCCGCGCGGGCCGTTGGTTGCGCTGTTGGCATAAACATGGTGCCCCCATTTGCACTGACCGGTCAAGTAAACGTGAATGAATTCCGCGTCGTCTTTACTCAAGCCCTTCTGGCCGTTGGCATGACGTTGTTGCAAGCGAGAAAGCGTGCCGCCAAAACCAGTGATGTCAACGTAAACAGGGAAACGGCGTTCGGGTTGGGAGGCGTAGCTTGGCGGGAGCACAACCATTGCTCGTTCCTTGACCGTCCGTTTGTGAAAGTCGCTTAAAAGTTTCGACTCGATCTCGACGAATTTCATCAACTCTGTGTCTTTGTGTTTTTTCGCTTTAACGACTTGGTCAAGTTTTAAATCAACTGGCGCAGTCGGTGCGCCACCTTTGAAATTGACTTTCACAGGCGTGGAAAAAAAGTTCCCTGGGCCAGCCGACGCTTCGGCATAATAGAAATCGTGATCCAGGATCGCTTGGACGTTGTACTCACCATCACTGATTCCCGAAATCGGCTTGAGGCCTGTTGCGGAATCGTCAAAATTCACTTGACCACCAGGCTTCAGTTCTTTGACATCGATACCGAAAAACGGTTCTGGGCCAAACCAATTTGGGCCAAACATCGGTTGGGGCATTCGTTTAGAAAAGAACAAAAGCACGCGGCCAGTGACCGGTTTGTCTGTGACACTCGAATCCAGAGTCACTGCAAGTTTGGGAGATGATTGGGCGTAGCCCTGGCTAGCCCAAGTCAAAAAGCAACTTGCAACCAAAACGAGTGTGAGGAAACGTCGTGCTGTCGATTTACAGTTCATGTCTGAGTTTTTCTTTATTAATTAAGTTCACTTGTTTGTTAATCACATAGGTACCAGGTGCAATTACTTAGTCGTCAGAATCCTTGTTCCACTCTTTTAGCAATTCCTTTGAGCCTTGGCGGGCGATGCCGTTGTCGATCAGGATGTCTTCCATGGCTTCTTCAAGTTCCTTGCGGTCGAAAACGAGGTAGGACGCGTTTTTTTCTGCGAATTCGAATTTGACTTGCTTCTCTTTCGTGTCTCTTAAAATCTGAACCATGTGCTTTAGGTTTTTGACTTTCTCACCATTGATTTTGGCAAGCACGTTTGCGTAAGGACCGGAATATCCTTTGCTGATTGGATGCGGCAAGAGAGGGACGGCAGCCATGATCAGCTGTTCGCCTTCGAATTTATGCGTGTCGCCTTTTCGAGTCATCAATGGACTTTGGCTCGTTGTCATACCGGCCATCATTCGAAACGCAGCACTACGTTGAGTGGAGTTTGACGAACCGGCCAAGCCCCGAATTCCGTCTTCGTATTCTTTTACGGCTTCGACGAACACCAAAGGACCGTACACAAAATACTCAGGGTAGTCGCCTTTAAGCGCACGAAGGACTCTAGGTTTTTTCGGCCCAGCCGGAATGCGAACGCTCATTTCTTTCTCGTCGCGAATGATCGTAGCGGGAAACGCGCCGTCTTCGATCAGTTTGGGAACGAAATAGTGATAACCAAGCCGCAATCCGTTTTCCATTCGAACCATTCCTTCGTTATCAATATTGTGAGGTCCGATATGGGTTAAAACGTCGTCTAGTTTAAGCGGGTAGTCATCGCTGTCCTCAAATGTATTGGTGACCACGACGCCGGTTTGGTCGTTGCTCAATCCGAACCGCGCGCGAAGGGCTTTGTTTTGTAAGCGTTGCATTTGATCGCGGACCTTAGGTTTTCCGTCGTAATTTCCGTCTTCGACATCACGGTAGAAAGTCTCGATTTCTTCAGCCGGAATCAAATAACCGATGTTGTCACCAGAGCTGTAACGGCTGTACACCAAGCCGGCGATTTGTCCGTCCACCAATGCTGGGCCGCCGCTGTTTCCAGGATTCAGTGCGGCGTCGACTTGGATGCGCAATCCGCTTTCGCCGTGTGAATAAGCGGCGTATTCGATTCGCGACACAACGCCTTCGGTTACTGAAATTGAGTTACCGCCTGTTGGATAACCGTACGCTTGAACTTCCGAACGAAGCTTTGGAAGCTCTGCCATCAGCTCCAGTGGTTTAAGATCCTTGAACGCCGATGCGTCTTCCAGTTTTAAAATGGCAAGATCCATTTCGGGCGAAACAACAATGGCTTCTGCCGTGACACGATCTGAAGAATCAAATGGCTGAACATAAAGTTGACTTGAATAAAGCACCACATGCGCGTTGGTCAGGATTTTGCCATCTCCCAACCAAACACCCGTTCCAGTTGTCTCCTTGATTTCGCCCCGCTTCCATGGGTGTGAAAGATTCAACGACCGGCGTGACGAATAAATCTTGACGACTTGCTTGCGAATTGCGTTGTCGTCAGTCTCTTTGTCCGCGGTGTCAGTGCCCGTGTCGGCGACTTTCGCGTCTTCTTTTTTGTCTGGTTTTTCCTCCGTTTGAACTGCGAAGGTAGTTCCGGAAACGGTTACGATGAATAGAACCGTGACGAGAAACTTTAACATGGGATTCTCCAAGGTCGAAAACGAGTATTGGTAAGGCAAAGTCAAAGCGACAATTCGCGAAGCTAATTCCAATACCTTAACGCATTCCGAAGGGGCGGTCGAACCTTAGTTAGAAATTTATAACTTGGTGATCAAAAACACCGAATTGTTTTATGCGCCAACGATTTCCACAGCGGAGATTTCTCACCCCAGCAATTGGTTGATTGCTGTGACAGCTTTGTCAAAACGTGTTTGCCAATCACCACTCAATAAAACGAACTCACGATTACGTTTTTCTAATTCGTTCATGCAGCGATCAAGAAACGACTGTCGTTCTTGCGGCAAATAACGAACCACGTCGTCCACCCAAGGCACATCGACGTCGGTAACAAGGTAAAGGTCATAAGTTCGCCGATCAGCCTCGTCTGAAATCCAATCCGGACACGTCTTGAACAGCCAATCGCTCCAGATCGTTGTTGAGATCAAATCAGTATCACAAAACAAAATCTGATTTGCGTTAAAAGCGATCGCATCTTCGGTTGCCATCTGGCCTCGCGCGATCAGCGGAATGTCTTCCAGCGAAAGTTCTCTTTCGGCGTGTGCCGTATGCGCCTCAATATGTGTTCGTGCGTACTCGGGAACGAAAACAGTATCAAAGTGCTCTGCGAGTTGCTTACACAGCGTTGACTTTCCCGTCGACTCAGGGCCAAACACGCAAACCCGTTTGCAAAAGTAAGGCCGCGCGATCCGAGGAATGTACTTCCAATGTCCAAGTGGATCATCACGAACGGCCGTTCCACTGACCGGCATGATAAAACGGTCGATGTCGACGGGAATGAACTTGGCACCGATCACTTCGGCCAGCTTCCAACCGTATTCTTCTGACGCAAAAAGGTAGTCAGGCGAAAACGGCAAAATTCGTTTCAGGCTTGCTTCCCAAATTTTCCAAAAATCGGGATGCTCGCTTGGGTCTTGTGGATTCTCGTCGGTCAGATGAAGCACGTTTGCGCTTGGAAACATTTCACGAACCCAGCTGTAACGAAGCGGACCCGGGATCGGTTGATCGCGTTCCGTTTCAACCACGATCGCCAGTTCGTCAACGTAGCTTTTCGCAAAATCAAACAGGTACAGATGGCCGAGATGGGGTGGCATGAATTTTCCAAGTACCATGCCGGTCGAATTATTTTTCATTTGCAACCGCCATTTCTGGCCGGATCAATTTTTGCGGCCCGCCAATTTGCCGGACCAATTGTTGCACAAACTCATCCGTTAGATCCGGCGGTTTCAATCCGGATTCCGTTAAACAAGTTTTAGTGTTGGTCATGTCAAACGTGGTTCCAGTCGCTTGGAAAATGTCCAGTGGATTGGGCGAGTAGGTTTCTTCACTATTCAAGGCGCGACAAAGTGCCAGGCACGCAGTTGCAATCGGAAATTTGATTTTCGAATCTCGAACCCGTCGCTCAAACTCGCTGGCCGGTACAACGTTGATGTGTGGATAGGATTGCCGCAGGTTCTCAAACAGCGAAGTCGCAGAGAGCCCCATGGGGTGCGCGATGTGAAATGTCGATTTGTCTGTTTGCGTTTTTGCAATCGCAGTGATAGCGCTGGCCGCGTAATTCACAGGTGTGATGTCGACTCTTAAAGTGTCAAACCGTTCGTTGTTGGATTCCGGCAAAGCACCCATCTCAACGATACCCTTGATTGCTAAGGTCATGAGGTCGCGTTTCGGATAGACTCCGCTGCGTGTGTCGGCGGTAAGCAAACCCAGGCGGTAAAAACGCACATTCAATTCAAGTTTTCGAAGCAATATTTCCGCAGCCCATTTTGATTGTGCATAGCCACCATAAATACGCTGTGTTCGACTAAGGTCATCCTGCTCAAGCATCGTCCCTTGAAAACAATCAGTACCAACGAAGACTGAAAGCGTCGAGATATACTCCAGAGATTTTGGTTGGCCCGAAAGGACAAAGTCCGCGGTGTTTTTTACGCCGACTACATTGGACGGCCGAAGCGATTCATACGTTGCGATCGTGTTAACGTCGGCTGCCGAGTGGATGACTTGATCGACTTGATTGGCCAAACGCTGGTATGTTTCGGCAGGCAAACCGAATTGCGACACCGACACATCGCCAGCAACAACGCTGATCCTCGCTAGTTTTTCAACGTCCACGTCGATTTCGTTTTCAGCCAATACCCCAACAAGCCGTTCTTGAACTCGGTCTTTATTCCCTCGTACGAGACAAGTCACTTCAGCTGATGGGGCGTCCAATATGCGCTCAAGAATTCGTGACCCCAGGAAACCAGTCGCACCCGTCAACAGGATGTGGCTGCCTTGGGCCAGTTTGCGACGAGAATTGCCAACCTGAGGATCCGAAGTTCGTGACTCCAAAATCGAATCAACGTCTTTGACTAATTCTTCGGCCAGTAAAAAATCGTTGTCTCCTGAACAGTTTAGTTCTTCGCAAATACGTTTAACGCTTCCGCATGATGCTAATAGTTGAGGTGAAATCGAAATCCCATTCAGGTGGGCCGTTGCAATAACTTCCATCGCTCCCAGTGAATCACCACCAACGCAAAAGAAGTGATCATCAAGTGAAAATTTATCGTGTCGCAGTACGCGCCGGAAAATTTCGAAGAGTGTTCTCTCTTGTTCGGATGAAGTTTCTTCAATCGTAGAAACATTTTGAGCGTTTTGTATTGAAAGTTTGCCAAGTGCAACAAAGTCAATTTTGCCCGTCGCTGTCGTGGGGAGCTCGCTCAAAAAAATGAACTGCTGAGGAACGCAATAGGCGGGTAGCTTGTTGGATGCAAAAATTCGAAGTTCACTAACTGAGACGTCATCGTGATTGGTTGCCAAAAACGCAACGAGCGTTTTGGATTGGTCGTCGTAAACAACGGCAGCACGATTTACGGCAGAGTGCGCTTCCAAAACAAGCTCAATTTCGCCCGGTTCAATTCGGTGTCCTCGTAGCTTTATCTGTCGATCAATTCGCCCAACAAATACAAACTCCCCATCGGAATCCCGCCTGACTAAATCACCGGTGCGATAAAATGTATGGCTATCTCGCTCAATAAAACGAGAAGCCGTTAACTCCGGACGGTTGCGATAGCCACGCGCCAAACACTTGCCGCCGATCAAAAGTTCGCCCTGGTCTTTGTTGGCCGCGTCTTCAGCGGCGTGTTCACAATCGATTTGATATTCGACGCCCACGAGAGGCTGGCCAATTAGCGGGCGATCCCATGAGTGAGCGTCGCAAATCGAAAGGCTGCTGCATACGGTGGCTTCGGTTGGACCATAGACGTTTAGCAATCGGACTTTGTTTGCCCATTGTCGAATGACTTGCGGAGGACAGACTTCGCCTCCAATCAAGACGGTAGTCAAAGACGGCGGGCACAAGTTTGGATCAAGTTTTGCCAAAACAGATGGCGGGATGTCGACGTAAGTGATTTGTCGATTCTCGATCACGTCTAGAATTTGCTCTGGCGTCGCAATCAGTCGCCCGTTGGCGTGAAAATCGGGTTCAATCCAAAGCGATGCACCACTTAGTAACGCCGTTCCAATATCCGAAACCGAAGCGTCAAACGAAGTCGAAAGTAAAAACAAGCTGCGCGATTCTGGCGTCAATCGTATCGCGGAAATCTGCTGTTGAAGCAGCGAAACGATCCCACGATGAGTGACTTCGACGCCCTTGGGCTGCCCCGTCGAGCCGGATGTGTAGATGACATACGCCAGGTCGCTGAGGCTGGGCCGTGCCTTGAGAAACGGAGGTTCGTCTAAGTGTTCCTTGTCATCCACGATCGGTTGGATGTTGAGGCTTGGAATCTTGACGGCCAATTTTTCCATCAATGCGTGTTCGCAAACGATCAACTCACTGCCCGAATCTTCAATTAGGAAATTGATTCGATCCAAAGGCAACGTAGGTTCGACGGGCACCCAAGCCGCACCGCATCTCCAGGCTCCAACAATCGTCGCGATGGTTGCAGCCGATTTGGGAACGCAAATTGCGACGACTTTTTCGCTTCCAAGCCCTCGTCGAGTAAACTCAATCGCGATTGAACCCGACGCGTGCCACAACTCTTGATACGTCAATTTCGTTTCGCCAGCCACGACCACGGCTGGCCGTTGAGGATTTTTTAAAATGACCTCGTGGAGTCTTTCAATAAAAAGTTCGCTTTGATTCATCGGCATCGGTTCCGGGAATCAGTCGTCTGCTCAGAAAGTTCCTGCGGACGAATAAATTGTGTAATCGCCGAGCCCGTCGAACGGTTGTCCACATTGTTGGCTTCGATGTTGTTTTCGATATCCACCAAATCCACTGTCCGGAAATCCAAACTGAATCGAGTGCGTCCTGTCGTGTTGTGTCGCGTTTGATGTAAGTGTTGTCCAGAGAACAAAAGAATGTCACCGGCATTGGCAACCACTGGAATCGTGTTTCCGGTTGGCGTTTCTTTCAAAGATGGATAAGCGGCGGTGCGGCCAGTGTTCTTGTTCTGCCACCCAATTCGTTTCTCTTGCCCTTGGGAAACCCATTCGTCGAAGTCAAAAATCTCTGAATCGTTTTGTACTGCCCGCCCAAAGTAATCTGGATAGAACTCGAACGTCTCATCGGCAACGACGTCGTGCAGCGGAATCCACCACGTGATCATGGCCTGATGGTTCGAGTACCACGTATCGCGATGGCCGTAGTAGATCGGGCCGGCCGCAGGATTCAAATGGCCGTCGTGGGCAACGACTCGCATCCGCGCAGGATCGTAGGCTTGGGTTTGTAGATCGAACCCGAGAGACTTGATCACGCGATTCACATGCTCGTGAAACTCGGGCGAAGTGTAAACTCGTTTTCTCAGTCGGCCGATCCGCTCGAAAAACTCATCGCCGCTAAATTTATCGTGAGATGCACGAAAGCTGTTTCCTAACTCGTTTTTGACCAATTCCAAAACAGCATTTGAAAACAAACGAGAAGATTCGTTGGCTGGAATCAAATAGATAGACCCACGATAAAGTGAGTTTCTGACTTGCTGATTCAATTCCGGTAAAGCGTTAACAAAACCCGTCTTCATAGTGGCCTCCTGGCTACGATGATCAGGCGCGGGCTATCCATCTCAAGTTTTTGCTTGTCGATACCACCATATAATTCGATTGATTCAAATCCAACAGCAGTCAACATTTCGACGATCTCATGTGGAAAGTAAATCCGCAACGCACTTTTACGTTCGTCGACCGGACGGCCTTCAACGATCCAACTCCAGGTTTGCTCAAGCAATCCCGCACGTAAATTTAGATCGCATTGGCGAACACAAATCACAGATCTTCCGTTGCTTTCTCCAGTCCGAACCAAGTGTTTTTGAAAGCCGCGAATCAGGGCGGGAAAATTTGGCACGTCCATCGCGAAACGCCCACCCGGCTTAATCGACTCGAACGCTCTGGCTAACATCATTTGGTTTCGCGCGTTCGTACTGGCGTATCCGAAACTGCTGAACCAATTAAAAGCCGCATCGCAGATTTCGTTTGGCACGAACTCAAAAGCATCCGCGCAGTAGAACTCGCAATTCTTCGCCGCCATGGACTCGTTTCGTTCGTTTGCACGTTCGATATAAGCTTCACAAAGATCGGCCCCGGTCGCGTGGATGTTATGTCTCGCAAGTTCGAAACTTAACGTGCCCGTGCCGCAACATTGATCGTAGACTCGGCTTCCATCGTTGAGTTGTAATTCCCGCCTTAAGAACTCACTCGTTTCGTCGAGTTCTTCCTGGCTAGAGCGGTTCAAATACAAGTCGGCCATTTCGATCACGTGAAATGACCGCCACCATTCCGAGTCGGGTTCAATTTTTGGAGCCACCGTTTTCATTTTGGAGTCAGTCATACTACTTCTGCTTTTCTTGATTCGGAGATCAATTGTTGAACGCCAAGTGCGGAACAAATCATCATGAAAACGGGATCCCAAACTTGACGCTCAATTTGGTCCATGGAGGGAACTCTGGCAAGCAGGTCAATCACTTTGCTCCGGTCAAACATCGGCTGTGAATCAAAGTGTTGCGAGTTGATTTGGTCAAAAAGGAACTGACGAACGGCTGGTGATTCGCTTAGCAACAAGGGCGGCGAGTCGAAGGGATGTTTCTTGCGCTGGTAAACGGTGGGCGTCACGTATCGTTTTACGGCTTCTCGCAAAAGCCGTTTTTCCATCTGTCCATCGAACATCTGGCTAACGGGTTGCACGCGAGTGAACTCAAACAGATGGTGATCAAGAAACGGCAGTCGCCCTTCGATTGAAGAAGCCATCTCTGTGCCGTCTCCTAACGTTTTTAAAATGTATCCAGCCAGCGCGAGTTTGGTCCACAGCCAAGCCGACTGGTGGATGGGCGTTCTGCCGGTCAACTGCCCGCTGGCCATCGCCGCGTCAATTAACTCTCCATACGCATCGCGCGGGTTCGGGCTGTTCCACGTGTGAATCAAGTCATCATTCAAAAGCGAACGCACACGAAAACCGAGCGTTGCCTTGGCCGCCAAAAAAGATGGCACGAATTGCAATTGATTTTGAATCGAATCCAGTGAGAGCGAATCGCCGTGTGGCAGCATCATGCCGACCGACGACCGGTTTGAGGCTTCAACATTTGAAGACTCAAAAGAGATGGCTTGGCTGTTCCACCAATCCATTTTCAGATGAGCATAGCCAAGAAAAGTTTCATCTGCCCCCTCGCCTGTGATGGCGGCCGCAAAACCTTGTCGCTGAATTTCTCGGTTCAATAAAAACTTGGCAGGCAAATGCCCATTGATCGAAAGCCCTTCGCTTGCTCGAGCCGCCGGCATGATGTTATCGATCAAGTCACTTTCGGACAGCCGAAGTACTTGAAGCTCGGCGTCACAGAACTTAGCCGTTTCGATCGCGACGGTGGTTTCGTCATAGTCCGCTGCCCTGCCCTGCGCGTCATGAAAGCTCTGTGAGTCAAAACCAATTGTAAAAGCCTGCTGGCGTTTTCTTGATTCGAAGCTTGCAATCCCCAATGTTGAACTGGAATCCAATCCGCCACTCAAGTGAAAGCAAACTGGCGCGTCGGCGTCCAGTCGCTGCATCACAGCAGTTTTTAAAAGTCTCTGTGTCTCCTTGATTGCATCGGTTTTGTCTGCTGCCGAAATTGAACGCGTTGCGGTTTCTATTTTTGGGTAATCAAGATCCCAGTATTTCTTCAATCGAAATCCAGACTCTTCCACGATTGCGAAATGGCCGGGCGGAATCATCTTGATACCTGCGAACAACGTCCGGTCAGGCGGAAGGTATTGGAGATTGGCAGCCCAGAAAAACGAGTCCAGATCCCAATCGTTAGTCTGACGATTGGGAAGCAATGCCTTCGCTTCCGAAGCAAAACTAACGTTGCGTTGATTGTCGATCGAGTAGACAAGTGGCTTGATCCCAAACCGATCACGAACTGCGACCAGCCGTTTGAGTTTTTGATCCCAAATCAGAAAAGCAAACTCACCATTGAGGTGCTCAACAAAGTCCAGACCATACTGTTGGTACAAATGAACTGCGATCTCACTATCACAGTCCAAACGAAATTGATGTCCCTGTGACTCAAGCCGTTTGCGAATTTCGCGGTGGCCGTAAAATTCGCCATTGACCACAGCGATGAGTTGATTGTCTTCACTGAAAATCGGCTGCTGTCCGTTTTCAATTGCAACCAAACTCAGCCGCCGATGTGCCAAACAAACTTGTCCGTCTGGGCTTTGCCACGCTCCGAAACCATCAGGACCTCGATGCCGAATTCGATCCGCGGCGGCGTTTGCTTGCGCCAAACTGGCGGTTCTCTCTGGTGAATAGATTCCGAAAATTCCGCACACGGAAATTAGCTCCCCGGGATTAGAAAGATCTTTTTTGATTCGTGAGCAGACGCGGCTTTGAATGCGAGTTCAAATTCACTCAAAGGAAACTTTTGCCCGATTAGATCATCCACTTTGACTTTACCTTCAGCCAGCAATTGAACGGCGAGAGAGAACGGGCCGTAATTGACGATTGAAATAGTTGGTTCTTTGCGGATGAAATTGAGAAGTTGAATTTCAAATGGGCGGTGTTGACGGCTTTTTAAAATTAGCTTTCCGCGCGGGCGAACAAGCCGAGCCATTTCGGCAATGACTTGGGTTGTGGCGTCGGTCTCGATGACGAAATCAAATTGACTTGGCGAAAGTGTGCGAGCTTTTTGCAGACTTAAAATTGAAATGTTGGCAAAGCCGCAAGCAGAAAGTACTCGTTGCGCAAGTATTGAGATTCGGCTTTCACCAACGATCAGCCCAGATAGCTCTGGAGAGATATTGGCATTCAGGATCGCAAGAGTGGCCGCAACGGGCTCGGCGAATGCGGCTTCTGCACAGGAGAGGTTATCGGGAATTGGGAAAACGTTGGCGGTTGAAACGATAACTTGGTCACAGCACGCTCCGTCTAGGTCCACGCCCATGAACTGAGCTTGAGAACACAGATGGCTTTTGTCCGATTCGCAATCAATGCAAACTCCGCAACTGATAACCGGATTCACGACGACCCGATCGCCAATTTCAAACTCATTTTCTTGCGAGTACTTTGTTGAGTTCGTTTCCGCAACGATTCCGGCAAACTCATGCCCAGGTATAAAACGGTTTGCAGCCGTTTCAATCTTTCCATTGATCGCGTAGAGGTCAGTCCGGCACAAACCCAACGCCGTCACGTCAACGAGAATTTCGCCAGGGCCAAGTGGGCGTAGTGGAGCTTGGGTTAGTTGTAGTTCGCCCGCATTGCAAACGAGTGCGGTTGTAGCTTTTGGAACTTGGATATCAGTTGGCATAAGAAGGAGGATTGTTGTGTACGGCAATGACGTTCAACGGCTCAAAAAATGTAGCAAGAGTTTATGGGAGCACGCAATGCAGTGACTTAATTTGTCGAGCAAGTCGCGCCGTTGTTTTAACCTCTCGTCTAACAGTAAGCACTGGCGCCCAGTCGCAAATAATGAGCCGTTTTGGCGATAGCCACGGTTTAGGCGACGAACACGATGAACCAGACCCCCAATGCCACTTTCTCAACGAGTATCGCGACGCAACAGTTTCAATGCGAGTAAAGACACCACTGAAATTTTTGGGTTCGTTATCTGTTGAATTTCCGCGGTGTCAATTTGAAGCGGTAAATCTTTTTAAAACGTTTGGATTGGAAAATAGTAACGATTGGACTCCCAGTTTTATCCGGAAAGTATGCCAAAACGGAATTGTAAACAGAAATCGCACTACGTTTTGAAAATTCGTCCGAAAACAGACCTTAGACCTGCTTGAAATTGGTAAAGTACGGCCCAAAGGACGACACGGAAACGAATCGGCAGGACATAAACAAACTGAAAGGTTCAAACGATGAGCGCTTTTCAAATTCACTCCCGACTATCAGCTTCGATCCAACTCGCTGCGGAGCTAAAAACTGAACTAGCAGATGGCCGATTGACTTTGGTTGGACGCATGGTGACTTGGTTTCGATTGGTCCAGACTGATTATCAAATCCGTTGCCTCAAAGCCGACCTTCGATAGTGACGCCTGACCTCAATAAGTAGTGGAAAAGCAAAGATCACTTGTTCCGGTTCCCTCTTGTTTCGATTGTAGTCATTCAACATTAGGCGGAAAAACCGTTAACGACATTAGGGAAAATTTACCCGAATGTACCCTATCAATCTTCGAGGCCGGTAAATTTACCGGACCCGAGACACCTCCGTTCGCCTAAGGTAAATTTACCGACTTTCGTTCTTAAGAACTGTATGGCATGTTGAGCGGTGAATTGCCACTGAGTGTTCTCTCGGCTGGTTGTGGAACTGACACAGTTTGGTGAACCAAACTTGCGGCGTGGAGATAACGCTGA
>CAYUWY010000032.1:0-87694 GCA_964448575.1 uncultured Pirellulaceae bacterium
TGGAAACCCGACACGAAAGCGGGAAACGGGAAATTGCGACCGCCCTCGCTTACGCGTCGGGTTCCCAACAAACAAACGGTTAAATACACGCATCGGAGAACCAGCAAATACACGCGTCGGAGAACCAGCAAAATCTGCTGATCTATTGATCAAGCATCGCTCCCTGAAAAGGCTCTGGACTCGAAAGCAATAACAAACGCAAACACGAAAAAAAGCCGCCTCAAGAATTGAGACGGCTTTGTATTGAATGGCTGGTTATTAAATCTTGGGCATAGCCCGTTTTAATTTTGCGTTCGATTACGGCTTGAGCTCAATCCCGGCTGAAGAAGTTTCGTACCGACTTGGAAGTCAGGAATTTTTCTTGGCTTGATTCCAGATCAATGAGTTGGAGATCGAGCCAGTTCGCAAAGTCTTCGAGGGTTTCGAATTGCGATTTTGATTTTTCGCAATTGTTTGCGATGATTGGAGTCTGATCATCGTTTGATGATCGCTCTGGGCTAGGTTGGCTTGTCTTAAACATGATCCTACCGTTCTTTCAGCGTTGTCGCGATTACTCTCCGTATGACGCGTTAACTCAAGTTTTGTTTACTTTTACAATATCAAAGCAAATGACGTTCCAGCGTTGCAAAGAACCAGGGAATTCACAGTGCAGGTCGTTTTGACCTCGGTTTTTTGCGACTGAAGTTCTTTTTATGCATATAACCGTTTGGAAGAATTGACTGCCAAATGAGTTATTCTGACTACATGACTGATAAAAAGTGCCACATGTTCGTTGAAAAATTACCTCATCAAGTAAAAACAATAAGTTTGTGTCGTTGAGCACATCCTCAGGCCATTTCTTTTTATCGGTTGAATAAAGTATCTTTCACCACCTATTCGAAAATGAGTAGAAGATGGCCTGCCCCACGCGCCCTAATGATCGTCAACAATTGAAGTTAGGCAGGGTGAACAATCGGCGTGTATTCAAAACGGGGAGATCAGTCAAAATAGGGTGATCCCCCTGCGTTTTATATTTACTTAGTATTAAACGGATAGGACGGTTGAAGGCTTTTAATTCGTGCTGATAAAATCTTTTGCAAATTGAAAATTAGGCCATGTGGCCAAACTGTTCACTCTTACGGAGATTTAGTATGAAGAAAAATTTTGTTGTAAAGCTAAGCATCGCTTTGATGCTTGCTTTGGGTACGTTCAGTCAAGCACAAGAAGAGACGGCAATTCCAACCGTTCCTTCTACTGAAACCGCTCAGGAAACTCCTGCTCCGGTTGCTCAGGATGCTGACAACCAAGCTTCTGCAAGCGACAACGTTGTTGAAGGCGAAGTTGCTTCTGGTGAGTCTGTGACTCCGGTTGCCACAGGCCAAGAAGGCGTCATTTATGATGCCAACGTTGTTGCTGGCGCAGTGATGCCAAGTGATTGCATCGGATGCGGCCAAGCCACTCCAATGTTTGGCAACATGGTTGGAGCTGTTGGTTGTGGTTGCAATACATGCGACAACGGATGCGGAAACGTTTCTTACGTTCAGCCTGTGACTTACAACCAGCCGATGACTTACGCACAGCCTGTGACTTACAATCAGCCAGTTGCAAACATGCAGCCTGCGACGTTTGCACAAGGTTACGTTCAGCCAGCAAACTATGTTGACTCTGGATGCGCTTGCAACAGCGGTGTTGCTCAGGTTGCTTATGATCAGCCTGTTTACCGACCAGCGGTAGCGACTATTAATTCTCAACCAGTGCAGCCAATGGGAATGAATGTTGTTTCTGGAATTTCGACTTCGATCGTAAATCCAGCACCTGCACCAGTTGTGCCATCTCAGCCAATGACGACTTACGCTCAGCCAGCTGTAACAACAACGGGTTGTTCTTCGTGTGGTTCAGGAGCCGTTACAAATTACGCTCCAACTATGAACTATGCACCAACAACAACTATGAACTATGCACCAGCAACTATGAACTATAGTTCTGTTCCTCAGTCAACGATTGCTCAGCCGACTGTTGTTACTCAGCCAACAACTGTTGTTAGTGGTGGAAGCTCCTACGTAGGCGGAACTTCGTACACTCCAGCAGTATCGACTTGTAACAACTGCCCGCCACAACGTGGTGGTCGTCTTCGCGGACGCATTTTCCGCAATCGTTAATTCGATTGAAGGTTGCGGTTCGCACTAAAACGAACGGATGACTCAAACCGCCTTTGTTTTCCCGATGGGAATTCAAGGGCGGTTTTTTTTGTGTGAAATGCTTGCTGAGAAAGAGTTTGGGCATCCAACATGTAAGAGCCTGAAAGGTATCCAAGAAATCCCAGAAAGCCTTCAGGCATTCAGATTCATGTTGTATTAGAAATCACCATTAGAATATGGAAAAACGCAACCAAAATTGGCTTGACTTTCAATTTCGGCCAGTTCTAATCATCCCCTGATATTGGTTCCATTTGAATCAGTATTTAATAATCCCATAGCCAAATGAAAGCTTGTCAGAACGGCGTTTCCATTGGTTGTAAAATTGGACCCTAATTTGGAGAAATCCGTGAACAAAATTGTTTCGTTGTTGGCCATCACAGTAATGGCATTGTGTGCTTCTCACTCTTTGGCTCAGTGTGCATCATGTAGCTCTGGCGTAAACCCATCATTTGGTCAGACAGTTTACTCGCAGCCGATGCAGTCATACTCTCAGCCAGTTTACTCACAGCCGATGCAGTCATATGCTCAGCCAGCTTACTCGCAGCCAATGCAAACTTCGTATGCTCCGATGCAGTCTTCTTACGCTCAGCCTGTTTACTCGCAGCCAATGCAGTCGTATTCACAGCCTGTTAGCATGCCAATGAACAGCATGCCAATGCAGACTTCGTACGCTCCAATGCAGTCTTCTTACGCTCAGCCTGTTTACTCACAGCCAATGCAGTCGTATTCACAGCCTGTTTACAACAGCATGCCAGTTTCAACAGGATGCGCTGGATGTTGCAACGGATGTGGTGGAACCGTTCAGCCAAGCTTCGGTGGCGGTTACGTCAACGGTGGAATGATGATGGACGGTGGAATGGTGATGGACGGTGGAATGGTGATGGACGGTGGAATGATCATGGGCGGCGGAATGGTCGATGGTGGAATGGTCGGCGGTACAGTTATCAATGGTGAAACTGTCGTTGGCGGATCAATTGTCAACGGTGGCGTTGTTGAAAGCACACCAACTGCTGAAGGTTCAGAAACCACTGGCGCAGTTCCTGCTCCAACAGCAGACAACTCGACTCCACCTGTTCCTGCCAGCGATGCTGGAAACGACGGAACTTAATTTGGTTTCGTGCTTTCAAAAAGCAACTTGAAATAAGAAAATCAGATTTGATTTTAAGCCAGCCTGTTTAGGCTGGCTTTTTTTGTGCAAACTCGGAAGCACAGGAAGCTTGGCTTTTAAGTAAGTGAATAGAACGATTCGAATCAGCCTATTAAATCGACAAGATTTTGCCTTAAGCAACGAATAGAGTTCGCAAATCAAGAAACGTAAAATGAAAGAGAGGCGCTAATGTTTTGGGAGATGTTCCAGCAATCTCAGATTCACAAAGCGATGGGAAAAGCCAGCCGCGCTGAAATGAAGGTCGGCCAGACCGAAGAGTATTTTCGTTTGATCGAGGACAAGATTGGCAGGTTGGCCCTTGCTTGCCAATCACTTTGGGAGATCGTTGAGGAGCAAACTGACGTTACCCATGCACAACTGTTGGCCAAAATGGAAGAAGTCGACATGCGAGACGGTGTCAAAGACGGAAAAATCTCATCAACACCGCTTGAGTGTCAATCGTGCGGTCGCAAGACCAATCGTCGCCGACCAGTTTGTCTCTATTGCGGCGCCAAAAACAATTCCAAAGAAGTGTTCGGCATCCATTGATCGGGAAATAGCCCGCCAACGACCGCCTAAAACAGAATTAGGGTTTTCACACATGCCTGTGGTCTAATAATGGGCGTACCGCGGTTCAGTCTTTGACTTGCAAAGACCTTTGACATTCCAAGAGCCGCGAAAACAAAGACAAGGTGTGACATGCGAATTCGAGTTGGTTATGGTGGGCCGAAAAATTATCGCCACGGAAGATACAATCCAGGAGGTCGCCCAAACAACGGCAACATGACGGAAATCGAAAGGCTGATCCATCTAATCGCCAGCATGCAAATTCTTTTTGGCTCACGGCGAGGCGGAGCGATCGTTCCACTTTTGATTCTGGCGTTGGGAGTAGGAGGCTATTTTTGGTATCAGCACAATTATTCCCCCGACGTGATCCTTGCGCGGGCTCACGCGATGTGGGATTCGGGCGACACCAAACAACAAATCAAAGCGATTAAGCAATACAAAACATTGCTGCACAAAAAATCCACGATCGAGGCGGGCCGGCATTATTTGATGGACGATCGGGATATGCTTTACCGCCGTATCATCAATCATGAAGTCAAGAACACGCACAACGAAGTCCAGGCGGCCGAGTGGATCCTGGAAGCCTGGGACGAAGGCATTCGCGATTTGCGATTCCAGGACGAAGAAGTGATCGCGTTTTGGGACAAGACCACGGCTTCTTCGCGTCAAAAAAACAAGAATCGAAAACGCAACCGAGTCGGTGAGCGTGAAGACTATTTAGAAGAACCTGAAATCAAACCCGAGCGAGAGGAAGGCGAAATAGAGAAAGGCAAATTCGATTCGATTCCAGGATTGGATAATCCTAACGCACCGCAAGCGAACTGGCATGGCCATCCCGCTTTTTCGTTTGCTTGAATATCAATCCAATAAGCGCGCATGTCGTTGAGTAAAACGACAACAACGGTCTAGGCTTCGTTTGTGAACGCTTGCTTGGACCGTTTTTTGTGGCAGCGAATTCTCGCGACATATTCCACCAAGCCAATCAAATTGACCAAGCGTTGTTGCGATTCTGATACGCAAGCAGCTAAATGCTGCCAGCGCGTGATCCTCTGGAATAAGCGACAAAAAACGCCACTCGCACTTCAAGAAGCGATTGGCATTGTTTGTGCCAGAGTTTGATTCAACCAGTTCGATTGAATCAAGGATGATCGCATGAACCAGCAAACCGGCTCGCCAAGTACGTTTACGCTTAGTCAACTGACTTTTGTTTTAAGTTTCATTCTTGCAGCAATTCTTACTAGCCAAAACGATTGCCTCGCTCAGGGAAAGCTCCGCCGCGTAAGTAACGCCGTGCGAAAGCATCAATCGGCTCCCAAGTCGAAACCAGCTCGCGAAGAAAAACCTCGTCACGAAGAAAAGCCTCATCATGAGCAGAATGCAAGCGGTGAAATTCGTATTAGGCGTGACCGAAAAAACAATCGGAACAACGTTCGTAAAAAGAACCGGAAAACTCCGGGGAACAACCGTCGTCACAATCACGGCTCGCGAAGATCTGGAGTGATATTTGTTGCACCTCCAACCGTCTACTCCCAGCCAATTGTTGAAACGATCGTCGAACCGGTTTTTGTGCCCGTTCATCAAACATCAATCGTTGAGGCACCTGCTCCAGTTATTGGGCGCGACTCGGTCATTTTGCCAACGACTGTAGAGCACGAGGTAATTGTTGATGAACCAATCATCCAGCCGTCGCCAATCGTGGTGGATAATGCCATCGGCCGCGATTGGTTTTACGATACTCCGTCGCGATTCTGGGCCACGATTGGTTCGGATTTCGATGGAATTACGACGGGTGGAATAGGAGTCAACTTTCAGTCTCCCGGATCGATCGGATTGGACGGCTCAATCATGACGCTTCGAGAGTCAACGGAAAACTACCGTGATCACTTGTGGATTGGTGATGTCAATTTATTGTACGAAGTGCTTGCCACCGAACATGTGCGAGGCCGAATCGGCGTTGGCGTTAACTGGCTCAATGACGCTTGGGGAAGCGAGGCCGGATTCAACCTTACTGCTGGGCTCGACGTTCGCTTAACCAGCCGACTTTTGTTGCAGACCGAAGGCGACGCGGGAAGTCTTGGTGATGCGGATTATTTTCATGGCCGAGTCAATCTCGCTACACGCCTCGATAGCTGCGAGTTGTTGCTTGGCGTAGACCATTTCAATATCGGCGGCACAGAACTGAATATCGCGTTTACTGGAATTCAGTTTCGGTTTTAAGTTACTGGAACCGCCAGCCGACTGTTGGCAGATGTTGCAAAGTTGGCAGCAATGAGTGGAGTTTAATTCTCGCGTTCGGCTTTTGCTTCTTCGTTTTCCTCTTCGCTTGTATCAGCCGAGCCGCCATTGGCGCTGGCGATTTCTGAATCAAGCAAATCGCGTATTCGTTGTTCCTCAAGGATATCCTTTTTGTCCACGCCCAGTTTGTCACGGAGGGCGAAAATCAATTTTTGGCCTTCGATGAATTGAGCCTCTGACATCTTCGCCGAGTCGTTAACGTTTTGTCGGTCGATGTCCGCCAACATTGCCATCAAACCTGCAATGGTATCGTCATAATTCTTTACATCGTCCTGTCGCGCTTTGATATCGCTGGTTAATGACTTGAATTGCTGAAGTGCAAACTGTACAGCAGTGTCGCCCCCCAAATCGCCCTCCAAATCACTGGAACTCTTGACTCCCTTGTCTCGCAGCGATGTCAGGATTTTCTCTTTCCGTTCTTTCAGCCCAACAATTCCACGCAAGGTTTTTTCCCGATCAATTCTGAACTCGGCAAGCTTGTCACGAAACTCTTGCTCAGTTCTGGGCATGCCGTTTTCAGTGCTCGTTTCTTCTTGTGTTCCAAGCAATCCATTGGGCATGTTTTGGTTCAACAATGCGAATGAAAGGGCTCCCAATAAAGCCGCAAGTATGATGATGACGATGGTCTTGGTCATGGGATTTTCGTTTGGAGTTGGCTTCGAAAATTCAGTGTCAGAATTCGAGCACAGTTCAGCGATTGAATTGGGCAAAAAAAAGGCCAGTTTCGAATCGAATCAAAACTGGCCCTTGAATCAATATCTTACTACTGGTTTTCAGAGCTTAGAATTGCATCAAGATCACTCATGGTGCTTTCGATGTCAGTACTATCGTTTAGCAAATCGCTGATAGCCGTGTCGTCAGAGCCTTCCATCGTCGCCATTCGATCGTCAATTTTATCTTCTTCAAGATTAAGCTTGGCGTCCACCTTAACCAGAAGGTCATCGACGTTTTTGGTCAAATCGTCAAAGTCATCACTAAGCGAAACGCCTGGGGCGGCGATCTTCGATGACTTAACCATCGCATCCAAGGCAATTTTCTTGTTGTTGATCTCTTCAATCCGGCTGGAGAGTTTTTCAAGTTGCTTTTCAGATACTTCACAGTTCTTGGAAAGAATGCTGACGTTTTTACTCCATGTGTCCATCAGTGATTTGTTAGCTTCAAGCAACGCTTTGTTGCGATTGAATTTCTTGACTCTCGCCGTGGTCCAGTGTTTCAATTCTGCCAAAGTAACCTCTTCGCCTTTCTTGTTGGTGATCGCCTTTGACTCTGACGCAGCTGCTTCTTCCATCAGTGGTTTCAAAGCCTTCATGTCAGCCAGAATTGCATTTTTGGTTTCTTCTAACTCTTTGCGCTTGCGCTCAAGGTTGGCAAGGTTGGCCTTGGCATTGTACATGTCTTCCTTCATCGTTTCGGTTCTCGCTTTCACGTCATTGAATGCGATCTCGACCTCTTTCTGCTGCACATTTAGTTTGCCCAGCAACGTATTGATTTTGTCAACGACTTTGTCTTTCGCCACTCCCATTTGAGGGCGACATCCGACATAAGCCGCGACGGCGACTCCGACGACCAAAAGGCTCACTACAATGAACTTTGACATCTCTAACTCCAAAACTGTGTATTTAAGTATGTGTTTTTTTTGTTGTGTGTAACAATTTGTAATCCACCTGGATCTTGTCCGGCAGGAGATTTTAAGCGTCCGGCGGTAGTTGTCACGTGTTAAAGCATTAGAACGTTCAATTCCAATATTTTCAAAGGCAGGAATCGAAAACTTTGAACGGGACAGTTAGAGGTTGTCCCTACAGGTCTTAACGGGAAGATAGTGCCCCCGGCGGGCAAGTCGGCTTGCTTGGAGCTTTGGCGTCGTCAATATGCAGTGGTTTTAGCTACTACGCTTGTTAGGCAGGAATTTGCCCAACTTGTCCGTAATCAGTTTGCTCAGATCTGATTTTTCTTCTTTGTTGAAAACCAATTCCGTCATGACGCTAACCACTAGGATGACAATGAGCGTAAGAACTGCAAGCTCTTTATCCAAAAGCAGTATCAAAGGAAGTGCAGCCGTCAGCCATACCCCCGTGTCGGTTTTGCATTCGAACTTTTGATTGAGAAAGTAAATCAATATCAGTGCGGTCGCATTTCCAACCAAGGTCGCCAACACAGCACCATGCAATCCAATCAGCGGAATTAAAATCATGTTCAGCACGATGTTGGTCAGCAAACTGACTCCGCCAACCAGCGCGACCCATTTACCTTTTTCGGCCACCCACAAATAGTCCTGACCGACAGTCGCCATGCCAAACCAAATGCAGTAAACCAGAGTCAACGGCAACACGGATAAACCTCCGTCGTATCGACCTTGCAGGATCCAGCCAAACAGGATCGGCGACAAGAGCAGGATCAGAACGCCACCCGTGGTGAAAAAGAGGCTTAGCAGTTTAACGGTCCAATTCAATTGTTTTTTGACTTGGGCCTTGTTGCCGGCTTCCCAAGCTTGACTTAGATACGGCAGCAATACGCCAGCCAACATTGCGGCGACGCTAATCATCAAGAGCGGCACGACTCTGCCGCTGTGATACTGACCAACGGAACCTTGCGCCAAATCGGCGGGAAGATCGGACCAGTGAATCAACATGTAGCGATCGGAAACTTCGAACAGGTTGGCCAGCAAGTTCGACGCCCACAGCCAAACTGCATAAGGCGCGATCCGTTTCCACATATGTGATTGTGTGAGTTTTTCGCCATCGTTTGAAAGTCCGTCACGGTACTTCCACAAAATCCAAATTGCAGGCAACGAACCGATTCCGCAACTGATTGCAAAACCCACCGTTGCCGCGGATGCTCCGTCTTCCCAGACGTTCAACATTGCGGTGCCTACAATTGCGAACAAAACGCCGGTTACGAATCGCATAATGGTCACGACGCGGACCTGTCTTAGCGACTCCATCAGAGACGTAAGAAAATTGGAAGCAGAGACAAGCAAAATCGCAACGCCAAGAAAACGTACCAGGCTGACCTGCTGCGGATCGCGAAACAATATGTAGGCGAATTGAGCTGGGAATAGCAGAATTGCAGCAGACATCATCAAAGTCGTCGCGGCACTTATCCAAGCGATGCGACCGATGAATGTTTGTAGTTGCCCCCGCGTTCGGTAATGCTCTGTAAACTTGCCGAAACACCCTGGCAAACCTAATACGGCCAAGGGAGCCAGCAACATCATGTAGCTCCAAACCATCGACCACTGGCCAAGCTGTTGGTCATCCATCAGTCGGCAAAACAAAATTCCTCTTCCAAACCCGACAACGCGTTGGCCAACCGTCAGGGCTAAAGCAAAAATCACTCCCGTTGCGATCGAGTCTGAAACCAAATCGCGCGCACTCCCTTTTTGTTTTGATGAACCAAGGAGTGCAGGTTTCTTGTTGGAGCTTGCGGTTGCCATAGCGAAATTGAAATTGACGGCGTTAAATGGACGCAGAGGACGAGTAGTTTGCGCGGATGGGAGGCTTATTTCCTAGAAATGTTGGTTCCTATTTAGCTTGTGTGGAAAAACTGTCGAAATTCGTGAGCATTGGAACGTTGTCGTTGGCAAAATGGTCACGTTATGCCAGTCGTGCGATTTGGTTCGCCAGAATGTGATGGCCGAATACGCGTTAAAATCGGGAGAAAACGGGCCGATGAGGCAGTTTGGGAGGTGAGGACGCAGCGTCTAAACACCCCAATCACATCTCAAGCGTTAACTGGGGAACTGGAGCAACGACCAGCTGATCAAAATCAATTTGGTCACAAGAAGCACCAGATCAAGTTTCAAAATCGGCAGGAATGGTTTGCCCCTGTTCCCCATGCCCTTTACCATGATAAACTTCACTAATTCGGCGGGGTTTAATCGGTTAACCGCGCTTTTCAAACTCCAGATCCAGGGCAAGACTTTGCCAACAACGACCCCACCGGATAATCCGAAATCGGATGACCCCATGAAAGTTGACCTCGCTATCGTGGCGCGCGATTTGAAACTCCCGCCAGAGAAGATCGAGAAAACAGTTGAGTTGCTTGATTCAGGAAATACGATTCCTTTCATCACTCGTTTTCGAAAAGATCTGACGGGTGGTCTCAATGAACAACAGATTCTTGCTGTCAAGCAACGGGTTGCTCAACTCCGCGCGTTAGGTGAACGCAAAGCGTTTATCGTTAAATCGATTGAATCTCAAAACAAGCTGACCGATGAGATCAAGTCGCTGATCAACCGGGCGTCGTCAAGTCGCCGGCTTGAAGATCTGTACTTGCCGTTCAAGCCAAAGAAACAATCCCGCGCTTCACTGGCTCGCCAACAAGGCCTTGAGCCACTCGCCGAAGATATTTTTTCCGGTGCAACTCCCGACCTGGATTTGGCAACACGCGCTACCGATTTCGTTCGCGTTGACAAAGGTCTTAATTCGGTCGACGAAGTCATTAAAGGCGTAGGCGATTTGCTTGCCGAACGTTTTGCCGAGAACGACGAGTTAAGAAGTTCGCTTCGAAAGATTATGTGGAACGAAGGCAAGCTCACAACTAAGTCGATCCAACCGGCTGAACCAAAAAGCGAAGAAGCCCAACCTGCAAAAGACAAACCAGCTGAATCGAAACCTGAAGAAGGGACTACGGAAACAAAAGTTGTCTCTGCGGCATTGCCACAAGCTCCAACAGAATCCGCGGCTGCAGAAGCTGCGCCCCTGAAACCTGCCACGCCTGAAGAAAAAGCAGACCCCGCAACGCCTGATTCTCCAGCAAGCAAAGAAGCACCAACTGCAGCAACACCAACTGAAGCAACACCGGCTACAACGCCAACTGAGGCGCCAGCAGCAGAACAACCGGCAGCACCAAGTGAATCAGCTCCAGTAGCTGAAACGGGAACGCCAACGACCGAAGCAACACCGTCGCCCGACGCCAGCGCACAATCAGCGCCCGACGCTAAACCTGAGTCCGGTGCCCAACCTGAGGCGGCAACTCCTGCCAAACCGAAGAAGAAAAAGAAAAAGAAGAAAAAGAAGGCCGTTGAAAATCCGTACAAAGACTACGAAGACTTTCAGCAGCCACTAAAACAAATTCCCAACCACCGAGTGCTCGCAATCAATCGCGGTGAACGTGGCGGTAAACTCAAAGTCAAAATCGTAGTTGAAGATGAGAAGCTCAACACGACTTCGACCGAAGCCTTGGTGCCCGCCGAACATCCGTTTAAAGAATTCTTGCAAAAGTGTTCTGCGGATGCACTTAATCGCATGATCGTGCCAAGCCTGGAACGTGAAATCAGGCGTGAACTTACCGAAACAGCAGAAAAACATGCTGTTGAAGTGTTCGCCAACAACCTGCGCAGTCTCTTGCTTCAGCCGCCGATTCGAAACAAGACCGTATTGGCAATCGATCCGGGGTTCAAACGCGGTTGTTCCGTTGCCGTGTTGGATCCATGTGGAAACCTGCTGGATTCTGGCCACGTTTTTGTCGTCGGCAACGTAACACGACGCGAAGAAGGCATCGCGAAAATTGCGGCTTGGGTTCAGAAACATTCCGTTGACGTGATCACTATTGGAAATGGTGCGGCGTGTCGTCAAACCGAACAAATGGTTTCGGACCTGATCGCCAAGCACTTCAAAGAAGATCGCGTTCAGTACGTGATGGTCAACGAAGCGGGTGCCAGTATTTATTCGACCAGTGAAATCGGCCGAGAGGAATTGCCCCAGGCAGCACCGTCGATCAGAAGCGCAGTCTCAATTGGACGCCGTCTTCAGGATCCGCTTTCCGAGTTGGTGAAAATCGCACCCGCCAACATCGGCGTAGGAATGTACCAACACGATGTCAAAGCCAAACACCTCAGTGACTCGCTTGATATCGTAGTTGCTTTTTGCGTCAACCAAGTCGGCGTCGACGTCAATACGGCCAGCCCTTCGTTGTTGAAATACGTTTCTGGGCTTAACGCTTTAACGGCTCGTCGGGTGGTTGAGTATCGACAGGCCAACGGTAAATTCGCCAACCGCGATCAGCTCAAAGAAGTCAGCGGCTTTGGCGACGCAACGTTTGTGCAATCCGCCGGTTTCTTGCGAATCTATGGTGGCGACAGTCCGCTTGATGCGACTTCAATTCACCCAGAGAGTTACGAGATCGCGAACGATTTATTAAAGCGAGCTCAAGGTACGATCGAAGATTTGTTTCCGACCGCCACAGCCAAAACTTCGGCCCCCGAAACTCCGGCGCCAGCTACAGAGACTGCGGCAACAGAGACTGCGGCAACAGAGACTGCGGCTTCAGAAGCTCCAGCTGCAAAAGCTGAAACGGCTCAAGCAGCCGAAGTAACTCCTGCAGAAGGCACAGCAGACGTTCCAGCCGAAACTACACCAACTGAAACTTCGTCGGTCGAAAACACTGAGGTCACAACTGACGTTCCCGCTGCAACAACTGCCCCTGCGGAAGCAACCGAACCAACGGTAACAACAGAAACGGCGGCAAACGAAGTACCAGTTGCGGAAACGGAAACACCAAAACCAGCCCCGACACCTGTTCCGGCTAAACCTAAAGTCAATCACGAAACCCAACAGCAGGCCGCTAAACGAAAAGAAGTCGTTAAGCGCATTTTGGAAGTTGAAATCGATCAGTTGGTCGCCGAGCATTCCGTTGGGCATTTAATGGTCAAAGACATCGTGATGGCGCTCAAGCGTCCGAATTGGGATCCGCGTGACAAAACGGCGAAACCAATTTTCCGCCGAGGCATTATCAAGGTCGACGACCTTAAACCAGAAATGCAACTCGACGCCCAAGTCGTCAACGTGGTTGATTTTGGCGTGTTCGTGGATATTGGCTTGGGAGAAAGTTCGCTAGTTCACGTTAGTCAGTTGTCCAACCACTTCATTCGCGACCCCCATCGGTTCTTTGCCGTCGGTGATGTGATGAAAGTCTGGGTTTCGGAAGTCGATTCTGAGCGCCGCCGGGTAAAACTTACTGCGATTCGTCCCGGATCCAAGCGTCCGCAACGTCGGCCACGTCGGGATGCAGCATCATTACCCAAAGAGCGTCAGCCTGGCTCCAAGGGCCCCAACAAGCCTGGCAAGTATGGAGCAAGCCAAACGACCAAATTTGGAAACAAGTACGGAGGCAAAGGGGCAAGAGGAGAATCGGCTCCGCGTCGTGAGTATAAGCCACGCAAGAAACCGCCTGCACCAGTCGCTCCGATTACCGAAGAGATGCTCGAAGGCACCAAACCAATGCGGTCTTTCTCTGATCTGGCTCAATTCGTTAGCAAAAAGCCGAGCAAGAAAGTGGACTCTGCAAAGGAAAAAGAGAATCCGAAGTCCTAATGGACACGGGATTTTGAACTTAAGAATTCAAATTTGATCGCCACAGTGGCTGACTTTATTTTGAAACTTGATTTTGAAATATCAATTCTCCAAAATTTGGGGGCGGTTTTGCTCTTGTCTTTGACCCCGTCGTCTTCTTAAATAATCAACCGTGACCTAGTTTTGTTTTGGTTGGCAATAATTTCCGCATTACCTTTTTCTCGCGTTTAATAAAGATGGACTTTGAAGATAAACTCCAGAAAGCCATCGAGCGTGGTCAAAGCCGTAACTCGGCCAGCAAGAACGCTCAGAAAAAGGCTGCTCTCACCACCGAAGACTTGCGAAATCGCCACAACGAATTTCGCTTGAATCTTTCAGAGCACATCGAGGCAGGCCTCAAGAAAATGGCCAATCATTTTCCTGGCTTTGACTACGAGACCATTTATGGAACACGTGGTTGGGGTGGAGCGGTAAAGCGAAACGATATCGACCGAGGCCCGGATGGCCGTGCTGGTTCTTTTTTCACGCGAGTCGAGATTACTGTCCGGCCGCAGAACGAGTTCAACGTCGTCAATATCGCCGGCAAAGGAACGATTCGCGACAAGGAGATTTTCTCCTGGAATTACTTTGAGGAAATTGAGCACGCGAAGCAAGAAACGTTTGAAACCATGCTGGACAAGTGGATTTTGCAGTTCGCTGAAACCTTTGCAGCCCGCTAAGAGTATTTGATTTCATGCGATCCGATTCAAATAAACCTTCCCCCCAAGAGAATTCGGTTCGTCGATTCTCATGGGGACGCCTGGCGGTCAAGCTGTTTGCCTTTTTTGGCTTGGCTGGCCTGGGACTATATTTGCTTCAAATCTATTCGCGCCCCGATGTCGACATAGATCGAACAAAGCCGCTTTCCATTTCCTCGACTGATTCCGGCACAGGGAATTCGGGGGCAAGCAATTCCAATTCGGGCGATTCGGATCTTGAAATCGGACTTCCCAAGGGAGCAGTCACCGCTCGAGTCAATCAGAAAATAATTGACCAAGCCGAGCATCCATTTGATCCGCTGGCCGAGATCGCCCAACTGAGTTTGGCCGAGATTGACAAGAACATTCAGGACTACACTACAACGCTCGTCAGCCAAGTGCGTGTCAAAGGGAAATTGCAGGATGAGAAATATGTGTTTTGCAAAATCCGCCACGCCCGTTCGGTGGGTGAATCCAAGAGCGAAAAAGACATTCCGTTTTCTGTCTACACTTTGTTTCTAAAACCCAAAGCCAACGTTGGACAAGAAGCCATTTGGGTAGACGGTTGGCACGAAGGCAACTTGGTCGCCCATACGACCGGGATGATGAATGTAAAGATTTTCTACCTTGATCCAGACGGGTCGCTGGCGATGGATGGCAATCTCCACCCGATTCGAGAAATTGGCTTTCGAAACTTGATGCTCAAGATGGCCGAATTGACGAAAAACAGTCGAGAGCATGGCGAGTGTAAGGTAAAACTAAAACGCAATGCGGAAGTCAACGGCGTAAAGTGCACAGTTTTCGAAGTCATCCACCCCGTCAAACGCGATCACTTTGAGAACCACATCGCTCGAATTTACATCGACGACTCAAAGAATATTCCCATCGCCTATGAGGCTTATCTTTGGCCTGAAAAAGAAGGTGAGCAACCGCCTTTGCTGGAAAAATATTACTACACCGATCTCAAACTAAACGTTGGCCTGACTCACGACGACTTCCAGGCTGACAACAAAGAATACAACTATCCCAAGTGGTAGGGATGGTGGTCCAGCATCCAAGTCGGTTCGCCCGAACCATCAAGTAGCTGGGCTCGCCAGAGATCAGGCCTGCAGAGCTCAGGGGTGGTGGCAATCCCGACGCTCACACTCTCGACTATTGGCTACACAGATCACTGCAAACGATCATGTACCAAGCACGCAATTTGGTGCGGACTCCACTTCTAACATTTTGAAAGTGTTCACGTTCACCAAGGACTGTCCAAGGCAGCCCATTTCGCTCAAGCTGGGCAAAATACTGTTCCCGTTTGCAGTTCAGCTTCTCTCGCATACCGCTTTTTTCCACGCGGGAATTGTGCTTCCTTGTGGCAAAAACAGAACGTCGTTATCTTGAAGTGCGATGCATCGGATGCTTCTCTTCGCAAGGATTGTGAATGGCTAATCAAAACCCAAAAAAACAAACCTCATTCAACTAGGTGTATCGAAATGTTAAAGAAAACGATCTTGCTGGCTGCGGCAGCGACGTTGTTGATTCCATGTGGATTCGCTCAGGCTCAATCCAGAAGTGCCGACAACGCTTATGGCAATGGTGTACATCTTTATTTTAGTGGTCGCCATCAGGAAGCGATCAATGCATTCAACACTGCCATTGGTGAAAACTCTCAAGACGCCCGCGCGTATTTTTTCCGCGGCTTGGCTCAAATGGGATCAGGAAACAGCCTTGCTGCTGATGCTGATTTCCAACAAGGCGCTTATGTGGAAGCTTCGGGCAGGAAGGGCCGTTCAAAATACGTTTCGCGATCGCTTGAACGCATCCAAGGCGGCATGCGAATGAAAATTGAAGACGCACGCAAAAACGCGATGGGGATGGGATCAGGAACTTTTACCGCTGATACGACCGCTTACTCACAACCCATCATTTCCGGGCCGATTATCTCAAGTCCGATTGTGTCGCAGCCAATCATCTCGAGCCCAATCACCTCAAACCCAATCGTTTCACAATCAATCATCTCAGCCCCGATTGTTTCTCAACCGATGATTCAACAACCGATTTACAGTCAACCTGTTTATAACCAATCAGTCTACAACCAGTCGGTTTATGGTCAGACTTGTCAGCCAACTACGATTGTTTATGGCTCTGGCGACACTTCGATTCCAAGTGCCAGTTCGATCGGAACTGTCATGAATTCATCAGACGGAATTGTTTATGGTGGCCCGGTCGGTTCTTCGATTGTTGGAAGCGAGCCAACACCAGCGACAAATCTTGGCGGAGTGATTGAGTCAAACTATGTGACGCCAGCTGCTGAATCTCCATCGACATTCACTCCTTCAGATGTTGCTGGAACAGAAGCTCCGATGGCAGCGGAAGCTCCGATGGCAGCGAAATCGGCCATGGAAACACCATCTCCCATGGCAGCAAAATCAGCTATGGCTGCCGAGACAGCTGACCCTTTGGTTCCCTCAGATTCAATGGCAAAGTCGCCACAGTCCGAATCAATTTTTGGCGGGGCAGCAACAGCACCACCAACTCCCGTTGAACCCAAAGCACAAGCTACGGCCGAGAACATGTTTGGTGGCGCACCAGCAGCAGCCCAAGCGGAAGTAAAAGAAACATCGGACGATATCTTTGGCAACGCGGCTGAGGCAGCCCCTGAGATGACCAATGATGCATTTGGGCAGCCTGCAGCCAAAGAAAAAATGTCAATGGATAAACCAAAATCCAACGCGTTCGGCGAAGACGAGCCAGCTGTGATGGAGCCAAAAACGAACGATCCATTCGGCGATGATGAGCCTGCTGCCAAAGAAGAAATGGAAAAGCCGAAAACGAACGATCCGTTCGGCGAAGAAGAATCAGCTCCTGCAGCTAAACCGGCGTCAAATGATCCGTTTGGCGAGCCAGCCACTGAAACTCCTCCCACCTCCGACGATCCGTTTGGTGAGGCAGCCGATGCACCAGCAAAAACTCCAGCCAAACCTGCTTCGGATGATCCGTTCGGTGACGATCCATTTGGGAGTTAATTTGTCTTTCACGCAATTATGAAATTTGGACCTCTTTCGGGTTTCTTTTTGCCCTATCAATGATCGCTTCACTAGCCTCGCCCTATTTGGGCGGGGCTTTTTTTGATTCCAAGCGGCTTTGCAACTGATGTCGATTTCGGGCAATCACTCGAGGCTGAACGGATATACCCAAGTAACAGCTCGTTGACTATTACGCTTTGCTTGCTTGATCAATGTAAAATCGTCCCATTGTTGGGTGACGCGAATCACTTGCTTTTGATCGTCAAGTGAAACCTCCAAGAGTGACTGTTTGCTGTTGGATGCTTCTTCCCAAAAAAATAGCCGCTTGCTTCCATCTGACACATTCCATCCACTGGTCGACGCAAGCCATCCACTTGCCAATCCGGATCCCAATCCCAATCGCCCGTGATCCCAACCAAACGTATGCAAAGGGAGGATTCTCGAGCCGGCCTCGTGCTCGATATCAAATTCCTGAGTGGCTTCGCCAGTTTTGAAATTCAATTCTGTAATTCGAGGGTCATCGAATCCTCCTGCTGACGGGGCGATCCTATCGAATTCTGACAATACAACGATTGAATTGTGTTTCGCATCCAACGAGTAAATCATTGATTGGAGAGGAAACTGGACTTCCCAATTTGTGCCCAAGTTCCGGATGCGATGTACAGTCAGACCGCCCTTATCTATATGATCAGTCACGATGAGATTGTTACGGTCGGCATACTGTACGCTCGGACTATCACCTTCAATGGGTACGCGAATGACTTCACCAAACTCACTTGTCTTTACAGTGAATTCAGCAAGACTCACTGAACATTGGGCTGAACTGTTTTTCTCCGAAATTACCGCCATCACGCTTTCTTGATCAGGAGACTCGAAAGTGCGAAATGTCGAAGATCTCAAAAACGAGCGTGGGATATCGACCTTCTTGATTCCATCAGTTTCCAACAAATAGAAACCAGGCTTTTTGATTTCATGCCCGCCAGTAAATCTCAGGTTGTCCTGCTGCTCTCGCGTTAAATATTTTATTTTTTCGGAAGTAGCACTAATTAAAAAAGCCCCATTGCTGAACGGGTGCACCCTCTCGAGCGTGAGGCCAAGTGCGCAATGACAAATCGTTTTACATTCAACTTTGGTGACTCGGTCGAGTTTTAGATCATCAGGGAGCTTTGCACTAAACATGGCCTGAACCAAACTGCCTGATCGAACATTACCGGAGTCTTCGCTTTTGCGTACCTCGTAGCTCGCCCCGCCTAAAAAAACAATCTCGCCATTTGCACACTTTCTAGTCAATCGAGGCCTAAGAGTTTTGTCTTTGTCGTCTGGGCTGAAAAACTTAAGCCCAACCAAGCCAGAGGCATTCGATTCTGTTGAACCGTCATTTTCCTGCCCGAAACAGAAAGAAGGCACAAGCATTGCCAAGAAAAAAGCGAGAGGCGTAAAAATCAGAACTACTCGGTTCATCTCAACTCCAAATAAGTGTTGGTGCGCTTCGTTTTTCAAACGATTTTGGTTCAAGAGTGTGTTGCAATTATAGCGCTGCTTGTCACGCATATTTATTCAAATTTTCGCATTTTGTCCAAAGTAAATTTTAAATGCGAATCTAAAGGAGCACGCGAATCAGAAATCGAACCGACGTTGGCGGTTACATCTTTGGTTACAACTGACTCGCGGTTGAAGATCAATTCGATTTTACTTTTCTGGAATCGCCAATGCGGCAGCGCTCTCGCGAACACCGTTTGAGACTAATAAAATGCTGGTTGGCCTGAATTGGCTGGCCAGCTTTTTTTATGCAAGTAACTTTGTTTGTGTTTCGTGAATTCGATTCCAACTGAAACAACCGTCGATGCTTCACACTCTCGCCATTTCAGGATATCGCTCGTTAAAAGATATTGTTCTTTCGCTTGGTCCGTTGAATTTAATCACAGGCCCAAACGGAAGTGGCAAGTCAAGTATTTATCGGGCTCTGCGTTTGCTGGCCGCGACTGCCGATGGGCGTCTCATTCAATCGCTTGCCAATGAAGGCGGATTGAATTCAACACTTTGGGCTGGCCCTGAATCTTTCTCGCGTGAAGTGTTGGATGGAACGTACCCTGTTCAAGGGACAAAGAGAAAAAAGCCAGTCAGTTTACGGCTTGGATTCAAGACTGATGATTCAAGTTATACAATTGATCTGGGGCTCGCTGCCCCCAGCAGATCCGCGTTTCAGCTGGATCCAATTATCAAACGAGAGTGTTTGTTTCGCGGCCGCGGATTGACTGCGCGTGAATTGTACGCCGACCGCCGCGGTTGCAATTTACGCGTACGCCCCAGTCGGAAATGGGAAGACGTGAAGACTCCGTTGACAAATTATTCGAGCATGTTGACCGAGTATTCGGATCCGGTAAACGCACCGGAGATCATTTTGTTGCGAGATACAATTCGGTCTTGGCGGTTTTACGACCACTTCCGTTCTGATATTGATGCTCCGGCGCGACGTGGGCAGATTGGGACTTATACTCCAGTCATGTCTGGCGACGGAACTGATTTTGCCGCGGCACTTCAAACAATTCGCGAAACCGGAGATGGTGACGGGTTGGACGAAGCCATTTCGGATGCGTTTCCGGGATCGAGTTTGACGATTCGATCGCCCAACTCACGTTTCGAGGTCGCCCTGATGCAGAACGGAATGCTCCGTCCGCTTTCGACAGCTGAGCTTTCGGACGGAACACTGCGCTACCTGTTGCTGATCGCAGCGTTGCTGACGCCCAGTCCACCCGAACTCATGGTGCTCAACGAACCCGAAACAAGTTTACATCCGGATTTGCTGCCGGCGTTGGGGCGATTGATCCAACGATACGCCGCCGAGAATCAAATTATTGTGGTGACTCATGCCAAGCCATTGATTCAAGAGCTTTCGCAATGCGATCAGTGTTTCCATTTCGAGCTCGAAAAATCGTTCGGTGCGACGCAGTTACTTGGGGTTGATCCGTTTGACACTCCCCATTGGAAGTGGCCTTCTCGATAAGTGTTTTTGATTTGTCTGGCGCCCCCGCGACCGTAGCTGGGCTCGCCAGAGTTCAGGAGTACTGGCAATTCGCCCGAGGTCTGGTGACATCGGCTACGGTAGCTCACGGGAGTTCAGGTGCACTGGCAGCTCGCCCAAAGTCTGGTGACATCGGCTACGGTGCTTCTCGAACGCGGGCGCCTGCCGGCTAGTCGTTAAACTTTTTGAACGGCGCAAAGCCTTTTGCTTACGGTTGAGCTACGAACACTTCGCCACGACCGCCCATTAATTGGTCGCCGTGGAATGTTTGAAAGTTTGCTTTTAAAACGGCCGGGTCGAAATCGAATTTTTGGTTAACCAACCAGTTTCCCAACATCCGTAAAACGGGAACTCGTTGGATTCCACCTTTGACAAAAGTTGGCAACAGGCTCGAATGAAGTCGTCCCGCAACGGCAATCGTTCCTCGAGTCATTCCAGCGCCAACATCGGAGCCACATTCGCCCAGCACCAACAATGTGCCGGCACGCATATTCCAGCCCGGTAGCACTCCGGTGTTTCCCTTGACGACGATCGTTCCTCGCCGCATCGATTGCCCGACGCCTTTTCCAACGTTGCCGTCAATGAGGATGGTGCCCCGATTCATCCCTGATTTTGAGCCTGGATAATTTCCGCCGACCGAGTCACCAGCGTTGCCATGGGCACGAATCAAACCGCCCGTCATTTCGGCGCCAAGGAAATCTGAAACGTCTGACAGAGCAATGATCTCGCCACCGGACATTTGGCTGCCAACGTGTCGGCCGGCTTCGGTGGCGATTCGCATCACTCCCGCTTGCATCGCGGCTCCGATCTGATGAACGGACTTTAGATGGCCTTCCCAGACAATCGTATGATCGTCTAGAGAGCCAGAAATCGAGAACAGGCTTCCCAATTCAATTTCCTGGCGGCCATGCCAGATCGAGGTTTTCGCAATTTCGTTTGTCGATTTGCCCGCTAAACGATCAGGCGTGATCCCTTTTACTTCGATCGGAATCGTTGTTTCGACTTGTTGATTTAAAACGAGAGCCATACGATGCTCGGAGGGTTGTTGGACCAATTTCAATGATAAGAATTGAACTTGGCAGGTTGGAGCTGACCGTTAGGTTAACTTACTTTACGCGATCCTTGAATAACGCTTACTCAAAAGGCGTATTCTAGCGCTGACTTTTTAAACACTTGACTGAATCACGACAAAGATGCCTAACAATCAACCAACCGACGCTGAAACGAGCTTTCCAAGCGACGTGATGGGGGCGATTGTGTTGTGTGGTGGTCAAAGCACCCGTTTGGGGATCGACAAAACAGAATTGATTTTTCGCGATCAAACGTTTCTTGAGTTGGTCGTGCAACAAGTTTCAAAAGTCGCCAAGCACGTGGTCCTGGTTGGGCGAATCAATTCAGAATCGCATCACTTGGCAGAAAATATCATCTCGCTCCAAGACGAACGCGATGGTTTGGGGCCGCTTGAAGGGATACGAGTTGGTCTCAAGTGTTTGGCCGATCGGAATATTCCATTGGCGTTTGTGACCAGCTGTGACGTTCCGCTACTTAAACCAGAGTTGATTCGGTTTCTGATTTCGCAGCGTTGTGAACGTTCGGCGATCGTGCCTGTCGACGGTGCGCGAGTTTACGGAATGACGGCGATTTACGAAACTGAATTGCATTCTCGCATCGAAGAGCGGTTGGAGAACAAACAACTTCGCGTTTCCGAGCTTGCCGATGCGTTCGATGCCAGAAAAGTGCCCGTGAACGAGTTAAAAGATGTTGATCCAAATCTTGATTCGATGACAAACATCAACTCCGCGCAAGACTACCAAGCGTTGCTTGATCGATTCCAGCTGACTTGTCCGCCTGAATTGGCGAAGCGTATTAAAGAGAAGTAGTTTACCAATGTCGCACGTTGTCCATGGTTGAGCGCCAACAAGGAATAAACCACAGAGGACACGGAGGAACACAGAGTTCATGAATCCTTCCTCTTTGAAGTTACCGTTGTGCGGATTCTGTGATTGCTTGTTGAGAACTATTGGCAACGAGAAAAGAACATTTAGCAAGAAAGCTTTTTTGCTTCTTTGTGCCAGCACATAAAAAAACCGCACTATCCAAATTGGATAATGCGGAATGTATAAAGATACTCCGACCAAGCGATAGCGATGGGAGTCGCTGGGAGAAAGTCGTAAATCGGACGTGCTAAGCACAAGCCACTAATGATTTAGGCCTACCCTAAAATTGGTCCCTCAGCCGTCAATAGTCGGATGTATCCTGTTTCAATTGTATTGTTGTCGATCAGTTGGAATCTTCATCGCATGTTCGTTCAAATGAACATTGGGTCGAAGCATCAACCGATCATCTTGCTCCAATCTTACCTTACAAACCTCTGTAAGTCAGTCGTTCTTTTATCGACTGGCTTGGTGCAATTGCCGAAACAAATGTTGCCAATAAGTTTGAAAAATCAAGCTTGGGAAGAAGGGTTATAGGAAAAACCGTAGTCGAGGTCTAGGCAGGACATCTGGTGTAAACACAAATTCGTTTAAATCGGCAAAAAGATTTTCTGGCAAAAACAAAGAAAAATTTATCTAAACAAATGGCCTCGTTTTTGCTTGTAAGTTTCGTTGTTGTTTTTGCTTGTTCGTTTTGCTCTCCATTATTGCTTGATCTCAAACTTCTAATAATTCGCATATCAAATAAACCCTAAGCCAAAACGTCTTTTACCACTTTGCCGTGAACGTCTGTTAGCCTGAATTGCCGTCCCTGATACTTATAAGTTAGCCGCTGGTGTTTGATTCCTAACATGTGAAGCACCGTTGCTTGCCAATCATGAACGTGCACGCCGTTTTCGGCAACGTTCCACGCGTACTCGCACGACTGGCCGTATTGAAATCCTGGTTTCACGCCACCGCCCGCCATCCACAAACTAAATACGCGTCCGTGGTGGTCGCGACCGTGCTTCTTTTTGTTGTTGATGTCGCCTTGGCCAAAAACGGTCCGTCCAAACTCGCCCCCAAAAATCACCAGTGTGTCGTCCAGCAATCCACGTTGCTTGAGATCTTTAACGAGCGCCGCAGCTGGTTGGTCGGTGTCTTTGCACTGGTGTTCCAATTGCGTTGGCAGGTTTCCATGTTGGTCCCAGCCGATATGCATTAGCTGAACGAATCGAACATCTTTCTCGGCCAGTCGCCGAGCGAGCAAACAGTTTCGCGCAAACGAACCACTGCGATGGACATCGGGGCCATACATATCGAGGATGTGCTTGGGTTCATTTGAAATGTCTGTCAGCTCAGGAATGCTTGTTTGCATCCGGTAAGCCATTTCATATTGTGCGATTCGCGTTTCAATTTCTGGATCGCCATAATCGGCCAGTTTTTCTTGATTGAGAACCGCCAAGTGGTCGAGCATCTGACGGCGAAGCTTGCGAGACATGCCTTTGGGGTTGGACAGATACAAAACGGGATCGGACGAGGAGCGAAAACGGACACCTTGGTGTTTGCTTGGAATGAAACCACTGCCCCAGTAGTAGTCATAAAGCAGTTGGCCACATGTGTTTTGTCGATCTCGTGAATTCATGACGACAAACGATGGCAAATTTCTATTAAGACTGCCAAGCCCATACGAAAGCCATGCCCCCATGCTCGGTCGACCGGGAATTTGTGAGCCAGTCAAAAAGAAAGTCGCAGCCGGGGCGTGATTGATCGCTTCGGTGTTCATTGATTTGATCAAGCAAATATCGTCTGCGATTTCTCCTGTGTAAGGAATCAAATCTGAAAGCATCATCTGCGATTTGCCGCGAGGTCGAAACGGTTTGAGCGGCGGCAAGACCAGAAGCTTTTTCTGTCCGCTGGTCATTGTCGTCAGTCGTTGGCCTTGGCGAACCGAATCCGGTAATGGCTCTCCACGGCGAGGCAAAATTTCGGGTTTGTGATCAAACAAGTCAACATGCGACGGACCGCCACTCATCATCAAGTAAATAACACGTTTTGCTGTAGCCGGATGATTGGCTGTTGGCAATTCGGTAGTTGAAGTGCTACCGGCCTGCAGATCGTTGGACAATAGCGCCCCCAAAGCCGCCGCGCCGATTCCCGTGGCGGTGCGACTAAAGAATTGACGACGCGTATTGTGCTGATGATTTTTTTCCAATGGATTCATCGATGATTGTTTCCAGGTCGTTTTCGTTTGGCTGATTTTTGTTCACTTGCTCAATTAATTGACCGCTCGTTAGTCACTCTCGCGTCATAAACTCGTCGGTGTTCATCATGATCTGAACAACACTCGCCAATGCGGCCAGTTCTATTTGGCCGGTTGGTTGCTCAGGCAGTTTGATTGAACTTGCGATTGAAAGCAGATCTTTGGCTTGGCCAGGGTGGGCTTCAAAATGTCTCTGACTCGCCTCAAGTGCTTTTGTCAAAGCCGCTAGCTCAGAATCGCTGGGAACTCTTCCGATGGCACGCTGGAAAGCTGTTCCAAGACGTAGTTTATTTGTGTCTGTGTCTTTCTTTCCCGCTTCATCGGTCGATTCAGCAATGACCGATTGTGCAAGGTAACAACTGGCTTCCACAAACGTTGGATCGTTTAACATGACCAATGCGTGAAGCGGTGTGTTGGTTCGTGAGAGCTTGACCGTACAGTTTTGACGATTGGCTGAGTCAAACATGTTGGGCGGGGCAACAGTTCGACGCCAAAACGTGTAGAGGCTTCGGCGGTGAATGTTAGAGCCAGCTGACCGTTTGTAGCCAAATTTTTCCAGACTGAATTCTTTCCAAAGCCCGTCCGGTTGATAAGGGAAGACGGGCTGGCCGCCAATCTGTTTGTTAAGCAATCCAGAAACGCTCAGGGCTGAATCGCGAATCAGACTTGAGGGTAACCGATATCGTGGACTGCGAGCGAGCAGTCGGTTTTCCGGATCGATGTCAACCAAGTCCTTGCGAAACCGTGAGCTTTGTAAATAAGTCTCCGAAGTGACGATCATGCGATGGATTCGTTTTACATTCCATTTGTTTTCGACAAAATCGACAGCCAGCCAATCCAGTAGTTTGGGGTGGCTTGGCAATTCGCCTTGAATTCCAAAATCTTCTGACGTTCTAACCAAACCGGTTCCAAAAAACGTTTGCCAGTAACGATTGACTGCCACACGTGCGGTAAGCGGATTGGATGGATCGACAAGCCATTTCGCCAGCGTCAGTCGGTTTTTGGGCGCATTGGCAGGGAGCGGAGGGAGAAAAGCGGGAACGTTCGGTTGGACTTCGTCACGCGGTGACTCGTAGTTGCCTCGTTCCAGCAAGTGCGTTTTGCGTGGCGTTTTTCGGTCTCGCATGATCATGATCGTGGTGAGGCTTGATTGAATCTTTTTCCGCTTGTTCACCAAAGACGCTTTTTGTTTCCTGATTTTTCGGAATCGCTCTGCTGCCAGATTCAACAAAAAATAGTCTTTGATTCGGTTGTCGTCTGACTTGGAACGCTCGGCGACGGGAACTTGCAAGATGCGAAAGATGTCGCGGCCTATGTCAGGAGATTGGTTGCGATTTTTTTCTTCCCATTCACGTAACGAATTTACAATTTCGCTGTCGAGGGCTTGGAGTTTCGCGTTTACCGGTTTGAGCTGTTCTGCAATCGCCGCTAGCTCTGCGGTTTGCGCTTGTGTTGGCAACTCTAGTAATGGGTCGGCGGTTTGAAGTCGGCCTGCTCTGCGATTCACCCCGCCGTTTTCTTCCACGCTGTTAAAGTAAGCAAAGAAGCTGTAGTAATCGATATGCGTGATGGGATCGTATTTGTGATCATGGCACTGAGCGCAAGCCATCGTCAGCCCAAGCCATGTCGTCGAAGTTGTGTCGACTCGATCGAATACGTAATTATTTCGCTGCTCTTCGACGATCGCGCCCCCTTCGCCATTGAGCATGTGGTTGCGATTGAATGCTGTCGCGATCAGTTGGTCGTTGGTTGGGTTAGTCAGTAAGTCACCAGCCAGTTGTTGGATCGTAAACTCGTCGAATGGCATGTTTTGGTTTAGTGACCGCACGACCCAGTCGCGCCATGGCCACTGATTTCGATCACCGTCTTCCTGGAATCCGTTTGAGTCGGAGTATCGAGCGGCATCCAACCATGGAAGCGCCATTCGCTCTCCGTAATGAGAACTTGCCAGCAATTCGTCAACCAATTTTTCAATCGCGGCATCTGGGTCGGTTTGGTAAGTCGCAACAAATTTTTGCGTTTCCTCAATCGATGGAGGGAGGCCAATCAAATCCTGATAAAGCCGTCTTGCGATGAGAGTTGGGTTGGCTCGCTCCGATGGTTGGATGCCTTTGGCTTCCAGCTTTGCCAGCACGAATCGATCAAGTTCGTTCTTTGGCCACGATTTGTTTTTGACCGTTGGGATTGTTGGCTTTTTTGGAAGAACAAAAGCCCAATGCGATTCGTACTTCGCACCTTGTTTGATCCAACGTTGCAAAATCGTCTTTTGCGAATCGGTCAATGAACGTCCCGAGTCGGCCGGTGGCATCAATGTGTCTTTATCGCTTGAAAGAATGCGAGCAATCAATTCGCTATCGCTGGGAAAGCGGGGCGTGATAACAGCTTGAGCACCTTTAGACTGGTCCAAACGCAAACCAGCCTGACGCTTATTGGCGTCTGGGCCGTGGCAAGCGTAGCAGTTTTCAGAAAGGATTGGGCGAACGTGTTGATTGAATGAGATGTCGTCGGGTATCGGGCGGGTTGTCTGAAAAGCAAAACCAATGGTGGGCGGTTGAGCAATAACGGTTGCAAGAATTACCCAACCTAAAAATGCCCAGCCATGAGACCGAAAACCAGTTCGATTGAGAAGCTGAGAAAGACAGCGAGCCAGGAACTTAGACCGGGGCTGGGAGAGAAGCTGAGAAAAGCTCTCCAATTGGTGAACTGATTTGAGTTCGTTCAAGTTCATTTGATAGCAGTTTTTAAGTCTTTGATGCTGTCGTGTTTTTAGGCGGGGCGACCGTTGATCATGAGGGTTTAGCCGAAATGCACTCAGTCAATTTGCAAGCAAGCGATTGCTTTCACTTTCAATTCTCACGGTCGAGTGGGTGTCAAATTGTATCAATTATGCGAATCATATCGAAAATACTAATGAGTTTGATCTTTCCGTGTCGATGGTTTCTATCACATGTACCATTTTTTCGGGCGTCTTGCGCACGAATTGGTGGTGAACTAGCCCTAAAAGCGTCGGGATTCGTCTCGGGAGACATCGATGAAGATAAGATTGAGCCTTTTCTGCATTGCCTTGGCATTCATTGCCTGTAATTTCGCAGATGCTCAGCTGGTACGTTCCCTGCACGATGGGGCTTTTGCCCGATCAGGTTTTCGGCAAGTATCGGGTGACCTACTACAACAGCAACCGGGAGGTCGAGGCCGGATTGGAAGGCTTTGGTTTGAAACCAATTTGGCTGATGCCGGACTGGGATTCGACGGTTCTTATCTGAGCCTTGGCGGTAAAACGCGATTGGGCGAAGATGCACTGGATGGTCGCTGGTTGCTTGAAGCAAACATTCACCACTCCTTGGAAGACGAGGGTGGCTTTTTCTCCAACATCGGTATTGAACGCGTGTTCTCGATCAAGCCAGCCAACGCCGACGTTAGTGTCGGTTTTTGGTACGACTACGATGGTGACCGTCTTGCTTCGTTTGCACACACTTTTCACCAAGTTGGTGTAAGTGGAAAAATCAAGACTCCAAAATGGGACTTGTTGGCCAACGGTTACTTCCCAACTGGAATCCAAGACTTTGCTTTGGGTGATCCAAACGGAGTCAATCCATTCTTTGGCAACAGCATTGCTTTAACGCCAGGTATCGACTCAGCCCTTCAAGGCTTTGACTTGACATTGCGAATGCGTCCTAAGCAATTGGCTTTTGTAAACGGCAATATTGATATTGGTGGTTACCATTACAACTCAGATCTGATTGATGCATTCGCAGGCTATAAAGTACGAATGGGAGCTCAGATTTTACGCGGCTTGATTGTCAACGTAGAAGTCAACCATGACGACCGCTTTGACACGACTGGTGTATTGGGACTGGGCTGGGTCTTCGGAGCAGCCAGCAGCGGTTATGGCAACGAGTATTCGTCTCTTGGTCGCGATCTTGAACAAACAGTTCGTAACGATCACATTGTCCGATTCAATCAGGACGTTGTGCTTGCGATTGATCCACGAACGGGTGCCCCCTACAACGTAATTCATGTCAACAACGAAGCTGATGGTAATTTTGAAAACGGTACTGCCGAATTGCCGTTTGATTCACTTGTTGATGCACAAAACAATAGTTCCCCAGGTGACGTCATCGTTGTCAACGCGGGAAGTGGAACGGATAGAAATCTTGATACTGGTATCGTTCTTCAAGACGATCAGTTCTTGTTAGGCGAAGGCCGTCCGATCTTTCTACCTGTCCAAGGTGGCCAGAACTTCGAACTGTTCGGAAACTCAACCGGTCGGACTCCAACGATCTCCAATAGCGGCGGATTTGCAGTGGTCACATTGGCTAACGGCAACAATGTCGGTGGTCTGGACATTGACGGCACAGGAGCATTGTTCGGAGTTTGGGGTGGCGATGTCCAAAGCGGCGAGATCAGCGACAACACGATTCGCAACGCGACACTTGATGGTGTCCGTTTGGCTCGAGTCAATGGTGACTGGACCGTCAATCGCAACGACCTGACTGACAATACTCGTAGCGGTTTGCTACTCATTGATGCACTTGATCCAACATCAACTTTCGAGTTTGAATCGAACAACGCCACTGGCAACCTGTTTGATGGTATTAGCATTCGAAATTTTGATCCAGGATCTGTTACTTTCTTGAGCAACAACACAAGTAACAACTTGCGTCACGGTTTTTACATCGAGAACTATGTCAACTCGACCGGTGCAGGGTTGGCCATTCAAAGCCACAACTCTGACAGTAACATTGGAAGCGGTATCTTCTTGAACGAAGGTAACGGCCAATTGGACATCATCAATGCGACGGTAACTAACAACAATGGTTCCGGCATCTTGATTCGCAACTGGGCAACAACAGATCCAGACCGAATTAACATCGGAACGACCGTTGGCGGCGTAAGTAACATCAACGGAAACGGTGGTGGCGGTAACGTGCAGTTCATTCTGGATGACCCAAATATCGAGACCACTGCACTGCTGACTAATTTGGACTTGAGCGATGGTAACGTTGGTGTTGCGGCTCTGGTCCAAGGTGCTACGCCAACCGGGATTCGCTCAACTCTTAATCTTGATATTCTTGATAACGTCGGGATCAACGATAACTTGAACGATGGTATTCGATTGGTTGCCAGAGATGGTGGTTTGATTCGAACCAACATCGGCAGCACAAACCCTGCTTTGCTTCAACCAATTCTCAACAACACCAATGGTGGTGGAGATGGTATTTCGCTTCTGGCTCGCGGACTTAACGGTCAACCGCCTGGAGAAATTCAGGCTGTGATTGAAAACGTGTTCATTAGCAATGAATTGAATCAAATCATTCGCCCAGGTCTGCCAACCTTGGTTGTGCCGACAGACGGTATCGGAATCACTTCGGTTGAGAATGGTCTTGTCAACGTTCAGGTTCGCCAATCCACAATTGGTATTCCGGGAACGGATCCCAACAGTGCCACTAACGACACTCAAACTGGTGTGAACATCTTTACTGATAACGAAGCCAATGGGTTGATTAACCGAATCACCCTTGATGAGCTTACATTGTTCAACAACATCGGAGTCGATGTACTCACACTCGATGACACGTTGACGGATATTGTTCTTATTAATTCGACGCTGCGTCCAAACGGTGCACAATCGACTGTAGGAACTCGATCGGACAACGCACCGTTCGCAGACGGATTGGGTGCACACGGTATTCGTGTAACGGCGGTTGGCAATGGTCAGCTGACTGGAGCTAACAATGACGCTACAATCCCGAACTCACCGTTTATCGGGAACGATTCCGGGATTTCAGCGGGTTCCTTGGTGGAGATTATCTCCGATGGATTGCTTGACAACTTTACACGTGTCACACTTCAGGATAACTCGATTCAAGACTTCCACTACGAAGGTGTTGATGTCCAAACTGCGGGTGACGCTCAGTTGCTATTGGCAGTCACTGGAAACGACATTTCCAACAACGGTGCAGGTGCCGACAACGATGCAAACAACGACAATGTGTTTGGCGACTTAGGTGCATTAGCTGACCCGAACAACTTGTTATTCTACGACGGCGTCAATATCGACGCGTTTGATCAAAGTACTGTTTCGGTTCGATTCAACGGTAACATATTCCGTGATAACTTCGAACGTGGCGTAAGCTTGAATACGTTTAATCGTGCCACAATCAACGCTTCTGTCATCGGAAATACATTCTTCGGAAACGACCGGGGTGAAGATATTGACAACGTAACGCCATTGGTCGCAAACGGTGATGTTCAAATACCGGTTGGAGATTCTGGAATCTTTGATTTCGAAGCCATCAACAACGAAGAGTATTTCGCTCGACCTTACGAGACGACAGTATTCTTGAATGGAGCGGGTGCAGTGTCCGACCTTGCTGGAATGGCTTTGCCGGCCGGCGTCAATGGAATTCCATTTCCAGTGTTCGGCAATCCTAACTTCCAGAACGGGACAAACATCTTCGGTAACGCGGTTGCAATTGGTCGAGCTGATCTCAACCTGGCCATGGGAAGCAACGCATTCCAACTCGGTCCGGAATTCCTCGATCTCTCAGATGTTCCAGGAGAATTCAATCTTGGTCTTGATGGGTTGACGAATGGATTTGACAGCGTTGGTCAGTTCTTTGGTGTTGCAGATGTTCCATTCTTGTTCACTGAGTCAATCATTCTAGGTGAAGAAGGCTTGTTCACTGGACAAGGGTTTTAACTCAACCCAAGGATCGTAGTTCGGTCTAATGGATAAACATACGGAAGCAAGGTTTGCCTTGCTTCCGTTTTTTTGTGGCAATTGGGGCGACGTCGATACTAAAGGTGAGCCGCAATACTGCGGCAGCTATGCCCAAGCGAAACGCCCAAGATTCGCCAGAGTAGAACGCTAGCAATACCTGCAAAACCGCGCAGCCAGACCGATTGAGAATTGGTATCCTCCCCGCACTCTCCAGCTTCACTTGCCTGCGCGGAAACAGGAACCAACCTTTGAAAATCTTGCAGATCATCTCCGGGCGCAACGTCAATGGTGCCATCACCTATTGCAAGTTCATCTCCGAACAGCTCAAAGCGTTTGGACACGAAATTGTGATCCTTTGTCGTGCTAACGGCTGGATTCAGGAGAACATTGATCCGTCGATTCAGATTGTTGAGTCTGAGTTAACCCGAAGTCCATTAGAGTTACGTCGTATTGCAAGCTGGATTCGCGAGAACGATTTTGATTTGATCCATACCCACATGTCGCGCGGCCATGCGTTTGGCGTGTTGATGCGAATGCTGACGGGTGTGCCTGTCACTGCGACGGCTCATAGTTGTTCATTTCAAATTCACTGGCGTATGAACGATTATGTCATCGCAAATTCTCAAGCCACTTACGACTACCACCGACGAGTCAATCGGATCTCTGCCGAGCGGATGGAGAAGATTTTTTGCTTTACCGATCTCGAGCGATTCAAGCATGTCACCCCACTCAAGGTCACGATTGTCAAAAGACAAATGCGATTAAAGGGTGACGAGTTCTTGTGTGGCATTGTCGGAGAAGTTGTTCAGCGAAAAGGCCATCTCTATCTGTTTCAGGCGCTTGAAGAAATCGTAAAAGCAGTTCCAAATTTTAAGCTGGTAATGCTTGGCCGATTCGCCCGCGAGGAAGCCTACGTGAAGAAGCTTCGTTCGATTCAGAAGAAGCACGATTTGTTCCGCCGGGTCAAATGGTTGGGGCTACGAACAAACGTCGAAGACTTTATGGCCGCATTTGATGTTCTGGCTGTGCCTTCAATCGAAGAACCACTTGGGTTGGTCGCGTTGGAAGCACTTGCCGCCGGCACACCAGTCGTTGCGGCTCGGACAGGTGGTTTGCCTGAGATTGTTCGACCAGGCGAAAACGGAATTTTGGTTCCTCCCAAAGACCCACGTCAACTTGCGGCAGCCATCATTGAAATGGCTAAATCAGCAGACGAACGAAAAAGGCTTGGTGAAAACGGTCGCGAAATGGTGCAGACAGAGTTTGATCCGATCAGGCTGACCAAAGAAGTCGAAGCAACTTTCCTGCGTCTTGTTTCTGAAAGCCGAACCAAAAACATCGCAGCGTAAGCCGGTTTCGCGAAAGCCAGCGATAGCCACGGTTTAATTGCGAAGAATGAAGAGTCTCCTCCTCTTACTCGTTGCTGTTCAAAAACGACTTACTCTCTATACTGCTCCAAGCTGCGCGATAGAATCAGATGTGTTAAGCGCCTGAACACTTGCGTTTTGCTGTTGCACCAAGTCGCTCACATGCGTCCGGTCCGACCAGTCCAAGCGACGTTATCGATACACTACGACACCGCTACAAAAAGACTTTTGAATCGTGGAAGACATTCGAAACAAGCCGGCTTTTGATTGCGAAGAAGCCCAGGCTATTGCGATTGAGCATTTCGGGATCAGTGGTGTTGCTTCTGTGCTTCCAGGGGAACGTGATCAGAACTTCAAAATCACGGCCTCACCGAATTCTTTTGTCATCAAGATCGCCAATCCTGATACCGATTCGAATGTGCTTGAGCTGGAGAATGCGGCGATTCAAATTGCGGGCAGTTCGGATTCAGTTGAATGCCCAAAACTAATCCGCTCCAAAGCTGGAAGCGCGATTGTTCCGATTCAGGATTCGGATAAAAGAATCTGTCTTGTGCGATGCATTAGTTTTTTGCCCGGTCAGCCATTGGCAAAATTCAAACCACACTCACCAGCGTTAATTCGTGAAATCGGGCGCGTGCTGGGTGAACTCGCCACCGATCTAGCCGGCCTCAATAGTCTGCCGGCGGCGAAGCGTGAGTTGAAATGGGATTTGAAAAATGCGGCGGGCATCGTTGAGAGTGTGCTTACTGGTGTCACTGGGCACGAGAATCAAGCAATGGCAATTGAGAAAACACGCATCGAGTTTTTGCAAAAGCTATTTTCCAACTATGAAAACGTTGCGTCCCGTATTGAGTCTCTTCCCAAATCAGTCATTCACAACGACGCCAATGACTACAACATTTTGATAGAGCACGATGAGCAAGCCGGACTGGCGCTAATCGGATTGATTGATTTTGGGGACATCGTTTACTCAACCACAATTAATGATCTGGCGATTTGTGGCGCATACATGATGCTGGGTAAACAGAACCCGATTGCTGCGGCGGTTGAATTGGTGGCTGGGTATCATCAATCCAATCCAATCGACGAAGCCGAACTCTCGGTTTTGTTTCCGCTAATGTGTATGCGACTTTGCCAAAGCGTTTGCATCGCGGCGGAGCAAAAGGCACTTCAGCCGGACAATGAATACTTGGGGATCACTGAAAAGCCAGCTTGGGCCGCGATTGAACGCCTTGCCGCAGTTGATGCCGCTGCGGTTCATCTTCAGTTTTCAGAAGCCTGCAACGCTGTGCCCAAAAAGAGCCGTTCGGGTTTGGGGCAGTCTGATACCGCGGCTTCGAATATTGAAGCAAGCGAAATTCAAACGCGGCGTGCGAAATTTGTTTCGCCTTCGCTGAGCCTGTCATACGATCGACCGATTCATGTCGTTCGTGGCCGTGGGCAATATTTGTTTGACGAATCTGAGGTGACGTATCTCGATTGCGTCAACAATGTTTGCCATGTGGGGCATTGTCATCCTCGTGTTGTCGCGGCTGCTCACGCTCAAATGCTGCAGTTGAATACGAACACGCGTTACTTGCATGAAAACATCGTTCGATACGCGGAACGCTTAGCGGGAACGATGCCAGCCGCGGATAATGCAACTGAAAACAAATTGGAAGTGTGCTTCATTGTGAACTCGGGAAGTGAAGCCAATGATCTGGCGCTCCGACTGGCACGAGCTTACACCAACCAGTTCGATGTGGCCGTTCTTGACCATGCCTATCATGGGCACACACATTCTTTGATTGAACTTAGTCCTTACAAATTCAATCATCGAGGTGGACAAGGGCAGGCCGAACACGTGCAAGTTTTTCCAGCCCCCGACGACTACCGAGGATCGTTTAAACGCGATGATCCTGAGTGCGGTCAGAAGTTTGCCAATGCCGCCAAGAAAGTTATTGCTGCGAGCGTTGCAGCAGGCAGAAAAATTGGAGCGTTTTTTCACGAGTCGTTATTGTCGTGTGGCGGACAGATCCCGATTCCAAGTGGATATCTACCCGAAGTCTACCACGCGATCCGCGCCTTTGGCGGCGTTTGCATTGCCGATGAAGTCCAAGTCGGATTTGGGCGAGTCGGTTCACATTTTTGGGGATTCGAAAAATCCAATGTCATTCCTGATATCGTGACAATGGGAAAACCGATTGGAAACGGCCATCCTTTGGCGGCGGTCGTAACGACCCGCGCGATTGCGGACGCTTTCAATAATGGGATGGAGTACTTTAACACGTTTGGCGGTAACCCTGTTTCATGTGCAGTGGGAATGGCGGTCCTCGATGTGATCGAAGAAGAAAACCTGCAGCAGCATGCTTGGGAAGTCGGGAGCTGGTTGCTTGAGAATTTGAGCGAGCTCAAGAACGAATTCGATTTCGTCGGAGACGTTCGCGGAAGCGGATTGTTTTTGGGAATCGAGTTGGTAAAAGATCGAGAAACGATTGAACCGGCGAGCGAACTGGCCCACTTGATCGTTCAGAAAATGCGCGACCGCCGAATCTTGCTGAGTACCGATGGCCCTTTTGGTAACGTGATCAAATTCAAACCACCAATGGTGTTCAGCCAAGGCGATGCAGAACGTCTGTTGATGACGCTGCGTGAGACGTTTAAACGCGTTTAGGTTGCGCCGCGTTGAAAGAACGTTCCATTCGTTTCAGATTTTCGCCTATTTCTGAATTGTACGTCCAACGATGTAGACGTCATTGCCGACTGGTTTTACCGATTGGATTGAAATCGAGCTGGAATCGTTGATGAGTGAATGCCCAGCACCGCCAATGGGCGTTTTTGAATTTTGGCCACCGACAATGATTGGCCCGATGAAACAGTGGACTTCGTCGATCATGTTTAAGTCGTTGAGTGAGCCCAGAAGTTGCCCGCCGCCCTCGACCAACAAATTCGTGACAGGTGAATTGTCTGCTCCGCCTTTTTCAGCCAGATGAATCATGATTTGGTTTAAGCGTTGATTGGGATCTTTGGCCGTGAATCGAATGACCTGACATCCGTTTGCTTCAAGTGCTTTGCAATTTGATTCGTTCGCCGCTGGCCCGACGGCAATCAAAGTCGGAAATTCATTCGCGGTTTTCACCAGTTTCGAATCGACAGGTGTTCTTGCCAGCGAGTCAACCACGATCCGAGTCGCTTTGCGCTTGATGTCTGATTGTCTGTCGGGGCGAGCGTTTAACATTGGGTCATCAGCCAACACGGTCCCAATGCCGACCATGATTCCGTCAACACGCCCGCGAAGTTGCTGCACGATCTGACGGGACTGCTCGTTGGATATCCACTTGCTGTCGCCCGTATCGGTCGCAATTTTTCCATCCAGTGTCATTGCCCATTTGGCAATCACCCACGGCGTTTTGGTGGCGAATCGTTTGAGATAAGGTGCCAATACGAATTTGGATTCGTCTTCCAAAACACCAACAGTGACATCAATTCCATTGTCGCGCAGTTGCTTGATGCCGTTGCCGCTAACCAGCGGGTTGGGGTCTTCGCACGCGACCACCACCCTGGCGACTTTGGCTTCGATCAACGCTTGCGAACACGGTCCTGTTTTCCCAACATGCGAACAGGGCTCAAGCGTCACGTAGGCAGTGGCTCCAACGGTTGTCGATTTTGCGGATGCGATCGCGTTGACTTCGGCATGGCCGCTTCCAAATTTTTCGTGAAAGCCCTGACCAATGATTTCGCCATCACGTACGAGGATGCAGCCGACCATCGGATTGGGTTCGACATCCCCTTGGCCGCGGGTAGCAAGCTCCACCGCCGCTCGCATGTAGAGTTCATCTTGGTCGGACATGCGAACTTGGCTGACTTGGTAGAAAGAATAAAATCGTGTTGATCGTGAATTGGATATTAACGTCGATCGTTAACTTAACAATTGAACGTTGGTTTACGAATTAAAGCTCTTCAACACGCCCGTTTGAATCGGAGAAATTAGTAACAGATGCTCCGACTTTATCCAGCATCGAACAGTAGAGATTTGTAAGTGGCGTTCGTGATGGTTTCTCAATGATACGCCCGGTTTTGATTGTCTTGCCGGCGCTTCCAAACATCGCGATCGGTAAATCGTGATGATGGTGCGAGTTGCCATCTGCGATTCCACTGCCGTACATAATCATGGAATTGTCCAGCAGTGTCCCGTTTCCTTCGTCGATCGAATCAAGTCGTTTTAGCAGGTGATGGGCCAGGCTCATGTGGTATTGATTGATCTTACTGATCATTTGTTGTTTGTCTTTTGAGTTGCCGTGATGCGAAATGTTGTGGTGGCCTTCGCGGATTGAGAGATTACGGTAACTGCGATTGCTGCCCGCGTTGGCGTACATGAAACTGCAAATGCGAGTTGTGTCCGTTTGAAAAGCCAAAACCATCATGTCAAAAAGCAGTTTTACATGCTCTTCATATTTCTGAGGCACGCCGACTGGTCGCGGATAGTCGGAGTAATCTTCTTTTGAAGAGCCAAGTTTTTCGGTGCTGTTGAGACGACGCTCGATATCACGCACTGCGTACAGATACTCATCCAGTTTCCGACGATCCTGAGCTCCCAAATGGTTGCTCAGCGTTTTTGCTTCGCCGTGGGCAAAATCCAAAATGCTCTTTCGTCTGGCTTCGCGTTTCGCCAGCGATTTTGTGTTGCTTAGTTCATTGGACGTGCCAAACAATCGCTCGAAAACAGACGCTGGGTTAATGTCCTTGGATAACGGCGACGTATCCGTTCGCCAGGAAATGTTGGAGGTGTACAAACAGCTGTACCCCGTGTCGCAGCGTCCGCCCGTTGAACTGGCTTCGGTGCCTAGCTCCAACGATTTTAGTTTGGTTAAGTGGCCAATTTTGTCAGCAGCGACTTGGTCCACCGAAATCCCATTGCGAATGTCAGCGCCATGTGTTTTCTTTGGATGGGCACCGGTCAGAAAAGCAGCAACACTTCGTGCGTGGTCGCCACCACCATCGCCCAGTGATTTAGCCCCTCGCAGCGAAAGCCCTTTGAAGACATTCATTTTGTCGCGAAATTCGGCGACCGGTTCCATGATCGATTGAAGCTTGAAATCTTTTCCTTTGCCTCTCGGATTCCAATCGGGCATGTGCATCCCGTTGGGAACGTAAAGGAACGCCATGCGTACCGGCGGCGCGACGACGGCAGTGCGATGAGTCGCGGCGGCAATCAGAGGCGCGGGGGACGACATCGCTTCCAGCCAAGGAAGCGCGATCGCAGTTCCCAATCCACGAAGTACGGTACGGCGAGATATTTTTGGTTGAGGCATGGTCGGCAATTGATCAATAAATTTTATGGGTACTGTCAAGTTTAGCTGATGGCCAGTCTTTAAGCGACTTTAGATTTGGCGTCAAAGCTTGGGAGTATTTGCAGCGGCAAGAATAATGCACTTGGGAAAACTACGATCCAGAAAAAGTAGGAATTCGTTTCGATGGCAAACGACATCAATTCCGATTTCTTTTTCGGCTTATACGGTTTTGGGTATTTCATTTTCTTGAAGTCGCCCACTTCATCGTACGTTTGACTGAGCGAAGTAAATGATTCAAACGGATATATGACATCTTCGTACGGTACTGGCGGGGCAGCTTTCGCTCGGCTGATGAAATACGAAACCGCTCCAAATGGGATAGCAAACCAAATCAACGCATTGGCCCAGCCGAAAATCAGCACACAGCACAGGAACGCCAAGCTCGCCAATGCGGCAACTGCTTGCCATTTCGTCCATCGTACTTCTGTGTAGCGATGAACGTGCCGATTTGACTCGAGCACCAAAAGAAGCCGCTGAAAATGATCCCATCCCGATTTGGTGAGGTCATCGGCTTTTGTAAGCTCTACGGCGTCTTCATCAAAAAACATCCAAATTTCGTCGGAAAATTTTCGTACCGTTACGTCTTTTGATTCCGATAGCGATTCAACAAATTCCACAAACTCGGACGGGCTAATTCCATCTTCGAGATATTGGCGAATGCACTCGCCCAACACGATTCGATCTTCTTCGATGACTTCCATAATGCCACTCTTTTTCAGGTTACTCTTCGCCGCCAATGGGCGGGCCTTGTCTTTTACGAAACGGGTCGCTGGAAACAACGGCCACAATTAGATCGGAAAAACGGTAATCGTCTTGCTTGATGTCCGCGATCAGTTTGTCGATTGTGCATTCATCAAAGTATTCCATGCCGCGGCCAAGGGCGTAGATCAGCATTTTTTCGGTCAAGCAACGCACGAACTGATCACGCATTTTGGTCTTAACTGTTTCTTGAAGTTCTTTTGCGCCTTTAAAGACCGTGCCGTCGGGTAGTTCACCCCGTGCATCAATCGTGTTGGTCATTTCTTTATCACGCCATTTGCCAACGGCGTCATAATTTTCTAACGCAAACCCCAACTCATCCATGACTTTATGGCAAACCGCACAATTCGGATTACTTCGATGCTGTTCCATACGTTGGCGCAACGTGCCCTTGAGCTCTTTTTGGTCTTCGAGCTGCATGGCTGCCGGATCTGGTGGTGGAGGTTCTTCACCAAGCAAATTTTCCATGATCCACTTGCCGCGTTTAACGGGCGAAGTTCGTGTTGGATTAGAAGTCAGCGTCAGAATACTCGCATGCGTCATCAAACCAGTGCGGCCGGTTTTGTCCGCAAACACTTTTTGAAATTTCTCACCACGAATGCCTTTGAGTCCGTAATGGGCAGCAAGTCGCTCATTGATAAACGTGTAATCGGACTGAAGAATATCTGTGATGCTTTTGTTGTTCTTGATCATGTCCGCGATCGTCAGCTTGGTTTCCGTCGCCATATCGCGCAACATGTCTTTATCGACCCCCGGAAACATATCGGGATCGGGTTTGAAGTGCTCAAGGTGTCGGAGTTGAAGCCATTGAGCGACGAAGTTTTCCACCATCGCGTTGGCTTTTTCATCCTTCAGCATCCGCATTACTTGAGCGCGAAGAATATTGGGATCGCGAAGTTTATTTTGCGCGGCCAGTTTGAATAATTCAGCATCAGGCATCGTGCTCCAAAGAAAATACGAAAGGCTGGTTGCCAATTCAAAATCGCTAAGGTCGCGGGTCTGACCGGGAGCGGCGGGAGCTTCAATTTTGTATAGGAAATAGGGCGAAATCAAAACGGCTTGAAACGCTAAACGTAGCGAAACCTCGTACGGCTCGCCTTCTTCACGATACTGATCGTAAAGCTTCATCAAGCGGTCGATTTCGCCTCGGTTGGCACGCCGGCGATAGGCTCGCGATGCAAACGTGTTGAGAATTCGACGGGCGGCAACACGCTGGTCTGCGGGCTTGGCCGGCGTTTCGGTAATCAACTTCTGATGAGATCGTGGAACTCGATCGGTCGGGCCTTCGACGACCATGTGCATGACATACAGATTTCGATCGCCGCCATTCTTTACGTAGTAGTCGTTTGTGAACGAGACTTCGAGTCGCTGTTTACCCTTTTTGAGGCGCGCCTTTAAGTCATAGTCAGCGGCCTCGTCCTCTTCGGCACGAACAGACTTCGTCGTGCTCGATTTTCCGTTGACACTGAACTTCATTTTCGCCGGTTCATTTCCGGCTTGCTTTCCGTAGGCTCGAATCTGAATGTCGTACCGGCCGGCCATTGGAATGTCGATCTCATATCCGGCCGTTCCGTTGGATGTCAAAATCAGCGTTAAATCTCTGTGGCTACCGCTGCCACGAAACTGGTCACCTGAAATCGTTTTAAAGTAAGCCGGTTTGGAAGGGTCAACGATGGCCTGAGTCGTGATGTCTTCGGCAGCCTGAAGATACTTCTCCATCAAAATCGGCGGCAAAGAAATTACATCAGCGATATTGTCGAATCCGTATCCAACGTCGTCGCCAGGAAAGTCTCGTGCCGGTTTGTAGTCGATCCCAACGAGGTCGCGAATCGTGTTCTGATATTCTGTACGGTTAAGTCGCCGAATGGTCACGCGTCCAGGATTGATATTTGTGCAATCGACACTGTTTAGAAGTTGATCCAACCATTCCAAAACCGCTTTATGGTCCGCATCGGGAAGGGCTTCGGCTTCATCGGCTGGCGGCATCTCTTTAGCGGCCACGCGGACGACAACCTTTTTCCACTTCTTGCGGGCGTCAAGTAAATCCTTGAGTGTTTTGTAGCTTTCAAGGTTGAAGCCCGCATCGGCATCGGCTCCCCAGTGACAATCACCACAATACTCTTTCAAAAGTGGCTTGATTTTGTCGTTGTACTTTCGCTGAACCGCTCGCAAGTCATTGTCGTCGGCTGGAAAACTGAATTCAGAAGCGTTCGCGCCCAGCTCGTTTGCAACCAACTCGTTTGGCGCGGCTGCAGGATTGGATCGGCTTGGTTGCTCGGAGTTTGGCTGGTCAGCAACTGCAAAAATGCCAAGCAACAAGAATGAAACTAGACCGAGTAGACAAACTCGAATTGAATTGGGATTTGGAAACTTCATTTATCGCTTATGGATTAAAAGTGCCAGTTTCTTGAGATCAGCGGCTGCCTGTTGAACAGGGTCAGGAGGTTGATGCGGATGGCTGGTCAATCAAACGAACCAGCAGAAGTGGAGAAACCGAGTGGACTTATAGTATCGTAACAAGTGAGCTTAACTCTTGTGAGTCAACGCGTTTTGGCCGTTTATGCCCAATAAGAACATGAGCAATACGCATGAGGGCAATCGTTGAATTTGCGCGAATCCAGCGATATTGAGGGTCCAGAAACGTCGTTTTTTGCTGGATGGGGGAGCTTGATACGGAAAAAACCGAGTGAAAATGTGCTTTTTAGGTAAAAATTAACGTTTTACCCGTGTTTTGGTTTAACCTTGACTTGAATTATTAGGCTAAATCGGTCTAATTTTCCGCGTCTCGTAATTCGGAACAACAAATTACCGAGTTTTTCAAACTAACCCCCCACAACTGGAGGCATCGTCTTATGGCGAAAAAGACTGGCCCTAAAGCCCCGACTAAATCCGAAATCATGAATAGCATTGCGGAAACAACGGGTCACACAAAAAAAGAAGTTGCTGCGTTTTTCGAAGCTCTCAACGTTGAAATCGAGAAAAACGTCGCAAAGAAAGGCGGACCTGGTCAGTTTACGATCCCTGGTCTCTGCAAAATCGTAGTTCAAGACAAACCAGCCATGGGCAAGCGAGAAGTTCGCAACCCAGGTACAGGTGAAATGGTTTGGGCCAAGCCTCGTCCTGCACGTCGCGTCGTCAAAGTACGTGCGCTTAAAGGCCTTAAGGATATGGTTCTTTAATTGCACGATGTTCTGCCAATTTGGTAGCCATCGATAACGTTTTGATCAACGCGATTTTTCGAAACGAACAACTAAAAGCCGTCGGACTTCATGTTCGACGGCTTTTTTTCGTTTTGACGGCTTAATCGTTTCCGAGAAATCCGGCTCGGGCGGGACGCGTAAGTGGTCATACCGAACTGCCATAGAGGGCGAGCCGCGAGCCGCACGCACTCTCTTACACTCGTGTGGACCGCTGTGAGAGTCTGGACAGGACTTGAAATGGCTGAGAACGCACCGATCTATGAGAAGTGCAGATGAGTTTGCAGAAGGGATGCTCTTTGAAAACCGCGGCTTGCTAGCTCGGATTGATCAATTCATCTCGATTGGCTGGCTAGAATTTGCCCATTCGGACATCGAATTATCGTAGACGCGGATATTTCCTCGCCCCAACAGTTCGCTTAGCACAAACCACGCTGGGACGGCGTGAAGCCCTTCGTTGCAATAAGTAACGACCCATTCGGAACCAGTTACATCGCTATAGAGCTCTTCCAGTTCCGCGATCGATTTGAACGTTCCGTCATCGTTGAAGTTATCTTGCCAGAAAACGTTGATCGCGCCGGGAATGTGACCACGGTTTTCGTGGATCGCACCTGTGTGAAATACTTTACCAGGTTCTTGGCCGCTGAATTGGCTCTTTGGACGGCCATCAATCAAAGCAACTTTTGGGTTTTGAAGTCGATCGGCAATAAAGTCCAGATCGGCCGTAATTTTTTCGCTTGGGATTTGAATGGAAAAATCAGATTCAGCGGGCGTCGGAATTTCTTCTGACATCTCATACCCACCGTACAACCAAGAGTCACGACCACCATCAAGGATTTGAAGATTGGTTAGCCCATAGTATTTCAAGGACCAGTACATTCGCAATGCAACTCGGCTATCCATGTCATCGTAAATCACGATACGTGAATTTTCCGTAATGCCAACGCTGCGAAGAAGAGCCTGAAACGTTTCGCGACCGGCGATTTGATAACTGTCGCGATTCTCTGTATCAGTGATGTCATCAACCCAGTCAATGTAGACCGCACCGGGGACATGGCCTTCGTTGTAATCCTCGATATCAGGTCCCAAGTCGAGAATGACAAGGTCTTCCGAGTTAAGGATATTTGAAAGTTGTTGAGCGTTGATGAGAGGGGCAATGCGTCGTGACGATGACACAACTCTGGTGGGCTCTGAAGTTTGCAGCAATTCCATTTTAAGACGATGGGTTAAATTAGGGATGGAAGGTGGTTGAATCAAGGCGCGAGTTGAGGAGTGGTACGACTTGATTTAGGTGGGATTCAGGTGGGATTTGACAAAGGAATTTATTGGGTCATTTCTTAATCGATATATTTGCAATTGGAAAAACGACTTGCAATTCGGTTTGAGCTGAATTTCATGTCAGGAATAAGCGATAGGGTAGGCTTCGAGCAAATTCAGGTTCGCTTTTTCTTTTTGACGATGGGACAAAATACGCTTGTAAATAGATAGCAACCAACAATGGGTTCTCATTACAACTATTTGCCAAAAACCCGAAAAACCCGGGGCAAAACCGCTGTTTTCGGTTGTTTTAAAGATGGATCGATGGGCGAAGATGACAAAGGCAAGCAACGAACGTGTCGGCGGATCAAAATGACGATGCGTTTGCTGTGGCAAATGAACCGTTTGAATCTGAAAAAGACGGACAGGAATGTCCATCCTACGTACGATATAGCGCATCCTGGAAACCCGACGCGTTAGCGAGGGCGAGAGCGAGAGCGAGAGCGAAGCGGGACCAAAACACGGTCGCCTTCCGGCTCGTCGTTAAACTTTAGAATTCAATTGAGCCGTTTTGGCGATAGCCACGGTTCCGAGCCACCGCTCAATTTGCAGATCGAAAATGCCGCTGCGAAACAACCGCGGGCTAGCGCCCAAACGGCTCAAAGAGTCGTTGGCTATTGAAAAATAGACGGATCAATCGGTTCGATTCTGGCTTCACGATCGTTGACCAACAACACACCGATCAGTTTCTCATCGGCAATCGACAAAACAGCGGCTCCATGCCAAACGGATCGGTCGCCATTGAAATTGTTGATCAACCAATCCTCTTTGATGTCCGCTGGTTCGATCGCCTGATGGAAATATTTTATCTCACCAGATTTCCCTTTGGCTCGCACAGCAATACAACGCTCGGGCTGTGCAGCCGCTCTCGCTTCTTCAATCGAAAACGCCCGAGGCAAATCGGTGCCGCGAAGTGCCTCAACAGGAAGATCGAACAAAGTAAGCTTTGTCACTGGAGCACTCGGTTCTGTCTCGGGTGCACTTGCCTGTTCGCCGATCAGATCAGCAACGCTAACCAGGGAGTCATTGTTTTCGCAAAAACCAATTCGCAGCGAGCCTTTGACGGCTTGACTGGATTCTGTCATCACATCGCGTGGAACTAGAAAGCGTTTTGTTCCTTTGACGTCAAACAGAATGCCAGAGAACTGCTCCGTTTTGGTGGACTCGTAAATGATGCTTTTCTTTTTCCATTGGGCTTCCATCGGCACAGCGCCGCGTTGGGTATCGACGCCGGTTGCCTGGACTTGTTTAGCTAGTTCGAACCATTCGCTGTCAGGAGCCGAGTGAAGCGTAAAGTCATCGCCCGGCACGATAGGCTTTCCACCGTTGGCGATCGTGAGCATCGAAACGCCTCCTTGAAGTAGCGTTTCGACAGATTCCATTTCAAATCGAAACGAAGCAGGGATGGCTTTGAAATCCAAATCGATTCCGCTGTTGGCCCAAAACACTGTTTCCGATGAAACGAATTTCGTGAACTTGTCAAAAATTCTCAACCTTGCGTCAACGAAACGTCCGTCTTGGGAGAGGCCAACCGATAGGACACGGCCGACGATAACGCCTCGATAGCTAACGGGCGATCCCGAAACGACGCTGTGTTGTTTTTCGCCGCGAACAATGATCTCGATGCCTTCGTTTTCAAAAACGTCGGGCGGTGAATTGGTGAGCCCATCAAAAACCGATTTCCATTCACCGTTTGGATCGCCGGGAATCAAGCCGATATATTTGTGACCAACGGCTGTCTCAAGCCCCGAGATCCCACCAACGGAAAGCTCCGGACGAACAATCCAAAATCGCGTTCCTTCTCGCGCAAGTGGTTCTGCGAACGGCAGCAAGTTGACCGTCACATCGACGGTGGACAGCTCTTGGTTCAATTTAACTTCTTCGACCACACCAACATCGATACCGCGAAACCGAACGGCGTCTTCGGCTCTCAAACCGTGTCCTTCGGGAAAGTGAATCGTGATTTTGATCCCTTGCTCCGGTAGCGACCACCAAACCACGCCAATCGCAACCGCCAGACACGCCAGTGCGACCAGCCACATGTAAGAGCCTTTAAGCATGTCGCCAAAACCGATTTTGCCCGGTTGAACAATTGCTGTTGGAATCTCTGAAGTTGCCGAAGACTGTGAATCAGGCTCCTGAGTCGATTCCGATGCATCACTTTTATTCAATTGATTCTTCCCAAATCGCGTGAGGGTCAAAGGTAATCGAAGCGATCATGCTCATGCCAACGCACAACACGAACGCAACGATCGCAGGGCCGAAATGAAACTCGACCATGTCGCCGAGTTTTACAAGCATCACTAAAAACGCTAACAGCATGACATCCATCATGCTCCATTTCCCAAGATGTTCCATTAGTCGCAGCGTGAAGGCTTTGTGTTTACGATGCAGCAATTCCAAAAAACTGAGCTCCAAAAGCAACACAATTTTCGTTAGCGGAAACACGATCGAAAACAGGAACACGATTCCGCCAACGAAATAGTTTCCATGTTGAAAAAGCTCAAACGTTCCGCCGAGGATGCTTGATTTACTCGATAAACCTAGCTGCTCGATTTCCAAAATCGGTAACAGAATCGCTGGCCAAAAAAGCACAAACGCCCCAATTGCCGCCGCCGCGGTTCTGCTGGCTGACTGAACGAGGTTACCTGTCCGCGCAAACGCCGAACCGCACCGCGTACAAATTGCACGCTCGGTTTCGTTGTGCTCAGGAAGCTTGTGGATTAGGCCACAGCAGTGACAGGCTTTAAGTTGTTTCAATTTTGTGGCTCAACAATCAGCGATTAAGCGAAGGCTTTGACAAAAGTCTTAAAAAAGCATTTTACAATCTCTTTACACACTTTGCATTACCTCAACGAAAGCCATTTAGTTTCGCAATCGTGCGTGGGAATTTCGCTTCAACATCGTTGTTGTTACTTCATCTGCGCGAGTTGCATGGCAGTGTAGTTACATCTCCGTTACGCAACTTATGTCCGTTTTTGACGTTTTACCTCTTAGACTTGAATGTTCAGTCAATGCACAAACGTGTTCAACTCAAAGGGCGATGTAATGAGCAAATTACTCACTGATCCACATACTTCCGGACGCAGAGAATCCAACCTTCGTTCGACGGCAAAAACGATGGGGCTGGTTTTGATACTGACGATAATCGTTTCGTTGCTCCAGCCAGTGACTGGCCAGGATCGTTCCAAACAAGTGGTTGAGACTGGAACAAAAAAAGTGTTGGCTGGCGAAGAACTAAACATTGCCGATTTTACGTTCAAGAATATTATTGAAAGATCACTCAAAAGTAAGCTTGGTGATCAGAAAAAGAAATCGATCGCTGACCATTCAAAGCTAATCCTGGAAGCCCCTTTGAAATCCGCCCTTGTCGATCTTGGACAATTTGACGAATTGAAAGCCGTAGCGAATCTAACTCAAGAGCCAAGAACAAGTGAAACAAAATCGCCGAAGCCACAAGCTGCAGCGAAAGACAAAAGCAATCCGACCGTGAAGCCCGGTGATGTCAAATGGCACAAAGACTTTCAAACCGCTTGTGTTGCCAGTGTAATCTCCGATAAACCCGTTTTGCATTTTCAACTACTGGGCCAGCTCGACCAGCGGTTCACCTGAACCAATGCACGTTTGGCGAGAACCGTGCTGTTCTCCAATCAAGAAATCGCAAACTTCATCAATGATAATTTTGAGCCATGTTGGAAATCCGTTCGAGATGTGCCGACTGTTTCAATCGACTTTGGAAACGGAAAAAAGCTTAAACGAACACTTCATGGCAACATCGCAACGTTCGTTTGCCACCAAGACGGAAAAGTAATCGACGTTTTGCCAAGCGTTTACGATCCAGCCGCTTACAAGAAACAGTTGGAAGATTTAAAACTCGCCTCTGAGTTTGTTTTGGATCGTGGTCATTTGTCAGAATCAAAATTGCTGGAGTATCATCGCGTTCGGGCTGAAATAATCAAAACCGGAAAAGAATTTTCGATCCAGCGAAAGGAAGTTGCACGCAGCACCATTTCTGGAGTCGAGAAAAGTATGAAAATAGTTCTCAGTCCAGTCGAACGATTGCGATACCGCGGCAGCTTTAACGTTGCGTCCCGCGCCAACGCTAAAAGCTCGGAAGTTGAAACTACGAAATCAGCAAAGATTGCAGAGACGTTAAATGGTCGCTTGGCCGTTGATACCAGGATCAATGAAACTCAACGTCGACAACAGATTCACGATTACATTTTGCAAAAGGGCTTGACGACGCCCGACGAAATGCACAAATGGCTTTATCGCGAGGTGCTGCATGCCGATCTTGATGATCCTTACATGGGACTTCGCGATATTCTGTTTGAAAACTATCCATTTCAGGAAGAAGACGAGTCGTCCGAATAGCAAACTGATTTTCGAATCAGTTGGATTGGGCGAAGTGAAAAAATATATGAATCAAGACAAAAGCCCCTTGCCCGATCCAGCTGATGACGTGGTTGCTTACAACCGTGAAGCCTGGGACGCACAAGTTCGCAAGCGGAATCAATGGACGATGCCTGTTACGCCGGCTGACGTCGAGTTGGCGAGAACCGGCGAAATTAAAATTGTGATGACGCCCGAAAAACACGTTCCTCAAGAATGGTTTCCTGATTTTCGATCAAAACAAGTCGAGGTCCTTTGTCTTGCCGGAAGCGGTGGCCAGCAGGCTCCTTTGTTGGCGGCCGCTGGCGCAAATGTGACGGTGTTTGATTTGTCGCCGGAACAGTTGGCCCAGGATCAATTGGTTGCCGAGCGCGAAGGGCTGGAGCTCAAGACCGTTCAAGGCGACATGCAGGACTTGTCCGTTTTTGCCGAATCGCAATTCGATTTAATCATTCACCCATGTTCAAACTGTTTCGTTCCCGATGTCAATGTTGTTTGGCGAGAAGCGGCACGCGTGCTCAAGTCCGGTGGCGAGATCATTTCCGGATTCACCAAGCCGATCTTTTACCTGTTTGACTATCAGGAGATGGAAAAAGGAAATTTGAAAGTGGCCCACAAGATCCCTTATTCGGATCTGACCAGTATTCCGGCAGAGGAAACGCAGACTTACATCGACCAAGGCGAACCGCTTTGTTTTGGCCATAGCTTGACCGACCAAATCGGTGGCCAGATTGCCGCTGGGCTGATGGTGAACGGGTACTACGAAGACGTTTGGGAAGACTATGTGATCTCGAAATACACAACGTCTTACGCGGTTACCAAGGCGATGAAGCAGTGATGCGGGCTGGTTAAAGGCGATCAAGAGCCAGCTCACTATTCGTTACGGAAGTACATTCCAAGCCCTGTGGTTTTCCTTACCCGCTCGGCCCAAAATGCTCCACCAATAAAACCAAGAACAGTTGGAACGACCAAGATTACAACGTTTAGGTTGCCCAAAAAGCCACAAATGATAAGCCCAAGTATCGCGCCAAAAAGTGTGGGAGAAATCGCGATACGCAGCCATAAATATGCTTGAAATAGTTTTTCAATGATGGCCATCTGGATCGCTCCTATTAGTCACGTTCGTTGTGTACCTGATTATTTGCTCAGAGCATCCGTTCTTTGCAAAAAAAACAAAATTAGTTGCTGCATTCTAATGGTGTACTACTCAACCTTGTTTGATGACAGAGAATTTTCTATTCTTTGGCGTGTACTTCAGCCTGGCGATCGTTCCGTGGATGGTCGGCTATCGCCGATTTCACCATCCACTTCACTCACAAATTCACACCTTATTCGTCGCTCGGTTAACGCGGGGGTTATCTCGCTTAAGCAGATTCAAAAACGGCAAAGCATGCTTCACAAAAACGAAACCCCACTCTAACACGTTCGACGAACTTGAGATTCAGCCTAACGACTTTAGCTCTCCTTTTTATTGCCTTGGCCGTAGGACTCGGCTGGTACGCGGACCGTCAAAATAGATCTAAGGCGCTCTACCTTCACCTGTATCCGGCAAGCCACCCGACCATTCCTGTTGATGCAGTCCATTCCTTGCAATTGTCGGTGAATCAACCATTCAGCTATCACGTAGCTCAAAACACAAGTATTTCCGGACGTCTGAATTCGCCACTTTTTGGGGGCTGTCACTTGATTCTAAACGCTCAAGTCGGCAGTGTTATCTTCGCAATTGACGAGCCGATTCAGCTAGACGAGCCATTTGCTTCGTCAGGATTTTTAGTTGGTGGCGGCGGTATTACAGTCTACTATGGAGTTGTAACTAGCGACGAAAACGCAATGACAAACGTTCGGTGGAATCAGGACTCCAAGCTGCCACAAACAGACGTGAGATAACAATGTGATGCACACGAACCCGTCACAATAGCGTACGACAAAAAGTGGCAGATCGTAGGTTTTAGCCGTCGTCTGGAATTCGAACCACGATCAAGGAATCCGCTTGGCCGTGGTCAAGTCGGACTTGGGTTCCATCCTTGCGGATCAAAGTCCAAACTTGATCGTCGTCCACTCGCGGGCCAACGGTGACTTGTTCGCCGACATCCAGCTCAAGTTTTTTGCCAACGTTGGTGATCCGAACAATTTTGGCTTGGCGTCCTTCACGAAGCATGCTGAAAAGCACTTCGACGTTCTTTTTCAGATAGGACTCGTCCTCGGGAATTTCACTTCCGTGAGGGTCGCGAGTTGGATGGCCAAGTTTATCGTCCAGATACTCCACAGTCGCTTGATCGCTGATGTGCTCCAGAACGTGAGCACGTTCGTGAAGCTCCTGATCGCCGGCTCCAGCTTGTTTCAGATAAGTCTCCCACAGCCGATGGGCGCGAAGCAAGCGTTTGGCTTCGTGTCGGCCGTCTTCTGTCAAGACAATTTGGTTGTTGTCGATCTCCAGCAAGTCCTGTCGAGCAAGTGACCGAACCGCGCGGCGAATTTGCATGTTCCGGTTGGTCACCGTTTTAACCACATGAGCCATCGGGACCGAATCAGATTTGTAACGCAGGATGCAGCCCAAAACGTCTTCCATGACCTCTTGGGGAACCGAACTCGATTTTCGAATCCAGTCGGCCATAATTCCATATCGCGGCGCGAAAACGAGGACGCCCATAAAGATCAAGGTCGACGTCACCACGATGCTGGCTCCTGCCGACGCTCCAATCATGGCAGAGATGGCAAACCCCAGCCAGAATCCGATGACGCCAATAATGGCCGAGCCCCAAAGCATGCGATTGAGTTTATCGAACAGCAAATAGGCCGATGCGGCGGGAGTGATGATCAACGCGACCACCAAAATCACTCCAGCAATCCGGACACCGCTGACAACAACCAGCGAAGTACACGCCGTCAGCAAGTAGTCCACTGCCAGAACCGGTACGCCAATCGAAGCCGCCATGATCGGGTCAAAACTGGTCAATTGCAGCGGTCGGTAGAACAAAATAACCACGCTCAAGACGACGACAGTGACAAAACCGAGTAGCCAGAGGTCTTCGTTGGTCACCGCAACCACGTTGCCGACGATGAAATGATAAATGTCGATGTGGATTAATTTTCCCATCGATTTCAGGGAAACCACAAACGCACCGAGCGCGAAAATGCCGGTGTACATAACGCCGATCGCCGTGTCTTCTTTGATGCGCGAGACGCGAGTCACGAACCCGATCGCTGCGACGGTAATGATTCCAGCAAGCAAGGCACCAAACAGCATCGCCCCAACATGGGCTTCCTGATTGAAGGCTATTTTCATAATCAGGTAGCCGCCAATGACGCCCGCCAACATGGAATGGCTGATCGCGTCAGCCAAAAAAGCCATTCGTCGCAACACGATAAAGCAACCGACGAGACTGCAAACGATCGAGACCAGAGTTCCGACCAACAGCGGTCGAATCAAATAGCCATTTTGAAGTTGTAGATTTTCCAGCCATTCGTACATCACTAATCCCTCGGCTGGACGTTGGAGAGTTCGGCAAAGACTTTCATGTTGCCTTCATAGACATCGCACAACAATTGAGGATCAAGCACCTGTTGGGGCGTGCCGAATCCAAAGAGTCTTTGTTTCAACAGAACCAGCAGGTCAAAATACTGAGCGGCGGTTGCCAGATCATGGTGAACCACAACGAGCGTTTTGCCTTGCTTTTTAGTTTCTTCCAGGACATCCAAAATGGCTCGTTCGGTAGCCGCATCAACGCCGGCAAAAGGTTCGTCGAGCAACATGATGTCGGCGTCTTGAGCCAACGCGCGGGCCATAAAGACTCGTTGCTGCTGGCCGCCAGACAACTGGCCAATCTGTCGTTTGGCGTACTCGCTCATGCGGACTTTTTCCAACGCCAAATCTGCAGCTCGATAGTCTTCGGCGGTTAAGTCTTGCCACCAGCGGCGGTGCCCATAGCGTCCCATGGCAGCAATTTCGCGAACCGTGATTGGAAAGTCCCAATCGACCGCGCCTCGCTGCGGAACATAAGCCACTTTGCCTTTGGTTCGCGCAACGTCTTCTCCAAAAATTTTGACAAAGCCGTAATCGGGATTCACAAATCCCAGGATTGATTTGATCAAAGTCGATTTACCGCTGCCATTTGGCCCGATGACTCCGACCAGATTGCCGGAAGGAACGGTCAGCGAAATATCCAATAATGCCGGAACAGGGCCGTAGCTGACGGTAAGGTGGTCGACCTCAATGGCCGGGTTGGAGTCGGCTTCTTTGATCACTGCTTTTGTTCCTCTTCGCGGGGTTCTTCGATCTCGAAAAACAGCGAGCCAGAAACCGAGTTAAGACCTGGCTCCACCCAAAATGATTCCTTGGCGATTTCGTTTCCGTCACGCATCAATACGACTTGCAACGCATCGCTTTTGGATTCGAATGAATCGAATCCGCTACCGCCAGTTTCGTTAAAATCCATGGCGAACTCATTGGGAAGATTGGCGATGACTTCGACGATGTTTCGTCCGACTTCGACATTGGGCAAATCGACTTCGATCGTTTCACCGGCAGGCACGCGGGCCTTGCGGTTGACCACTTTCTTTTCCTTAAAGATCAGCTGCAAAGCCTCAGGCAATCCGAATTCAGGGTTCCCCATGCAGTCGAAAGTTCGGTCGATTCGAACCGTGTACTTTGACTCCGAAAAGTCGGCTTTGTATTCGACGGTCTCTGGCCGAACGCGATTTGCAAAATCGGTATAGGCGTAGATTCCCGCAAGCAAAACGACGGCAATCAGGATGGTGATAATGGGACGCATGTTATTTGTGGCGCGTGTTACTTTGGACGCATGCTATTTGAGTGATTGAACGATGGTCAAAACATTTTCACGCATCATGCCCATGTAGGTTTCGCCAGCGGAACCCGCGGTGCCCATGGCATCGGAATAGAGATTGCCACCGACAACCACACCTGCCTCTTTGGCAATCAGAGCGATTGTTTTTTCGTCGATTGTGGTTTCAATAAAGATGGCTTTGACGGCTTTGTCGCGAATGCTTTCAATGACTTTTTGTTTCTTGTCCACACCCAGGTCTGTAAAATCGGCGGTGGACCAGCCAAAGGGGCTGAAGTTTTCAAACTTGTAGCGATCACAAAAATAGCCAAAGGCATCATGGTGGGTGATCAAGACTCGCTGGTTAGCGGCGAGCGACGTGAGCTGGCGGCGAATCCAATTATCCAAGGCGACGAGTTGTGTCTTGTAAAGCATCCCGCGGGCTTCGTACTCTTCCGCGTTTTCGGGGTCAATTTTCGAAACGGCTGAGACGATATTGTTGATGTAAATCGCGGCGTTGGCAGGGCTGAACCAGGCGTGAGGGTCTTTGACGACTTCTCCATCGCCTTCGTCCAATTTAAGTGGTTGGACGCCTTCGATGCAGGACTTGATCGGTTTACCTTCGGACTCGGCCATCTTTCTCATCCAGTCATGCCCCTCCAGATTCCAGCCGTTGTCCAGACAAAGGTCGGCGCGGGCGACGTTGCCCGTATCGTCAGGGCCAGTCTCGTAAGTATGTGGGTCTTCGCCGGGAGCCAAAACACAGATGACTTCCCAGCGGTCACCTACAATTTGGCGTGCGAAGTCAGCGACCTGCGTGGTGCTGCAGACAACGATTTTCTTTTTTGCGGCTTTATCTTGAGCCATAGCCGAGCCAAAACAGAAAATGGTGAGCGCGAGCGGAAGCAATATGGCAGCGTGTAAACGGAGAACCGCACGATTCATTGAAGACACGGGTACACTCCTCCAGGGAAAAAGACGGGGATTAAAAGTGCAAGGACGCATGCGATATTGCCTTCGAATTTTTTGGCTTGTTAAAAATGTAGCCTTGGCTACAATTTGATTCTGAGTCATTGTTGCGAGGTTTGTTTGTTTTGTCAATGCGATTGAAATGCGCTTTAAAGCAGGCGTTATTCCAAGCGGTTAAATTGAGCATCAATTGGTAATTCGATCCCAAATCAATGTTGGGCCCGAACACTTTACTCATTACGCGGTCGTATTCTCTATCCTTGGGAGCTTGCATTGTCTTCATCACCGTCTGCTCGCCGCCATCAACGAACACGACGTGACCATAGCACTGAGACGGCCGAAGATTACGTCGAGGCTGTTGCTGACATCGTTGACGAACAAAATACTTGCCGAGTCGTTGATTTGGCCCGACGTTTTGCTGTCAGCCACGTGACTGTTACCAAAACTGTTTCCCGTCTGAAGACTGCTGGATATCTGGATACGGAGCCTTACGCGCCGATACGGTTAACGCGAAAAGGGAAACGTGTTGCCCAAGAGTCTCGCCGTCGGCACAAGATTGTATATGAGTTCCTGATTGCCCTTGGCATTAGCGAATCGGTGGCAGAGGTAGATGCCGAAGGGATGGAGCACCATGTTAGCGCAGAGACGCTTGGTCGGTTCGAAGAGTTTACAAAGACTGGAAAGTGACTCCCGATAGTAGCACGATTCTTCGAATCGTAACTCGATCAATAAACGATTCGGGTTTCGATTCGGGTTTCGATTCGGAGAATCGAGCTACTATCTCCTACCCTGATTCAGATCGAGCCTAACGCCTTTCTGAGCCCAATGCGAATAAAGCTCTCATTCAACTCGTTGTGTTGTCAGTCAGACGCCGGCTACAGAAAAACTCAGCTGGTCTTTTTTTGGCGAATACTCTTGAGCACCTTGATCGTAAAACCGCCTTTGATCTCATCGTTATCTTTGTAGATCCAGTCGTTGAGTTCAGTCTCGCGAATACGCACCCGGTCGCCAGCAGAAAGTCCTTTCAAACTGACGGGTTCGTTGCACAGTTTTCCGTAGATGATTCCGTTTTCGATGCAGGTGATATTGCTCCAGATGTATTCCGTATTTTTGCCTACCGTTACAGGAGACTTGACTGAAAAATCCTGCAACGTTCCCTCTGGGACTTCTTCTCGCATGCATCGTTCAAATGCGTCCACGAATTCCGGGAACTTTCGACGGGCACGATTGACCGCTCTCATCATTTTCGGATCGCAGTCGTTGACCTGAAGGACGGGAGGCTCGGGCTTGAAATTGCCAGTCAACGGCGCGTCACTGATAAGCATCCTCGCCGAATCTTTACTCCATGGAATCAATCGCATCGTTTCCGGAATCACAATTGCCATTACATCGTCATTGACTATTTGGCTGAGTAGTTTCCCGATTTGCGAGTATTCATAATCGAGATCGTCAATCGTTTCGGCAGGCTGCATCAGGTCGATGGAGATCCAGGCTTGGTGCGTTTGAATGATTGACTTTGTTCTCAATTCCGAAGCTTCGTCAGCGACATCCTGAACACGATCGAAATACGGTCGCTCAAAATAGTTGACTGTATAAATTCGGTCATCTGTTGAAATCAAGAACATTGGCGAGCTGCCACTAACCGATCGGTTCGGAAACTCGTTGGTGTCAAAATCGATGCCCCAAGCTTGCTTGGTCATGTGCTCGAGCACGACGTGATCAAGATACGGAAGTCGCTGAAACAACGCGACCATTGAAACAATTTGTTGCTCGGAAATCCTGTTGTTCATGGGACTCCATTTTGAAGGACTAATAAGGAAGAGAAGTGCAAGACAGCCTAGAAGGACAGATAGGATTGCCAGGCTGGCCAAGAATGGAAGGGAACCAAAAGTAGAAACAAAAACAAACGATCCTCCTGCAATGAGAATGATTGCTTTAGGTTTATTTTTTTGGGGTTGGGTGTTTGTGTGCATCACGTAGTCCAAGAAGAGTACGGTGTTGCCAACGTTCGTGACCCTACAAAGGTAACATTGGAAGCAACAAATCACCAGCTTGTATGCGCGATTGATTCAAGTAACTGCAAAATTTTATGCCATTGCTTGAGTAGGGCAAGCAAATTATTTTCCCTAGTTGTGTCTTGGGAATTGCCGTCCAGCAGTAGAGGGGGATATGGATTCTCCCTACAAAAATGTAGTCACAAATAACTGTGAAGCTCATGCAGGTGACTACGGGTAGAATCTGCAGACATTGCATCAAGCAAATTTATTGATGGCGCGAGTTCAAGATTAAGATCGCACTTGTAGGATGTTTTCCTACAGCCGGATAAGAGTACTGTCGCTTAGATATTCGATTTCGATTGAAATAAGCTCGTTCAAAACCTCTCGAATGGAGGGTCGCAAGATTGGGTTTTTTGAAAGCATTTGTTTGACTAGCGCCCCCAGTCTTGCAGGACAGTCTGGTTGAACGATTACCAGGTCCTCTGGAATGGTTTCCTGATGAGCGTTTGCAATCTCTTCAACCGTTTGCCCATCGAAGGCTGGTTGCAAAGCGAGGGCGTGATAAATCAATGCGCCCATCGAATAGATATCGCTTTGAAGTTTCGCAAAGTACTGCGTGTCAAAACACTCGGGCGCCGTATAACGAGCAAGTTGTGCATAGTTATGTGGCAGCCACGTGGCTTGGCCAACAGCATGTGATTGAGACCAGCCAATCAAGGAAACACGACCTGTTTTGCCAATCAAAACATGAGCCGGTTCAAGCCCCAGATAGACTCTGCCTTTTTCATGCGCCGCCCGAACTGCTTCGGCAATCTGTCGCATGACCCAGAGCATACGAGAAAGCGTAAGGTGCTGTACGCGCGAAAAAAGCTGATCCAAGCTGCGACCTTTAACCCAGGGTTGAACGAGAAAGAATGGAGCCTTATCAAGTTCTGCATCTAACAGGCGAATGACATTTGGGTGAACCAATTGTTCGGTCGCCATGGCCTCGCGACCAAGTCGATCAATCGCTTGATGAAGTTCATCTTTGGGGAGGTGTGGATTGATGAGCTTGATGACAAAGTCATGGCTCGCATCAGCACTGTAAGTTTTGGGGGCTGCCCGATAAATGTTGTACCAATAGCTGCCCGTGATTTGCTCGCCCAATCTCCAGTACGAAATGACGGAAGATTCCTGAGAAAGTTTTAGTGCGGGCGGAAGATGCATGGTTTTTGTTTTAATCCTGAGTTGGCTGTTCGCAATCCGTTGAAAACAAAACCAATACCGAGGGTGAAGAAGTCCTCTGACTTCAACTCTTGCTGATACCCTTGAATTCGGACGATTAAGAGATCGTCATGTAGAAGTCGGTGAAGATTGCAGGTCTTAACGGCGAAGCGCAGCCGCGCCGGATTTACGAGTTCTTAACAACAACAGGGAAACGAATTCTTAATAAGAAAGTTTAAGTTTCGAAATCGGTAAAGAATCGGAGCCTTGCCTGTCCGGATTCGTAGTGTGCACGCGTCTTTTACAGTTAAACCGGCGCGAACGCATCTTTAGATTTTGGCCCGAAATCTGTTGGCGAAAATTGCGACAAATTCTAAAGTTGCGAAATCATTCGGCACAGAACTAACGATTGAGTGCATTAAATTGTCATTACTCTTTCGACCGGAACTTTGCCGCAAACATTCTTGCGATCTCATCAGCTGCGACGCCGATCAAGATAACCGCACCAATGATCGTGAATTCAAGCTCTTGCGGAATCTTCAACAAAACGATCAAGTTATACAAAGTTTGCATTAATGCCGTTCCGACAACAACGCCAAGGATACTTCCTTCGCCTCCACGTAAACTACAACCACCAAGAACCGCAGCCGCAATTGCATAGAGCTCGAAAAAGTTTCCAAAACTCGACGGGGCAATTGAATTCGAATCAATTCCTGCCATGACCCCACCTATTCCAGTAAGCACTGCACACAGCACATAAGCCAAAATGGTGACGCGATGAGTGTTGATTCCAGAATATCGTGCGGCTTCTTCGTTGCGACCGACGGCCATCATGTGCCGCCCCCAAACCGTCAGGTTCAGGAAAATGATCGCCAGAATGGTAACGGCAATGAACAGGAAAAATGAATAGGAAATGCCAAGCATCTCCGCGCCCTCTGCCGGGTCGAATACGAAATCACACCACGATTCGGTTTTGACCGGTTTGTATTGCAAGCCGGTTTCCAGCCGCGCCCTACCGAATTCGCCAAGCGACTCGGAGTATTCGATAAAGCCAACTGTTTGGTCATTGGTGATCCAGCGTGATATACCACGATAGATCAGCAGCCCACAAAGAGTGACAATGAATGGCTGCATGTTGACTTTTGTGATTAGCAAACCATGAACGATGCCCAACAAAAGCGCAATTCCCAATACCGAAAGCAACGCCAGCGGAATCGACATGAATGGCGTCTTGCGTATAGGCACCGCGCGAAAGGTGTCGTTGAGACCCGAGTCTTCGTTTGCGATTTCAATTGCCCCGTCCGCTGAAACAGAATCAACAACTGTCGTTCGCGCGGTCTTGCTTTCGTGAACAAATTGAATTTTATCGTTGTGCTTAAGCGCAGGAAAATCGCTTTCAACTTTGACGGACGTTTTATCAACTGAGCTTACGTTAAAAATGGAAGCCATCGTTCCGGGAGCTTTTCCTGTTTTCGGATCGGCGTCCCGTTTGGGTGGAGGATCGACTTTCAAGACGACGACAGCATGGCCTTCGATGGTTTCAGGCGCGCCGATTTCGACGATTTTCACCAATCCCTTGTTTCGTTTGTCTTTGTAGTACCAAACCTCTTCGCCGACGGAAAATTTGTGATCTGCCGCAACCACGATCGTTCCCGCCTCAGCCCGGATTTGCCAAACATCAGTCGTGCCAACTGGGACATATTCGACATGCAGGAGCAATGCAAAAGTACACGCCGACATACAAACCAGTGACCCGATAGAAAGATCGATGCCGCTGGAAATGATTACGAACGCCACGCCGATGCCCAGAAATCCGAACAGAGCAGTACGGCGAAGTAGATTTTCGATATTGTTTGCGACGAGGAATTTTTCTGGCACGTAATACGCAAGCAAACCCCACAAGATGGCCAACAGCACGGTGATGCCAAGGATTTTGATTAATCCAGTAAAACGATCGATCATTGGATACTCGCTATTTCAAATCGCTGTATCAGTTGGTTTGTCATTTGGTTATTGGCCTGTGGTTGCTAATTGCATAATTGATTCTTCGCTAAGCTGTTCGCGGCTCAACTCGCCCGTAATTTTTCCTTCGTGCATTACATAAACACGATCCGCAACGCCGATGATTTCTTCCATTTCGCTGGAGACCATCAAAATCGCCATCGACTCAGACGCCAGTTTTTCCATCAGCTGATAGATTTCCTGCTTGGCTCCCACATCGATCCCGCGGGTGGGCTCGTCGAGGAGAAGAAGCTTCGGCGACATTGCCAACCATTTGCCAACAACGACTTTTTGTTGATTGCCACCTGAAAGGAATTTTGCCGTTTGGCGATCAGAAGGAGTTTTAATCGAAAGTTTTTCAATCATCTCCTTCGAGTCGTTTCGCTGTTTTTTAAAGTTGGCGAATCCAAATCGACTTGCGAATCGTTTTAGCCCGGCGAGCCCGATGTTGTTTTGTACGCTTAAGTCCGTCAACAGCCCGTGCTGTTTTCTGTCTTCCGGGACCAGTGCCAATCCGCTCTCGATCGCAACCGCTGGGTTTCGTAACGATACTTGTTGGCCGTTGATAAAGATCTTTCCCGAGCGAGGTTGGTCGACGCCAAACAGGGATTGGAGCAATTCGGTTCTGCCGCTTCCTACCAAACCCGCCAATCCGACGATCTCGCCGGCTCTCACGTTCATGGAAACTTTGTGTTTGGGCCAATGCGGCGTAACAAGGTCTCGGCACTCAAGAACAACGTCGCCGATTTTGTGTTTCGTTCGTTGGTAAAACTGCGAGATATCACGACCCACCATTCGGGAGACCATATTGTCGTGGGTGATATCGTCGCCGATGAGTTCGTCAACATATTCGCCGTCTCGCAGGACGACGACACGATCGGAAAGTCGTTTGACTTCTGCCAAGCGATGCGAAATGTAAATGATGGCAACGCCTTGTTTTTTCAGCGATTCAATTAATTTGAAAAGCGATTCGGATTCCTTGCTGGAGAGACTTGAAGTCGGCTCGTCCATGATCAACACGCGGGCTTGGACGGAAAGCGCTTTGGCGATCTCGACCATTTGCTGTTTTCCGATCGTCAAACGTCCAACGATTGTTTTGGGCGAAACGTCAAGTCCGACCCGCTGAAGAAATTCGACACAGCGTTTTTTGACTTGGCCTGATTTAATGATTCCCATTTTGCTCAGTGGCTCGCGCCCCAGGAAAATGTTTTGGGCAACGTTGAGGTTGTCGCAGAGGTTTAGTTCTTGATGGATCAAGACGATTCCGTGATCCATTGCGGCACGCGTGTTGTCAAAGGAGACTTTCTTGCCGTCGACTCGAATCTCGCCTTTGTCTGCGGGTTGGACGCCGGCAAGAATTTTCATCAACGTGCTTTTTCCAGCACCGTTTTCACCGATCACCGAAAGGACTTCTCCAGGCTTGATCGAAATGCTGACGTTGTGAAGCGCGCGGACACCCGGAAAACTTTTGGAAAGGTTTGAAACTTCAAGCAATGGTTGGTCGGGCAATGGAAAAAGTGCCTTTGTTCAAATTCGTTTGTTCTGCCGAGCGCCTTGCTCACGTGCGCCCGCAACTGAGCCGTTTTGGCGATAGCCACGGTTAAGCACCCAGCCCCGCAACACCAGCCGTTTTGGCGACAGCGTTTTCACCCCTCATGGCTGTCGAACAGGAATGTCCAACTTACGTAGTTGTCGCCCTTACTTCCCGATTACTTTCCAGTTTTGTCTTTTAAGTCAGCCCAGAACTCGTCAACGTTTTCCGTTTTCATATCGCCGATGTCGCGACCGTCTTTGGTGACCACACGGGCTGGTACGTCGATGTACTTGCTTTCCGGAATGACTTTCTTGTTGCCTTTCAAAAGCTCAGAAAGAACTTTGACTGACTGGTAGCCGTACTCGTAAGGATTCTGAACCACGGTTCCGAGCACGGTGCCGTCTTTGATCCCTTGAAGTGTTGCGTCATTTTCGTCGAAGCCAGCGACTTTGATTTTATCGGTTTTGTTGGCTTGCTTGATCGCCTGTAGCATCGCTGGCGGGTTGTAGGCGAACAATCCGACCATGAGTTCGACTTCGGGGTAAGTGTTGATCGCATCTTCGGCTTTTTGTTTGGCGACTTGAGCGGTGCCCTGGTCGACAAGCGTTGCGAGGATAGTGAATTTTTCTCCTTTGACCTCTTCGGTCTCGTCACGCCATTGGTAATCGTTTTCGCGATCCATCAGCTCATCAATCACGCCTTGCACACGTTTCTTGGAATTGCTTTGCGCGAGACGACCGATCGCGAGAATGACTTTGGCTCCGTCGGGGTAGGCTTCTTTGATAAGTTTCCCAAGGGAGCGACCGGCGGCATAATTATCAACACCGATATAGAGCAATCGGTTTGAGTTGGCGGCATCGGAATCGTGAGTGATCAATGGAATTTTGGCTGCCCAGCCGTTGAGCATGTCACGTTGGTTTTCGGCATCGATTGGGCTGATCGCAAGTGCGTCAATTCCGCTGGCCAAGAGGTCTTCGACGATTTGTTTTTGCTTAGACGCTGTGGCTTCGTTGGGAAAGCGGACATCGACTTCGACTTCGAAATCTTCGGCGGCGTCTTCACACCCGACCTTAGCGATATTCCAAAAGCTCGCGATTTGATTGGTTACAAAAGCGATCGTTGGTTTGTCGGACTTCTTGTTGTCTACGGGAGGATCAAAAGCGAACCCGACATTTGAGGACGCCAATATGAAAGTTAGCAGTAATATTGTTGTGAGGATTCGTTGCTTGGTCATGCGACACTCCGACTCGAAAATTTATGTCTGGTGAGAGGCCAAGTTTACTTGAACACGCCGCACAATCACAAGTAATTAGATTCCGGACGCTCTAGAATTACTCGCTATTAACAGGAAATCGTGCGGATTGGGTCGGCTTTCCGTTGCCAAATCGATGATAATGTCCGAATGTCCAAATTAATTTAGGACGTCGCAGGAACGCAAGAAATCGCAGGAAGGTTGGAGAAATCTGAACTGCGTGAGCTCAAATAAACAGACCAAAATTTTGTTACTGGAGGCACTGCTTGTTCGAAAACCTGTTTAAAAATTCCTTTCTTTTTGTGTGGGTCATTTTTTGGTCATTGGGCACGCTTGGATTTGACTGCTTATTGGGCTACTCGATGTTTCATCAGATTCGCACCTGTGGTTTCGATAGTATCGAGGGGCAGGTTCTTTCCAGCGAAGTCGTAACCAACCTTGGTTCAGACGGTGACACCTACGAACCAAAGGTAACTTATGAATTCATCGTCAATGGATCGAGATTTGAAAGCGAACAAATACGATACGGGATGGGTAGTAGCTCTGACAATTACGCAAGCGAATTAGTCAAACGCTATCCTGCCGGCGATTTTACAACCGTCTACTACCATTCATCGAATCCCGAAGACTCTGTATTGATCCGTGGCATTGAGGGACGCGATCTGTTCTTGATCATGTTCATGACACCCTTCAACCTGATCATGCTGGGTGTTTGGAAATTTCTTGCCAAGCCGACCGACCCAAACGTTTACCTGGCGGAGGTCTCGCCAGTTGGCTGGGTCTTGCTTGGACTTAGCTTTGCCAACACCTTTGCCATTGCATTCATTTGGGGTTTGGGCGTGTCCGTATTTGTAATGTTGATGACATGGGGACTTACCCTAGCGGCAACTGCAGGTGTCTGGTTTTGGTGTCGTTGCCAAAATTCAACCATTGACATTCAGTAAACGCCGGTGCGACTGAAAGCGAAACGGTGCGGACACCGCGAAAGCCACTGTTTCAGATAACCGGCAAGAAAAGCAGTCTCTAAACGACAAAAGCCCGCAACTTGCAGGCTTTGTAGAAGTGGTCAGGGGCGGGCTCGAACCGCCGACACATGGATTTTCAATCCATTGCTCTACCAACTGAGCTACCCGACCAACACCGCAAGAAGGAAGGTCCCAATTGCGTAGGGCACGATGTTAATGGATTAGACTAGAGACTGTCAACGCACCTTTTTAACGACTGGCTGCGATGTTGGATTGATAAAAATTGGAGCTTCACTCTAGCAAAGAGCCCCCGCAAAACGCTTCAAGCACTTTTGGCAATTTCGCTCTCTTTAATCGGTTTTTTTCACTCTAAACACGTTAGAAAACCGGCCCTGACTTGCCTGATTGGGCTGTGCCAATTATTCTGATTAGTCATACCGTTGTTGTAACAGGTCCTACTGTTCTTGAGACTCGACTATCTACACGTCGGGAAATCCGAGGAGACAAAAATGCCACGTAAAATAATTTGGTTGAGTGCAATTGCACTCTCTCTAGTAATTTCAAACATTAGCTATGCACAAGATTTCCCTCAAATCGAAATCGATTTCAGATCAGGCACTGGGGAGACTGGCCGCTCGCTGGACAACACTACCTTAGCAGATTTACCGTTAACTAATGTCCTCGTTTTGGAGGACGAAAGAGACGGCGATGAGCAACTGAGGATTTCGGTTCTCTCATTCACGGGTACCGATAACCCAACGTTAAATGCTTCTGCTAGTAATACATTAGGCTTTGGCATCAACAGTGGCGGCTTCGGCGACGGATCCACCGCATTCGATGCTGATTTTGGTGAGTCAGTCGTGTTTTCGTTTAGTCAAAGCCTTTTCATCGAAGAAATTGACTTGCAAAGTCTGGATGGCTTTGGCGGCGCCACTGACGAATTCAGAGTTGGCAACGTCTTTATTACTGACGACGACACACCGTCAAGTGACTCTTTCAGCTTCATCAATGCTGATAACCCTAATGGACTGTTTCTTGCAGCCGGACAGACTTTGCTGCTTGAAGCAACCGATGGTGCGGTCGCTTTGCAAAGCCTGACTGTTCAGGTTATTCCTGAGCCAAGTTCGATGCTTGGCCTAATGGCTTTGGCAGGTTTGGTCGCTTTGAAGCGACGCCGCTAATCGACTCAAAGCTTGAACGAATTTAAAAACGCTCGTGGTTCTCATTGACCGCGAGCGTTTTTTTGCGCTTAGGTTTGCTTAATAGCGGCACTTAAATGCCATTTTTTTGGTCCAACTAGCGTTTTTGCGAATTGGAGGACTAGTGTCGTTTGTCGCGGATGCTTTCCCGTGTATTGAAGTTACTTATGGCTTGACTGCTGGCGAAGATTTTAAATTACGGATTTTTTGTTCGATTGCAGGTTCAGATGTCGCTTAGTAAGTGAGCCCCGGCATAAGCGTATGTCGGAACGTGTGGCGGTTAACCAAGGCGGTTGGGAGAATCGATGCGATTTGCAAACTCAATCGGCGGTTTATTGACAGAAATCTAATTCAAAATTATCATTTACTATTGCTCGCTTCCACATGAGTTTAACTCGATTTCAGCAATTTTGCCCCGGGAAATCATAGGTTTCTTGCGTGGGCGTCGACGAAATGATGCTTATTTCATAAGTGTCTCGAAACATCGAAAATATTTTTGGTTGGACTAAGTTATGGGAGTTGTGGCAAGAATGAATCGATTCATCATCAAGTCATCGATTATCGCTTTGGTTGGAATCTCTGTTTCAATTGGGCTGGCGATCTCTCCTCTTCAAGCTCAGGTCAAATACTCACCTGACCATCCGGATGTGAAAGCAATGGCCGATCAGGCCGTAGCGCATCTGCAACAACAACGTATGCTTGACGGCTATCTTGTGCTTGGGGCATTGGCGATCACCGAACATAGTCGTCGGTATAACGAGTCGCCTCCTGTGGGCAATGAAGTTTGCGATCGAGCCATTGACCACATTCTTGGTCACTTGCCTGGAACGGCTGGACGTGAGTTAAGCGATCGGGAGAACCTTTTGAAGGAAGACGAGTGTTACTTTCCTTCTTTGTCGTTGATCCTGTTAGCTGAAACGGACGCCAAAAAATACAAGACACAGATCAAGCAACTGTTAGGGTCGTTTGTGGAACGCCAGCGACCTAACGGAGCTTTTACTTATCGTCGCCAGCCAGATTCAGGCGACACTTCTCAAACACAGTTCGCTGCATTGGCCATGTTTGTGGCCAAGCAAAACGGGTTCTACGTCGATCCGGAAATGGCAAAAAGAACGCTGACTTGGCTGTGTGATTCGCAGCAGGGCGAAACATGGGTTTATAAATTGACTGGTTCAGGAAGTGGATCGAGCCAAATTCCCGAAAGTGGAGCAGGGCCGAATCTTTCAATGCAATGTGCTGGTCTTGGGTCCGTTTACTTGCTTGCCGACGTGCTGCAGTTGTCTAAACGGGTCAAGGCGATGGATAAGGCACTTAAAGAGAAGGATAACGGTTTACCGCGAACGGTTAATATTTGGACTCCACCCATTGATGGTGAAAATAAAAATGCGAAGAAAACCGGGCCGCTTGTCAATTTTGACCGAGGAAAACTCAGCGGCGCAACAGGCGGTGGAAATCGTTGGTTGATCAATAATTTCAATACGAGGGCTCGTTGGAATTTCTACTACCTGTATGCACTTGAGCGTTACGGCTATTTCCGAGAGCAGGCTGAAGGCGATGTTCGCGGCCTGGACGATTGGTACGACCAAACGATTGATTACTTCAAAGAAATACAGCTGGAAAATGGTTCGTTCCCGAATACCAAGCCCGAAGATCAAGTTACTTCTGATGCGATGGCGATTCTGTTCATGGTTAGGAGCAGTCAGTTGTTACGGGCAGGAACGACCGATACCACGCTCAAAGGCGGATTGGGGTTCAAAGAGGACACCGTTTTGAGCCAAGGGTCCAGAGGCGAAATTCGTTCCCGCGAAACCGAACGCTCGTTGGATGATTTGCTGGAAATGATGAAGGGAAAACCAACTCAGGAAGAGCTTCAGGAGCTTTCTGATTCCCTCAAGAAACAAGTCGTTCAGTTTCGCAAAAAAGATGATAAATCACGGGGCGAAATCAAAGCGTTTCTCCGCAGTATGATCGGTGCGAAATCCTATTTTCGACGCTTGATCGCTGTTCGCTTTCTCGCCGGAGAGCAAGACATGGATAACGTGCCCGCACTGCTGTATGCGATGGGCGATCCTGATCTTCGAATCTGCCTTGAAGCGCACGATGGCCTGAGATTGATCAGCCGCAAAATCGACTCGATGAAGATCAGTGAAACGACGCGAAAGAATTCCGTGCGTGACCCTGGCGTGCTGAAAAAAGAGCCAGAGCTCAACCAGTCAATGCGGCTTGAGTTCAATAAGTTGAAACGGGATTGGACGGAGTGGTTTTTAAAGATCCGCCCGGGCGCCGAGCTTTTGGAGAAAAACACAAGTGAGTAACACTGCCTACCAAAGCGCACGCGAATTTGGATATTCGCACCAGAAACTCCGCGTCTCTGGCTACGATAAATTGAGTGGATTGTTGTTAGCTTCCATTGCGATTTTCGGTGCTTTGTTTTTGATTCTGCTCGCCTGTCTTTGGCAGCCGCCAAGCCTTCCGGTGATTTTCCCGCCTCAGCCTGGCAAGCATTTGATGATTACGGAATTGGATTCCAACGATACTTTGGATGCCGGCGCCGAGTTCCCAGAAGTTCAGCCGGTAATCGACACAAGCGTTTTTGAGCAAGTCACCGATGTTGTGACTTCCGTTAAAGCGACAGTAGCTTTTTCAAAAGACGGTTCGGGGGATGTGGTTGGCAAAGGAGACGGGCGAGGAGTTGGGGACGGGATTATGCCTAATCCAGCTGGTACACCACCGCATAATCGATGGAATATTACTTATCAATTAAGTGACAAAGAAACTTACTCGGCACAGCTTCGGCATTTCAAAGTCCAACTGATGCTAGTTCATAAGTCCAAAGATTTCATTTATCGAATCTCGGATGTTGGTAAGTCAAATCTTGTAAAAGAATCTGACCGCGTTTCCGAAGCCAGTACCAGGTTTTTTGCCTCACCGAATAAACGAATGGCAAAATGGGATCGAAGTTTCGCTCACGCCGCGATCACTGAGTCGGGAGAGGGTGTATCAGGATACATATTTGTGCATATGATTAGTGATCAGTTGTTCACGCGTTTGCAAGCCAGCGAAAAAGCCCACTTGCCGATGGGCAAAACAACCGGAGATATCGTAAAAACGCACTTTAAAATCATTTCCGCCGGCAAAGACGAGTTCCGAATCGAAGTCACGGGGATCGACTTTAACTAATATGGATGTGTGAAGAGTTGTTCCGCATTCGCTTTGAAATGCAGTGGATTGGACTAACACATCAAACAGAAGAATTTGAAAACAATAACAATCAAGCAATACAAACGAGACGTCGAAATTGAGTACTGATTTTTCAAAACGACCCAAACCGCAATTGACTGTCGAAACATCGGCGTCGAGTTACGATCGGCTGAACGCCGCTTTGGTCGCCGCGATTATGTTGTTTGGGTTTTTGTTTGCGGTTTTGTTTCTGATCTGGCTAACGTCAATTTTTGACTTTTCACGTCGAGCCGCAGGCCCAATCGCAGTCGCCAACGAAGCCGGTGACAGTAAACCGGAAGGTGTCGCCGACGACGTGCTTGAACCGGGAGTCGAAGAGTTTCCCGAAGTCGAAGTCCCGCAGTTGGCCAACGCTCTCGAAGCCGTAACGGATTCCGTTTCTTCGGTTCGTGGTGCTTTGGAAAAACGAAGTGGCGATGCTGCTCAAATGGGAAAGGGGGCCGGGTTTGGCTCGCGCGATGGCGGCCCTGGCTCCGGCGGTGATGGCATCCCGGAATACAAACGATGGGTGATCAGCTACGAAGCATCCGACATCGGCGCTTATGCAAAACAGCTTAGCTTCTTCAATATCGACATCGGCGTAATTCACCAAGTCAAAAATGATATCTGGCGAGTTCGCGATGTTGGCGGAAGTGCTTCAGTGCTTAAAACGAGCCGCGAACGCGAAAACAAAACGTTACGGTTCATGCATCAAAAACAACGAATGAAAAAATGGGACCAAGAGCTTTGTAAGCGTAACTCGGTCACCGTTGAAAATACAATTCAGGCTCAGTTTTATCCTGAGTCAACTCGGCAGATTATTCGGATTGCCGAAGCTGCCGCTTTAGAAGGTACCGGGAAGCAATTGAGCGAAGTGAGAAATACTTACTTCAAAGTTGAGCCCGGAGGAAGTGGCTTTGTTTTTACAGTGACGGACATTAAGTACCGTTAGTCGCGGTAAAACAAAGGTGAGATTAAGATACAAGAGGCAGCATCGACTTCGAATTCAATTTGGATTCGCCCACCAACCAACCTGAGGGAGTCTTTTTTTAAGAGGCTTTTTATTCTTTGACGGTTGATCATAATGCTGCTCATGGGGAAGCAAATACATCGAGTCATCGGTGAACATTTGAAGTAGCGAGATTGATTTGGATCAATGCTGCAAAGCGTTTTCGATTGGGGGATCGAAACGTGGCGTCGAGTTCCCCCATTAGTTTATTGGCAACGGATGGGCATCAGATTTTCGATCACCCATCAGTAAGTTCACAACAAGAAATCAACACATTGAGATAGACGGACTATGGATCAAATTTTTACGATATTGGGATATGTCATTTACTTTGTCATGTTCCTGATTGCCCTTTGGGGTGCTTTTTGTGTGATCATGGTGGCATCACGCGTTCGACAGAAACAGTTTTCAAACGAAGAGCAACAGACTTTGTTCCTCGAAGCCATCGAAGAGCCGCTTAACCGGGGCGACTACGATGCTGCCGTTGAATTGTGTGACGGTGACCGACGAGCGACCTGCCAGTTAGCCCAGTTAGCTGTTGAGAATCGAAAGATCGGGTTCGGAAAAGTCAAACAGCTGGTCGCCGACCGATTCCAGCGCGACGTGCTGCAGGATTTGGAATATCGATTGAGTTGGGTCTACACGGTTATCAAAACCGCCCCGATGATCGGTCTGCTGGGAACCGTTCTCGGTATGATGGCCGCGTTTGCGAAACTGGCCGATCCCAATGCGACGGTGGTTGTTTCCAAATTGGCGATGGACATTCAGTTCGCGTTGATCACAACGGCGCTTGGACTGGCGATTGCGATTCCTTTGGTTTTGAGCACAGCGTACATCAACGTTGCGATCAAGAAAATGGAAGACCTTGTTTCATACGGTTTGAATCAGTTCCTTGAAGTCTTCAAAGAATCAAACATCCGCTATCCAAACAAGTAATTACGCGTATTGATTTCCCGTATCACGACCAGAGTTTCACGGACTGATTGCAATGAGCGAAGAAGCAGCCTTAGAACTACCAAAACGAAAACGTAATCCCGATGATGGTGAGTTGGATATTACTCCCATGATCGATGTGACGTTTCTGTTGTTGGCATTTTTTGTTGTCGTTTCAAAAATGGACCCACAGGCAGCCGTCGACCTTCCCAAGGCCAGTTACGGTGATTCCATTCAGGACAAAGCCTGCGTGACTTTGATTTTGGTTCTCGATGAGTCGGGCGAAAAACCAGTTATTTTCAAAGGCCGCTCGATGGGAGAGGAGACTCAAGTCCCCGAAGGCGAAGAAGACGATGTGATGGATAACATTGGCGAATACGTCGAAAACGAACTGTCCGCTCACCCCACAAAAACTTCGATCCTCATAAAGGCCGAAGGGAAGGTGAGAACGAGGATGGTCGAGATGGTAAAACGTGGCGTCGGCAGGTCAGAGCTGGGTAAGTCCCGTAAAATTTACGTGGGAATTGAAGAAGTCCAGTAGCCTCGGTCTATTTCAATTTCTGAATTGATAGAAGAACGATTCAAAGAACGACTCAATCAAAGCAAACAGCGTCAGCAACAAACTGAAACAAACAAAACTCAGCTTCCATCACACGAAACTAATCGAGCAACTTTAAAAGCGAGGGGACCGATGAGCAAAATCAAAAACGACTCAAAAGCAACTCGCTTGTCGCTGGGCGGGATGACCTCTCACGGCAAAGCTTCAGATTCAAAAGCCCAAACGTCGAAACGCTCAACTGGCAACGGCGAACTCGATATGACACCGATGGTTGACGTGACGTTTTTGTTGCTGATTTTCTTCATGGTGACCGCTTCGTTTACCCTTACAAGATCGCTGGAGCAGCCAACAACTGCTGATTTACCCAACGACTCAATAGTAAACACGGATGACTACGTTCAAGTGAATATCGACCAGGACAACACGTTCTATGTCACAACGCGTGATTCCGAAGAAGTCGAGTGTCCCAGTAGCAATGAAATGCGGGCTCGTGTTTACGAAGCCAAAGAATCCACCTCCGCGACACGTTTGATTATCAAAGCCCATGTAGATTCGCTTCACGAGAAAGTTGTCACCGCGTGGGACGCAGGAGTTGTCATTGGAATGGAACAGATTGAAATTCAGACGACAGAAGAGGAAAGCTGACAAAGATTTGCCGAGCTGATTATTTCAATTCTGAATTTCGTTTGAAATCAAAATTGAACAACAATACGAACCTCGACCGTTCACCAAACAATCGAGGATGAAGAAAGAGTATCCGATGAGCAAAAACAAAAACGACTCAAACGAGCCAGATCCAAATGATCCTCAGGGAAAAAAGCCTGACAATTTTGGACTCAATGAGCCAACGGGTCAGTTTGCGCACCTCGAAGACGAGATGGCTCAGAAGGCAGCGGAGTTTGCCAAATCCAACGAGGAGCCCGTTCCTGATCGCCCGGTTCCAGAAGCCGATGTGACCTACAAGAACATGGGCTGGAAGGGGATCGACGACGAAGAAGAAGAGGAAGAAGTCGAGGACGTTCGGTTTGATAAAGAGCCGATTCCTGAAGACGAACTCGACATGACACCGATGGTGGACGTGACGTTTCTGTTGCTGATTTTCTTCATGGTGACCGCTTCGTTTACACTTCAAAAATCATTGGAACAGCCACACGTAAAATCAGACGCTCCCAGTAACAATGTCGTCGAAGATGAAGAGATTTTGGATGACTATATCCAAATCAACATCGACCAAAACAATACTTTTTATGTCACCACACGCGACTCAGAAGAAGTTGAGTGTCCAAGCAATAACGAGATGCGAGCCCGTGTTTTTGAAGCCAAAGAAACATCAACCGCCACGCGTTTGATTATCAAGGCACATGTGGATTCGTATCACGAGAAAGTCATCACGGCTTGGGATACAGGCGTCGTGAGTGGGATGGAACAAATTGAAATTCAAACCACAGAAGAGGAGTTCTGACGGCGAGATTTACTTGTCGTTAAGAACAGATTTCTAAATCAGAATCGAAATCGAAGAACAAAATCAAAACGGACCTCGGCCGTTGACCAACTAATCGAGGGATTGAAGGAATAAGAATGTCACCCGGACAGTTAATAGAAAAACTTGACGCAATGGGCGTTGTTGACCCGAGAATCTTGGCCAAAATTCGCGCTGAGGTCGAAAACCCGAAAAAGGTTGTCAAAACAAAAGCGGTTTTGAGTTACCTGGTTAAGAAAGATCAGTTAACCGAACACCAAGCCAAGCGACTTCTAAAATCCAGCACTGCTGACGAGATTGAAGTCGTTGCTGCTGCCGTTGAGCAACACGACTCGGCCGATCTCATGTCGATCAAAGGAGCAGCTCCGGAAGTTGCCCAAGAGATCGATGTAAATGCGACCGTGATGGACCATGGTGCGCTCGCCCAAGAGGTCGAGCCTGATATTGTCGTTTCGGATCCACTTAGCCAAGGCGCGGCAATAGCAGCCCCCATGGTTCCCGATCAGAATTTTGGGCAAATGCCCGACCAAGGCCTGGGTGGATTTGGACAAGACCTTGGCCAACAAGGTTTTGGAAACGGCTTGGATACCGGACTTGATGGTGGTGGTTACGGAGAAGCCGACAAACAGGAAGTTTCTTTCCTTGGCAAGAAAAACCAAAAAGACCAGTGGAGCACAAAGTGGCTTTACATCGGTTTTGGAATCCTCGGTTCCATCTTGATTGGAACGGCGATCACCTGGATCGCTACCATGGGCCAGAAACCTGAAGACATGTTTCAGGCGGCGATGGATAGTTACAACAAAGCGACTTACACAGATGCGACGAAAAAGTTTGAAGAGTTTCTTGACGCCTATCCTGAGCACAAAGATTCGGCAACCGCGCGGGCACGACGAGTTCACTCGATCATCCGTGCGACTTATGACTTGAAGAACTTTCCAGAGACGATCTCACAAGCCGAGACATTGCTGTCTGAACTCGCTGAACAGGAAGACGGCGGCAAGATCGAGTTGATGCGAGATGACCTCGGCGTGATGCTCCCTAGAGCACTCGAAGTAATTGCCAGAAATGGCACCAAGGTCACCGAGCTTGAGGGAATGAAAAAAGAACTCACGAAGATCAAAGATTACAAAAAGACGATCGATAACCCCGTCTACATTACGACGTCCGGCCGAAAGCAGCCATTGACAGCTGAGAACCTTGGTCGAATCGACAACCATGTTCGAACGATCGAAGGCCAAATCACTAAAGAAAACGAATACGGCGCGGCGCTGACAGCAATCACCGATCTTCGCGAAAAAGGCGAGACCGATCAGGCGTTTGCTCTCTATCAAAAACTGACGCGAAACTATGGTGACCTGGCCAGCCGAAAAGCACTTCGTGAATTGATGCTAACGATTAGTGCCAAGGAAACTGAGCTGGTGAAAACGATTGATCTCTCAATCCCCACTTCCGCCGAAGCACGTCCATCGATCGTGACAAGCTCGGTTGTGCTTGCTGCAAAATCTGGTGAGCCAGTTGATGTATTAGAAGGTGAAGTGGTCAACTTTCTGGCGGACGGTTCGGTGTACGGCATCAACGCCGGTAATGGAACAATCGTCTGGCGTCAATTTGTTGGTTATGAAACCGACATCTTGCCGCAAGAGCTAAACGACGATTTGATTTTGGTCGCTGATGAACACAACTTTGAAATATCCGCCGTTGAGCGTTTGACTGGAAAAGTTTCTTGGCGAGCTGAAATTGGCGAGTCATTTGTGAAACCGTCACTGGGCGACAAAATGATTGTGGTCACAACGCAATCAGGAAAAGTCATCCAGCTAAACTCCGCTAACGGCCAGGTTGAGCAAGCAATCCAGCTTCCTCAAAAGACGAATTTGGGTGCTTTGATCGGCACGAAAGATCCGTACATTTACCAAATCGGAAGTTACTCAAATCTTTACGTGATTTCGAGTCAGGACTTTTCCTGCAAAGAAGTCCATTACATCGGTCACGCTCAAGGCAGTATTGTGTCAGCGCCGGTTGCTTGGTCCGGTTACATTCTCGTGGCCGTTAACGGAAGCGGATTTTGCAATCTGCATGTTTTGAAACCACAGAAAAATGGTCGTGAGTTGAAGCTTGTTCAGATCATGACACACATAACCGAGAGTCCGGTTTCGTCGCCAATTCAACGATTCAATCGCTGGATGTTGCTAACGTCCGAAGACGGTGAGATACGAATTCTCCAACTCAATCCAACCGAGGAATCGAATCCGGTTACTGAGTTTGCTCAAGAACGGTTCACGGCAGAAGGCGGTGTCAAATCGTATGTTAAAGCCGAAGGCAGCAACATGTGGGTCGCCGGCAAAGGCGTCACGCGATACAAGATTAAGCGTAACCAGGGAAAATTTTCCCGAGAAGTGGCGCTTGAACCAAACGATGAGTTCATCAGCCCATGTCAAAAACTGGATGACTATTTGATTCACATTCGTCGACGTGACAGATCCGGAATGATCTCCGTTTCGTTGGTCAACGCTTTGGACCTTAAACCAGTTTGGCGAACGGATATTGGTGGCGAAGTTGCCGGTTCTCCAATGCTGTTCGGTAACAAATTAGTCGCCGTTTCCAACCAAGGCGACTTGTTCCCGATCGACGGCGAGGCAATCGCAAATGGCTATTCCGATTCGGCCGTTCGAGCGAGCACCATTCGCGAAGACTTGACGTTCGACCAGACCATTCCAGTAGGCGATGACACTTTTGCGTGCTTTGGCTTGTCCAATTCCAAAGACATGCTGTTCGCCAAAGGTTCAACGCTGCAGAAGAAATTGATAACGTTAGCACCTCCGGCAGACAAAGCCGCTTGTGTGCCCGTCGCGTTTGGTGAAAACTTGATCATCGCCTCCAAAAGCGGACAGGTCTCATTGGTCGATCCCAAAACCGGCCGGCGAACAGGCGAATCGTTTTTGCTGGAAGCCAAACCGGGAACGGAAACACCTTGGTACGAACCAACCGTGCTTTCCAAAGACACCTTTGCGATCTGTTCAGGTGCGACTGACGACGGCGTCAAAAGCGTGATGTATTTGCTTGACGCAAAAAATCCGCGTTCCCTAAAAATGATTTCCAAACTTGAGTCAGATTCATCATTCAAATCACGCTTGGTGAGTGATGGCCAAAGTATTTTTGGAGTCATTGAATCTGAGGGAGACGAAAAACTCGCAGCCTTCAGCTCGTCGGATCCAATCACCAAAGAACAAGACGTCCCGCTCAACGGCGGCATCGTGGCTGGCCCATGGCTCACACAAGCCGGGATTCTGGTTCACCTCGATGACGACACGCTGTACTGCTTTGGGACAGATCTCTCAGGTAAGTGGAAACTAAAACTAGAGAATGACAAATTTGCGTGTCCGCCAGAAATTGTCGGAGCCCAGCTAATGCTTTGTTCACGCAGCGGCAAAATCAGCTTGCTCGATCCGTCAACGGGAAAATCCGTTACCGAGTTTTCAGTCGGACAACCGATCATCCATCGGCCAGTTCGTGCGGACGGCAAAATGTATCTCAGCGGAATGGACGGTACTGTTCATGTCGTTGATCTAAATCGAATTGGCAACCAATAAGGCGAATTGAGCATGTTGAACTCACATTTATCAAATTCGTTTTTCAAAACGAACCCGTTTCGAACCGGCTTTTTCCAAATCGCATTGGCGATTTGCGTGATTGCAGTTTTCTGCCCAAGTGCCAATGCACAGTGGTTGGAAAAAGAATCTGACCTGGTTGGACCGTTCGTGGACGGGGAACCCTTTGACGTCATTTATTTGAACGACGATGGCGATGACGCGATCATGAAGGTCAAGCCAATCAAAGAGGTGCCGACCACGATCCCCACTCAGGGCACGCTGGTATTTGAATATTTTTCCGATGACGAGGACAAACTTGAGGTGCCTTATTCAAGCATCGAAAAGATCAAAACGTTTAAAGAGTTCTTGCTCGATGAGTCAGATAAATGGCTTGAGGAAAAACAGTACGCGAAATCATTCCGTAACTTGCTTTGGATTTATGACCATGGCGGGAAAGGTGATCCACAGCTCGTTAGTGCTTTGAAAAAGTGTATGTTTCAAGACGCCAGAGAGAACTTTATCGAAGGTGATTTTGAATTGTCCCTTTCGATTTTCGAAGACATCTATGAAAAAGACCCCGGATTCAGACCTCCGGATTTCAATCAGCCACTCTCGGCAATTGTCATGGCTTGCTACAACGGCATGATCAAAAAACAATTTGAATCGGAAGATTATAAAGGCGTCCGATTCGCCCTTGAATCGGTGATCGAAAGATACAACGAAGAAGCCGAGCCGTTAAAAAAAGAATGGCGTCGCGCTTTCAGACAGCGCAGTGACGATTTGATGGCGGAGGCTAAACAGTTTGCTTCGCAAGGCAAAGGTCGACTGGCACACTTGGCAGCCAAACAAGCCGATCAAATGATGCCCAACCGTCCTGAGGTTGCAAAGCTTCAGCAAGATCTGTTGAATCAGTTTCCATTAGTCGTTGTTGGCGTTTCCCAATCTGCATCTGATGGCGATCCCAATCGTTTTGAACACTGGGGTTCGCGTCGCGTCGGCCGCTTGACCCAGCGAACAGTGCTCGAAAATACGGGGCTGACCGACGAGGGTGGCAAGTATGAGTTTCCCAACGGGTTGCTTTATCGCGCCGATGAAATCGGTCTGAAATACACTTTCGAAATCAAAAAAGACGTTAATGCATTTGCGGTTCCTGAAACGACGGCGTTTGACATTTCATCGTTGTTGCTGGATCTCGCTGACGAAAGTTCAAGCAGTTACAACGTTTCCTGGGCAAAGATCGTTGATCGGGTGTCGATCGAAGACGAAAGTCATGTGTCGTTTACTTTGCGGACGCCATTCGTTCGTCCCGAAGCACTCTTGAAGATGCCTTACACGCAGCCCAATGAAGACCAGCAGCCCGATCAAAACGGCTCCTACATAATGACCACTTTGGAAAACGACTATTCTACTTTTGAGTTGAATCCTCGTTACCAACCGAAACCCGATCGACAGCATCCAGTGGTCGTAGAGCAGGTTTTTCGTTCAACATCTGATGCAGTTGATCAGTTGATCGCCGGTAATATTGACGTGGTCGACCGAATTCCACTTTCGGACATCCAAAGGCTAAAGAGAACAAAGGGCGTCAATGTGCGTCCATACATTCTGCCGACCGTGCATATGCTTGTGCCAAAAATTCGCGGCGAAATGGAAAAGGATCCCTACTTTCGCAGTGGACTTTCGCACGCCATCGACCGGGATTTGTTGATCAGAGATATCATTTGCGGCGGCAAAGACGTCGAAGGCTGCGAAGTCGTCAGCGGTCCGTTTCCGATCGGCACCGAAGACAACGACCAAATCGCCTACGGCTATGACTTGCGTGTTCGACCACTGCCATTCAATTCACAACTTGGGATGGTGTTGATCGAACTGGCTTTACGACCCAATCCCCCAGTCCGCCCCGAAGCAATTCCAACACCAAAATTGGTTATCGCTCATCCGAGAAGCAGTTCAGCGGCCAACGCTGCTGGAGCAATCGCGCGAATGTGGACCGAAGTCGGGATTCCCTCGACAACGTTAGAACTCAAACCTAACGACACGATGCCGCCTGATGATGAATGGGATTTCCTTTACGTGGAAGTCGTCATCGAAGAGCCGTTGGTTGACGTCACAAAAATGATTGGACCGCATGGTTTCGCCAAAGACGTTAGTGCACCGATCGAACAGACGCTGCGAATCGTCAGTTACGCCCAGAATTGGCAAAAAGCCTGTGCGGCGCTGCGACGTTTGCATCGTCAGATCGCAGTCGATCTTTCAATCATTCCGCTTTGGCAAGTCAAAGAACATTACGCCTATCGAAGCACCGTTCGCGGTGTGGGTCGTGATCTGATTCACCTTTATCAAAACGTCGATCGCTGGAATATCGATTTGACCGAGGAAGAAGAGCAGCAAAAGAAATGATGTTTTTCAAGCAGTTGATTCATTGCAAACGTCTTCGGGTAATCAGTACCGCAGGTCTTTGTATCTTCGTTTTTGGTTTCGCGGATCTGTTTTCGGTCGCTAGCGCAAATGCGTTTCAGGCCGATAAAAAAGCTCCGATGAAAGACGCCGACAAAAAGGATGGTAAATCCGACGAGGCCGAAGAAGCTCCAAAGATTCCAGAGGAGCCATTTGTCCCGGACTTTGTTGATGACGATTTTGTCGGAAGTGAAGCCCGCGCCTGGGAGTATCGGCCTTACCTGGTTGCTGTTTGGTTTTGTCTGGACGGTTCGCCTGGTCTTAATTCCATTTACAAAGAAGTCGCCGCTGACGTGACAACCCGATCGGAACTGCTTGATCCGAGCGGTTGGGATATCACAACCGGCCAAGCGCCTCCAAAATGGCGATTTCGTTTCTTGAACCATCTGGATTCGAGCGAAAAATGCGCTGATGTGGTCGATCATCCCGCTTTGGAAAAATACGACAAACTGATGATCGTTTGCTTGAACAGCAAAACAGGATCGACTCAGGTTCGGGTTCGCGAATTCGATGTTCAAACCCAGCAATGGGGCCCGATTGTCGAACGCAAAATCGCACAAAAACATCAGCTTGGCCAAAACGTAATTGATGCGATTCAGCTCGCGTTTATGCCGCTTGCCAGGATCGACCGTGTGCAAGAGTTAGTGGTTGATATGCCTGATGGCAAGCAGAAAAAACGAGACGAAGTCGTCATGCAGGTTCGGGCGATTAGAAGCTGCATTCATACCGAAATGATTCTTCGCGAAAAAGAAGTCGCAGAACCTTTAACAGCTGCGCCTGAAGCTGAAGACACCAGTTCAACCAACTCAGCCGATGTTAATGAAGAGGATGAATTCGGCAGGATTCGCGAGTGGCGTTCTGTTGGAATCCAAAACTCACCCGTTTTCATTAAATCCGATGATCGATTCTTGCCGGTGATTCGCCGCAACGACCGCTCGGGAAATTTGGTGAAACTTGAGCCAATTGAGTTTACGTATCTGACGGTCGACAGTCAGGATGAAGCCGTTTTGCGATGCTCGATCCAGTCGTATCATCGTGCCCCTTTGTCGCAGCGGAAAAGTAAACGTGCCCAGAAACTTGCGTTGGTAATTCGTCCACCAGAGAGATCGACGCGATTGTTTTTGGTTTCTTCAGACAAAACGCGAACACCGCTGGAAGGTTTCGAAATTTGGTCCCGTCGTCCAGGTTCAGATATCACAGAGAAATCTGAGTTTCTGGGCAAAACTGACTGGCGTGGTTCAATTGATATTCAGCCTAGTCCTGATGGCCTTCGTTTGATCTATGTAAAACGAGGTTCACGAGCGTTGAAGAAACTACCAGTAATGCCAGGCCTATACGATTCCGTCAAAACGACTCTGCCAAATGACGAAACCAGATTGTATGCCGAGGGCATCATTCAGGGATTGCAAAATGAAATTCTCAGCCTCGTGATTCAGCGTCAAGTCGCGGAAGCGGAAATCGAAGCGTCGATCGCAGAGGAGGATCTCGATGTTGCACGTGACAAGTTTTCTAAATACGAGGACATGGAATCACCGCTCGATATTCGTACGAGATTGAGCGACGACTTGGTTCGACTGAAAGAGCAAACTGGCGATTCCCGCGAGTTAAAATTCATCGACCAAATGTTCACAACGCTTCGAAAAATCCTGACAGAACAAGAGCTGAAGTCAAAATCAGTCGAGCTTCAAAAGAAGATCCAGGAAATGTTCGAGAACAAGCAATCGTCAAATTAGGATCAACATTTATTGATCACATTGGGGCAAGGCAGACGTTATTCTCACAGCCTTCAGTCCATAGCTCGGTTGCGTTTCTGGTTTTTCTAGCCGGCGCCCCCCGACCCGACCCCTATGGCGTTACTGCATTAGTTCGTAGCGTCCGAATTGCTCTTCAAGATCGCAGCAACAACTGAAGACTACATGTACCTCGATGGTATGGGCATGAGCTGCGCTAAGTATTGCATGTGTCCGCAAATGGTCTTACTCTGAAAAATTGGTTTCGAACAAAAAACGATCTCAACGAATTCAATTGACGTTTGGAAGAAAGTGTTATGGCTCGATTTAAGTGGAAAGCCTACGAAGATTTGCTTACGAAACTTGCTCTCGAAGCGATTGGCGAAGTCCTGGATGATCATCCTGATGAGAGTTTTTACGCAGCATCGTTTCATGGATTTTATGCTGAAGAAGAAGGGCAGATTGCTGTCCCGTTGTTGGGCGTTAATTCTCATGAAGCGATCGATGAGGGCTATTCGACTTGGGGGCCACCGGATTGGTATTGGGATGATGTCCCATTTGAGGACGATGAATTGGATGAGCTGCAAGCGGCTATGCAGGAAGAAGCTTGTCGCGCCGATGTTGACCATTGGCATAAAACGCACGCCCGCTTTATGGAGGCAATGGTCAAGGTTTCAAAATCGTTGACTTCAAAATTGAAGAACAAGAAACAAGCTTCGAAAGATTTCGTCGTCGTTGTTTTGGATGAAGAAAGCGAAGACGCGGACGAGTTGCTTCGGCGATGCATGAGTAAAGCAAAGTATAAGAAACTGTTTCCAAGTGAGAATGATTCAGAGAATGACCCGCCGCTGACGGACGTTGGCCCGGCAAAGCCAGGTTGGCGGCCCTATCTTGCTGAACTCCGTGCACACGAAGACGAAATATTGCAGATGGGCAAAACTGCTTTGCCAATGTTGCTGTATGCCATGAACCTTCCATCGCAAAGATCCGATGCGGCGGGAATGCTTGGGCAGCTTCAAATCGCAGTTCCAGCTGTCATTGAAGCCCTGCGTAAAAGTGCCGCAACCGGCAAGGACTCGCATTACAGATCCGCAGTGTCGCTAGCCATCCTTGGAGATTTCGATTTCCTTTTTGAACTGTCTGAAAATTCGAAAACACGTGAGATCGTCAAGTCGGGAATCGCGGGGCTCTATTATTATCGAGTAAACGATTGCGTCTCTTACTTGCCGTTGGATTATCGGCCAATCGAGAGGTACTTTGATAATAAATGCAAACCAGCGATCAAGGATTTGTGGGCGGGTTCCCGCTCGATTGAGCCCAGAGATATAGAAGAAGCGCTTCGCGGATTGGAATCACGACATGCAGAGATTCGTATCCACGCGGCGGAGGTTCTTTCAAAAAGCAAAGCTCTTCGTCGGCACTCAAAAAAATTCTTACCTGCACTTGTGGAGCAATTGTCAGACCGCAGTTGGGAAGTTCGCTTGCGAACATTGTTCGCCATCAGCGACTTGGGCAAGCTTGCCAAACCATATGCAAAAGAAATTCGAAAGTTGAAAAAAGATGTCAAAGGCAGCGTCAGGAATGCCGCAGCCCTCTGTCTACGTTTTTAAGGCACCTCGTAAATGCGTGAGTCGAATAATCTGGTAAACGATTGTTACAAACGTCAAGAATCTCAGGCCGATATTCAGATTCAACAAGTTGCGCTGTCGGTTACCTAATTCGGTGAGTCGCATGTAGCAACAGGCTGACTTTGCCCGGAGAATCACTACGAAGAATCAACTGCAAATTCACTTGGTTTGCCTGTTTTTATCGGGCCAAAATAGTCACGTATCTCACGCCATGAAATTTTCTCCCCCAATGGCTATAAAGAATCCGATTTACCGGTACAAACGGAACTAGATTGACCGCTCTCAAAACGCAGTTTAGTCGACTTTTATTAGGCGCTTGTTTACGGCAACCTATAGTTTCGGGTAGTCGCAATCGATCTTGCGAAATTCGACAACGCAAACTTTTCTGTAGTTTTTTCAATGTTCCGCCGCGCAACCATCATGCTTAGCCTTTGTTTCGCCACTCTGTGCGCGTTCGTGGGCTATTTGAGTTACCAGGCGACATTGAAAGTTGAAGAAGTTGAAGCGGTCCAAGAAATGACGCCTTGTGATTCATTCATTGAAAACCCGCCAGTCGAAACGGCGCGCGTTTTGCTAGGCGAATATCGAATCGGAAAGCGAATCGCCAGTCTCGATTTCGATGACGACGGCAAATGGGATCACATCTGCGTCCCTTTCTTTCCCAACAAACAAAAAATCAAATTTGGTTACCAGGCAGCGTTGATCTGTTTTGATGATGTTCCTGACGAAGCGGCGTTTCGAGCGATCGCCACCCAAGGCAAAGTCGACGCCAGTTTTTTGCCGGGAAGAAAAGTCAATTCAAATTTGCATTCCCAACTGGCCATGAAATACAAGCACCTTGATTTTGCTCATTCACCTCTGCTGTTTTACGGCGTTAAAGCAACCAACCCGTTGCTTGGTGAAGCGTCGATGAAAGGGAGTATCGTAGCCGGATCGATCGCACTTCTTGTTGCCTTTTTAGCGTTGATCTCTGGCCTGCTGAAATTCCGCATCTCAACGCGGCGTGACGATCTGGATGACGACTACGACGATCAGCCAACGACCAATCGTGCTGGGCTGCCAGTCGCTACTGCCGAATAACTTGATTAAGTTCGCTGTTTCTAGCTTGCAGCCACACATCCATCGTCGAGGGCATCAGAAAACCTACACAGAGGACACAGAGTAGCACAGAGAAAACGGATTCATGAACTCTGTGAACCTCCTGTCCTGTGGTTAATCTAGTCCACGAAAAATGCGTTGGCCTTGCTATTGCCCGCTGTCGAAAAATCAGATTGACGATAAAATCATCTATCCGTCAATCAAGTCTCCTGTTTTGATCAGCTCCGATGGCAAAGCTCTACTTCTACTACTCCGCAATGAATGCGGGCAAAAGCACGACACTACTCCAGGCCGCTCACAACTATGAAGAGCGCGGAATGCGGGTGTTGATGTTTACGCCGAAAATTGACGACCGAGCCGGAGTCGGAAAAATTTCTTCCCGAATTGGTCTCGAACGCGATGTCTATGCGTTCGAAGAAGATTTCGATTTGTACGTGCACATTAAGAAAGAGCAAGCCGAGCAACCGTTGTCTTGTGTGTTCGTTGACGAATCACAGTTCCTGAGTTCAAAACAGGTTTTGCAACTGACTTTGGTTTGTGATCGCCTGGGCGTGCCCGTGTTGTGCTACGGACTACGAACTGATTTTCTTGGCGAGCCATTTGAAGGAAGCAAATACCTGCTCGCGTGGGCCGATGTCTTGGGCGAAATCAAAACGATTTGCCATACCGGCAAAAAAGCCATCATGAACGCACGGCTGGACGAAGAAGGCAATCGAGTGTTGGAAGGAGAGCAAGTCGCAATCGGGCTCAACTATGTCGCGCTTTCGCGCAAAGAATTTGAACTCGATCAAGTCTCACCCATCGGATACCAGCCACCGAAATAATGGTGCGTCAAACCTGAATTGACGGGTGCCATGTTTACGCGAAGCGTAAGCATGCTACTGCGAATGAGCATCGCCCCAAGGACCACTATTCCATTTCAGTTTTGCCGAACCACTGGTTCGCGCCGAATTAGATCGGCGGATTCGGCTTGAGATAAGTAGCCGGCATCCGTTTTCTATGCACCCGGTTTCTACGAACAGTTCTACGCAGCTTGCAACGAACGTGTGTGCTGAGCCCAGCTAATCCAGTCCGTGATTTCTTCCAAATCCGGTTTCTTACCGTTGCGAATGATCTTCAATCCTTCTTTGGTTTCAGAAAACGGACCGATGATTTCAAACAACGTTCTAGGCTGCATTGTCGAAAGCTCTTCCGGTTCAGTCACATCACAGGCGGCCAACAGCTGGGCATCGTGGCCGCGAAGGTTAGGAATGCGGCACACGAGTCGAGCTTGTTGTTGCCACACACGAATGACGTCAGCAGACATGCGTTTGTAATTGATTTTCGTTGCCATCGATTCGGCCGTTTGTCTTAGAAAATCAGCTACGGTATGCACATCAATCTTTTCAAAACGTTCGGCGGTCTTTGGCCCAATCGAAGGTGCGGCTTCGATGTGGTCATTCAAATCGAGATAAAATTTTAGCTTTTTCACCGATTTGGCAGGCGAGATTTTTGCTGACTTAATTGTCTTCGCACTGTCATTGTTGCTCGTCAAAGAATTAATGGGAGCTATCGCTGGAGCAACCGAACGTTTGGTTCGCTCTGGGCGGTCGTCTCGTTCTTGTCGTTCTTGTCGAAAATTTCGTGGTTGGGCGACTCTTGGTTCTCGGTTTTGCTCACGTACAGGCCGTTCAGTTCGGGGCCTTGGTTGGAATGCACGAGGTGCCTGCATTCGAGGGCCACGCGGCTCGCGAGATCCTTCGCGCCGATTCGATGTTCGTAATTCAGATGTTCGCAATTCAGGTGATCTTGATTCAGACTGGCGGTGAGTTCTGGCGGTGGCTTGCGAATCGTTCGAATAAGCTCTCGGCTGAAAGCTTGAGGACCGCCCGCTACGAGAGCTGCCACCGGCGCGAGTTCGCGTTCGATTTTGCCAGCGACTTCGCGTCGCATCAAGCGAACGATACCAGCCATTGATTCGATCTAAGGAAATGGCGTTTTCGTTTCCGCCGTATTGGTCACCCGCAAATCGACGCCCTTCACTCGTATTGAAAAAGCGATTGATACGTTCGGAAAGCTGATGTGGATGCGAGGTATCCAATTGTTCAGGCTCGGTGATTCCACATGCAACTAACGCTCGTGCATCACTCAATCGCATTCCCGATACGTTGATCAAAAGCCACAACTGCGATTGCCAACGATCGATTTGGTCGATGTGCAAGCCGAGTGATGCGACTTGGGACTGGTTAAGCCCCAGCAAATCAGCAATCGTAACTACACCATTTTGCTGAAAGACTCGCAATTGATTGGCGTCAAAGAATCCAACGCGATCAAGCGGCGTTGTGTCGGCTAAACCTGAGTCGTACCCCAACTGATCGCCGAACGAACTGATCGCGACCGGCGTTACGGGCGATGCCGGTGCCATTTTATTTCTCATAGCGGATTCGCTAGTCAGAACCGTTCGCGGAGTAAACTCGTTATTACCAACCGGTTCAACAGGATAAGCAACCGTGTAGTCCTGCCGAATCCGAGGTGAGTTAGTCTGAGGGTATTTTGAAAGCGGATAAGGTCGCGACGAAACCGTTGGGCGGGCAGAAGGAATCGCCGGGTAAGTGTCTTCAAGCGAATAGTTTTTCGTCCAGTTGGAATCGCGTGTGGGTACGACCAACGGCACAGACTCGCGGCGCTCTGTGTCATGAGCCGGTCGCGTTGGCATTGTTGGAGACAGGTCGAGCACAGGAACACCTGGTAGGCGATCCGCTAGATAACGGTGCTGTGTTAAGGCAATGACCTGATGTGCAGGACTGGAATGGCCAGAACTTGAACGTGCTGAACCAGCAAACTCATCCAGCAAACTTAACGTTGCCACCACTCGTTCAGATGGAATTCGCGCAAAGGCATCATCGATCAAGGTTGCTGTCTCAATGCCTTGGAGTCGCAACTGCTCTTTGACCGACAAGATTAAGCAAAGATAAACCTGGTCCTGCAATCCTGGCTCGATGGCGGAAAAGTTCAACACTTTCCCATGTCGATCTCGAACTTGAATTTCAATGTGCGAGGTTGTTGGGTGGTCAAGGAAAACCTGAGTCAGGTCACCAGAAGAAACTCGTGAAATCAGTTGCCCAGCACGTTGAAGAATTGGGTTAGGTGGAACTTGGACGTACTCACGATCCTGTTCGATTTGTTGCAGCAAGATTCGGTACTGTTCGCTGAGCGGTCGCAATTCGTTTTCGATGGCTTGGATTCTTCTTTCAAGCTCGTGAAAATTATGCCCGCCCAATAACGCGTCGCGCTGTCGAACCAACTCAATGTGGCGAGCGCTTAACTCACTTTGCTCGGCGTCCGCTCGTGCGATTGAATTAGCCAATTCAGTTCGCTTTTGCTCAAGCATTGCCAACCGTGAACGCTCACCATCGAGATTGGGTTGAATCGTTTGGTAAACCGGTGCCGCGACCGGAAGAGCAGGGGCATGACCAATGAATTTGCGTCGGGCTTCGAGGTAGCCCTTATGTCGTGCACATTCACAAAATTTCGCATCTGAGCGTAGGATTGCATCGGCTCCAGCCGGGTCGACTTCGTGGATTTCACGAATGACTTTGCCGCGTCGATCGATGAGTCGCTCAATGTTCTCGCCCATTTCCGAGTAACAACGGCGAAGCTGCTTCAATTCCGCAGCGGCAGCTTTGTGGCGAATGTGTTTGTACTGTTGCCCCAGTTCGTTGCACAATCCATATAGATCGTCCCGCATGCTTTTACAAAGTTCGCCGAGACTACGAGCCAACTGAGACGTGTCGATTCGCGTAACTCCAGCATCGCTCCAGTGATTCGCATTTCGTTCGGCTTCATCAACTTTGCTTTCCAAAGAAACCAAAATCGCCCGTGCGTTGTGGTACGGATGCTCGTCAGAATCCAAAGTCAGCTCGTTCCAAATTAGCATCTCATCTCGCAACCGAACTCGTTGCGTTTGGATATCAGATTGGACATGTCGCCAACGGCGGATCTGATTATCGATTTCATCAAGACGTTGGTAAAGCGATGGATTGGGATCGTATTTTGGAACCTCGGGCTGGTAAGTGACTTGAGTTCGAGCGTTGTCAATCAGCAATCGAAGCGAAGCAATCTCTCGATCGATGTTGGCAATCTGGTCTTGGATTGAATGTGGCTGTAGCTCGCCTAGACGAATTACGATCTGACTAATCTGTCGTTCGAATTCGTTGATTTGCGACTGGGCGCTCATTTTCGCCGATTCGATTTGCCCTAAAGCACTGCCTTTTTCGTGCGTTAGTGCATCGACTCGAGAACTCAACGTGGCCAACCGTTCGCGTCGCGTGTTGGATTCGCGCTGCCACTGAAGATAGCCCGAATCGTCACCCGCCGCGGCTGGCCCACTTGGAACGGCCAACTGGTTTTGCAAAACAGAGCCAAGACGTCGCGCGTTGGCTGGCGTTTCGCGAAAGCTAACATTGAAAACGGTGTCGTAGACTTCAGCAGCCAAATTCGAGGTCACTTGATCAAGCGACGGAATTCCGCCATTGGAGTTTGGATGAAGTGATCGAATGGAAACATTGGATCCGTTTGCACCTGCGTTGGGCGCGCGAACAATCTGAAATTCGCTTGTGCCGACCTGAACATTCAGGTGGCCGTCGTTGAAACGGGAACCTGTCGACGCTCCGTAGTGGCTCGATGTTCCGCCGTATATTGAATCGCGCACGAAGTTTCGGACGGTGGTTTTCCCAGCTCCCTTTTCGCCGTACAGGATTGAAAACCCGTCGTTTAAATTGCGAACGTGCAAACTGCTGCTGACGCCCATTCCTTTGATGGCCAACTCTCTAAGCTTCATTGCTCAACTCCATTTTTCCTTCAAGGCGGCAGTGGTAATGCCGACATTGATTGTTGTCGATTCCTTCGACTGGCGCCCAAACTCATCTATTTTTTGGGTGAGAGGCGGGCGTGCGAGAAACAAAATTTAATCCACGGGAATTAATCTACAAAGATCAATTGGACTGTAATTTGTTTTCGAGTGGTGCTGAAATGCCTCGCCGGAATTTGAGCACTATATAAATATAGATTCGCAAGTGTTTATCGCGATTGAGAGCCAGCACCTTGAGCCGAATGCTAGCGTGCTCTGATTTGAGTCCGCGAGAGATGCCCAAACAATCAGCGGCTCGCATTGGTGAACAAGTAATGCGAAACCCACCATTCGTTGCCTGAGCTAAAACCAAACAGCTCGCTACATGCCAAATAGAACATTCGCCAACGATTGAACCAGCGAACTGAATCTTCTTTGCCGTAGGTTTGCTCCAAAACCGGCATGATCTGGCTGCGGTTACGATCCATGTTCGCCAGCCAAGCCTCACAGGTTTGTTGATAATGCTGCCCGTTCCAGCACCACCTTTTCTCAAGCGTCAAGTCATCTTGGTAGCTCGGCAACAATCCATCGCCAGGCATGATGCCACCAGAAAAGAAATGCCGGCTCATCCAATCATCTTTTTTCTCATCCTGAAAACGATAAGTAAATTTACGATGGCAAAAGATATGCACGAACAATTTTCCGTCGGGTACCAGCCAGTTTGAAATCCGATTCATCAAAAGTCTGTGATTTCGTACATGCTCAAACATCTCAACGGAAACGGTTCGGTCAAAACGCGAATCTGTTTCAAAGTCATTGATATCACACGTCACCACTTTCAAATTTTTGTCGATTCCAAGCTCACGGCTTTTCGTTTCGATGAATTCGCGTTGAGAATTTGAATTTGAAACGACTGTCAATTCGGAGTTAGGGTAATGTTCGGCCATCCAAAGTGACAACGAACCCCAACCACAGCCAAGCTCCAACACTTTCATGCCGTCCACAATTCCGGCTCGCTGACAAGTTTGGCGAAGTGATTCTTCTTCGGCTTCAGCCAAATCAGTTGTGTCCTCTGAAAAGAAGCAGCTTGAGTACTTTCGCCGCGGCCCCAGCGTCAATTCGAAAAGCTCGGCAGGCACTTCGTAGTGTTGCTCGTTGGCTTTCTCTGGCACTAATGCGATTGGGCCCTGTGAGAACTCGGCAACCAGCTCTTTGAATCGTAATTCGTTGGCCGCTGCATCGCCCAAGTCAACTTTCGCCAAACGTTTTCGAAGCAGTTGTCGAATCCCAATTCGAACGAGCCGATCCGGCATCCACCCGCGTTCGGTCATATTGATTAGTTGTGAGATCATTCTCTACTTTCGTTTGTGCAACGTTACCCTACGGCACTACTCCGCCAATGGAAACCCGACGCGTAAGCGAGGGAGCAGCTCGCACGAGAATCTGACTCTTGCACTCCCTCGCTAACGCGTCGGGTTCCCAGAATTCGACATCTCTCCCGCAAACATGATTCTATTCCGGACGAGGGAACCAAGGAAAGAACGCATTGGTTGTGCGTTGGTAACGCCGGTACTTTTCGCCACGCGATTTGATGGCTTGAATTTCGGTCAAAGGAATTCCGGTAACGCGATTCAAGAAAAACCACATCGCAACGGGAGCCAAAATCGTCAGCCAACCCAATGGCGCCGTAATCGCGAGCATCACATAAGCACACCAGTGTAGCCATTCGAAAAAGTAATTTGGGTGCCGCGA
>CAYUWY010000033.1:0-83834 GCA_964448575.1 uncultured Pirellulaceae bacterium
GTTCTTTGAGTTGGAAACGATTAGCCCGGCGTTGGCACTGAGTCCGAATGAGTCTTATACGCACGTCCACCGTACGATTCGCATGGAAGGCGATCGGGAAGCGTTATCACGAGTTGCTCTTAAGGCATTTGGTGTGAGTTTGGACGAAATCGAAAGCAAGTTTGGGTAAGGCGAATAGCCATTGGTTCTCTTGCGGTTTAAAATATAACCACTTTATTTCCATCCATTTTCGAGCACCCAAAATGCTGTTTCCAATCAGTGATGACGACCGTGAAGTCACCACGACGGCGTATGTCACATACATTCTGTTAGCAATAAATATCGCTGCGTTTATTTACCAAAACGTGAACCCGGAATTCACTTCCGGTTGGAGCATGATTCCCAAAGAGATCACAACCGGAGTTGATTTGGTTGAACCTCAATTGATTGAAGTGCCCGGCGAACGCGCTGTGCAAATCCCGATGGCTCCTGGTCCCCCAATCATATTCCTGACGTTACTTACCTCAATGTTCATGCACGGCGGCTTCGGACACATCGGCGGCAACATGTTGTACCTTTGGATTTTCGGAGACAACGTTGAGCACCGTTTTGGGCACGTTTTGTTTTTAGTGTTCTATCTTGTGTCTGGCCTGGTTGGTTCGCTGGCTCAAATCGCAGTCAACCCAAGCGGCGTGATTCCCAACCTCGGTGCGTCGGGAGCGATTGCGGGAGTCATGGGGGCTTACCTTGTTTTATTTCCGCGCAATAAAGTCAATGCGGTTTTCTTTTACACGATCATTTCTGTACCGGCGATTTTTGTGTTGGGTATGTGGGGCGCGATGCAGTTCATGAGCAGCGTGGGTTCGATCATGGCAACGACGCAATCAGGCGGCGTCGCTTACATGGCTCACGTCGGTGGGTTTGTTGCCGGGCTGGCCACCGCGTTTTTCCTGAAGAACAAATTAAAAGAAGAACCCGACTCGGTTTTGCGTCGGCAGTACCAACGTGACCCATTTGCCAAACGGATTTGGTAGAAGCCAATTTAGTTTGGCAAATGTTCCTGAGCCGTTTTCCAACAGGTTTCTTGAGCGTATATCGCTTTCCGATACCGTTTAAATGCGGCTTAACACGGGAAATCAAAGGAAAATTGCATCCATTACGATTTGCGGTTTGAATCCTGTTCACAATTCGTTCAAATTTCCAATCGCCACAAGTTCATGGAACGGTCTCGTTAACGACAAGTCAGAAAATTCAAAACCAGGATTTGGAATGTTCGGCGGCGTTTTCACGCCGTGCACGCTAACCATTCTGGGCGTCATTATGTTTCTAAGGCTGGGCTACGTTGTAGGCCAAGCCGGAATCATTTACGCGATCATCATCATTTTGATCTCAAAGGTGATCACGCTGTTGACGACGCTTTCGCTTTCCGCGATCGCGACCAACACAGAAGTCAAAGGCGGCGGTGCTTACTTTTTGATCAGCCGAAGTCTCGGTGTCGAGTTTGGTGGCGCGATCGGTTTGGTTTTCTTTCTAGCCCAAGCCATCTCGGTTGCGATGTACGTAATCGGTTTCTCAGAAGCGTTGGTCGCTTCGGTACCCGGCGAGCTCTCCAAAGTTGTCATTTCCACTATTTGCAATGTCTTTGTATTTATATGTGTCTACATCGGAGCCGGTTGGACCATCCGATTGCAATATTTCATTTTGGCGATCCTGCTCATGTCGCTGGTCTCGTTTGCTTTCGGAGCCATTCCATCATTCGATCCTGAACTATTCCAAGCCAATCTTGCATCGGCATTTAACGGCGAAGATTTTCGAACGATGTTTGCTTTGTTTTTCCCAGCCGTCACCGGAATCATGGCTGGGGCAAATATGTCCGGCGACTTAAAAGATCCCGCCCGCGCGATTCCTTCGGGAACGTTGTGGTCGATCGTTTTCACTGGTGTTATTTACCTTTGCCTGGCCATGTTGATGGGTGGCTGCGAAACATCTGCGGTACTTGCAAACTTGGATGGCAAGAGTTTGGTGATCGCTGACATTTCGCAGTGGCCGTTCTTGATCACAGCCGGCGTATTCGCAGCGACACTTTCATCGGCACTGGGAAGCATGATGGGCGCGCCGCGAATCCTTCAAGCCTTTGCCAAGGATAACGTGTTTCCGATTTTGCGTCCGTTCGCTACGGGAGCCGGAGACGCCAACGAACCACGTCGCGCGGTCATTCTGACATTTTTGATTTCGCAAGTCGCGATTCTTTTGGTCTCGGACCTGAACGCAATCGCGCCGTTGATCACGATGTTTTTCATGATCACTTATGGACTGCTCAACCTCGCGACGTTTTACGAAGCGATCACAAAAAACCCAAGCTACCGGCCGCGTTTCCGGTACAGCCACTGGGTAACGTCTCTAGCCGGAACGATCGGATGTTTAGGAGTGATGTTCCTGATCGACTGGCGTTGGGCGTCAATTGCGATCTTGGGAATGACGGTTTTGTATTTTTACATCAGCCAAAAACAAGTCGAAACGCGATGGGGTGACTTACAAAGTGGTTTGCTGTTTGAGCGAACACGGAAAAATTTATTGAAGCTTGAAAAAGAACTTCATCACCCCAAGAACTGGCGCCCGATTATTTTGGCACTTAGCGGTGCGTCATGGGAACGACCGCACCTCGCCGTTTATGGCCACTGGTTCACAGCGGGTCACGGAGTTTTGACGCTTGGATATATCATCCAAGGCGACGTTGAAAACCGGCTGGAGCGTTTGGTCAGTCAGGAAAGAATTCTGTACAAGTTTATTCAAGACCAAAAACTGGAAGCGTTTCCTGCTGTGGTCGCGGCTTCTTCTGTTCCTATTGGAATGGAATCATTGGTGCAAACGCATGGGCTGGGTGCACTTCGCCCGAACACGGTTTTGCTTGGATGGCCAAGTGATCCTCAAAAAGCCGGTTCGTTCTCAACCATTTTGCGAAGCATCACATCGCTTGAACGCAGCATCATCTCTGTACGTTTCAACGATGCGGCTCTCGAGGCCGATTCCCGCGCGGTGCCACTTGGTACGATTGACGTTTGGTGGCGTGGTCACAAGAACGGCGAACTTATGTTGCTGTTGGCACATTTGCTTGCCCAAAACCAAGTCTGGCGTTCGCGTCCGATTCGATTGTTGCGAACCATTGAAAACGAAGCCGGTCGAGAGGAAGTGCTTAAACACTTGGAGGGCTTGATCGAAAAATCGAGAATCCGGGCAACGCCACATGTGATCGTGACCGAGAACGCCAAAGAAGGAATTCAACGCACATCGCGATCGGCGGGAATCGTATTTATGGGGATGGCCATTCCAGATGAAGAACACGCCGATGAGTTCTACCAACGGATGACCGACCTAGCGGGTGATCTTTCACGCGTGGTGTTTATTAACAGCGCGGGTGGAATGTCGATTCACTCGTAGAGAGATTGCGCATTTGCATCATTCGTAGTGGAGCTTGCGAAGGTCCTGATGCAATAAGACCTAGCTAAATCGAATCACTTCGAAATCGAACCGAGCTTAAAACTGAAACCCTGGTTGAGGTCCGTCTTTAGTGCCCGTCAAAATCTCAGGGCCGTCTTCGGTCATCAGAATCGTGTGCTCGAACTGAGCCGAAGGCCTTCCGTCGCGAGTTCTAACGGTCCAACCATCGGACTGATCGCAAACCGACATCGATGTTCCGCCATTGATCATTGGCTCGATCGTAAAACACATGCCCGGATGAAGCCGATCACGATGAGACTGGGGACTTGGCACGTGAGGAATGTTTGGCCGCTGATGAAACTTGGTTCCAATTCCGTGACCAACGTATTTATCCACCACACCGAATCCATAATTCCGCTCGACATAATCGACGATCGTTTCGCCAATCACCGAGATGCGGCAGCCGGGCGTGATCGCTTCAATCGCAAGATACAAGCAATCAAACGCACATTGAGTGACCTTGATGGACTCTTCGTTGATTTCACTTCGATCACCAATCAAAAAAGTCTCTGATTGATCGCCATGCCAACCATTGACGATCGACGTCAAATCGACATTCGCAATATCGCCTGGCTGCAGTTCGTACGAACCCGGGATGCCGTGACAGATGACTTCGTTGACACTGATGCAGCAACTTTTGGGATAGCGATTTTTTTCGCCGGGATAGCCCAGACACGCCGGAACGTGTCCGTGATCAAGCGTGTATTCGTGAATGATTTTGTCCAATTCACCCGTTGTGATTCCTGGACGCACATGAGGTCGAACGACGTCCAAAACTTCTGCGTTGAACTGACCAGCAGCTCGCATCATTTCGCGTTCTTCTTCAATCAATCGAATTCTTGGGTGTCGTCGAATCACAGAGACCAATCCTGAGTAGTTTGCCGTATATGAGGTGATTGATGCATATTCTAGCAAAAGGCTCACCATAAGCCTACTAACAATCCGCCTTCGGAATCACCATTTCACTCGAATTCTCAAGCCATTATTCCCTTCGAGCCCTGTGACGTCCAACCAATTTGCCTAACCAAACAACTAAAGTCGTCATCTCGATCGCATCGGATATTTGTTTCCTAATTCGAGGCCAAACCCGATCACCATGCGAACCCGGCATCCCATGTGTCGGTCCTGCCTTATTCACGTGGTTTTGTTAGAATCGCCATTTCGGTTGAACTTCTTCACCGCGGAATTTGCGCGATAATCCTCGCCAATTTCCGCATAGCAGTTTAGCTGTGCAGTAAAGCAATTCCCGACTGAATTCAATTTCGAATAACACCTTTAACTTGCGTCCGAGGAAACATCGTGCCGAAGTACAATCCCGCCGAGATCGAGCCACGTTGGCAGCGATATTGGGACGAGAACAAAACTTTCAAGACTCCCGAAAAAGTAAGCGGTAAGAAACTTTACGCACTCGACATGTTTCCTTATCCCAGTGGCGAAGGCCTCCACGTCGGACACCCTGAGGGGTACACCGCCACGGACATCGTGTCGCGACATGCACGGATGAAAGGCAAAACGGTTTTGCATCCCATGGGCTTTGACGCGTTCGGATTGCCGGCCGAAGAATATGCGATTAAGAAAAACAAGTCTCCGCGAGACTTCACAGAAAAGAACATTGAAACATTCGTTCGCCAATTGAAAGACCTTGGCTTCAGCTACGACTGGGACCGACAAATTTCTACGACGGACGTTTCCTATTTTAAGTGGACGCAGTGGATCTTTCTGGTTTTGTTCGACACTTGGTTTGATGCCGAACAACAAAAAGGCCGCCCGATCAGCGAGCTTCCGATTCCACCCGAAGTCCAATCCGAAGGCGAAATTGCCGTCCGAAAATATCAGGATGAATTTCGCTTGGCGTATGAGTCACACGCCCCCGTCAATTGGTGCCCCGCTTTGGGGACCGTTTTGGCAAACGAAGAAATCGTCAACGGGCTTTCGGAACGAGGTGGCCATCCCGTTCAGCGGATGCCGTTGCGTCAATGGATGTTGAGAATCACTTCGTATGCCGACCGTTTGGAAAATGATCTTGTCGGCGTCGATTGGTCTGATGGGATCAAGAAATTGCAGTGCGATTGGATCGGACGAAGCACCGGAGCGGAAGTCGATTTCTTTATCGGTCCCGAATCCGAATTTGAAAACTGGAAATCAAAACGCAAATCGTCTGCGTTCCCGCGAAACCAAGACGAAGATGTACTTCGCGTTTATACGACACGCCCAGATACATTGTTTGGCGCGACATACATGGTGATTTCACCCGAACACACCGCCGTCGAACGTTTGACAACCAGCGAACAAGCCGGAGCCGTCAAGAAATATTGCGATGACGCGGGCATGAAAAGCGATCGTGACCGGCAGGATGATCGCACCAAGAAAACCGGCGTCTTCACCGGCAGCCATGCGATCAACCCAGTCAGCGGTCAGCCCGTTCCGATCTGGATCGCGGATTATGTGTTGGCGACTTATGGAACCGGAGCCATCATGGCGGTGCCGGCTCACGACACTCGCGATTTCGAATTCGCAAAAACTTACGACTTGAAAATCACGCCAGTCGTAAAACCACCTGCATCGGCTGATATCGACGAAGCCAAAGTCAATTCTGGCGAAGCATGTTTCGCGGGCGTTGGTTCGGCAATCAACTCGGGTGAGTTTGATGGTTTGGAGACCGAAGAGTTCAAAAAGAAAATCATTGCCCAGTTGGATGGCAATGGAACAGGACGCTCGGCCGTCAATTACAAACTTCGCGATTGGCTTTTCAGCCGTCAACGATTTTGGGGCGAGCCGTTTCCGATTTTGCACGAGCTTGATGACGACGGAAACCGCACAGGAATGATGCGCCCCGTCCCCATTGAACATTTGCCAGTCAATCTCCCTGAGCTTGAGGACTTTAAACCTCACGGTCGCCCTGAACCGCCGCTTGAGAAAGCCGATGAAGATTGGCTTTATCCGGTCATCGATGGCAAAAAATACAAACGCGAAACCAACACGATGCCGCAATGGGCCGGATCGTGCTGGTACTACTTGCGATTCATCGACCCAACAAACAACGACGCATTCATTGCCCCTGAGTTGGAAAAGCAATGGATGCCGGTTGATCTTTACGTCGGTGGAGCCGAGCACGCTGTATTGCATTTGCTTTACGCTCGATTCTGGCACAAAGTCCTTTACGACCGCGGGCACGTCTCTACTCTTGAGCCGTTTCAAAAACTTGTTAACCAAGGCATGATCCTGGGCGACGTGGAGTTCACCGCATTTCGTGACGAAGACGAGCAATGGGTCAGCGCGGAACTGGTTGAAGAGAACGACGAAAAGAAACCAGTTCTTAAATCCAATGGCAAACCCGTTCAGATTATCAAACTTGAACCTGACCAAGCGGAAAAGAAAGGCGATCTGTTTGTTTTGAAATCGGACTCAAGCATTCGTATCGATAGTCGCGCTCACAAAATGTCCAAGGCTCGGGGAAACGTCGTTAATCCCGATGAAGTCATTTCTGAATACGGCGCCGACGCATTGCGTTTGTACGAAATGTTCATGGGTCCTTTGACTCAGTCAAAGCCCTGGGCAATGGCAGGTGTCAACGGCATCAAGGGATTCCTTGATCGCAGTTGGCGAATGATCGTCGATGATCGCGCGGACGAACTAGTTTTGAATTCCGCGGTTGGTGATCACGAAGCCACCGACGAGCAGATTCGCATTTTGCATAAAACGATAAAGAAAGTCACGGTCGACATTGAGACTTTGAGTTTCAACACAGCGATTTCCCGGATGATGGAGTTCGTCAATTTCTTTACCAAACAGGAACAACGACCGGCGTCGATGATGAAGCCGTTTGTTTTGCTGTTGTCGCCGTTCGCGCCGCACTTGTGTGAAGAGCTTTGGAAGTTGCTTGGCGGAGAAACGACGCTTGCATACGAACCTTGGCCTGAATACGACGAAGCATTGACCGTTGACGCTGCAAATGAAGTTCCGATCCAGATCAAAGGCAAAACCAAAGCCAAGATCATGGTTCCAGCAGGCACGCCAAAAGACGAGCTTGAAAAGATGGCATTAGCCGAACCGAAAATCGTTGCGGCACTTGAAGGCATGACCGTTCGAAAAGTGATCGTGGTTCCTGACAAACTCGTGAACATCGTCGCCGAATAATTCTTAGTAGCACGGTGGTCCTCGCCGTGCTTCTTCATTGCTACATATTTCTACACATGGTCCTCCAACGAATTCGTTGCACGGGTGGAATCCATGGAAACCACTGTGCCACGATCGCTCACCATGCACGACACCAAATGGAAATCTGCACTCCGGCGCAAACTACTCAAGTGGTTTGATGAGAACCAGCGCGATTTGCCTTGGCGTAAAAAGAAGACACCGTATCGAATCTGGGTGAGCGAGATCATGCTCCAACAAACCCAAGTCGCCACGGTTGTCGACTACTTCAATCGCTTCATAAAGAAATTCCCAACCGTCAAAAAGCTGGCGGCAGGAAGCGAGGCCGATGTTTTGAAACTTTGGGAAGGGCTTGGGTATTACCGACGAGCGCGTCAGATGCACGCTGCGGCTCAGGTCGTCGTTGAAAAACACCGTGGCAAATTCCCAACCGATTTCGATGACGTGCTCGCGTTACCTGGCATTGGCCGATACACAGCCGGCGCAATTCTCTCAATTTCGCTTGATCAAAAACAACCGATTTTGGAAGGGAACACGATCCGACTGTTTGCTCGGCTGATGACGATGAAGTCGGATCCGCGAACGCGCGACAATCAAAACGCGCTTTGGGAATTTTCGGAAAGCATTTTGCCACGCAAGAGAGCAGGGGACTTCAACCAATCGTTGATGGAACTGGGCAGTGAAATTTGCCATCCCAAACGCCCAAAATGTTTGCTCTGCCCTATCCAATCACTTTGTCCGACGTACGTACAAGGTTTGCAGGATCAGATTCCGGTACCTGCCAAAAAAATCGTATATGAAAACATCAATGAAGCCGTCATTGTCGTTGAGCGCGGGTCGAAATTTCTCGTGAGGCAATGTGCGGCAGGCGAACGTTGGGAAGGGCTTTGGGATTTCCCCCGTTACGGACTTGAGAAAGCCAACGACAATGCCGACTTGCGGGCGAACTTTCTCGCAGACAAACTGAAAGACCAAACTGGCCTCACGGCGGAATTGCACTCAACAAAAAAATCCATCAAGCACGCCGTAACCAAGTACCGAATCAAACTTGATTGCTACACCGCTGGCTCGGTGAAGGGGCGACTTAAAAAATCATCAACGCCAATGAAGTGGATGACAATCGACGAAATCGCAGAAGCGCCCATGAGCGTGACGGGCCGCAAGATCGCCAATACGCTCGCGTGATCGAGGGATTTCAAGCGTCTTCTTGAGAAACAGAATTGAAAGCGCTTCCTCGCTGAAAACTTCTGAATCAAGCGGAACATCCCGAATTGGGGTGCCAGTACAGCTCTCTATCAACGCGATTCTCGCTTCAAAATTGTCAAATCCGTAGTGTTTTCAGGCTTTTTTGATTTTGCAAAGAATTTCCGTAATGAATTCTTCAGTCATTCGTGCTTAGGATGAGCGAACGGAGTGAACTCGCTTTCAAAGAGCTAATTGGTTTTACTTTCAAATTACCTTACCGAGTCTGCTTGATGGCAAACAACGGATATCCCAAACCTCCTGACAAGGATGCGGCAACCTGTTCGCCCAAACGCAACGAGTTTGTGCTCAACGCACTTGATCGTTTTGAAAGACCGCTGACGGAATACGCCTTGCGAATCTTTCAAGGTGACCTTCATGCCGCACGTGATTCCGTCCAATACACGTTCATGCAACTTTGCCGACAGAAGCCAGAAAAAGTGGAATCGAAACTTCGACCATGGCTTTACTCCGTTTGTCGCAATCACATCCTGGATCAACTGAAATCGAAACGATGTCGGACGACGACGAATCCAAAGAACTTTGACGCAATTGACTACCGGGCGCTTGATCCGGCTGGACAGTTTGAACTTGATGATATTCTCACCAAACTCAAATCGATTTGCGGATGCCTGAGCGAAAGCGAACGCAGCGTTATCGATTTATGGTCACACGGTTTCAACGCAATCGAAATTGCCGAGTTGCTTGAAAGGACGCCCGGTTCGGTTCGAGTCAGTTTACATCGGGCGATTAAACGATTGCAAAAACACCCCTTTATCACGAATTGGCTAGAACGCGCGACTGGCCAAGTCGTTAAACCTGACGCCGGAAATATTTCGACATCGAAATACAACGGAACCCAAACACCCACGATTACAGGGAAACAACCATGAAAAACAATGAGCGCGATGAGCAAGCCAAAGCGGATCAAACCGTGAAAACGATGGAATCCCAAACGTTGAACACTGACACTGTTGTGGACCAGCAAGTTTATGGAATAGGAAAATTGCTTCGCCAATCTTCCAGTCACGATTTGCCAGTCGCCAACGATGAACTGCGGGAAATGTTGACCCAAGAACTGGCGTCGATTTCTGTGGAAGAAGACGCTTCCCTGGAAACTACAACGCAAGAAGCCACTACCATCACGGCGGCTAATTCACTTGCCAAACCAAGCAAGGCCAAGGATGGAACTCCTCGTTTCTGGCGAACGGCAAGAGCACCAATTGCCGTCGCTACGGCAGCAGCATTGATGGTGGCTGCTTTTACTTGGTTGGGCTACCAATCAAAAACGGCGCCAATGAAACTTGCCGATGGTACGATTCTGAAATATCAAACTGAAGCTCCGCAATCGACAATCGCGCCCGAGACTAATTCGGTAGATCCTGGGGTTGAAGCGCAGAAAGAACCGAAGATTCGTTATCGAGTGGAGACGAGAACGCGACTTGTTCCTGTACAACGATCCCGTCTGGAGGCAAAAGCCCGGAAGGTCCCCGTACAACGGATTCGAAAAGAAAAACGAAAAAGGGTTTTGGCTGATGGCAAATCGGAAGAGTATGAAGTCAGTGTTCCCTATACCGAAATGGTCACTCAAAACTACACGGTCCAGGTTCCGTTTACAGAAAACGTAGAGCAATCTTATGCCGTCCGCGTTCCGTATCTTGTGGATGAATCTGGAGATGGATCTTTGGAAGAAAATTTGGTTTTTCCCGATGCAAGGGAATGGCGTGCCAAACAAAACCCACGAAAGAAGTTTGATGGCATAAGGTTGCAAGGGAATGAGGGATTCATATACGTACCTAAAGTGGATTCGGACACAGATATTGCTGGACAGTCCGCGCAAGAATACACAGATTTTCAGGACTTCCTGCTCGAAATTCCATACACCGAGCAATACGCTCCGATTCACGAAAACCAGTTTGTAAGAGCCTTGGGTGGAGCAGCAATTTCAACTTTTTCTATCGACGTTGATACGGCGGCGTATGCCAATATGCGTCGATTTATTAACAACGGCCAAATGCCGCCTCCCGACTCGGTTCGAATCGAAGAATTAATTAACTACTTCCAGTACGACTATCCACAGCCCGACGGCGACGCTCCATTCTCGGTCAACATGGAGTTAGCGAATTGCCCGTGGGACTCAACACACAAACTGCTGCGAGTGGGTCTCAAGGGAAAAGAAGTTCACGTTGATGAGCGCCCCGCAACCAACGTTGTGTTTCTTCTTGATGTGTCGGGATCCATGAACAATGAAGACAAACTTCCATTGTTAAAACGCGGATTCCAAATGATGGTTAATGAACTCAATGAGAACGACCGAGTGGCGATTGTTACTTATGCTGGTAACGCTGGAGTTGCACTTGAGCCAACTTCAGGTGACCAAAAAAGAAAGATCAACGATGCGATTGGTTCGCTGACACCGGGAGGTTCAACTCATGGAAGCGCCGGAATCGAACTTGCCTATCAACTTGCTCAAAAGCACTTCATTAAAGATGGAGCCAACAAAGTAATTCTCGCAACCGATGGTGATCTGAATGTTGGCATCACCGAAGACGCAGCTTTGGTCAAGCTAATCAAACAGAAGGCATCTGAAAACGTATTCCTGACCGTACTTGGATTTGGAACCGGCAACCTGAAAGATTCCAAGATGGAGCAACTGGCTGACAATGGAAATGGAATGTACGCCTACATCGACGGAATTCGTGAAGCTCGCAAGGTTCTGGTTGAGCAATTGTCCGGATCTTTGGTGACGATTGCAAAGGATGTCAAGCTTCAGATTGAATTCAATCCCGCTGAAGTCGCTTCGTATCGCTTAATCGGATACGAAAATCGAATGTTGAAAACTGAAGACTTCGACAACGATCGAATTGACGCAGGGGAAATCGGAGCGGGCCATATCGTAACAGCTATCTACGAACTGGAAACAACAGACAAAGTTACGTTTGCGAGTTCCAAGCCTGTGAAAATGAAATATCAAACAGCTACGGATGACGAAAAAAAGCCGGCCCCTCAACCAAAAGCCCGACTTTCAAAAGCCGCCAAAACAGGTGACCTGTTGACGTTGGCACTTCGATACAAACAGCCCGACTCGAATACAAGCAAGCGGCTGGAGTTTTCGATCAAGAACAAAGACAAGCGTTTCGCCTCAGCGTCACTCGATTTCCGATTCGCAGCAAGTGTTGCGTCCTTCGGGATGCTGTTGCGAGGCTCCAAGTACGCAGGAGATGCCAACAAGAGCTCCATCGAAGATTGGGCGACGTCCAGCATTGGTGAGGACAAGTCGGGTTATCGGAGCGAGTTCCTGGAATTGATTCGAAAGGCTAGGCTGCAGTAGTTCGCATGACCCAACATCCGTCAGTGATGTAAAGATCTAAAGAAGATCTAAGGACCTTCGACCGCGTTCATACTAACGTCACCTGTGGAGCGAATGTTGACGCGGTAAGTCTTGCCTTCGATGCCTTCGATGTAAGTCGTTCGACCGCCAGCGGTGCGAATGCCCATTTCATTTTGAAGCGCTGTGTCGTTGCAGACTTTCCAAAAATCGCCCCAGATCTGTTCGGCAAACTTACCTTTGGCAGAGTTTTGATAGATACCGGGAAGGCCGTTGCCGTCCGACTCGGTGTCCAATCGCTGGGCGTCTCGAGGAGCTTCGGCGTCACCATAAATGCTCTTGAATACGAACATTGATGCGGAGCGAAGTTCGTCAGCGTTTTCGATGTACTTGTCTTCGAATGTTGCGACCCAACCGTCAACGTAAAATTTATCGCCCTTCAATGTAAAGTTTCGAGCGGTGCCGATTGGCTGATCGTTTTCGTCGACTTCCATGAATTCGACTTCCAAGAACGGATTGCCTTCTTTGTCTTTGCCTTTAACCAAAACCGTGACGTTGGCCATTCTTCGATCGACTTTCAACAATCGCATCGAAGTTTCTAAACGCTCGTTTAGCTCTTCGGATTTATCCAGAGCAACGTTTGTCTCGGCCAATTCAGCTTTGGATGCTTTTAACGCAGTCTCGGTTTCTTCAAACTGAACCCTTAGATCTGCCAGGTCCGAGATGGCTTGCTTCGCCTGGGTACTAGGCTTCACATAATTGTTGTAACCAAACCACCCGCCGTAACCGACAACGCTGCAAGCCCCAACGACCATGACGGTTCGCACTGCGCTGTTTATGGTTTTGACGTTATTCATTAGATCAGGCATGGGTCGAATCCATTTGAAAAGGTGTGACTGGTTGATTGAATATCGGCTTAAAAGCCAAGCCGTCTACAAACAACACTAAGTTTATATTTCGAATCGGTCATGAAGGCAAAGCGAAACCGATTTCACCGGTAATTTCGCTTCTTTTGGCAATTCGACAGCTTTCTGCCAGCGAACGATTTCAACGGTTATTCGTTTAAATATTCTGATTATTGGTAGACACTTTGTTTCAAAATTCTTGGGCGATTGCATAAATAGGCCCAAAAAACATCCGCCGTTCTGGCATTACTCCTCACTGGCACGTTCTGGAACCGACGCCGAGCAAGCAAGCCCCTTGGAAATCCGAAGCGTAAGCGAGGATCATTGGAAACCCGACGCGTGAGCGAGGGCGCATTTTCCTGCGCGCCCTCGCTTACGCGTCGGGTTTCCAATCGTCAGTCCCAAAGACTACTCGAGTGCGAGTTACTAACTTCCAAACAACACACAAATCGGTTGCGGGACGTCGACGCTTTCTCTTGCAAACGTGAGCTCACCAGTTTTTTGATCGACGTTGAACAAAGTCAAAGTGTTCGAATGCTGGCCGGCGGCGATCAACCACTTTCCAGTTGGATCAAGATTAAAGTTGCGAGGCCAGCTTCCACGAATGGCTTCGCGTTCAACAAAAGTCAGCTTGCCTGTTGCTTGGTCAACTGAAAAAACGGTGATCGAATCGTTTCCTCGATTGGACGTGTAAACGAAATTGCCACTTGGATGAATTCGAATCTCGGCGGCCGAGTTGAAGCTTTCTTTGGCTTTGACTTTTTCAGGTAACGTTTCGATCACTTGAACTTCTTTGAACTCCGCATTCTCGGCACCATATTCAAACACACTGACCGTTAGCGAAAGTTCATTCAACACATAAACAAACTTGCCGGTGGTGTGAAATTTCATGTGGCGCGGTCCGGAACCGGGCGGGGTTTCGATTTTTGAATGGAGTTTAAGTTTTGCCGTTTCGACATCCAGTTCGTAAACGACGACTCGGTCCATACCAAGATCAGGAACCATCAAGTAACGATTATCTGGACTTGTTCCGACCCAGTGCGGGTGGGATTTTTTCTGACGATCTTTGAGCACGCCTGAGCCGGGACCATGTTCGACAACTTCGACGCGATCGTCTAACTCTCCATTCTCTTTGACTGTGTAGCTGGTTGTCGAGCCACCGCCATACTGGGCTGAAAACAATACGCGTCCCGTTTTGTCGGTTCCGATGCAAGCCGCACCGCCGTCACCAGTTGAGAGCCCGTTGAGTCGCGTAAGTTGGCCCTTCTTTTTCGGATCGTCATTCTCCAAGTCTGCAATACTTGCCTTGAACGCCTTTATCTGCTTTTCGACACCTTTGACTCGCGGGTGTGACGCGCCGAATTTCGATTTTGCCTCGGCACGAAGCACTTCAAGTTCTAATAGCATTTTTTTGATTCTGGTGATCGCTTCCTCGTCATTGCTTCCAATTGAAAATGCAACAACACTTCCGGATTCTTCGGCCACGGTTGCGTAAAGCGTTTTTCCATTGGGATGAAGTGCCAGGAAACCGGGACGTTTCACGCTTGCTGCCAAGATTGGTTTTGACAACTTTCCTTTATCAGTATCGAGGGTGGCAAAATAAATCCCATCGGCTGAAGTTCCAATCCAAACATCAATCTCATCAGCCATGGCTTGTTGTACTGTTAATAGAGTTACTGAAAACAAAATAGCGGTGCAACTGCGCAAACAAAACTTGCTAAACATGCGTAAATACCTTGGGAAGCGGGTCCGACCTCAAATATCTTGAGCCACGATACGTTCAAAACTTCCCCTAATCCAGAGCTAAAGCTAAAATCTCTCGTACGTCACTATATATTTCTCTCAATAAACAGCTCTGATGCTCCAAGTTCTTCGTACATCGCAAATGTCGATCCTTCGTAGGGCTTCGTCGGCACTAATTTTGGTTATTGGTTTGGCGCTGGCTCTCAACACAGGTTGTGGAAAACGCAAACCAACTGCTGAGCCAACCCCGCCCAAACCAAACGTCAAATTGAACAACGATGAAGATCGCTTGGTTCTGGATTTGATTGAGGCGGAAGACCTCGTTCTCGACCTCACGCCGCAGCTGGTCCAACATTCAGGCTGGATGTCTCAATCGTCACAGCAGAATTCAGCAGCTCAACAACCAACCAAACTAAAACCGATATTTGATTCGCTGACAGAGACTCAGGCATTGACTCCAGGCGACGGTTCGATTTTTTCAGCCGATCCAAACAAGCCCCAATATGTTTCGGTTGCACATTGGCCAATTGAAGCCAAGCCCTCGCCAGGAGCGCGGAATCCCTGGCAAGCGATCGAGAGTTTAAACGCGGCTTGGGAGACGGTGAAGTTCGGTGTGGTTTCAGCAGATTTTGACAACAGCGAAAAAACAAGTTTTACGATGCACACCAAAGCCGAAGGCCGCGGGCACGAGCATGGTTCGTCGGTCGTGCTGGGTTTCAAAGGCCAGCAAGATTTGACTTGGACAAAATCCGGTAGCCAATGGATTCTGACAGGATGGAAGCAACTTGATTTTACTGTCAAGAAAACGGCTCAATCTTTTTTCAAAGAAGTCCTGGCAGACGTCGTTGTTGGCAAAAAAGGAGCCGCCGCAATTTCGAAGGCTCGCCTATCAACCAAAGACAAACTTTTGGTCGCGGCATCAAAATCAGGCGAGATCAATGTCCCAAAAGAAAAATACAAAAACTGGACAAGTGCCCATTCAAATTATCTTTTTCCAGCAGTCAGCGTGGTCGACTACGACAGTGATGGATTCGATGATTTATTCCTGACAGGACGTTGGGGTTCGACTCAGATGTTTCGCAACCAAGGCGACGGTACCTTTGTTGAAGTCGCCAAAGAAATCGGGCTGTATTTGAAACGCCAAGTCAACTGTTCTTTGTTCGCCGATTTCGACAACGATGGCGACCCAGACGTAATCCTTGGCCGACCGCTTGAGCGTGCACTTTATTTCCAAAATGAGAACGGTGTTTTCACCGATGTCACCGACACAAAAACGGACTTGCGCGACTTGCATTTTGTAACCGGCATTTCAGCCAGCGATGTAAACAACGATGGTTTGCTTGATGTTTATCTCAGCACCTATGCACCGCTGCGTGAAAATCGACAGTGGGGAAGTGTGTTTCTTAAATCGAAAGAACTTGAGCTTGTCGTTTCCCATCAAAAAGATCGCAACCGATATTTTGATCTTGCCGGGCCTGCAAACATCTTGCTCATGAACAAGGGCAAAGGTGGTTTTAAGAAAGTCGGTTTTGACGAAACGCTTTCACAATGGCGACGTTCATTTCAATCTGTTTGGAGTGACATTGATCAAGACGGAGACGACGACCTCTACGTTTGTAATGACTTCGCGCCTGATGCGGTCCTGCGAAACGATACACCAGAGGGATCAAGCGAGCCTGTTTTCGTTGACGTAACCGAAGAGGTTCTCATCAACAAAGGTATTGGATTCGGGATGGGCGCTTCGTTTGGCGATTTCGATTCCGATGGCGATTTGGATCTTTATGTTTCCAATATGTATTCCAAAGCCGGCAAACGGATCATGAAGAAAGTCAAATCGGTTGACCCGCGAACAACCGCAGCCGCAGCAGGTAACTTTTTGTACGTGAATGAATCTGGAAAATTTGACCAGCAGGCCGGTGCTGGCGATGACCAGTTTCACGTCAATCAAGTCGGATGGTCTTATGGCGGACAGTGGGCGGATTTTGACAACAATGGACAACTCGATTTGTATGTGCCCAGCGGATACTACTCGGCCCCCAAAGAAATCTCGTCGCAGGTCGACACCTGAAGTTGCCTTTGGCGCTCGGTCGTGCGCGAGGACTCATCGAAATCAACTAATTTTACCGACTCCAATGTTTGGAAATCTCAGAGGTACGACGAAACTTTCTTAGTCGCTCCTGCCGACGCGAATTTGGACAAAGATGATAAAAAATCAAAACTCAAATTTGTCAGCAACTCGCTCAGCGGTGACGAGCGAAACCGTTTATTCATGCGTCATCAAGAAAACTTCGCCGACGTTTCATTGCTCAGCGGAACCGATGACTTGGCAGACGCCCGATCCCACTCGCTGTTGGACTATGACAACGATGGCTGGGTCGACATTGCTTTGATGTCGCTTAACTCGCCCCGTTTCAAAATTTATCGCAACGAGTTTGGTAATTTGTTTCCAAACAACCAGTCGCTTGGAATTAGATTGGAAGGCGGATACAAAAGCTCGACGCCATTGGAGTCCGATACGAAACTGAGCAACCGCGACGGAATCGGAGCAAAAGTTTTGGTGAAATACGAATCTGGCAAAACGATGCTTTTACAAAAACAGGCCGGCGAAGGATTTGGTAGTCAAAACAGTTCGATCCTTAGAGTTGGCATCCCTGAAGGCGACAAAATCACCAGCCTGGAAGTCCAATGGCCTTCTGGCATCAAAACGAATGTTGACGACATTTCAAAATCACTGACAAACGAAAAAGCGATGATCATCAACGTCAAGGAAGTGCAATAATGACAATCGCAAAAAAAACTCTACTAACACTGTTTTGCGTGGTGTCAGTTTCCCTGGTGATATCGACCGGCTGTCGCAAGAAACCGACGACTCCTAGCGCGTCTTCGAAAAACAGCGGGCTAACTGGCCACGCAAAAGTCGTTGCGGATTTAATCGCTGGCGAGGACTTGGTTCTCGATCTCACTCCACGTTTAAACAAACTGGCGATTTGGTTTCAAGAATCATCTGAAGGAAAAAAACCGAAACTCCATAAGGACCTGAAAACTTGCGAGTCAGTCACGGGATTGAAAAAACTGGATCTCGACTCGTTTTTTCAACCTGCTGCAAATCAGCCAAAATTCATCGAAGTCGGCCACTGGCCAAACGGCGAACCCCATAGCAATCCAACCGATGAGCAAAAGAATCCTTGGCACCATTTACTTGAGCTTGGTGCATCGTGGGAGACGATGAAATTCGGCGTCGTGTCGGCAAATTTCACTAACGAGTCTCAAACTGAATTTGTACTTCACACAAAAGTCGAAGCCCGTGGCAAAGGCAATACGAACAGCACAGTGTTTGGCATGAAAGGCCACCAACAGGTTGTTTTCACGGAGACGCAAACGAAGAAAGGTCCTGAGTGGATTCTTACCAAATGGATCCAAGAAGATTTCTTTGTCGAGCGAAGTCAGCAACCAATGTTCAGCGAAGTGCTGGCGAGCGTTTTGCCAGACGCAACGTCACTTGAACAAGCCCAGCGTTCCTACAAAGACGAATTCATTGTCGAATCTGCCCGGCGCGGCAAAATTACTTTGCCAGTCAGGGAACTTTCGGTTTGGACCAACCTCACATCAAGCCACATTTTCCCCTCCGTTTCAGTGGTTGATTACAACAACGATGGCCTCGACGACATGTTTATTACGGCTCGCTGGGGGCCAACCCAGATGCTTGAGAATCAAGGCGATGGAACGTTTGTTGATGTCGCGAAAAAGATTGGGCTATTCGAAGAATACATGGTCAACAGTGTTCTGTTTGTTGATCTTGATAACGATGGCGATAAAGATGCGATCATGGGTCGACCGATGGTTCCCGCAAAGTATCTTCGCAACGACGAAGGCGTTTTCAAAGACGTAACGAAGTCTCACTCAAATTTGGATGAGTTCTATTTCGCTTCCGGAATTTCTGCGGTCGACGTTAACCGCGACGGATTACTGGACGTCTATCTGAGCAATTATCCCCCGCTCAATAAAATCGATGCACACTTTGAAGAGCGATTTCTCAACGCGGAAGAACGGGAAATCTATCTTCGTAAGAATGCAAAATCCGATCGTTGGCTTGACCTTGCTGGGTCGGCCAATGTGCTTTTGATGAATCGCGGTGATGGCAAACTTGAACGCGTTCCGTATGACGAAGAGCTTTCGCAGTGGCATCGCTCGTTTCAGGCAACCTGGTCTGACATTGATAACGACGGCGATGATGACGTTTACATTTGCAATGACTTTGCTGCCGATGCGCTGCTGCGAAACGACACGCCGATCGGCGCGAAAACGCCTGTTTTCGTTGACGTTTCGAAAGAGCTTTTAAACGGTGGCGAACTTGGTTCGGCGATGGGCGGATCGTGGGGTGATTTCGACCAAGACGGCGATTTGGATCTTTATGTTTCCAATATGTTTTCCAAAGCCGGTACGCGGATCATTGCCCAAGTCGGCGAAGTCGACCAACGCATTAAGACCTCTGCGGCTGGGAACTTTCTTTTTGAAAATCAGTCTGGGACTTTTAACCAACGTGCTGGCTCAGGCAAAGACGAATTTCACATCAACAAAGTCGGCTGGTCGTATGGCGGTCAATGGTCGGATTTCGACAACGATGGGAAACTTGACCTTTATGTGCCAAGTGGTTTTTATACAGCCCCCAAAGAAATCGACGCCGAAGTCGACACCTGAAGTTGCATCTGGCGCTCGGTCGTGCGCGAAGATCCTACCAAGTCAAAAGAGTTTCAAAACGTCTCCCAGTGGGACGATCAAAAGTATGAAGAGATCCTGATGCGGCAAAACGTTGCCGATGCAACCTCACGAACAGTGCATCGCTGGGGATTCACGAGCTACTCACTGAGTGGCCGCGAGCGAAATCGAATGTTTCTGCGACAGGGCGATAATTTTACGGACGTAACGCTCGTAAGCGGCACCGACGACATGGCCGATGGCCGATCGTTTGCGATCATTGATTTCGACCAAGACGGCTGGCAAGACATTGCGATGATGAGTTTGAACGTGCCACGCTTCAAGCTTTACCGAAATGAGCTTGGCAAAATCTATCCAGATAACAAACCGTTTCGAATTCGATTGGTTGGCGGACAGACTTCAGCCACCCCGACAAACGAGTTTAGCAACCGCGATGCGATCGGAGCCCGCGTTTTGGTGACGTTCAAGTCCGGCAAAACGATCATGATGCAAAAGCAATCAGGCGAAGGGTTTGCCAGTCAAAATTCTGGCACGCTTTCGATTGGGATTCCAAAAGGCGATTCCGTTTCGCGATTGGACGTTCGTTGGCCAAGTGGAAAAACGAGTGAAGTGGTCGATCCAGACAATGCTGAGATTTGCTTGATTGAGGAAAAGTAGATTGTTGTATCGGCTCGTGTACCGAGCCTAATCGTGGCATTGTTGAACCTCGTTGAGGTTCGGGTGGATTGTGATGATTCGTTACCCAGCGTGCGCTTCGCGACACTGGGCTTTGGAGTGAAACCTCATTCGAGGTAGCTCGCTGGCGCACTCTCGCTCACTACTGCGTCTTCCTCGATCGAGTTAGAATGACGACCACTCTGACTCCCTCTGCCCAATGATTTGAAGACAATTCCATGCGTGCAATGCAGCTTACCGAGTATAAGAAACTTGAACTGGTTGATATTGATCGCCCAGAGATTGAGCCTCACGAAGTTCTCATCGCTGTGCGAGCCTGTGGAATTTGTGGCAGCGACGTTCATGGTTACGATGGCAGTAGCGGACGGCGAATTCCGCCTTTGGTCATGGGACACGAAGCCGCCGGCGTGATCGTCGAAATCGGCTCCAATGTTAGCCAATACAAAAAAGGCGAACGAGTTACGTTTGACTCGATGATCTCATGCAACGATTGCGACCAATGCAAAAACGGTAAATCCAACCTTTGCCAGTCGCGCCGCGTTCTCGGTGTGTCTTGTGAAACGTATCGACAACCTGGATGTTTCGCCGAGTACGTCAAAGTCCCCCAGCACATCGTTTATAGAATTCCAGACGGCCTCCCGTTCGAACACGCCGCAATGGTTGAGCCCGTTTCCGTCGCGGTTCATGCAGTCGGACTATTGGACATCGAGCCACAATCAACTGGTGTCGTTATTGGAACCGGCATGATCGGATTGCTGGTCGTCCAAGCACTTAAAGTCGCCGGTTGCACAAACGTGATCGCTGTTGATGTTGATGATTTCAAATTGAATCTCGCCAAGGAACTTGGCGCGAACGCTGGCCTCAATGCAAAAAACTGCGATGTCGTTGCAGAAGTGATGAAGCTTACTGACGAATTGGGAGCGGACGTTGCCTGCGAAGTCGTTGGAAGAACGGAACCACTTCAAACCGCCGTTGATTGCGTTCGACTTGGTGGGCAAGTTGGATTGATTGGTAATTTACAGCCAAACGTTGAACTGCCGCTTCAAAAAGTTGTAACGCGAGAGCTTAAACTGATTGGCTCGTGCGGATCCAGCGGCGAGTACCCTGAGTGCATCCGATTGATGGCTTCAGGTGAAATTCAAGTCGCTCCGTTGATTAGTGAGATCAGTTCGCTTGACGCTGGTCCTGAATCGTTTGATCGCCTTTATGGACACGAGCCAGAATTGATGAAAGTAGTGTTACAACCCAATTTGCAGCCTGTCGAGTGAATGACCACTTCCAACAGGATTGCTTAGATTCGATTCTTCTTGAAAGAAATTTTTAACCAGCGCGTAAAATCATGACAAACCCATTTGATCTTTCGGGAAAAATTGCACTCGTCACTGGAGCCAGCCGCGGACTTGGACTTGGTTTTGCCAGAACGCTGGCCAAAGCAGGCGCCGACTTAGCCATCACCAGTAGGACGCTTGAATCTTTGGACGGGCCGGCAGAGGAACTGACTGCTCTTGGTGCGAAAGTTGAAAAAATCGAACTCGATGTTCGTGAACATTCAAGCATCAAATCCGCGGTCAAAACGGTGATTGAAAAATTTGGCCGCATCGACGTATTGGTCAACAACGCGGGTTGCAATGTTCGCAAACCAGCGCTTGACGTCGAATGGGACGACTGGAATTTGATTCTCGAAACCAACCTTCGCGGCGTGTTTTTTGTGGCTCAAGAAGTCGCGCGACACATGTCGGAAAAGCAATACGGACGCATCATCAACATCGGATCGGTAACTTGCGTTTCGGGTTACGCAGGACTTGGCCCATACGGCGCCAGTCGTGGCGGAACGAAACAGCTAACCATGAGTCTGGCCGATGATTGGGGAGGGCAGGGGATCACCGTTAATTGCTTGGCACCGGGTTGGTTCAAGACAGATCAAAACAAAGTAATGTACGAACAACCCGGCTGGGTCGAATATTTGTGCGAGCGCATTCCACTTAACCGCCCGGGTTCGCCTGGCGATTTGGATGGAGCATTGTTACTGCTGGCCTCCGATGCAAGCGCCTACATCACGGGACAGACTTTGCTTGTCGACGGTGGAATTTCTGTAGGAGCGGTTAAAGCTACTGTTGAATAGCGTCCAACGTCTGTCGTGGTGGAACGCTCTCAAACAACGATTGATCTCACTTACCGCACAGATTCTTAAACAAAAAGGCTTACCAAAAACTGCCCGCCTGCATTGTCAACGCGGCATTTCACTTCCAAGTCTGGTTCCAATCGGGACATGCGATCGGTTAACCAACTTGCGGCCGCTTCGGCGTCTTCTTTTGTCGGGCATCTTGCCATCGCCTCACGTCCGCCTTTTCGAAGTAGCCGTTCGGCGGTTGCGATGATCGGAGCCGGGTCGACAACAATCAAATGGTCAGGCCATTTTACGACCGCATCGACGGCGCCTTTGCCGGTATTGCATCCTTTGTGCGCCAGTCGCTCTGGAGGCGGAGGCGATTTGTCTTTTTTAAGTTTCTTGGCGCGGGCTTTTGTGATCCGAGTGTCAACACTCGCACCGCGCGGATCGTTGGATGACATGTCCGGATCTACTGGCTCGTCGCAAAGCCAACATCGCCAGCCATCACGCTGGGCAATTTCTTCGAGCTTTGACATAGATGGATTTCCTGACTATTTACGCAAATGGAATGGCGAACCTTCGACACTATCTTGTGTCACGTTTTGGACCTGAATGTTACACCATACCCTAAAAACTACTTTTGCTGAATGAAACCAAACTTCTTTCTCGATGTCCTCAAGGACAACCCCAGTCAACTTCCGATTCGTGCCGAGTCAATCATCCTTGAGCAAAACATTGAAAAAGCTGTTGTCGCAACGCAACACCTGGATCTGGATGAATATGTTCGACTTGAACATTGCTCACGTGAAAAAGTGACCGCCCCAAGACCGCTAACATCCGTTTATTGGGGAGGCGAAGATCATGACACACTCTATGAAAACCACGACGAGATTGTTTGGAAGATCAATTGGAACGACCACGTGCTTGAAGTCGTTCATCTCGAATGGGAAGGCGGATGTGGGAGCCAGATGCGGGAGTGGGTAATCGCTGACTCAGAAGAAATCGCTCGCGAGTTTATCCTCGACGTCGAACGAAAAACCAACGACCCCGGCGAAGCAATTTTGGTCTTTGCGAACGGGTATTGGGACCGCAGCCGAAGCTTATACAGTGCCACCCAAGAAGCCAAGTTTGACGATTTGATTCTCGCCGAAAACCTTCGTGACACAATCCGATCTGAGTTCAAACAGTTTCTTGAATCCGAAAAGCGATATAACTCCATTGGGATTGCCTGGCGACGCGGAGCGCTGTTCATCGGACCGCCAGGAAACGGAAAAACGCACTGTGTCCGTGCGTTGGTGAAAGAGCTGGGCATTCCAATCTTGTACGTTCAAAGCCTGAGCCATCCGCACTATACGCCAGAACAGCTTTGGAGCCAGGTGTTCAGCAGAGCCAGAAAACTGAAACCCTGTGTGCTGGTTCTCGAAGACCTTGATTCATTGGTCGACAATAACTCACGTTCATTCTTTCTAAATCAACTCGATGGTTTTGAGAAAAATCATGGAATGATCATTCTTGCCACCACGAACTACCCGGAAAAAATAGATTCCGCAATCGTGGATCGTCCAAGTCGGTTTGACCGAAAGTACCACTTCGATCTACCTACCAAACTCGAACGTCGACGCTTCCTCGAAACGTGGCAGGAGCGTTTGAGCGCCGAAACGGGCTGGAAAGCAGAGAGTCTCGATGAGTCGGCTGAAAGATCAGAAGGGTTCTCGTTTGCTTACCTGAAAGAATTGGTGATAAGCACGGTTATGCAATGGATGTCCAACGAAAAAATGGACTTCGGATCTGTGATGCTGGAACAGGTAGCCGTTTTGGCGAAACAATTAAGAACGTCTGAATCGAACAAGTAGCCACGATCATTTATACGCCCGTAGCTTCATCTACGAAGTACGCTTTTTCGTTAGCTCGACCGAGTTCCCTTTTTCGTTGTAGACGGCTTCGTCCACAAAGTTCTTGATCAGCATTACGCCACGACCACACGTCTTTTCAAGATTCTCATCATCGGTGGGATCAGGAAGTTCCTCAGGATTGAAGCCGCAGCCTTGGTCCGTGATTTTGGCGTAAAATTTTTCGGACGAAATTTCAATCAAGACGTGAACTTCTTTGTCGGGGCAGCACTGGTTGCCGTGTCGAATTGCATTCATGACGGCTTCTTCCATTGCCATGTGAATGCCAAAGATGTCCTTGTTGGGCCAACTGGCTTTCTCCAATTGGTCGAGAATCATGTTTACAATTTTCGCGCAGTTATCAGGTTCACTTGGAACGCGATTGTCATAAATCCAATCGGTAGTATTTCCCATTGTGTGCGACATAATCCCCTAGTGTCATCAAGCCGTCGGTTGATACACCATTATTTTGCAATGCTTCAACAAATCAAATCATCAATCAGTAAATACCATAAATCCTGTTGTTTCACGTTGGTATTGGGTCAACATCCTATCAAAATAAGTTTGCCGACACTAACCTTTGAACGATTCAATCGCTTCGGATTGTTTGTCTTTGATTTGAAACATGGAATCAAGATTCGTGTAACTGAACAAGTCGCGAACTTCGGGACGAAGATTGCTAAGCCGGATCTGACCGCCTTGAGCTCGGATTCGTTTTTCCAAAACAATCAATTTGTTGATCGCCGCACTTGAAAAGAAGCTGACGTTCTCAAAATTGATCAGTACATTTTCTGTTTCGTCTTCTTTGACAAGCGAAAGCAGCTCTTTACCCATCGTCTCGATACGTGACGGATCCATTACTTTAGGGTCTTTGAATTTGACAACGGAGACATCTTCTACGCTGTCCAACTCAATGCACTCAAAATCGCTGCTGTTATTATCTTCCATAACGGTTTCTCGTTCCGCGGTTACTCGTATGAACCGCCAGAGGACTTTGGATAGTCGGAGTTGGCGGACCATTCCATCATAGTCGGGATGCAAGTGTGTCGTCAAAGCAGGGCGCGTGGAAACAGGGATATTCCACCTGACATTTTAGAAGATGGTCTAATTCAAGACGTATTTCCCGAAGACGTTAAGAGACAATCGCCTTGAAATTCTTTTGTTAACCGGTTTGTTGCAAGCGAGATTGGTGCAGTTAAGAACAGTTAAAGAATTGAATTGCTGAGCTCTTAACCAATCAAGAACGAAGGAGTTGAGACTTGGCAGCCAGGAATTTCACGCGTTCATTTGGCAAGAACTACCGTTTAAACGGAATGAATGAGTGAGGGCAAGTTAAGCGTTTGGTTTCACGGGTACGCTGAGTTTTGGAGGTACCAAAAGAAAAACACTAGTCGCCACGTCCTCGAATGATCGACCAGAATCTCATTCGCTTACGTTTTGAGCTAGTGCTTTTGATAGTCTAAGTCCGTTGGGAAAATAGTGGACCGACTATGTCCTCTACATCGCACTTATCGCTATGTACGGTTTAAGATTTTTCTGAAATTTCGCGGCAGATGAAATTCTCAAAGTCCGGTTATGACAATTGGTTTGCAAACGGGTTGAATCTGAACTTCAAATATTGAATCAGAACTTCGGTCTGCAAACGGCGAATTTCATGGGCTGCGTCAGATGGCAGGCGTTTAGAAAGCGGTCTTTCGCGTCTAACTTCGACGCAGCGAAAAACCTTGCAGCAGCAACACAGCTCCGAAAAACAACACTGGCCAACAAAGCCATTTTGATGGGCTAAATGTTTTTGCAGGGCCAACATTTGCGATTGGCTCAAACTGCGGCACGGACTGAGCTTGTGGAAACGACGCCTGATAGTAAGGCGAATTGTATGGCGTGTTCTGGATGCCGGGTTGGCGGTTGAACTGCGGATTTACGTTCACAATTCCATTGCCCGCAGGATTGATCACTGAGGCATTGGTGTTGAAACGAGAACCGCCATTCTCGGTGAGAAAATTACTGACACGTGGCGTGAGCACGTAAGTCTCTACAAGGTTGAGTTGAATGCCAATAAAGATCAGCAAAAATCCCAGTGTCATAGTTGAAGTTCGTCGCATCGGTATTCCCGCTTTAAGTCAATTTAAAGTTGGCGACTAGAACTCCTTTTCTAAACTCGCGTCCTTCTTCTCTATCGTTTGATTGTGAAACCGGACTTGAACAACACTAGACATTAGCGATTACACCGATGATCCGGTTGAAGGATTGGCAACCATCGTGTTGGCTCAAAATAACCGCCGACGCTGTCGCGTTTCGTTGAGCAACAGCCTGGGCAAATCTATAACCGCGAGGTTGCAGGAACCGGACGCGTTCCCGATTCCAGCAATCGAGTGCGGGAAACGTCATGAACCTTGTGAAGTACCGTGGAATTTCGCTGCTGGACAAAATTCCCCGAATTTTTGAGCTTTGAAACCGCACATTGGTAGCGATTAATTCCGCCAGAATCGGTATCTTGGGAGTATTCATCGACGAGCAACGGTCACCACTATCCACTGAAATTGACAATTCAAAATGAACTCACCGACAAGTGAAACACCAACGCTCAATTCTCAAAATTCAACATCAAAAAAATCGCCGCTTTGGGGAGCCAGTTTTCAAGGTCTTCTCTGGACACAGTGGCTAACGGCAATCAACGACAACGTTTTTCGCTGGTTTGTAATCGGAGTCGGCAAAGATCAGTTTGCTCCCGAAGACCAGGCAACCTTGCTTGTTGTTGGCTCTTCATTTTTTATCGTGCCCTACATTTTGTTTGCTTCAGTCGCCGGCTGGTTGGCGGACCGCTACAAAAAAAGCCAGGTCATTATTGCGTGTAAGATCGCCGAGATTGTGATCATGGCGCTGGGCGTGACGGCCGTTTCGTTAATGGGAACGCCCAACCCAACTCTGGGTGTGGATCCATTTTTCTACTTGTTACTGGCCGCAGTATTTTTGATGGGAATGCAAAGCGCTTTGTTCGCGCCTGCCAAAGTCGGCACAATCCCGGAACTGCTAACGGAAAAAACGATCGCAGCAGGAAACGGAATCTTTAATCTCGCGACCCTTTCGGCAACCGTGATCGGGATGGCGTTGGGAGGCTGGCTTTCGGACGTGACAAGTCGTGGTCAAACGAATGTTGGATTGGCAGCGTTGGTCTTAATTGGAGTCGCGGTTGTCGGCACGGCACTCAGCCTGCTGGTCAAATCATTACCGGCTGCGAACCGAAACGCAAGTTTTCCATACAACCTGTTTGGCGAGACGTTTCGAGACATTCGCCAACTGTTCAACTATGGAGTTCTGTTTCGAGTTGCACTTGGAGTGGTGTTTTTCTGGGCGATCGCAGCGTTTGCGCAACTCAACATCGATGTCTTTGCAGAAGAGAGTGGCGGTTTAGTGGAGTCCGACCGTACGCCGCTGTTGATTGCGGTAACGTTGGGCATCGGCTTGGGAAGCGTTCTTGCAGGAATCATCTCTGCTGGTCGAATTGAGTTGGGATTAGTACCGCTTGGCGCGATTGGCATCGCAGTATTCTCGTTGCTGCTTTGGTTCTCACCAGCCGACTTTATCAACGGGCAAACATTTGGATCAGGGCAAGTGATCGTATGCTTGTTGTTGGGCGGGCTTGGTTTAAGTGCCGGAATCTTCGACGTTCCGTTGGCTTCTTTTCTGCAACACAACAGCCCGATTGAAAAACGCGGTTCGATTTTGGCGGCCACAAATTGCTTGGCCTTCGGTGGCATCCTCGTAATGTTCGGTTTGCTGTTTGTTTGCAGGATGCCAACTGGCGAAGGCACATTGGCGAATCTTCCCTCGGAGCTCACGTCGGCCAGTCTTGATGCCGATCAACAGGTCGAGCTCAAGGAATTGGTTGCCAAATTTGAGCAGTCAGAAATTGATCCAGCCAAACCAAATATCAAGTCGTTTGTTGATCAAGCCTCGGAGCCTGTTCGCGCTGCAGCATTGTCTGAATTGGTTTGGATCGACGCAAAACGCCGTCGCGATTTCGATGAAACGATAACGGCAGAGATTGCGAAAATCGAAGACGCCAGCGCTCGTGTTGAAGCACAAAGTTCAATGAAATTGGCGACGCTTGGGCTCGAAGATTATCGCGCGGAGTTTAAGGCCGACGAATCACTTTCGTATTCTTCAGCGGAAATGGCTGCCAACACTGCTGAGGAGCAAAGAATTGGTCGACAGATCAAAAAAGCGATTGGGCAGAGCGGGAAGCTTCCGCTACTCAGCTCCCGCCAAGTATTCATGGTGATGGGACTGATCACGATTCCCGTTTTGTTTTATGCCCTTTATCGTTTGATTCGCCCTTTTGTCAGGATGCTGTTCATGCTGGCGCTTCGCCTGATTTATCGAGTCCGCGTAAGTGGGCAAGACAACTTTCCAAAAGAGGGCGGCGCGATCGTTGTCGCCAACCATTCATCGTGGCTAGACGGAATGATCATCATGGTTTTCGTTCCACGGATACCGCGCGTCATCGCTTGGGCCGGGAATTTTTCAAGTTTCATTTTGAAGAAGTGGGCTGAGTTCTGTCAAATCATTTTGATCACCGGTGGTCCGAAATCGATTCGCAAAGGACTTGAGACGGCCCGACAGGTTACTCAAAACGGCGATGTCGTCGCGCTATTTCCAGAAGGCGGAATTTCGCGGCAATGCCAAGTCAAATCGATCAAGCCAGGTCTTTCGAAGATCATCGACAAAGAAAATCCGGTTCCAATCGTCCCCGTTTATTTCGATCAGCTTTACGGCAGCCTTGCGAGTTACTCACAGGGCAAAGCGTTTAAGAAATTTCCGGACGGATTTCGACGACCGCTTTCTGTTCACGTGGGTGAACCGATCGAAAATCCGGATACAATGTTTGCGGTTCAACAATCACTTCAAAAACTGAGTGCGCGTACAATGGAAAACTATGCTGGAAAATTTGTGGCTCCACCAACTGCATTTATCAAAGCCTGCAAGCGGGCCAAATTCCGGTCAAAGATTGCGGATTCAACCAATCAAGAAGAAACCGGTGGCAAGCTTTTGACACGTGCGCTGGTTTTGAAAAAACTGCTTCGCAAACATGTGCTTGATGCCAATGAACAGAACGTGGCGGTTTTGATTCCTCCCACCGTGGGCGGCGCGATCGTCAATTTGGCTTTGTCGCTCGATAAACGCGTGGCGATCAACCTGAACTATTCGCTTTCTAATGAATTGATCAATCACTGTATCGATGATGCGGATGTGAAAACCGTTTTGACGACCAGGAAGGTTGAAGAAAAGTTCGATTTCAAATTTGACTGCAAAGTCTTCTATCTCGATGACTTGAAAGACAAAGTCAGCGGAGTCGATAAAGCAATCGGCGCTTTGCAAAGTTTTGCAGTCCCGGCGTTTTTGCTCAACCGAATGCTTGGCCTGAACAAGATCAAGCCAGATGATTTGTTGACGATCGTGTTTACCTCTGGGTCAACCGGCAACCCCAAGGGCGTGATGTTGACGCATCAAAATGTCATGAGCAACGCTTTGGGAATCGAGAAAGTTGCCTCACTGGTTCCGGATGATACCATCATCGCCGTGTTGCCGTTTTTCCATTCGATGGGATACACGGTCGCGTTATGGGTACCGATGACGACTGCGATTCGCGGCGTTTACCATTTCAATCCGCTTGACTCTAAAGTCATTGGGAAAATTACTGAGAAGTTCAAAGGCACGATTCTCGTGGCCACCCCAACTTTCTTGCGATCGTATATGCGACGCTGCACGCCGGAGCAATTCAAGTCGTTGGACATGGCGATTGCCGGAGCTGAACGATTGCCGCCCGAGCTATGCGAAGAGTTTGAGCAAAAATTCGGTGTGCGTCCGGTAGAAGGATACGGCACGACCGAATTGTCTCCCGTTGCGGCAGTCAATATTCCTTATTCGCGTCAGCACGGGAAAAAATTCCAAGTCGACGCGAAAGAGGGGACCGTTGGCCGACCGATGCCCAACTGCGCCGCAAAAGTTACGCACTTGGATACCGGCGAAGAGCTAGGGCCCAACGAACCGGGCATGCTTTGGATCACAGGTCCCAACGTGATGAAAGGCTATATGAAACGCCCCGACTGTACGGCTGAAGTGTTGATCGATGGCTGGTACAAAACGGGCGACGTCGCATTGATTGACGATGACGGATTTATCAAGATCACGGGACGGATGAGCCGGTTTTCAAAAATTGGTGGCGAGATGGTTCCACACTTGAAGATCGAGGAAGTCCTTTCGCGGTTGCTCGATACGACGCCTGATGACGATTCAGATGATCACTTAATCGTAGCCGTTACCGCAGTTCCTTGCGTGAAAAAAGGCGAACGCTTGGTGGTGCTGCACACGCCAGTTCAAAAGTCAGTGGATGACATGCAACAGGCACTCAAAGATGAAGGGTTGCCTAATATTTTCATCCCTGCGACTGACAGTTTCTTCGAAGTCGCAAAGCTTCCGTTGCTTGGGACGGGAAAACTAGATCTTCGCGGGATCAAAGAAATGGCGTTGGAGCAATGCGGGACGAAAGAGTAATTCGTCGTTGCTGACCTACGATTTTCGTTTTCCTTCAACGGCTTTTTTGAACATCGACGTTGCAAGGTCGGGATAAATTTCTCGAAGTTGCAAATACGACATCGTCAACCGAGGGTTAATCTCGATCAGAACGTCTTGCTCACTCGACTGGTCACTGATCACCATGTCCAAACCAATGTACCCTCGCGTTTTGGGTAAAACGTTGACGACTTTGGTTGCCAATTGGATTGCTCGAAGCGAAATATCAGGATCGACGTTCACTTCGGCTTTGACGTACTCGCCAAACGGTTCTTTGTCGAACACCTGAATCGTCGGAGCCAGAATTTGACTGTCGCGTGCACCGCAAAGAACGGAGACGCTGACGGAAGTACCGCTGACAAAACTTTCAATTCGAAACCGTTCGGGCGCGTGTTGCCAAACGTGTTCCAGTGGCGCAAGAAGACTTTTTCTTTGCTCGGCAAATGGGGCACTGTTTTGGCATTTCGAGTTATCCCAATCGGTGATCAAGTGAACATTTTCACTACCCGCGCCGTCGGTCGGTTTTAGAACCACGGGGGCGGGAGGATCGAAACGCTTGGTGCCGGCCAGAAAATGGCTCAATAAAACGCCTTGGGGAAACAGGTCAAAATCACCGGCTTGAAGACGCAGCACCGTCGATTGTTTACACGATGCGAATTTGGCGAACTCGGCATCCGGACTGATCAATTTGTGCTGTGATGAGCCAAGCCAATCAATGCAATCCGTCAAACGACCGTCGGACTCCGGGGCAATCAACATCACATGGTTGACTTTGCTTGCAGCCTCGACCAATTTTGTTTTGAGGTCATCGGCGGAACTGATCTCGATCTTTTTCAATTTAGGATGGTCAAGAAACTGGTCGCGGTGGTCGATCAATGTGACCACTTCGATTCCCGCATCGAGGAAATCGGTGGTGATCGCCGAGAGCATCGCGTGGCCTTGACGGCTCATTCCGGATTGTGGACTGGGTTGTCCGTCACCCGAAATTGGGGCTGGAGAAGACTTTGGGGACTGATCTTCAATCCATTTTCCGCCACCTGTCAGCCACTCAAACAATAAAATTTTCATATGACTCGTCAATTAAGAAGCGGGGAAAGCTGCAAAGACCTTGAGCTGCTCCCCGAGTTGGCATTGTTGCAAGTGAATCGATGTCGATTTACAATTCAATCTCAAGAGTTAACTGTTAAAGTTAAGCTGTTGCAAGTCAAATCCACTAAAAGGTAATCCCGTGGCTACATTGCTCATTCGTTCCGAAGACGATATCACGCTGGCGTATTTTCAAGATGTTCGAATTATTGATGAGTCTCGTATCAGCAGTTTGGGACAAGAGTTGACCGAACTGATCAACAATGCGGAAAACAATCAAATCATCCTGAACTTTCAAAACGTCAGTTTTATGTCGTCAGCGATGATCGGAAAGCTTGTACTATTTGGCAAAAAATGCAAGGCCGCAAAAGTCGCATTGCGCATGTGTAACATCAATGAGAACGTCGAAGAAGTTTTCAGTTTGATGAAGCTTGGCAAGGTTTTCGATATCGACAAAGACGAAGAAACATCGAAAAAGAAAATCGGCAAGAAATCCTGGTTTGGCGGTTAGAGACCAGCGGACAACAATCCGATCAGAGTCAATAACGGTTACGCCAATCATTTCATCGCCGTGTTCACGTTGATTCGTAGCTCCGCGACATTACTTTCTAGTTGTCAGCGGAAGCAAGAACAAAAAAAACGCCACACTAATCAGTGTGGCGTTTTGTTTTTCGAATCCAATATTACGTCGGATGACTTTTAAGGCTCAACTTTTTCTGGGCAAACAAGAAACAAGGTGCCTGGTTTTAAGATTGCTTCGAAGTAAGGCGAAATGGCTTTTTTGCTGTTGATAACAATCACTGGGGCTCGCTCGGCGATACGATCTTTGATTGCGTCTTGGTCGAGTTCTTTTCCAGCTACCGTGTAAGCTTTGATTTCTTCGATTTTGTAAGATGAGGAAACCGTTTTTCCCTTTGTCTCAGTCTTTCCACGTGTGACCTGCATCGTTCGCGTTCTTGTTTCCGTACGTGTGCGGGTCGTAGGGACGCCATCAACCATTTCTGTGTAGGGAACGCTAACCGCGTAAGTTTGCTGAACCATCTCGACAGTCGCGGGCTCAATTTCGGGCTTTTCAACCCCTTTTTCGGCGTCTTCTTTTTTCTTTTCTTCAACAGCCTTCTCGTGCTCAGCCTGTTCTTCGGCGTTGCGTGCTCGGTAACGAGCTACAGGAACCGTGCGCGTTCTAGTTTCCATTCTCGTCCGAGTAACCGCTTTTCCGCTCACCATTTCTGTGTAAGGAACGGCAACCGTATAGCTCTGTGTAACATTTTCGGTGTAAGCAATCCCTTTGGGGTCAAGCTCAGGAGAAAGGGCTGAACCTCCTGGCATGGGTGCGAGCAGTTTTTGCTCAGCCTTTGTTGTAGAAACAACGACTTTTCCATCACTGATTTCTGCGGTCGCAAATTTGAATACGGGTAGCGCCGACGGATCAGTGGACATATAGACTTGTTGCGAATTGGTATCGGCTTGCATTGGCGGGTCGAGATCAAAATTCGACTGTGCGCGAGCTTCAGTCGCGAAACTGAACGAAAGAACTAAAATTAGAAAGCTATTAATTACTAATCGTTGCATGAAAGTCTCCGAAATTGAAGTTAAATAGAAAGTCGCAGCTCAGTTTGTCAGGAACGAGCTGCACTGACTTGGTTTGAGAACGAGTTATTTTTCAGGGCAAACCAAAAAGATGGTATTTGGTTTCAAAAGAGCCTGAAAGTATGGCGATATGGCTTGGGGATTGTTAACGAGAATAACGGGAATTCGATCGGAAATACGATCCTCCAGTTTGGATTCAGGAATTTCAGTGCCATTGACCGTGTAAGCTTTGATTTTGCCTATCTCATATTCTGCCGATTTAACTACTGCGGTCGTTTTGGTTTTTCCTCGCAAAACTGACAGTTGTTGGGACTGGGTCCCGAGACGCAATCGTCGAACGGATTCTCCGTCAACGGTTTCGGTGTAGGGCATCTGGACAACCCGTTGGATCGTTACGGATTCCAGTTTCGCAGGCTCAACTTCAGGTTTCTTTTTCGCTTTCTGCTCGGCCAACTCTTTCTTTTTTGCAGCAACTTTCTTTTCAAATTCAGCTTGCTCTTCAGCGTTTCGTTGTCGAATACGTTGAACGGGTACGGCTCGCGTTTTTGTTTGAGGCACCATTACCGTGATAGTTTTCCCGTCTTTGACCACCGAAGTTGGAACCATGACGGTGTAGGTTTGGGTAACGTTTTCTGTGTAAATAATGCCTGCTGGATTAAGCGCAGGGTCAACGATTGCGTTTGTTGGATTTGGCGCGAGCAATTTTTGGGTCGCACTCGCTGTTGAAACAATGACTTTTCCATCGCTGATTTCTACGGTGGCAAATTTAAAAACGGGAAGTGCAGACGGATCAGTCGACTGAGTGATTTGGTCGGAGTTGGTGTCGGCTTGCATGGGTGGATCGATATCAAACGTTGATTGCGATCGGGCATGGCTGACCAATGCTACGAGAACAAATAGCGTCGTCACTAACGACTGGGATATTGAACGAGAGTGCATTATTGACTCCAAGTGAAAATATAAGCAAAACCGAATCAGCAATTTATTGCCTACCAGTTCGGATGTCAATTTTTGCAATCAGTTTGACCCCAATTTGGTGGAGCGCCACCTGGGCATTGTGCAGTCGTTTGGGGGAAACAATGATCTTATGATTTTACCGCCGTGTTTTTTTTGAGCCCGACCATTCGTAGATTTTCAGGAGTTTGCGAGCCGTCTGTCAGCGCACAAAAAGCGCGCAAAAAAAGCGCATGAATTCATGCGCTTTGATGGCTTGCCCAAACTACCTGAGCCAAAGACTTTAGACCTTGGCTGCGACAGATTTTTGAATCCGCTCGATCGCCGTTTCAGTATTTTCGACACTGTTGAAAGCACTTAAGCGAAAGTAGCCTTCGCCAGCAGCGCCAAAACCGCTACCGGGTGTGCCAACGATGTGCGATTTCTCCAAAAGCTGATCGAAAAACTCCCAACTCGTCATATCGCCCGGTGTCTTAATCCAAACATAAGGTGCGTTGACGCCGCCGTAGACTTCGAAGCCCGCTTTTGTCAGACCTTCACGAAGCAGTCTTGCGTTGTTCATATAAAATGCGATGAGCTCTGCAATTTGCTTCTTGCCTTCTTCAGAATAAGCAGCTGCCGCGCCGCGTTGAACCGGATACGAAACGCCATTGAATTTTGTGCAATGCCGGCGGTTCCAAAGCGGATGGATCGGTTGCGATTTGCCGTCTTTGGTGGTTCCCTGAAGCGATTTTGGAATGATCGTCATCGCACAACGAGTGCCGGTAAAACCTGCGTTCTTGCTGAAGCTGCGAAGTTCGATCGCCACGTCGCGTGCACCTTCAATTTCGAAAATTGAGCGTGGCACATCGTCTTCAGAGATAAACGCCACATAAGCAGCATCGTAGAAGATGATTGAATTATGTTCCTTGGCGTAGGCAACCCACTTTTCCAACATCTCGCGTGATGCCACGGTGCCGGTCGGATTGTTTGGATAGCAAAGGTAAATCAAATCGACATGTTCGGTTGGAATTTCAGGTTCGAAATTCGATTCAGCAGTCACTGGCATGTAAACCAGTTTTCCGTATCGGCCTTGTTCGTCGGCTTCGCCTGTGTGGCCGGCCATCACATTGGTGTCAACGTAGACAGGATAAACCGGATCGAGAACGGCGATCACATTGTCGTCACCAAAGATATCCAGGAGGTTGCCCGAATCGCATTTTGATCCGTCCGAGATGAAAATTTCATCGGCACTGATGTCGATGCCACGATCCTGAAAATCGTTTTTGGCAATTGCCTCACGAAGAAAGCCATAACCTTGCTCTGGCCCGTATCCGCGAAACGTTTCCTTGACGGCCATCTCGTCGACGGCGTCATGCATTGCTTTCACGGTGGCAGGGCAAAGCGGCTGGGTAACGTCACCGATTCCCATTTTGATTACGTTCGCATCGGGATTGGATTCGCAAAATGCATTAACGCGTCGGCTGATTTCCGGAAACAAATATCCGGCTTGAAGTTTCAAATAGTTTTCGTTGATGCGTGCCATCGATATTGTTCCACGGTTTTGAATCTTGATACGGAATTCGGGCAGGAGTTTACCCCAATGGAATCGGCCGAAAATCGACCCATTTCAAGAACTTTGATTTTGAAATGCCAACCAAGATGATCACAAAATTGCGAGCATCACACAAGTCACCAAAGCGTTGTGCATGAAGTGCATCACCATTGAGCTGACCAGCGAACCTCGCCATTCGCGCGTCAAAGAAAACCCAATCGCTAACATCGTCAGCATAGGGATGCCAAACAATCCTTGTGGATGAATCGAGGCAAAAATCAAACCGTTAAGCACTGCCGCAAAAACGACGCTGGCCCACCGCCGCCATTTCCCGGTTATGTCTCGCAAATGACGGTAAAGTACTCCACGAAACATCGTTTCCTCGACAACTGGTGCACAAATGCAGGCGGTGATAAACACGAGTGCCAACGTCGTGGTGCCGCCGAGCATGACTTCTTCCTGAATTGGATGAGAAGGGCCGGCTTGGCGGGAAAACTCAGGAGCGTCTTGGGCTCCTGCAAAAATCGCCATCATAACAACGACAAATACCACGCACGGAAGCAGATAAGGAATCGTGGCAAGATACGCCGGAACAGAAGCCGCCAGATTCACCACTGGTTTTTCGGACGTCCAGCCAATGTCCTTTCGCATTTGCTTAAAACTGATTCCTCGAACAATCGGCCAAACAAGCGCGACCAGTGAACCAAAGAAGACAAACGGCTGGATCATCAACGAAATCTTGTCGTCCATGAAGTTGAAAATAGAGTTGAGAATCGAAAGCCCGATTGAAGATCCGAAAAACAATCCCATCCAAATCGCGAATGTCTCGATGTAAATGTTGTGGTCGTATTGTCGAGTGTGAAATCCCGAACGAAGTTTTCGAGTGCCGACCAAAGCCGCAAAAACGACACTTATGCCGAATCCGATTAGCAGCATCAATCCGCCGAACACCAACACTCCGGTAAACGCGAACACCAACATACTGCCGTATGACACAAGCGCATTTCGCGCGGTTGTATTGGGCGAATCAGAGGGAAGTAACGCCAACTCGCCAATCCACTGAAGTTTGTCTTTTACGAATTGTTGGTCGGCCTCTGGAAGCGAACCTGAATCTGGATTGCCGTCTTCGTATTGCTGCATCAATTGATACATCAACTCACGCAAACGCGTTTGGTCTTTCGTCAATTCCAAATTTGCGTTTGTGGCCGCCTCGTCTGTTTTCTTCAGATGCTCAAGCGCTTCAGTCGGCCCCTTAAGCTCGTTAACCAAAACGCTATAGCAAATTCGCTGTTCGTATGACCCTGAATCCAATTCGGGAGTCAGCATATTTTGGGCTTGGCCGGGCGCAATTGATTCCTGACCGACTAATACTTTCGCCTGGATCTGAATTTGCATCAGGTCGGCTGGTGCCGCGTCTCCGCCAACTTCTCGCGAAACCTGGTACTGCCCAATGGCCACGATGGCAATCATAAAACCGGACAACCCAAGCACAAACGCCCACGCAATTAATCCACTCCATGAAAGTGGCTTGTATGAATCATGATCGACAACCGCCTCAGCCATTACAGGAGTTTGTTGCAAATCAGATTGCGGCGGAGCGTATTGAGGCAAACCCGATTGCTCATTGGAATTTGGCTCAGGCGAGGCGGGTTGTTCGTGATCTGAATTCTGATCGAAGTTCATATTGATGAGCTAAAAGTTTTATTGATTGGAATTGAAGCAAGTTCCGGCTGGGCGAAACCGGCTGGGTTAATCTCGATCGGATTTCTTGATCAGAGACTTGGACTTTCGAAACACAGAATTAAACATGGGCTGCGTTAGCCGTCCCGTGAACGTGTTTTGTTGGCTTGGGTGATAACTTCCCAGTAACCAGCGTCCTTCATTTAGTTTAACAGAAGCACCGTGCGCGAATTTGGGAATCGGTTTTGGGGCGTCCATCCATTCATGCTCGACCAGCAATTTAATTGTTGCTCGCCATGCGAGTGAGCCAAGGGCTAAAATAACGACCGGATTGCAGTGTTTAAGCGTCCGAGAGAAATAGGGCTGGCAATTAAGCAATTCGTCCTTGTTTGGTTTATTGTCGGGAGGAGCACAACGGCAGATGTTCGTGATCGCTGCATTGATTAGCTCAAGTCCGTCATCTCGTGAAGTAGAGCCAGGTTGATTGGCAAACCCGAATTTGTGCATCGCGCGATACAGCCAGTCGCCACTTCGGTCGCCCGTGAACATTCTCCCCGTTCGGTTTGCTCCGTGAGCGCCGGGAGCCAGTCCAACAACCAGCAATCCCACCGAAGGGCCGCCAAAATCCGGGACTGGTTTGCCCCAATAGGTATCATCCAAATACGCTTTGCGTTTTTCTTTGGCGACTTTTTGGCAATGCTTGACCAATCGCGGGCACTGGGTGCAATTTTTGACATCACGAGTGAGTCGATTCCAGCTCGCTTTGCTCATTCGGAATTCGGATCGCTAGAATTTGTGGAAAGAAAAGCCAACCTGAATAAGCCTATGACTTTTCAGCCATTGGGTCGTGAGAGTCAGTTGCGACCGTTGCTTCGTCTGCGTCATTGTGCGTGGTTTCCAATTTGTCTGGCTCGGAGCCTTCGCGTGCGATCTTGAGATTCAAAGCTTCTTGAGCCAGGTATTCATTTTTCAATCGTCGAAACTGCCGCTCAACGAAAAACAAAGCGACAACCATCGCAACGACTCCGCCGATTCTTAGCCACCAACTATCGTTGCTGACGTACTGCGAAATCTGCTTTGAAAATGCGAGCATCAATCCATTGCCAAGCAAGCTGCCTACAAGGATCGCCAAAACGACTCGCCAGCGATGCATCCCAAGCAATCGCCCAAAGATCGAACCGCCGACGCTGCCTGTTGTCGATGTCGGAAAAATCACAAACCCAACGAGCCCAACAAAGGCGGCTCGTCGAATCCAAGGTTGCTTTTGCAAAATGAAATGGCCATCGGAAACGATGTCGCGAATCTTTGGACCAACCCATGGAAGTCGAAACACAATTCCCATATGAAACGCCACAAACATCGCCACGATGACATCCATGTAGGTCAGCATCATGAACAAGTTTTGTGCGTCGAGATATTTTAAGAATCCCCAACTCTCTTCGTTGGGCTCGTTTGCTCCCAGCAGAATAATGAATCGTCCGAAAGCAAAAAATGCAGTCGCCGCTGCAGCCAGATAGCTGTAGACGGCTTCGTGTCCACGGACAAAATAGATCATCCCCAAGACAACCGCGGTGATTAGCACAGGACCCGTCAGCGCAAGCCACCACGCCACCGGATGGGAATGGCGGTAGTCTTTTTCCAAATCACTAAACGAATCGTGATACGACTCATCGAGTGCTTGTGTGACGTTAATTTGCTTCGACTCAACGTTGTCCAACGTTACTAATCCTCACCCACTCAAACTTCAGTGTCTTTGCTAGCCAAGCAGCAATCATTGTTATTCACAATGACAGATTGCCCTGATTTGCCTACTCTTCGGAATCTAATTGTTCGATACAAACCTTACATTATTCGACACAAACTGAGTACAGAGCGAAAACATGACGAAAATCAACCGTCGGCGTGCATTGCAACGATTTGGATTCCTTGGTTTAGGTGCCTGTATTTGCGGTTGTCGTACTGCACCCGTTACTGGCCGACCCCAGCTAATGCTAATGCCAGAAGGACAGGAGATCTCACTTGGCAGCCAAGCCTTCCAAGAAACGATATCTACCGAACCGGTTTCTAACAATAACCGATTATCGGAATTGGTGAACCGCGTTGGACAGCGAATTGCTAACGTGGCGGGGCGAAACGACTATCAATGGGAATTTCGGCTAATTTCCAGCCCAACACAGAACGCATTTTGCTTGCCAGGCGGAAAAGTCGCGATTTACGAGGGAATTCTGCCAGTATGTGAAGACGAAGCTGGTTTGGCAGTGGTGATGTCACACGAAATAGCCCATGCATTAGCCCGCCATGGAGGGGAGAGAATGAGCCAAAATATGGCCGTTGATGGTGCAAAAATGGTGGCCGAAAAATTGGTCGGAACTTATGCGGCCAGCAAAAAAGAAATTCTCATGCAAGCATACGGAGTCGGCTCAAAGTATGGAGTATTACTTCCCTACAGCCGAAAGCAGGAATCCGAAGCCGACCATATTGGGATCAATCTGATGGCCCAAGCCGGATACGACCCAAGCGTGGCACCAAGCTTCTGGACCCGATTTGGAAATTTGAAGACAGGTGATGAACAAACGCACGAGTTCATGTCGACACACCCAGCCGATGAGCGACGAGCAAACGACTTGCAAGAGTTGATGCCTGAAGCCAATTCGATTTATGCTCAGGCGCCGACTAAGTTTGGAAAAGGCGAACCAGTCGTTTGAAATTTTTCAGGCGGCTTGAGAGCTGTTGGGGCGAGAGCGTTTGAAGTCGTAACTTGGAGTTGAGTTGAAATTTCGACGATTGGATGACGCGAGATTCTTTCATCGACGCGAACCTGAAATTTCGCAAACCTGAAAATTCAGGTTTGGATGGCGAAGTCAGGTTTGAATCCCGAAGTTTGCCAGCCGCTTACAACGCCGCGTTGTTCCAAACTTTCCACCAAGCCTTCTTTTCGCCCTTGGGTTTAACGGTAAAGCCCCAAGGCCGTCCGTTGGTGCCGATGCTGCCTTCCATTTTCGCGTACGAAAAAGTGGCTCTTGCGATTTTGGCATCGGTCATGATTGCCTTACGTAGATCGCACTGCGAAAAATCGGCTTGGGTTAAGTCAGCTCCAAACAGATTTGCACTTATAAGGCTAGCGCCACTCAAGTTACACGTTTTCATTTCACAGAAGAAAAAATCGGCGTCGCTGAAGTTTCCTTTCGTCAATTCCGCACCATTGAGTTTAGAGTGCCGAAACAACGTCCCAACTGCCGTAGCGCCAGTAAAACGAGCAACATCCATCACGTTGTCTGACAAATCAGCTTTTGTCAGTATCGCCCCTGAGAAATTTGCGCGGCGAAGAACGCAGTTATCCAGCTGGGCAAAAGAAAGGTTGGAACCAGAGAAATCTGAGTCGCATAAATTGCAACCGATGAACTTACAGCCCGAAAGGTCTTGGCCTGAAAAATCTGCACCCGCCAGGTCATGCCCTTTTAAAACACATCCTCGAATCGCATCGTTCTTTGCCTTTAACAAGACCTTGCCAGAAGTCTTGTGCTTGATTTGAACCATCATTATCTCCAATGGTCGAAGCCGAACGGGCATACCCGTCCCTACTACCACGCCAGTATTGGTTCCCCAACACCAGCAAATCATCTCATCTCTATTAACGAAGCCTTCCACAGCTTCGATGTCTCACGTCTGCCGCTATTTTTAGAACCCAATCGCCATGATGAGTTTCGTTTTTGTGATGATGATATTTGAAGTTTTTTCCACGCGAGGTGGATTTATCAAACGTTCATTATTAAATAGTTCACAGTGAAAGCAAGCAAAATGTGGAATATGCTTGTGTTATGTTGCCGCAAGGGCGGCCTGAGACCCACTAACCAACCCAGAGAACTTCGAAGTTGCCAGTGTTTAGTAACTTCGGCAGGTGGGGAAATCTATAACATCGCTCATCCATCAGAATTGATCAGATAGGAACTGAGAGCAAAAGTTCGCTTTATTTTGAGAAGGCCAGAGGCATCTTGGCGATCGACCACCAATGCCCAACCCACTGAAGTAGAAAGACAGACGTTGCCTATCAGCCTATGCAAAACTGCAGGGAGTCAGCGTCTTCAAGCTGGCTATCACGCGATGAAAATTATTTGTTCTCGATTTTGGCTTCTTCTTCAAAAGACGCAGTGCGAATTTTTGGAAGTCGCAATTTGGGTTCGGGCAGCCCACGGTACTCATTAAATTCGACTGCCTTAAACTGCATCCAATGAGACTTGGCGGTTGCGATCAGCTCTTTGTCTTTGCTTGAAAGCCGCTCGATCAAAACGTGTTTTGATTTTGCACTGAACGGTTTTCGGAACAAACTGTTTTGCTTTACCGACATTTGCACTTCAGTTGGGATCCAGCCTTTAAGTTGAATTACCTCGTTAAGCTTCATTCGTGGAAACGGCGGGATTTGATTTGGATTGGTTGCCTTGAGCCGAGTGAAATGATTGAGAAAGTTCATGTACAGTGGAATGATCGCCGGGTTCTTGGGACGCTCGCCATTGACCCGATAAGTGATCGACGGGCTCGTTAGAGTCACCCAGTTAGTGGACCAATCAGTGTCTTCGTCAAAAACTTCTTCGACCAGGAAACTGGAGCGACTGTCTTGAATCGTTTCGCGCCGGACGCCTTCGAGAATCTTTGTGACTCGAAGGTCGGGCAATTCCATACGAATCTTTTTTTCCGTATCCAGCAAAATCAAGTTCTTGTTTCGCGAATCAAAAATGACAATCTCAAGCGGTCGAGGTTGTGCATCGCTGGACATTTGAAAGTCATAAACCAGCCCCTCGGAAAACAAAGTCACGTTTTGCGAAACGGCAAGCGATTCTTCGCCACTATAAAGTGACGAGTTAATTCGAAATTCCTGAGCAGCACTGGAATTTGCCAAGCCAAATAATCCACAGCCAAAGGCAATTATTGCCAGCGCATTGATTACAACAGATTTTCTGGACGCGGTTTTTTTTGAGCGAATATTGTTGGTCATTGTTAACCGTCAGATTGCTATTTTCGGGTGCCATTTTCGATGCAGAGTTTGGCGAGAGTAAAGGAAGTCTCGATGGCGGTCCAGACGATTGTTGCTAGCGGATCAAAAGCTGTGAATTCGCGAGTTGGCAGCGGCATTCCCAACCACCCCAATTAGCCGTTTTGGCGATAGCCACGGTTCCGAACCACCGCACCGTTCCGAGCCACCGACCGCAAAATCAACGCTGGGTCCAAGCTCATGAAAGCCAGCACAAACAAAAGGTATCGACCGATCCCAATGAGCCGTTTTGGCGATAGCCACGGTTCCGCCACACTTCTGTCGCATTTCATTCCGATGCACGACTGCAAAACAACCGGGGCTAGCGCCCAAACGGCTCAATTATCGCACGAAAAAAGCCCATCCAAATTCGGATGGGCTTAACTTATTCGTTCGTTGTCACCGATTCACGGCGATCAGCGAATTAAATTTCACTAGGCAAAAACAGTTGCTTAGGCACCGGGCATAAAGCCTTTGAACTTTGCCATCAAACCATCAACGGCCGGTTGAAGAATGCCTTTGATGCCATCGCTTTGGCCGCCCAGCAAACCTTTGACCGTTTCAACAAACTTGCCAATCAATCCAGTGGCCGAGGTCTTTGCAACGCCGTCAAGTTTGTCCAAGCCAAGTCCGTCAATCGTGCCGGTGAAACCGGTGATCTTCTCTGCCAACTGTGTGGCACCCGCTTCGTCTTTCAAGCCTTCGAAGCCAGAAGTGATGCTGCCGAATCCTTCTGCAAGTTTAGGTCCAGCAACTCCAAGTGAACCCATGTCAAAGCCTTCAATTCCTTTCAAGTCCATGCCTGGAATTTCTGGCATTTTCATATTTAGATCGCCCATTTTATTGGCGGCACTTTTGGCCATGTCGCCTGCCCCACTCGTTATCATCGGGATTACCTTGTAAGCTCCGAATGCGAGGGCAGCCAACAGTCCGAGTGGAATCAGGATTTTCGCCAAACCACCGCCTGCTTTGCCAGCCGCGTCGCCTGCCGAACCCAAGGCGGCTTTGCCCATGTCGCCAGCTGAGCCAACTGCTGATTTGCCAAAATCGCTTGCAGCACCAACGGCTCCCGATGCAGCGCCTGTTACATTTCCAATCGCTCCAGATGCAGCGCCTGCTACATTTTCCATGGCTCCTGATGCGGCCCCAGCAACATTGCCCATGGCTCCACTTGCGGCGCCGGCAACATTTCCAACAGCTCCGCTTGCAGCGCCCGCAACGTTTCCAACGGCGCCGGTCACGCCACCCAAAGCGGCTTTACCAGCGTCACCAACATTGCCAAGCAAGTTTCCGAATCCAAGTCCATCGGTCAATGATGAAGGCATGAACCCAAGACTGCTTTTCTGCTCACCAAGAAAACTACCCAGCCCAACAGCATCCATTGCTTTCGATTTGATGTGGCGTCCAATAACACCCATCACAATCGGAGCGAGCATTTTCATAAGCGTTCCCATGACGTTGCCCTCTAAACCGAGCGCTTTGGCGATCGTGCCAACCATGCCAGTTTGTTGGCTTCCGAAAATTCCGTCGAGAACTCCACCGCCCGACTTTTGCAAATCAGCAGTAGCGTCTTTGTTGCCAAGAATGTCACCAAGTTTGTCAAGAATCCCGTCATCTTGCTTGGTCGCCATGTCAAAAATGTCTTTGGAACCACTGGGTGTTCCGGATTTTTTGATCAGGCCGCCGAGAATTGAACCGGCTGCATTGTCGAAAACGGAAGCAGTCTTTTTTTCGTCAGTACCAAGCATGCCGCCAATTTGGCCCATAACTTGTTTAGAAACTGCGCCTTTGATCATGTCCATTAAGCTCATGGATAACCCCTTTAATTGAAATCTGATTTGATTGGATAAGATGATGTTTTTGTTCGAATTCAGGCCCCCAGTTAGGACTGGCTTAACAAGCTGAACCGGGAACCTGAAAACAGTATAGAAAATTCACACGGCCCGCATAGTTGCTGGTGAATTGGAAACTAAAAAGCGAGACAAGCGCTTGTCAGACACCTAGTTCATTGGCGATTTGGAGAAGCGAACGAGCTTGGAACTCTTGAGAAGCGAGGGGGTTTTGGGCATCGGTTTGTCAGGGCCGAGTAGCAACTGGTCGCATCAAAGCATCAGGGTTTTACATACAAGTTAGCCAGCCTCAAATGAAAACCCGACGCGTTAACGAGGGATGCGGCTTGATTCCGCATCGGCGGCCTGTTTCTCTTCATTCATTTGTTTGTAGAGTTCTTTTCGTTTTTTAGTACGAAAAGCACGCGCATACGAGATTCTTACATAGGCTGTCGTGGCTGCGGCACGCAACGATTCGAGAGCGTTGTCGCTGACTTGCGCTGAAAGGTCCGGGTCTTTGGAAATATCTACGACTGCCAGATGCGTCAGTTTATGGAACGTGGAAAAATCATCCGTCAAAAATCGGCAGTTGTACAAATGCAAAACTTCCAGATTCTCCAGCTGTGACATCGCCCGAACAGCCGCATCGTCGATATCAGCTTCTTCGATCCAAACGAAACGCAACGCTTTTAGTCGCCCCAACCCTTGAACCGTTTTTTTCGTCGTCAGGAATTTGGTTCTCAACGTCAAGATTTCCAAATGAGTCAGCCCCCGCCAATCACAGAGAATTTTTTCAACGGCCAGCGAACCAGTTCGGTCATCAAAACCTGCGAATTCTTTTTGGCCTGGTTTGCGTCGGTATCGAACTGGAAAGTTAAGTTTTCGAATATAGCGGCCAGCGTCTTTGCCGAAGAACCAGCGACGTGGGTCTTTTTCGGAAAACTGGCTTTCGGTCAATTCGATTTTCGCGCCTTCGAATTGTTGGGCGCGTTTCAAGACACGATCGCGACTGGTTTCAGGCATCACGATTCCACCAGTCAAGAGCGCTACGATCAAGACCATCAGCAGTAGTGTCTTAAATGAAAACCGAATCATTTCGTCCCCCACGTTGGCTGGTCTTCCGACTTGGTTCTCTCTATTGATTGTTCAAGCAACTGCGTGAAGCTATCAGCACGGTAGTTAAACGACCATCCGTCGTGATCCCACCAGATGATTTTGCCCGATTCCAATTCCAACACTAACCCAAACCCGTCCATGTCGGCAATCACAATCAGTGACGGGTACCAGAGAATTTCGCCAACATCGATGGTTGTTTTTCCGTTGGACGAATCGATGTTCAAAATCCGGGGCTATCAAAATCTCCGAACATGTCGTTGTGAGCGGAACTAGCCCAGAGTAATTGCTGCGTGGAGTGGGGCGGCGGATAAACCATGCCGTATTCATAGCGCGTTCCGTTACACAATTTTAAGAAGGCCCGGTAGTCGGGCGGCAGTCGAATTCCAAAGGTGTTTTCTACTTCCAGAATTTCTTCTTCGGTTGCACCCGCTCGAAATGCCTTTCTTACTTTCATTGGATGCTGGTTTACGAATTCATTCCATAATTCTTCGACTCGCATCGCGATTTTTTGCTCGGCTTCTGCATTGGTTGTTTCGCCAATCGTAGGTCCACGGACCGTTGACCGAACAGCAGGCACCGCTGGAGTCGGAGGTTTCAACATCGGCCATGCTGCTGCCCCGAGTAGCAATGCGGCGATAGTATATTTGATGTATGCAGAGACTCTAGCATTTGCGTTTGTTTCGCTTTGTTTGCTTATCGTTTTATTCATCGCAGTGCTCATGCTTGGGCACATTCGCCACTGACGATAGAGAATATCCACCGCCGAAAACAAACGGAATTCAAACGCAAATTGTCATCTGATGTTCAAAATTAAGTGTGAATCGCTCGCCCATCAACAGCCATCGCAGCTTCCTGCATGATCTCTGAGAGCGTCGGGTGAGCATGGCAACATCGAGCAAGGTCTTCGCTGGAAGCGCCAAAATTCATCGCAATCGCGGCTTCGGCAATCAAATCGCCAGCTCGGGCACCAATTGCGTGAACGCCGATAATTCGATCGGTTTCCGCATCGGCGATCACTTTGATTTTTCCATCAACTTCGCCAATTGCCCGCGCTCTGCCGTTGGCGCCAAACGGACAAACACCTTTGCGGTATTTTACACCTGCTTCTTTTAACTGCTCTTCAGTTTGGCCAACCATGGCAATTTCTGGATGCGTATAAACGATCGCCGGGATTGCTTCATAATTAACGTGGCCGTGCCCTGTAACAATTCGCTCAACACAAGCAACGCCTTCTTCGGAAGCTTTATGAGCCAACATTGCGCCACCGATGCAATCGCCAATCGCGAACACACCCGCCGCTGAAGTTTGAAGATGGTCGTCGACTTCGATAAACCCGCGTTTGTCGGTTTTGATTCCGGCAGCGTCCAAACCGATTTCTTTGGTGTTGGGCGAACGTCCGGCTGAAACGAGTACGCGATCGCATTTGATTGGATCCATCCCTTTGACTTTGACTTCACAGCCACGCCCGTCGCGTTTGGCGCCTTCAACCCAGGCGCTGGTCGTGAACTCTAGCCCCTGTTTTTCAAAAGTCCGTTTTGCCATCCGGGCAATCTCTTGATCCAAGCCAGGCAAGACGGTGTCCATGCCTTCAAGGATGATGACTTTTGAGCCAAGTCGATTCCAAACCGATCCGAGTTCCAGTCCGATATATCCGCCACCGATCACGACCAAGGTTTTCGGGACATTGGGATAACTGAGAGCCGAAGTACTGTCGCCGATGTAGTCCCCATCAAACTCGATGCCGGGCAATCGCATTGGCACGCTTCCGGTGGCCACAATGATATTTTTGGCGGTCAGCGTATCGCCCGTTGTGACTTGTATTTGGCCATTGCCAGCAAGTTTTCCACGGCCAACATACGTCGTGACTTTGTTTCGCTTAAGCAACATGTTGATACCGCCAGTCAGCGTATCAACGATCTTGGTTTTGCGTTTCATCATCGCCGACAAATCAACCGTCAATTTAGTTGCGGTGATTCCGTGCTCGACCATATGATCGCGGGCTTCGATCAATAAGTGGCTTGACTCCAATAGTGCTTTGCTGGGGATACAGCCAACTCGCAAACAGGTTCCGCCAAATTGAGGGTTCTCATCGATCACGGCAGTCTTAAGTCCCAATTGGGCACCTCGAATTGCGGCAACATATCCGCCGGGTCCGCCACCAAGGACAACGAGATCAAAGTTCTGTTCAGGCATGATTTGTAAATTTACTGCAAAATGAAAGGCGAATTGAATTGGCTAATTAGCGAAACAAATTGTTAACGTTTCAACCCACTTTGACCAGATCCCTTTGGTTGATTTTCACCATGCAAATGGTGCACGATCCAATCTCTCTGGGCAACGGTCGCATGCTGGGCATGGTCACCTGTGACACAGTTGATGACGACAGATGACCTCGAAGTTGATGACTACCGAAGTGCGTCCGCGAATTGTTTCCGTAGGCACTCGATTCCGGCGTCTCCTGACTCACCATCGACAACGACGTTGACGCGGACTTCACTTGTGTTGATTGCTTCGATATTGATATTGGCTTCGGATAAGGCACGAAACATTCCGATCGCGACCCCGGTATGGCTGCGAAGGCCAACGCCGGAAACGGAGAGCTTGGCAATCGACTTTTTGAAATCCACTTTTTCGCAGCCAAAGTCTTCGCAAACCTGGTTGGCGACTTTTAATGCGGCTTCGAATTCCCCGCGCGGCATCGTGAACGTGATGTCAGCGATTTTGTCACTGGCATAACTTTGGACAATCATGTCGACAAACACGCCGGCGGCGGCAATTCGCTCAAACAACTGCGCCGCAATACCCGGTTCGTTAGGAATTCGCGAAACGGTGATTCGCGATTGACTATCGTCCAACTGAATTTCATCGATCATCAACGATTCCATTCCCATGCCGCTGTTTAGCCTGGCAATGACTTCCTCAAGGATCAAACTCCCAGTTCGTTTTCGCTCTGGAATGGCGGGCGCAGATTCTACTTCGATTTTGTCCAGCGAAAATTCGGAGTGCACAGTTCGCAACGCATTCAAAGAGCTATCGCGTTTGACCAATGCCGAAATTTTGATCTCCGAAGTCGTAATGATCTCCATGTTGACGTCGGAATTGGCAAGCGTCCGGAACATGCGATTGGCAACACCGGTTTGCTTGGCCATCCCCAGCCCCACGACCGAGACCTTGGAAACGTCGTTATCAACAAGTCCGATTTTCCCGCCCAGTTTTTCTACCGAGTGCATAACTGACTCAAGTGCTTCAGCCGACTCATTTCGCGGCACGGTAAAACTGACATTGGTATTACCTTTCTCGCCAACGTTCTGAACGATCATGTCGACCGTGATTTTCTTTTCGGCGATCGGCGAAAAGATTTGATAGATTGTTCCGGGCACATCGGGCAAATCAAAAATCGAAATCAACGCTTCGTCTTTTGTTAACGCCGCTCCACTCACGGCGAGGCTTGATGTTTCGGCGTCGTCAACAATCAGCGAACCAGGCACATCACTGAGACTACTGCGAACGTGAATGGGGACGTTGAACTTTTTTCCAAACTCAACTGAACGGCTGTGCATGACGCCCGCACCGAGACTGGCCAGTTCAAGCATTTCGTCGTAGCAAACCTGTCGAACCAAGCACGCTTCGGGCAGGATCCGTGGATCGGTTGTGTAAACGCCATCGACGTCGGTGTAGATTTCGCATTGATCCGCATCAAGAACAGCGGCCAAAGCAACGGCGGTCGTGTCACTGCCTCCGCGACCAAGCGTAGTGATGTTCAGTTTTTCGTCGATGCCCTGGAAACCAGCAGCGATCACAATGTTGCCATCGTTGAGTAAGCTTTGTACTCGCTCCGTTGAAATCGATTGGATGCGAGCTTTGGTGTGAGAGCTGTCGGTTTTGATTCCAATTTGAGCGCCGGTCAAACTCACGGCTTTGTAACCAAGTGCATCAATCGCCATCGCCATTAGTGCAACGCTGACTTGTTCACCCGTCGACAATAGCATGTCCATTTCGCGAGCAGGTGGTTTCTCGTTGATTTCGCTTGCCAGTTCGATCAGCGTATCGGTGTTTTTGCCCATCGCACTAACAACCATCACAACCTGGTTCCCTTGCTGATGTGCGCGAACTGCTTTGCGAGCAGCGGCTTGGATTTTTTCACTGTCGGCAACGCTGGTGCCGCCGAATTTTTGGACAACGAGAGGCATGTTAGTGGAAAACGCTAAAAGTTAGTGATTGGTGGTGATGTTTCGCCGTGGAAACCAAGCCTAAGAATTTATCGGCTTTTGTTGTTAATAGAAAGTCAATCGAGCGTGGTTTCTTGATAACCCGCAAAGTGGAGATTAGGTCAGGTCAAATCCCTTTGGCGCACTTCGCCGCTGACCATGGCACTAGATGAATCGTCCAAGTGACTTTTCTTAGAGATTCAAGTCGCGTTACAAAAAGCAACCGTTTGAAAAAGTCATCTCGATCGGCGACCGAAGCTCCAGCGATATGTTGGCCACGTCACTCGTCCAGGCGTAGCTCCGCCGACGTGTTCGCTATCTCTCACTGGGCGAAACGAATCAACTGCCGTCTACGAATTGCTGCATTTCTTTTGAAAGTGGAATTAGCGACTGGGCGAATTTCTCGAATACGGCCTCGGCGCCATCAAATTCAGCCGCCAAACCGCGTTCTTCTAATTCGCCAGCCAGGGTTGCCGATTCCCGTGCGCCCAAATGCGTCAAAGCACCTTTGATTGAGTGGGCGCTCAAACGAAGCTCTTTATCGTTTTTGGTCGCAATCGCCCGCGAGATGTTTTGCACCATCGTATCGCGGTCTTTTAGAAAGACTTTAAGCAATTCGGCAAGCAATGGTCGATCCCCACCCACGGTGTCAAAAGCTCGTTCCCAATCGATCAACAACGCCTCGGGTTGGGCAACGTTGGAACTGCTGTTGGATTGGAGCGTTGAGCGATGGCCAGTTTGACGATCAATCAACTCATAAAGGTCAGCCGCACGAATGGGTTTAGCGATGTACTCATCCATTCCACCTGCCAAACAACGTTTGCGATCCGCCGGGCTGGCGTGGGCGGTCAAAGCAATGATTGGAATTCGCAATCCCGTTTCGGATTGAAGTTTCCTGATTTCATAAGTCGCCTCGAATCCATCCACGTCTGGCATTTGGATATCCATCAACACCAAATCAAAATAGCCAGTGCGATAAAGTTCAATTGCTTCGCGCCCGTTGTGAGCCAGCGTTACCTCGTGACCGGCTTTTTCGAGCAACACAGTCGCGAGTTTTTGATTGATTGGATTGTCTTCGGCGAGCAAGACAGACAGTCGGGGAGTGACCAGACCTTTCGCGCCAGTCGTTGAGCTCGCAGGATGGTGTCCGGTTGTGATTGGTTCGGCTAAACCAAGCACAACCGAAATCGCTTCGAACAAATCCTGCTCTTTGACTGGTTTCAATAATTGATAATCAATCCCAAGTTCACTCCGGTCAAAATCGCTGACGCCTTCCTGGTTGTTCGATTCGGTCGCGTTGGTTTCCGACAAGAAAATGATTTGCGTACGATTGGGTCGCGAGTTTTTGGCTAACTTGCCGGGGTCGTCACTACGAATCCAAGACGCCAACGCCGTTCCATCGTCATCGTCCAAAACGATATCGGTGATGACAACTGGAATCGGATCGCCTGCGGCAGCCACTTCCCTGAGAACCTGATAGGCTTGTTTCGCATTGGATTGGGCAAACGTTTTGACTTGCCAATGCTGCAAAGTTGATTCGAGGTTGGCCAGCATCTCTGCGTTACGGCAAACCAACAAAACAGATTGTCCTCTCAATAAATCCTGAGATTCAATAAACTCGGTTGAGTCAATGTGGAATTCTGCAGTGAAGAAAAATCGGCTTCCTTTCCCGGTTTCACTTTCGACCTCCAGCTTTCCACCCATCAGCTCGACGATTTGCGACGCGATTGCCAACCCCAATCCTGTTCCGCCGTATTCGCGTGTCGTCGACGTGTCGGCTTGTTCAAATTCAGCAAAAATCAAATCCTGTTTCTCAAGCGGAATTCCAATGCCAGAATCGGTGACGGAAAAACGGAGTTTCACTTTGGCTTCGCTTGCCCCCACGTTGACGACATCAAAAATAACGCTGCCAGCGTGGGTAAACTTAATCGCGTTGCTAACCAGATTGACGATGACTTGTCGCAGACGAGCTAAATCTCCAACCACTTCGTTGGGAACGTCCGGAGAAAATTTGACGATCAGTTCCAAATTTTTTGCGTGAGCACGAAACGCCAGCGAACGAAGCGTGTCACCCAGCGTATCTCGCAAATCGAATCGTTGGCTTTCAAGCAAGACCTTACCGGCTTCGATCTTTGAAAAATCCAGAATGTCGTTGATCAATGTCAGAAGTGAATCAGCAGACGTCTGGATAAGCTCCAAGTAATTCCGGGCTTCGCGATTTTTAACTGTCGACAACAAGAGAGCCGTCATACCAATAATGCCATTCATCGGCGTGCGAATTTCATGGCTGACGTTGGCGAGAAAGTCGCTTTTGGCGCGGCTTGCAGTCTCAGCAATCTCTTTAGCACTACGGAGTGCTTCTTCGGCTTTTTTTCGATCGGTCACATCCCAGAACATTCCCTGGATGCCGATTCGTTTTCCAGATTTGTCGAAAACCGGAGCCTTGAGGACTTCGACATACAGAGAATCTTCGTTGCGCGGATGGCTTTCGACATCGTGAAACGGCAATCCGGTTTGCAACACCCAGGCGTCGTCCTTGTGATATTTCGCCGCCAGTTCTTCGCCGAATAAATCTACATCGCGTTTACCAAGGACTTCTTCGAGAGGCAGCTCGACGCATTCACAAAATTTCTTGTTCGCAAAAACGAAAACTCCATCGCGGTTTTTGCGGAACACATTGATCGGCAAACTTTGAACCAACGAATCATAGATGGCTTGTGACTCTTCGAGCTTTTCCTCAGCCAACACGCGTTTGGTAACGTCGTTTGCCGTTCCGCCGATAAAGCTCGGTTTGCCGTCAACCCCATCAATCAGGCGAAAGAAACCATTGAGCCAGTTTGTGCTGCCGTCTGGCCGAACGATGCGAAATTTTTGATTGAATTGTTTTGTGCTACTGATCGTTGCAAGGTTTTGCTTGAGCTTGCCGCGGTCGTCTTCGTGAACGGAGTCAATCCAAACGCTGGGGTGCTCCAGCATATCCGTCGTCGAGCGGTCATATAGTCTCGAGGTCGCCGAGTTAATATGAAGCAGGGTTTGGCCATCAAGAGAAAGCGACCATACAAGGTCACTAACCATGTCCAGGAGTCCGGCGAACTGTTCCCGTGTGTGCATGGCGAATCTAGATTGGAGAACCGAAGGAAAAACCGTTTTGCAAAACCAGTTTTAGTTATAGGGGGTTTGGTTCAGATAGCAAACGATTCTGTTGACCGGCGGGTAACACGTGGACTTGGGCCAGTTGGAATCAGTTATCGAACATGACGCCGGGCGCTTGGACGCTGAGGAAGCCGAGCGTCATGTTGGATTTGGTTAGGCTGATGCGATTCCCATTGGATTCGAGCGGATTGATGGTCACGCCAATCGACGTACTCAAGGAATCCGTCTTCGACGAGGTTTGAACCGGCGGCGGCAAGGTTTTTTTCGCCTTGTTTGTTCAGCGATTTGGCAACCCAATTCGAATAGGGCCGAGTTTCAATCTGGCCGTTCCCACTTAATATGCTTTGCTGTTTGCGCTGAGAAACATGTTCGCTGTTGTAGGGCCGCTGGTAGTAATAAAAACGCTCGGTATCGTACGGGTAGCGTGGAGACATGTTTCCAGGAGCATGCTGGCGGTTACTAATATCCGGTCGGGCTTTTTCTATCCACGATTCACAACTAGCGCATCGTGTCCGACGGCAACCGTATCGGTCTCCCGCACCTGAACATTGGTTGCAGCCAGTCGAATGGGCACAGCTACATGTTGAACTCGAAGTCGAATACTGAGGTTGAATATCGATTGGCGTGGAAAAGACTGTTGCAGGGTGTGACTCAATTGCCGGGGCAGGTTGTCCAACGTAGGTCGGTAGCGAATTAGGTTGCAATTGCTGAACCGAAACAGAATGCTGCATTGGACTGACGTTTTCAGTCGGCAACTGAGGTTCAGGAGTGTCAGTGAATTGGAGAGAAGATCTCCAAGGAGCAATTGGGATTTGGGTCTGCGCCGTATGTTGAGCGGGAGCATCCGAAAGCACTACTCGTTTTTTCCTTGTATGACTCGCGCGCGGCTCTTCCCAGGAAACGGTTTTGATCGGATTGATGGAGCGAGACGAATTGGCATTTGCTGGACCAATGTGGGAAGGGTTGATATGACCGCGGCCTCGCTGGAAATCTAAAAGATGCGGCAAGGCCTTTTCTCGTTCCCGGTCGAGCAAAATTCCTCTTTCATTTCCGAGCTTCAAAACTGCTGGCATTTCGTCAGCACCCGAAGAACCATTGTTTGGCTGCGTCGCAATCGTTCGACCATTTGTTTGGATCGCGCTGGCCGGTTGCAGGTTGCTTAAGCAGCAAAAAACCGCAGCGAGCGCCACAGTCAACAGTTGCATCGATTTCAAAACTCGAAACGACATTTGAGCCCCCACAAAGTCTTCGCTTAAGTAATCGTTAGGAAAGATCTAACGAATGTACTCGTTAATAATCGGTTGACGTTTAGATCTAACTCCAATGATGGTCGCCGATGCGACTGGTTTCCCGATATATCCAGTTGGTACTGGCAGATTTGTTGAGCTGTGAAAGTAAGTTTTGAGCTAGCAAACAGGCTAGCTAAATAGAGCAGGGCACTAGCCGGTTTTTTTGTCGCCCCTGTTTATGCCAACCTGAAGGGCGAATGGAAAATGGCGAAAGCGAAGTCGTGCTTGCGATGTGGGTTACCATCATTCATGGCAATTTTAATGAAATTGGTCTGGCATTAATTACAAGTATTCAGAATGATCCCGAGCCATCAATAGAAAATCGGGACATAAGTGAATTTGTTCTTGTATACCTCATCAAAAGCTATGTGTGTCGCGTCCGTTCTGGGCGTCATTGCGCTTCTGTTTTGCGCACCACCCGATAGCCATGCGCAAATACTTGCCCACCCCGGAGTACGCGACAAAGCATCGCTTGAAAAACCTGCTTCGTATTCGGCAGCCAAAGAGCGAGCACTGATACGCGAGATTCTCGAACCCGAATTGATTTTGCGTTTGGAACCAGGTCAATCAAAAATTGTTCGGACAAACTATCCAGTAAAACGAACTGCGATTAGCCACCCCGATGTGGTTGACGTTCAAGTTTTTGATCCATCCGAAATCGAAATCATCGGAAAGAGTCTGGGAGAGACAACGCTTACTTTTTGGTTTGAAGTTCCCAACGGTGGCGTTCATGTTTTGCGCTACCATGTCAAAGTCGACAATCAAAAAGAACAAGCCGCACAACGAGAGGCTCGCTACAAAGAGCTTCAATCAAGAATCAACGAGTTGTTCCCAAACAGCCAGGTTTTTCTGTTTCCAATTGAAGACAAAGTCATCGTTCGCGGACAGGCTCGCGACTCCAAAGAAGCCTCCGACATCATGCAGATGCTAGGTGGCGGCGGCGGAAGAGGGCAGTTTGGTCGTGGTGGAAATGGAATTGGCGGTGCAGGGCTTGGACAAGGTTACGGGCCTGTTGGCGGTTTGAGTTCCGGAGGAAATCCGGGAGGAAGATTTTCAGTTGGAGCGAATTCGAATCCTACTGCGGGATCAGGCGGCGGTGGAGGAAATAACTTTATCAACATGCTCCATGTTCCTGGTGAGCAGCAAGTCATGTTGAAAGTCAGAATTGCAGAACTAACTCGAAACTCAAATCGATCAGCCGGTGCGGACATTTCGGTCATGTTCGACGGAACTCAACTCAGCCACCTCATTGGCGGTGCCGGAAATCTAACGGCCATTCTCGAAGATGGTGACGTTTCGTTTTTACTTTCCGCGATTGCGTCACATGGCTATGGAAAAATTCTTGCCGAGCCAACGCTGACTACGATCAGTGGAAAGCCCGCAAGTTTTCTGGCAGGTGGTGAATTCGCGGTGCCAACGACTGTCGGAATTGGCGGAGTGGGTGCAGCTTCAACTGCGTTTCGCGGTTTTGGAACCGAGCTTAGGTTTACTCCCACTGTGACAGACAAAGACCTCGTGCGATTGGAAGTCTCCCCTTCGTTCAGTTCGATCAACGCAGATGCGACGGTGGCCGGCATTCCAGGCTTAAATCGGCGTAGCGTTGATACGACGGTCGATTTGCGAGAAGGCCAATGGCTGGCGATCGCTGGTTTAATTCAAGACGAGCAAGGCGGTCAGCGAAGTCGATTGCCGTTTGTGGGTGACTTGCCATTGCTGGGCGGATTTTTTGGCAGTCAAAACACATCAAGATTCGAAACCGAGTTAATTGTATTGGTGAGCCCCGAGCTCGTGCATCCACTCGAAGCCAACCAGCTTCCATTGCTTTTGCCAGGAATGGACATCACCGATCCGACGGATGACGATTTTTTCATTCGCCATCAAACCGAAGGCTATCGCGGATTTGACTATCGCAGCACGGTTTGGCCAGAGCAAATCGCGCACAACGCTGGCTTGAAACGTGAAGGGCTTTCGAGCCGTTTGAAACAAGGGCCAGGACGACGAGTGAGAACACAACAAGCTTACATTTGCGGCGATTCAGGTTTTTCAAAGTAGTGACACACATCCTCAAACACATCTTCATTTTTTGACCTTAGTTCAACATCAAAACATAAAACCAACCTTTATGAATTCGACCCTGCAAAACCAAGGAACACCGACCGCGTCAAATCGACCGTGGCGTCCATTGTGTTTTGGGTGCGCGATGGTGTTGGTGATTGCATCAGGTTGTCAAGTTCAACCGCCCGGCGGTGCGCCAATCGAGCCAATCGTGCTTGGCAGCGTCGTCGATGAAGTCAATCGGATGCAGGAAGAGAATGCCGAACTTGCCAAACTCACGATGTACGTGCACGAGTTCGAAATCAACATGCCTGTCCAAAAAAAGGACGGTCAAGAAACCGAAGCCGAAGTTGCTGCCACAGGATTCCAGTACATCACTCCTGACCATGTTCGCGGATTCCGATTCACGCCATACGGACAGGATCACCTTTGGCAAATTGCTCAGCGTCTCCAACAAGTCATTTATGACGGCGGAATACCACAAGGCATCGAATCGCGATATCGCGTGACCGTCGAGCGAAGCCAAACAAGTAAATATTGGAGAACGAGACATCGCTACCCCGTTCACTTTAATGATGAGCTGGATGAAGTAAGACGTCGGATGGTTGTCGATGCGTTGGTGGCTTATGGAATTCCAAATGCCGACCAGCTTGTCGTGATCGCACCGGCTTTCTCGGAAGGCCAAAGTGGTCAGGAGGCAGCAAGTGCCTATCAGCGTGGCTTTGGTGCCAGTTTTGGCGGCGGGTTCGGAGGTGGCGGCGGATTCGGTGGAGGTGGTGGATTCGGTGGCGGCGGAATTGGTGGTGGATTTGGTGGCGGCGGAGGCGGATTTGGTGCTGGTGGCGGTGGTGGATCGGGTAGCCGGTTTTAATTGGACTTCAAAAAAACATCGTTACTCATCTCAATAAATCAAATAACTCAAGACAAACAATGACTTCAACCAACTACAAATTGATCGGCATTGCTTTTGTAATTGCCGTTTGTGGGTGCAAGAAGTTTCCTGTTGCGACGGATTCATTATTTAGTGGGCTCAACAAAGTAACAGCCGTATCGGAAGATCAGATTGATTTGCAATTCGGAATGGCTCGAGTTGCCGAACGAAACGCGAGTCCGACCGAAGCACGGCACTCATACCAAAGAATTCTTGAACAACGTCCAAATCACCCAGGCTCTCTTCACCGACTGGGTGTGATGTTGGTCAAGCAGGATCAGCTTGAAGAAGCTCTAAAGTATTTTGAAAAGGCACTTGAGAGCGCGAGAAAGCAATCGGCCAGCAGCAATATGCCAATGGATTTTGTGTCTGCGTCAAACAATTCTGAACTGACCAACGAAATCTTAAGCGACTTGGGATACGCGCAGTATCTGGCAGGGGATCTCGAGAACGCTGAAAAGAATTTATCAATTGCCAATTCAAATGATCGATCCAACGAACGAATCGTCAATAACCTGGCCATCGTTGTCGGCTTGCGAGGCGACCTGGAAAGGTCATTGTCGCTTTTCCGCTCCCAGGCAACCGAAGCCGAAGCATTAGCGAGTTTTGCCTACGTCCAAACTCGAGTCGGTGATCTGGATGGAGCCAAGAGCAGTTACCATCGTGCTTTGGATAAAGATCCAAGCCTCAAAGTTGCAGCCAACGGGTTGTTGGAGCTTCATCAGAAAATTCAAGTTTCAAGAGAACCAATCAAATCATCAGTCGCTAAGCAATCGCGCGAACCGGCTACTCAAAACACTTCGCAACAACAGAAGTTACCGACAGAGCACAACGAATTGAAAGTTGTCATTGAAGACAGTCGGGATTTCCCAAACCCGGAAAAGACTCTGGTCGCCCAAACGAAACCGGCAGATCCAGAGATGGGCAAGCCTGAGTTTTTGCCCAAGGTTGAAACCACGATGCCAGCGCCAGTCGTGAACCATGTCTCAGTTGCTGAGCAAGATGATCTTGTTATCCAAAATTCAGATGACAAAACAGAGCCATCGAAAACGAATCGGGCTTTGGCAATGGAGCCAATCATTGGTGAAACCGAAACGATCCAACAGGTCGGATATCAGGCGCCAGTCCAATTGCCTTTGTTGAAGCAGGAAGATTCGTTTGATGCAACAACTTCTCGTCGTCTTGAACCCATGCTGAACAACACTGCGAATAACAACACGATCGACAACGTGCCCGACCCAATAGAACTTGGAAAGAACCTGTTAGAAGTTCCCAAGGTAATTTCAGAAAAAATTGAGCCGCCAAAATCGGTTGCTCCAAAGATCAAGCCGGTTCTAAAGGCCAATCCAGTCCCCATCGACGAGCCAGTTGCAAAGGCCAAGCCAATTCAGAAGGCCAAGCCAGTTTTGGCACCGTTACTTAGTCCCGTTAATCCTCCGGTCCCTGACAAAACTGTTCCGGTGGTTGAGAAACGAGTGATTTCAAAGCCAAAAGTCAAAAAAGATATGCGACCGGGAATTGGCGAAAACGATTTTGTTCCGCCTAAGTAACATTTGCGAGAACGCGAGTTGATTTGCAAATCCACTCCCACGCCTCTTCGCTCGCACCCTTTTTCTATTGCAGCCAGTCTGTTGAGCACAAAAAAAACGCTTGGTCCAGCCAAGCGTTTTTTGATTATTGTCTTTGAAATTTCAGCCCATTAATGGGTGGCAATGAATTCTTCGGGCAGATAGATATTCGGCACTTCAGCTGTGACTTCACGGGCCGGCTCGATTACAGTTTGCGCCTCATCGAAATGACGTACGGTGTGGCCAAGTTCCTGGAATTCGGCGTTGACGGAAGAACGCAATGCGGTGAGGCCAGTAAGCACGCCAGCAACGACGACGGAGGAAACCAATACCAATTCGGTAGTGATGATACCACCGTGACAATCGGACCAAAGCTTAGACACCATCTTAACCTCATTGTTTGTGTTTAATTTGTGCAACAACTCCATGCTGATTGGTTGTAAAAAGTTGTCAACTGGGAAAAGTTTGATGACTTGGTATCTTTTTATGATTTGGTTCCGACATCTCCTGTTTTAGGTAGTAGTTTTCTATGGCAGAAAAAACTCTTTGATTTTTCTCCAGCACACACACATTTATTTACCGGAGAAACATATCGTGAAAACACTTACTACAAGACTTTGGAACGACCAAGCTGGTTTCATCGTTTCGATCGAATTGGTTTTGATCGCTACAATCGCTGTTATCGGACTAATCACAGGAATGACTGCTGTTCGTGACGCAGTTGTATCTGAATTGTCAGACGTTGCTGGTGCTGTTCAAGACATGAATCAGTCTTACTCAGTATTCGGCGTAACTGGTCACAGTGGCGGCACAGCTGGCATGGACTACACAGACGCACTTGATTGGTGTGACGACGCTGAAGATGCTGCTGATGTTGCTGATAACTGCATCGTATTCGACGCTGGTTCTATCGTAGACGAGTAAAATCTGGCGCGTACTGCCCGCATAAAGATGCAAACAAGATGGCTCGGTTCCAAGTGGACCGAGCCATTTTTTATGCGCTCGTTTGTTTGATTGAGTGATCCTTCTCGGCGTCGGTAAAAACGATTCTTGTGAAGTAACCGGTCGCGTCAACAATTCGGCGACGTGGCAGAATCAATTTTTGTTTTTCAAAAAAAATCTCGCGCAATGCTTAAAACGTGAGCTACACTTCGCCGGCTGTTTTGTGAAATCCAGGAAGATGAATCAAAAAGCTTATCGAAGCCACACCTCGAGCCCTTTCTCTGGGCCTACTCGGAAGAAAAGTAATGGATTGTATTTCGACCACTTGGCGAAAATTTTGCCAGGACCAGGATGGATTTGTCGTGTCCATCGAGCTAACTCTGATCGCCACGTTAGCAGTCATTGGACTCATGACAGGCATGTCTGCCCTACGAGATGCGATTGTCAGCGAACTATCTGACGTTGCCGGTGCTGTCCAAGACCTCAACCAGTCTTACGCGTATACGGGAGTAACGGGTCATTCGGCCAGTTCTGCCGGAAGCGACTACACCGACCTGACAGACTTTTGCGATGAGCCAGAAGACGTCGCAGGTGAAGCCGATAACTGTATCGCTTTCGATGTTCAGCCTTCCAACGAATAAAGATTACGCGGCCAACAAGAGATGTTGTTGGCCTGTCTTAGTCCAAATTTATGGTTCGATCTTGCCAAGCAGCCAGAAGGCCAAACTCACCGACACACCGTTTGAATATGGCCTTCAGCCAATTGCTGTTCGTTGCTTTCGTTTTCCTAGTGCGATGCACTAGGCTACGGTGAGAGAGGCCGTTGGCCAATATTGCGCGCGACGGAAAGTTGAATGAAGACTCTGAGTGCGAGTACGAGTAGAGACCATGCGGGTCCTACATCGTGACATGGAGCATGGCGGTCAGTGGAACAACAAAGCTAGACCCTTGTTCAAACATGCTCACGTTAGCGTGAGCATGGCACCCGTTACGCAGAAACTCGTTACGCAGACACTGGCCTCCCGACGGATTAGAAAAAAAGAAAAGTGTAGAGGCGTCGTTCTCGCGCATAAAATCTTCGCGCATAGAACCTTCGCGCATAAAAAATGCGGTCGCCGCAATCCGGCAACCGCATTTGATTTTTCAGTCTCTTCAATCGTCAACCGTTTGGTTTAGTAACCAATGCTCGGCGGATTAGATTGAAGGAAGTCACGTGGTCCACGAGTTGTGTAGTATGGATAGACATACTGCGGAGCACCTGGGGCACCGGCTCCCTGTGGTTGAGCGGTATGAGGAATTTCTCCGGCGTAAGGCAGTGGCCCTGAGAAAGGACCTGATAGTCCACCGAGTCGTCCAGCACCAGCACCACCTCGCAAGCCACGTGCTCGGCATGAGAGGCAAAGTTTTCCATTGCGTCCGCAACCGAATCGACCGCAACCGTGAGAGCCGCCGCCGTGAAGTCGACCAGCAACCGCACCGTGAAGTCGGCTTCCTGGGACAGGAACGCCATTGGCAAGCAAGCCACCGCCTTGTCCAGCGAGCTTACCACCGAGTCTTCCGCCGCCGCCAAGCCCTAAGTTGCCTAGACCGCAGCTGCCGCCTGGTCCTGAACATTCAGATCCAGTTTCAAAAAGGGATAGTCCCATTCCGTTGCCGCCGGCACCGCCACCGCAACCACCGTCGCAAGAGCCACCGCAGCTACCGCCGCATGTAGCGCTGGCAGTTGAAACCATTGAACCTAAAGATGGGGCCGGCATCATTGATTTGATTTTCGAGCCAAAATTTGCCATTCCGGCTGGCGCGCCTTCGCCAAAATTAACGCCTCCGCATTCTGGCATTTGATTGCACGTGCCGCAGCTGTCGCCGCCGCTACATCCACAACCTTGAAGTCGACTTTGGTGAGACAAAGAAGTGCAGGGGCCACTGATGGTGAATGAACACCCACTAAAGGTCAGGGCCGCAGCACACATAGCAGTGGCTATCAACAGGGATCGCATAGTTCAAGTCCTTTTGAAATCTGGGTGCGTTCCTTCGGGGGGAACTTTTCAAGATGCAAGAGTCTCCTTACTCACGTCTCTCTTGGTCGATGGCACACCTCTGAGCCTTCGTGGAGAAACGTCGCATCAACTGAACTTCATTTACCTGCTAATTGAAGCGAGAGTTAGAATTCAGCTTTTGGGATAATCGTCACTACAAAGCGGAGAATTGAGTAATTCAGTAAACTTGGCGACCCTGTTGTTTCTCTTTTAATGGGAAACATGCATAATGGATAATCTGCGTCGACCTTGCGTCCAACTCAGCCCAATTCCAACGCTAGCCCTTTTTGCTTTCACGAGTTATGGAACCAAGCAACCAACCAAATCAAACAGCCGAGCCGACAAGAACTCCACCTCGGTTTTCCATCAAATCGATTTTGGTGATCACTTCGGTGTTCGCCGCCGGAGCTGCGAGTCTCGGGCATCTTTGGCGTGCGGCCAGCGGTGACAAAGGCGAAATTGGTAATTTTGTCGTCGTAACTGCAATGCTTCCCATGGTCGCTTTGGTCGTGGCGAGCTGGTTTTTCAAGGTTGCTCGCTGGTTAGGCAAATAAAATCCTGTCAAAACGCTAAACTTGCATTGAGACGTCGCGAGCAATCGCTCAAATTAAAGAAGGCACTTTGAAGCATCGCTTTTAAAAAACGCCACTCACTTTAAAAAACATACGCGCACTTAAGATTACAAACTTAGATACGAAGAAAAATCGCCATGGGAAGAAGCTTCGAAAACCGTAAGCACTCGATCCTCAAGACTGCTGGTCAAAAATCCAAGGTCTATTCCAAATACGGAAAACAGCTCTACGTTCTCGCCAAGAACGGATCACCGGATCCAGAAAGCAACCCTGCGCTGCGAACGTTGATTGATAAAGCGAAAAAGGATCAGGTTCCTGCTCACGTAATTGAAAAAGCACTCGACAAAGCCAAAGGCACCGGCGGCGAAGACTATTCCGCATCTCGCTACGAAGGCTTTGGCCCTGGCAGTAGCCAAGTGATCATCGATTGCTTAACCGACAATGCCAATCGGACGAGTACCGATATCAACAACTGTTTCAACAAGACGGGCGGGAAGCTTGGCAAACAGGGAACGGTCGCGCACATGTTCGATCATCTCGCAATTTTCTCCTTCAAAGGCGAAGACGAAGAGAAGTACCTCGAAGCCATGATGGAAGCCGACGTTGAAATTGACGACGTCGAATGCAAAGACGGCCAAGTCAACTTGTTTGCCCCGACGACGGAATTTTATAAAGCCAAACAAGCGTTTCAGGCAGCGTTTCCGGATATCGAACTGGAAGTCCAAGAGATCACGTTCTTGCCTCAAACGTATATCGACATCTCGGAAGAAGATCTACCAAGGTTTGAAAAGTTCATCCACATGCTCAACGAGTGCGAAGACGTCCAAGAGGTCTATCACAACGCCCGCTTACCCGGATAAGTTTTGGCTGACATAAGTTGACATTTTTTTTTTAAACCGCGAATGGACGCAGATAAACGCGGATTCTGTTCTGTTTTTATCAGCGTTCATCCGTGGTTCTTTCTTCATCAGTTTCCCCGTATTGAAAACGGATTCGGTTTAATGACGTGGGTGTTCACCGAGGACTGACTCCTAATCACTAATAGAGGGCTGGAAAATTCACTGCTTTTCCAACCCCAAGAATCAGTGTCAATTAGCGAGAATTAGTGTTCTCAATTTCGCTTCAAATTCTTGGACGCTGCAAAGCAAACTTCCAAAGAAACAATCAAAAAGCGAATGCAAGCGGCATCGTTTTGGCGTTTTTTGCTTGGTTTTATCGGCTTTTAGGCAAAGTTCGCATTTCTAAAATGTTTTTTGAAATTACCGCGAACCTTTAACGAATAAGAGTCTCTAATGGGGCGTGGATGAGGAATATCCACACAATATCGCTTTTATGCGGTATAATTGAGATGTCGGAATCAGACAGCGTTGTCTTGAAACCGATACCTTAATAAGATTCGGTCGGGCCGTCCTTAAAGACTCGACCCAATCCTTTAATTATCTACGGTTCTCTTTTTGCGTGCCAGGCACGCGGGAGCATTGAAATGCGAAGCAATAACATCATCAGCTCGATCGCAAACGTCATCACACGTTCTAGCGTCCAAGCCACCACGATGTTGCGCGCGATTAATGCACCGCAACAGCAATGGCACCTCAATCTTTGTACTGGGCCTTTTACAGATTGGCATCTCGGAACGGATTTACTGTTCCGCGATCTAGGCACGGAAATAAACGGCTATCTGCCCGTGAATTCCGAACCTCGCATGTCATCAGTGAAACAGCCCGGCCAAACAGTCCACACCCGGCAAACGTTTCAAAGACTCAGCTAACCGCTCATCAGCGGCCCGTCCATAACCAGGACGCAAATTTAGCAAACAGTCATTGAGACAGGCTTCGGTAGGATCCTGATCCCCGTCAACGCGCACCTATTTATTTCGCGCTTTGATAATTGGATCTCGATTTTGAGCTTGGACCTTACAGATTTCCGCGATCGGACCCTTTTCTCCGCCCGCCCAAGATAAAGAGAACCAATCATGAACGCACTCAACAAAAATTTGATCCAACTGCGACAAAAAGTCGAGCAACTCCAGACAGCTGAATTGGTCCGCGCTGCACAGGCAGGTGACCGAGACGCTTTCGGCGAATTGTTTGAGCGATTTCAGCCAACCGTAATGGCAATTGCCATGCGACGATTGCGTGATCACGCCGACGCACAAGAATTGTGCCAAGACGTTTTCGTTCAAGCGATGCTGAAGATTGAGCAACTCCGAACGCCTGAGGCTTTCATCGGTTGGTTGCGACAAATCACGGTTCGAATGGCGATCAACCGAGCCGTCCGACGAGCTCCTGCGATCTCTGTAGAGCCTGAGATGTTGGAAGCAACAATCATCGGCTCAGAGTCTCCTTTGGAGAACGTACTCGAAGTCGAGCGAAAGGACCAAGTCCGAGAAGGCTTGGACCGTTTGGGCGAGATGGATCGCGATACTTTGGTCGCGTTCTACGTCGAAGGCCAAAGCTTGCTTCAGATGGCCGACGAGTTTGACGCTCCTTTAGGAACGATCAAGCGACGTTTGCACGTAGCTCGAAAGCGACTTGCCAAGCAGGTCGAGGAATTGGAAATGGCTGGTTAATTGACCAGCGATGCAATTCGAATGTTAAAAACAATAAGCCGCCAGTGTGAAAACATTGGCGGCTTTTTTAATGTCAGCTTCAATGGATGCTGAACGAACGCTCCGCACGTCAGCAATCGGACAATCCTCGGTGAATACCCCGCTTTGAATCGTCGAATTCGATTTCAATACGTAAAGACAGAGTAAAAGAACCCCCAATGGTCCCGAATGAACACCCGAATTTGTATTGGCGTTTATTAGCGTCCATTCGCGGTTGAAAATCCAACGATCAAAGATTCTCGCCAAAAACTTGATGGCGTTCAACGAAAAGTCTCGCAATCCTTTTACATTTGGTTTTCGAGAAGGCTAGAGAACTGGCCATGAAAACAGCGAAAACCCGAACGAATCACAACGCACGTTTTGTGGCTATCGCCCCATCCCACACACTTACGCCTATCAAATCAAAGCAAAACAAAACCCACCGAAACAAATACGTTTGGTGGGCATTGAGTTTTAGATTGGACTAGTCGAATTCGCGATTCGGACAATCCATGGAACGGACTATCCAAGGGAAAAGTCCGTCCTCAAGCTAGTTGGCCTAGCGGTTGATTTTCTAGCGACTGCCAGAACCACCACCAAACGATCCTGCTCCTGGATTGAACGAAGGAGCACGAGATCCGCTACCAAAAGAAGGTGCTTGTGGTTGCGAGAAAGCTGGTGCTTGTGGTTGCGAGAACCCTGAACCTTGTGAAAATCCTGAGCCTTGCGAGAAAGCCGGACCTTGTGAGTACGTCGGAGCCTGTGAGTAAGTCGGTGTAGCGTAACTTTGGCCCGTTGAATAAGAAGAGCCTCCACCGCATGATGAGCAACCACCCGATGAACAACCTCCGGCACTGCCACCGCCACCGCCAGCCCAAGGGCACATTGAACTGCCGCCCCCGCAACCCGTTAGCGATAGTGCCGCTACGGCAATAAAAGAAATACAACATAGTGTGATTGAAGATTTTAAGTTTGAAGGCATTTGGGTTGTTTCCTGTGTAAGGACTCTATCGGGACGGAACATCTATCGGTCGTCTAGAGTTGAAATCAGCCTTCGATTTTCAAGAGTTAGCAAGTTTTTGAGAGAATGGGCTTCAATTCATTTCTTTGAGCAAATGTATGCCGGTTGCAGTGACTTGTATCACTGAGTTTTGCATGTAAGTTCACGCATTTGATGCTAGGACAGCAGTGCGCGCAGTACTTGCTTGCTGTTTAATTTCGTGGAAACTTGAACCAAGTTGAGCTTTGGATTTTTCGCTTCCTGAGAAACTCCAGCCGGTCGGTCTGTTGTTGAGAGTTCGCAAGATTGTTGATACCAAAAATCGCATCGCGCAAAACAATACACGCTGGCAAACCGGTAACACTCAATTTCATTTGTTTCGCGGGCTCGCTTCGAGGTATCAAATTCCAATCGTACTGGCCACCTCGCTTACCTTGCTTTTCACTTCACTCCTTGCCTTTTCCAGTTCGGAATCTGATTCAGACGACGACGAAAGTAAAGCCATGCCTCGTTACTCCGACAACTTCACTCGCATGCAACGCCCTGACGTTTCCTTTGGCTACGGAGATGCGGACATCAATGATATGCATCCCTGGCAAGCTCCTTTTGGTTTGGCTTCGCGCGAAATTGATTACGACGATGGTTGGGAACTATGGTGTGGGGCAGCCGATGGAAAATCGGACATCGTCAAGCGACTGATCGAAAAGGATTCTCGGCTCAAGGACCTCGCGTTTCGTTATCACTGTCCACTTGATCTGGCAGTCTACGGCGGGCACACGCAATGCGTCAAAATCCTGCTGGACGCCGACACGGAGCTCACAGAAAAGTGGGGCTGGTACGGTTGGAAGCGGATGTTGGGTATCGCCAAAGAAATGGGGCACGACGAGATCCATGACTTGATGCTGCAGCGGATCGAAAACAAATTCAATTACCATCCCGATATTCAGCTGATGGTTCAAGCGTTGTACGATCAAAACGTCAACGCGATGAAGCAATTACTCGACGAAGATGCTGAGCGAGTAAACATTGCTGATGAAGACGGAAACACGGCGCTGCATTGGGCAGCTTTCTCGCGGCAAATCCCGATGATTGACTTGCTGGTTGAACGTGGTGCTAATCCCAGTCGCCGCAACGGCGCGCATGCCATGCCGCATCAAGTGAAGATGTGGACCAGCCTCAAAAAGGAATTAGTTCGCGGCCTAGATGATTGGTCGCACGTTAAAGCGGCTCGAGACAGGCTACTGGAACTGGGCGCCGAATTCGATTTGCATACAGCGATCGGAAGAGGTGACCTGAATCAAGTCAGAGAAATGCTGACTAAAGATAAATCTCTGGTCCACCACATGCCTGGCCACCTGGGCAGCCCTTTGAATGCCGCCGTTGGGAACCTTGAGATGCTGCAGCTGTTGGTAGATCACAACGCCGACCCGAATATGACCGAGCATACTGCTCCATTCGGGTGCGCACTTTATACCGCCGTCAGCCGAAACGAATATGAAAGTGCCGAGTTGTTGCTTGAGAACGGTGCCGAACCGATGCAGTACTCAGATAGTTCTGGCGACACGTTGTTTGCTGCAAACTTGTGGAGCAAAGACAAGTCCGATCGCAAGCGGATGATTGAGCTGCTCAACAAACACAGTGGCAAAGAACACATCGTCATTCCACAACGTAACGACAAGCCTAAACACGATGTCGCTGCAGCGGCAGTCCGCGAAGTCATGGCCCGTGACACCGTTACTGATTGGCAAGTCGGGCATTTACTGGAAGTCATCCTGCTCTATCGAGATGCTGATTTGCTGGAAGCGTATATCGAGCGATTTGGTGACCAAGCCAAGTCGCGAATCGCTGAACAGAACGCACGTGGCTTCGAAGGGCGCTTGCTTAAGCTACTCACTGAACATGGCGCGCAAGTAAAACCCGTTGACACTTCGGTGAAATGGATTGGAGCGACTAAATTGCATTGGAATAAAGATGTGGACTTTGTTTCTGCGTTCGTCGAGGCCGGTGGCGACGTCAATGCCGTCAATCTGGAACGGCAACGGACTGCTTTGTCCAACGCAGCCGATCGCGGCGATATTGAATTCGTTCGCGAGTTGCTCAAACATGAAGCCGACCCGAATTTGCCTGCCAAATTTTTAAAGAGCCGCCCCGCCAGCCTGGCCAAAGAAGCAGGCCACGAAGAAGTTCTCAAACTTTTACTTAAACACGGTGCTGATCCGCTTTAGTCAATACGAGCGGGTTCGCACTTGTAAAATCAGCGTAGAGTTTTTTCCAACTTACTGTTTTCAAATGCGCTAGGATCATGTCCGTTTTGCGGTGAGGATGTATCAGCAGAGGGAGTATTCCTCCCGCAAAAAATTAAACTCCTTAAGCGCTAAGGAGAGTGCGAGACGAGTTTGACGTGGAGAATTTTCATGGGATGATGTAAGAACGGGTTAGGTCAGCGACTTCCAAGAAGAGATGTGTAAACAGTTGGCTTTCTATGCAATATTATTGGAGATCAAAATGAGAAGTGTCATACTGTTTCCCGTCTTAGTTCTACTTCTCTCAATCACCAGTTCGGCATCCGCACAAGGTTGGAACATAGGCTGGACCTTCGGAGACCCTGGGAGGTCTGTTAATTTTAGTTTTCAAAGTGTTCGAACAGGCTACTACGAAGAGGTCGCTCTAGGCCAAGCGGCAACTGATTGTTACCGACAACTTGATTCTCTCGTCAGAAAATTCAAAAGTGAAGGGAAAGAAGTATTGGGAGTGAGTGTTGAGATTGAAGAAGGAGAAGTAGTATACGATCCTGTCACTTTCACGTTGATTGCCACCTGGAAAATTGAAGGTTTGATTATCGTGCAAGATAAGAATAAGTGGCCCTGGTAGTTGAGAAAACTTGTCGTGACTTTGAAATCGCGAACAGATACTGTGAGACATAGTTGAAGGTGCTGGACTTCATGCCAAGCAAGCTCGCACTCTACTGGAAAAACGCGTACACGATTTGGTCAAGAAAACTTTCATGGAGCCACTACGAGAACACTTTCCTGCGAACAGCCCAGAAGTGAAGTGGTTGGATCAAAAGTACGTTTGCAAAATCCCGCCAGTGGAACTCATGATCTTTCGTTTTGAGAACTCGAGCAATAAATGAATTACTGGCAATATCGCTGCTTGAGCAGTCGGTCGCGGCGTGCGTGCCACTAAACCAAGTTCGCTTGTTTTGCTTGAGCCGATTGGTATTGCTGGAGTCCGTCCCCGTTAATTGGCTGCCGCGGGTTCAGGTGCAAATCGACTTGTGAACCAATTGGTCACTCGTCCACAACAAGGCATCTTGCGGTTTTCGAAGCGAAACGTGTGCTCGACTTGATCGTCATCGCAGTACGTTCACCAGTGAGATTTCCTATTTCTAGCATTCATTGCGACAGAGCCTCTACCACTGATAGATGAGCTCACCTAAATGACCTGAAAACCTCCAAAGAAGAAGCGACCTGGATTACCCAAACAATTCATCGTTAATACGCGAATAAAAACGGGTAGCTTACCTCGAAATTTATTACAACAAAAATCAAAAAAGACGCAAAAAAAATTTGACTCGTGTAAGAAAATCAACTCTACTCCGAATTCTATCACATCTTTTCTTGAACTTATTGGAGTTTAGAAGTGGCAGTTAAAAACAAGACCGTCCGGATTCTCAATAATCTGCGTCAGAAACAGAAGCGCCGAAAACAAAAGCAGGCCAGCCTTCAGTTTGAAAAACTTGAGCCACGCCAAGTTCTCAATGCGGTACCGATCGCGACTCCCGATCCGCATTTTGTCACAGCTAAAAACACCCAATTAGTGATTCCGGTGGGAACAGGTGTACTCGCGAACGATTTTGACGCTGACGGCTCAAATTTGACTGCATCTATCGTCAATTCAACGGATTCTGGCCAGTTGACACTAAATCCCAACGGTTCGTTTAACTACGTTCCCAACTCTGGGTTTGTGGGGCGAGATTCTTTCTCCTATCGAGTGAATGACGGAACTAACAACAGTGTCACAGCAAGAGTTGACATTGCGGTAGGCCAAACCTTTTCCGCAAAACTGAATGCCAACGAGCGTGGCTACAACAATTTGTTGCATTCAGGTGGATACGAGATTGGCATTGGGCTTACGGAAACTCAGGCTTTGATCCACCGGCCGGACTTGATTGATACCCAGACTTTCATTCCCTTGGAGACGATCTACAACGGAGCACCTTCAGGCGCTGTGTTGACCAGCTTGAACGCTCAATTGACATTTAATGGTGTCGTCCAGCCAACGGTCAACTACATCAATGGATTATCAACGTTGGCCGTGGGTGAACCAATTAGGTTTTCATTGAAAGCAAACACTAGTTCCTTGCCTACTGGCTATTATTTTTGGTCAGTAAAATTGACGGCCAATTTTTCCAACAGCGCCACTACGGACACCTACTTTTCAGGTGGAAAATCCGTTGTCAATTGGAATGACAGTGATTTTGGAAAAGGATTTTGGCTTAGTGGTTACGATCGCCTTTTTCCTCAGGCCAATGGAGTATCAATTGTTGATGGCAGTGGGAACAGCCGGTGGTTTCACCTGAATACGAGTAGCAACACGTATTCCCCGTCTGAAGGTGATACTTCTTACTCCCAATTGGTTAAAGACTCTCAGGGCCAATTTACGCTAACAGATAAATGGGGGAATACACGCAACTACGACTCAAGCGGACTTCTAACTAGTATCAAACGCGTCAATAACAGCGTTCCAACATTCGTTTACAACTATTTCTCCGGAAAGCTAACATCGATTGACGACGAATTTGGAAATACTGCTTTACTCTCTTACAACCCGAGTAACGGGAAACTACAACAATTCACAGATCATCACGGACGGGTCGCTTACCTCAGTTTCGGAGATTCGGTGAACCCAAATTCTCCAACCGGCTTCGTTGCCAACAACCCCAATAGTTTTTTAACTCCGCCTGGTTCTCAAGCGCCCACTCCGTCCAGTTTTACGTCCTTTGATTCTTCTGGTCGGCTGATTAGCCTGACGGATGGAGAAAATAATACAGAACAATACGCTTACGATAGTTCGGGCCTTTTATCGCAGATAACTCGGGCTGATTCATCAACATGGATTTTGCACCCAAGCCTGAAAGAAGGCTATAAAGCATCTCTCTATTCAAACACTATTTTCAAAATCAGCGACAAAAATGCTCGCTTCACGGATGAACGTGGAAAAACGTCATCTTTTGAAACAGATCGGTTCGGGAATATTGTTCGATTCACTGACGCAGTCGGTGCAACAAGTGATTGGTCATATAGTCCTGCCAACGTTCTTTATCGTTCGGTTGAAGCAGATCCGGACGGCAGTGGCCCAATTGAGCGATCTGTTACCGAGATTGGCCACAACTACCTTGGCTCGGTAACGAAAGTTGTTAATCCCGATAACTCGACTCAGACTTTCACAATTAACCCACTCCAACAAGTCTTAACCGCAACCAATGAGCTAGGAAACCAGACAACGTATACCTACGACAATGTTGGAAATATGTTGAGCCAGCGAGATGCGGACAACAATTACTGGCACTTCACATACGATTCGCACGGACAAGTGTTGACAGAAACTTCACCGGACCCGGATGGATTGGGGCCTTTGACACCGATCGTCACGACGTACGAGTACGATTCGGCATACCATTCGAATCTTACAAAAATCACCAACGCCGATTCCAGCACACAAGAATTCACATACGTTTTTGACAGGCTACTTACTGTCACAGATGAACTAGACCGTATAACTACCTACGAGTACGACAACCTTTTCCGACTACTGTCTATCACACTTCCAGGTGTAGCAGCAGGTGCCGCGAAAACCAGCTTCCTTTACAATGGCAATGGGCAAATCGAACGTGAAACAGACGCCCTTGGGAACTCCACGCATTACGAATACAACAATAGAACATGGCTTCATGTTCTAACTGGGAGCGATCCGAGTGGTTCTGGTCAGGCTGGCCCGCAGACTATTTACACTTATGAACCGACTGGCCAGATTGCAACCGAAATAAGGCCCGAGTTTGACAATCGAATTCAGACTTATTCGTACGACGACAATGGGAGAGAGATTCGAATTGATGGGCCAACCCCAGGTGAATTCTATACGACTTCATACGATCTAATGGGACGTGTTATTTCTAGCGGCGATGCATCTGGTCGAACGGTCAACTATCAGTACGATTCTCTTAGCAGGCTGACTAAAACAATCGACCACGACTTGGATGGTGCGGGCCCTGACGTTGGCCCAACCACTGAGTATTTTTATGATCTGGCTTCCCAGCTTACAGGAGTTCAGGATCCGCTAGGGCGGGTTACCAATTACGGATATGCTGACAATGGATGGTTGGAGACGACGACGTTGCCCGACCCAGATCGCAGTGGTCCTGAAATTCGCCCCGTCTACAGAAACTATTACGATCGTTTAGGCCGTATCGTTGAAACGAGAGACGCGCTTAACCGTCCGACAAAGTACGAATACAACAATCGAAATTGGTTGACCAAAACGACTACGCCCGATGTTGATATCTTCACTACGTACGATTACGACTTAGCCGGTCGAGTCAAAACCATTTCCGAGCCCCTCGGCAGGACGACAAATTTTTCCTATGACGATCTCGATCGACTAATTGAAGTCACCCTGCCTGATCCGGATGACTATGGGCCAAACAATAATGGACCGCAAACAAGTCCAGTCTACACCTATGACTATGACCTTGTCGGCAATCAAATTTCGTCCACTGATGCATTGAATCGCACAACGGAAACGCACTACGACAGTCTTTACCGTGTAACACAGGTCGTACAGCCCAACCTGGGGACGGGGTCGCCGACTTGGAATTACGATTACAACAGCACGAACTTCTTGTTGGAAAAAATTACCGATCCTCTCAATCATGTAACTACTTATGGGTATGACGAAGCTGGGCGAACGACCAGCGTAACCCAACCCGACCCAGACGGTTCCGGTTCTGCTTTTACAAGTTCTGTTTATCAATACGAATATGACGAACTCAATCGCTTAACCAAGGTGATTGAACCCGACCCCGTTGGGCCAAACAGCAGTCCTGAAACTGAGTACCATTACGACTTACTTTCTCGCCTGGATCAGGTCGTTGATTCCAGAGGTGGAACAACAAGCTATACATTCAACAATGCCAGTGAATTGATCAGCCTCGAAGATCCAACAGGAAACGCAACCCAATGGTCTTATGACGGTTTGGGGCGTGTATCAATGGAGTCCAACGCATTAGGAAAAACGAATGTCAACGGATATGACGCAAACAGCAACTTGATCAGGACGACAGATCGCAATGGTCGACTCGTTGAGTACACAAGAGATATTTTTCTTGACCGTTTGGTCACTGAAAAATGGTATACGCTAACCGGCACGCCACCGACAGTTGAAACAACGACAGTGGTCGAAGGTAACAACTGGACTGACGAAGTTCAGTCCGTAAGCTTTACGGAGTTATCCAACTACAACTCTGGTACCTTCACACTTGGTTTCAAAGGGCAAACAACGAAGCCAATTCCCTGGGATGCCAGCGCGAGCACATTCAAGGATGCGCTTGTTGAGCTAGCCGGTATCGAGAGTGACGACTTACTGGTTTTCGGACCGGTAACTTCTGGAGGAGAACGCACCTATACTGTGCACTTCAAAGGCCAACTTGGCTCAAGTGATCAGCCCGAAATCTTTGGGACCGGGAAACTCGACATTGAACCAAATATTGCGGTAAGAAGGCTTGACTGGTCTTACGACAATGCCAGTCGATTAGTTGGTGCGAGCAACCCAGGTGCGATTTATCAATTCACACACGACAATCTGGATCGCATTTTACGTACAACTCAGAATTCGTCTGCCGTTGGCCTGATTCCGAAGGTTGTCTTGGACAATGAATTTGATGCAGTGGGCAATCGAACGCAAGTTTTAGCTGAATTCCAAAGTGGCGCAAGCGTAACGAAGGATTACAAAGTAGACTTTTTGTTCGATGCATTGGATCGCAACTGGCGAATCACCCAATCCACGCAAGGCACTGGTGGAAGTTACAATGCTGTTACGGATAAGCGGATTACGTTGTTGCGAAACGAGATTGGGCAGCTGACGATTGTTGATCGTTTTGAAAATTCAGGCGTAGGCTCTACATCGCTCCGAACAATCTACGGCTATGACGAAGCAAATCGCCTGACGAGTATTGACCATCGTAACATCGGAACGTTCGCCAACCTTAGCAACTATTCATTCACTTATGATGCATTGAATCGCTTCGAGGCGATTCAACACTCTGGGTCAGTAGTCTCAGACGGATTGAGTAGTTTCTCTTATGATTCGACGAGCCAACTTGTCGCAGCTGACCACATTCCTTTACGCCCGGATGAGGCGTATCAATTCGACCTCAATGGGAATCGAATTGGTGGAGACCATGAAGTTGGTACGAACAATCAAACCATCAGTGACGGTGTGTACAGCTATCTATACGATGAAGAAGGCAACCGAATTCAAAAATTGAATCTGTCTGATGGTAGTTATGAAGCATATTTCTTCGATCACCGAAATCGGTTGGCCAATGTCTCATTCCGAAATTCTGCGGGCGTTGAGTTAAAGTCGGTAAACTACACCTATGACATTTTTAATAGGCTTATCAAACGTCGTGTCAGTACAAATTCTACTGGTGGTTCTAGTACACCACCTTCAGGTCCACCTTCAGGTCCCTCTGGCCCATCAGGTCCCTCTGGTCCCTCTGGTCCCTCTTCGGGTACTTCTGCTCAAACGACTGTTTACACTGGTGGGGGAAATTCTCCCTCTCAGAGTGCAGAAATAGTCGATACATTCTTTGCTGGGTTTGAGGGAATTAATCCAACCTTTGAGTTTTCAAAAGAAGGACCTGGAGGTGCCAATGTCTCAGACTTGACCCATCGATATCTCTGGGGACCTTCTGTAGATCAATTGCTTGCTGATGAACAGATTGACGATCCGTCGAGTGCAGGCAATGTTCTCTGGCCGTTGGCTGATCAACTGGGAACATTTAAAGATATCGCGGATTTTGATCCAACCACTGATAGTTTTTCAGTAACAAATCATCGGACGTACGATTCATTTGGTAACGTGACCTACGAATCAAACGCAACTGTTGATTTGTCGTTTGGCTATACCGGCAAGTATCTTGATTCCGAAACAAATCTGTCAAATCACTGGCATCGCTGGTACGACCCAAGCTTGGGGAAGTGGATCAGTGAAGATCCAATTGGATTTGAGGGAGGAGATGCCAATCTTGGCAGATACATTAACAATGGCGTAATCGATGGGCGTGACCCGACTGGATTGGACAGAACAACTCAAACTGAAGAATGGACTACTGAGTTGACCGAAGACGGTGATTTTACATTTCTGGACGGAGTGACATTACTTTGGTGGGAAGCGACTCGTGGGAGTAAAACGGGATTGGATGACGGAATACAGGGTCTCGTGTCTGGCGACTCGGGACGAGCTCTTGGAGACCGTTCCATTGACATTGTCGAGGAGCGAACAGGACTCAAATTTACTGGCACGCCGAGCGAAATGTTCAAAATTGCCCAAGCGATGGGAGGGGACCTAGCAGGCATAAATGCCGGGGTTGAAGCAGGTTCGGGGTACGATATGACTGATGGCAGCCGATTGAATGGGGAAGAACGGCTGAGTCGTGGAGTACAATCAATAACTCAGCTTTCCGGAAGCGCCGCTGGAGGATTGGGGGCAGTAGGCAGATTTGCCCCGACATCTAGTCTTGGAAGACTGGGCGGTACTAAAATTTCGAGTGGCAAGAATTCTGTTGCCCCAAGGGGACCACAGCTTTCGCAAGTTCGTGCACTGCGAGACTTCGGCGTAGACAAAACTGGCAGGCGTGCTTTTTTGAACGGCCAGCAAGCACAGTTCCGCAGAGTTGACGCTTTGGGCGACATTAGTGGATTTGTTGAGCGGACAGGCGACAACGGGTTTCGATCGCTCGTATTCTCCGCAAGGGCACGAAACGCTCAAGGCAGACTGTTAGACATTAACGAAGCCGTACCGCAGGGGGCATTTACTACTGGTAGTCGCCTGTTTCGCAACCATTTTTCGCGAACTAACGCTACTGCTAGGTCGTTTGGGGCAAACAGCTTCGAAACCGGTGGATTCGCTGTTGTAAATGACGATCTACTGCGTGGGCTAACAAAAGGTTTTGAACAAAGGAGCTTTTTCAGCGAACTATTCCAAGAGAACATTCCATTCTTAGGAAGAGATTTCAGAGTCCGATAGATAAAAGAGGTACAGCAAATGGAAAACAAAGAACAACCCGATTACCTGAAGCTTGCGAAGTCTGGGATATCCCCAACTGACTTCTATTCACGGCTACTGTCGGATGGAGTGTCAAAATTCGACGCATTCGTATTGCTTCGTGATGGATTTGGTTTGAGCCTGCCTGAGTGCACCGACGTGTCGGTGCAGGTTGAAACTGCCCAGAACTAACTTGCCCCAAAGAGAATAGTTAGCTCCGGCTCGCAACGTCTGGTTGCTGATGCGACTGATGATGTATTCATCGGCGTTGTTGACGATTTAGGAAATGTTACGCTACATCGCTCGGGGCCACCAAGTAGCGGATTGCCGTCAGGGCTGATCTTGTTTCTCAGGGGTTGGTTCCGAAGGGATCACAGGGATTCTCATTGCATGTTCGCGACGGAAAAGTCACAACAATTGTTCGGAATTCTGTTTTGAACAAAACAGACGACTTTAACCTTCCGCAATCAATCGTTGACCAAATCCTGAACGAACTTCCGAAAATTGATAACGTCTTAATCTCAGGAAATTGACATGAGGATTGAAGACGCAAAAAACGAATAGTAGCAGACACTGACAGTTCATATACCGAACGGTACCAAGCAACCGCCGCGCTGGTCGCTTCGCCAGACATTTCACCTGCTGATTTATTGGATTGTTTAGTTGGCGAAGGTGTTATTCCAGAAATGGCAGCGATGAAACTCCACATGTTAACTGGCCGTCCGAGAAACAATGAACCACTTGGAATCTATGTTGCTCGAAGTGATTGGGAACGATACCTGACTGAAGGTTAACCGCCGCGCAAACCGCGTGATCGAAGCGAGAGATTCAACCACGCGGCGGAATACTGAGTGAACGTTCCAACGGAATCAGAACGGCTTGAAGCTCGGGAATGCTTGGCCATTGGTTCAGATGAATGAAAGGCCGGAGGCACGCCGATCCATGGACGGTCGGCGCATGACCGGCCCGGAGCCATGGATGGCGTCGACCGATGATGCCACGAAGTAACACAACCCACGAAAATGAACCGCGAGGAAGTCGACGCCCTCTGATCTCCACCTTAAGACGATTCAAAGAAACCAAGCGATGACAAATCAGATGATGAGCCGCCAGCGGCCGTCTGGCCTTCACAAGCGGCGGCCAGATGGTGACAAGAGGCAAGGAATGGGACGGCCCTTCATAACTGAAAAATCGAGAAAATATCGTCTTGTTTTTCAGCGCGTTAATTGGCTGCCGCGGGTTCAGGTGCAAATCGACTTGCGAACCAATTGGTCACTCGCCCACAAGCCATCTTGCGATTTTCGATCAAACGGAATGTGTGTTCGGTTTTAGGATAGTACTCAACCTGCAACTGGCCGCTGTCTGGCTGGAATCCGTACATCTCTTTGAATTGGGCTCGCCCGCAAATATCGTCGTAGCCATCGGTATATAGAAACAGCATTTGAACGCCACGATCCAAGAGGCCGTTCAAGTCGCGAACGACGTCGTCTTTGCTGATTTCGTTTGAGAAAAATTCGCTTTCGCCAAGCGTGGTGCCGGCCTCTTCTGTTTTGGGCATCTTGCGATCAATCAGCCGACGCTTGATCGCGTTTCGCCAAACTCTTGGTCGGAACAGACGTACGAAGTGGTGACGAAAAAAGTAGCCCAGAGTTCGGAATACAATCCCGTCCATGAAAACGGCACCAACAATTCGGTTGTCTTTCACCGACACGTTGTGAGCGTTGTAGGCTCCGCTGCAAAGGCCCAGCATCACAAACTCCTCGACACCGGTTTCGGCAGAAAGAAAATCCATGGCGTCGCGGATGTCGAGTTGAGCTCGGTCTTCGGATTCAATTTTGCCTGTTCTTGGAGCGCTGTCGCCCAAGCCAGATAGATCAATTCGCATCGTTGAAAAACCTTGGGCTGCTAGTTGGCGAGCGATATCAACGTGCATGCGAAACGGGCCGATGCGGTGGACGATACCAGCGTTGATGATCATCGCAATGGGCGCGCCTTCAACTGCCACGTCCGCATCAGGTGTGGTCAAAATTCCAAACAGGCTGTTGTTGGGCCCAAAGTTACAGACTTTTTCCTGCATCGATCAAGCTCCTGCTGAATGGGTTTGGTTTGTCAAAGCATCGAATCGTTGAAGCCGTTCAAACATGTCGTGAACAGTCTTGACGATCGTGCGAGTCGTTTTGGGACGCAGCCGTGCTACTTCCAATACGCGAAGGTCGTCCCAACTGCCTTCGTTTTCTTCCCAGATAACACGTTGAAGGCTTGGCTCGGGGTGCGAGTAAACTTGGTCGTTGGTTTCAACGTCGACAATCAGATGCGGCTGTTGGATTGAGCCAACATCGAGCTGCATGGTTTTGATTTCTTCGATCAACGTGTCAGCATAAAGCGAACCCAGGATTTCTTCTTTTTGGTCGTACTCAACCTTTTTCATTTTTGCCATCCACAGGTCAAACATCTGTGCGTGCATGGCTCGAAGTGATTGGATGTAAGTGTCGCCGTTGACGATTGGATCACAAAGTACCAACGAGTTGACGTCCGTTCGGTTGTTTGCCACAGATGCAGCAAGAGTTGCACCAAATCGTTGGCCGATCAGCATCACTGTGTCCGCGCCCGACTCCTGTCGAAGATGGTCGATTGATTCGCGAATGTTGTTTTCCCAAATCTCGATTGAGTCAACTTGCTCAACCGTTCCAGCGGAGTCGCCGATCCCGTGGTAGTCCATGCGAAGAACGTGAACGCCTTTTCGCGAAAGTTGATTGGCGAGCAAACGCAGTGACCAGTGAGTGCGAATGTACTCCTGGCCGATCGGCGGGCAAATCAAGACCGCGCGAATCGCGCGCGAGCCTTTGCCCCGTGGCGCGTGGTAAACGCCAAACAGTGGTGATTCAGGATGTCCAAAAAAACGTTGCATTGGTTTGAAAAGGGTTCAGTGGGGGATTAGGAATTCAGAGGCCAGTGGCAGGGTGGTTAGTCCCAAAATCCTTTCAGCATTTTCATGACGCCGTTTGTCTTGGTTTTGCTGGTTTTAGTCTCAGTTTCGTTGGTCTCAGTTTCATTCGTTTCCGGTTTGGCCGACTCAGAAGAGACTTGCGTTTTCACTACTTCAGTTTTCGCATTCTCAATTGGCTCAATTGCTTGACGAGGTGTCGCGACAGCTGCGGGTACAAGAGCTGCAGATGCCGTTGGTTCTTCTGTTGCTTGACCTTCAAACATCGTTGAGCCAGACAATTTGTCGGCAAGCTGTTCAAGGGTTGAAATCAAGAAGTCTTGTGGGCCGAGTTTAACTCCAGTTTTTTCGTGGACTTCAGTGATGACTTTCATTACCAACAGCGAGTGCCCACCGATATCGAAAAAGGTGTCGTTCAATCCGATGTCGTCAAGTTCCAAAATCTCTTCCCAAACGCTGGCCAAGTATTTTTCGGCTGGCGTGTTTGGCATCGCGATGTCTGCCGGGTCAACCGTTTCGGCTGAAGGAGCAGGCAAAGCTTTGTAGTCGATCTTGCCGTTGTTGGTCTGCGGCATCGCGTCAAGGAAAACAAAATGCTGTGGCACCATGTAATACGGAACCGACTCGCGAAGATGATCTCGCAGTTGATTTGGCGAAACCGACTGACCAGATTTTGTGATCAAGTAAGCAACCAATCGTGCGTCGCCTGGAGTGTCCTCGCGAACGACGACAACGTTTTGCTCAATGGCAGGATGAGATTTCAGGTTTTGCTCAATCTCACCAAGCTCAATTCGGAAGCCACGAACTTTGACCTGTTTGTCATTGCGGCGAAGGAATTGAATGTTTCCATCAAAACGATATTTCGCCAGATCGCCCGTTTTGTAAAGCTGGTCGCTAACGTAATCTGTGAATGGATTACGGTAACGATTCGAGATGAACCGCTCGTCGGTTAGGTCTTGGCGATTGCGGTAACCAAGAGTCACCCCAGCCCCGCCGATGAAGACTTCGCCTTCGCATCCGACTGGGACTTCGTTTCCATTTGGATCGAGAATATAAATTTGAGTGTTGCCAATCGGCTTGCCGATCAAAATCGGTGCATCGGCATCTGTGATTTGAAATGCAGCCGACCAGACGGTTGTTTCTGTTGGGCCGTACATATTCCAAAGTTCGCTACAACGCTGAAGCAGCGGACTAACGAGATCTTGCGGCATCGGTTCGCCACCGCAAAGCACTTTCATGTCCTGTTTGCCAGTCCAGCCAGCCTGGATCATCAATCGCCAAGTCGCCGGAGTGGCTTGAAGCAAAGAGATGTCGTGCTTGACCGTTTGCTCACAAAGCTTCGAACCGTTGGCGGCTGTCAAGCTATCGAGAATCACAACTGAGCCACCGAAAATGGTCGGCAGGTAAAGTTCCAACACGGCGATGTCAAACGAGAGTGTCGTCACGGCCAGTACTGAATCGTCGGCTGTAAATCCAGGCGTCTGTTTCATCGCGTAAAGGAAATTGACGACGGCTCCGTGAGGAACCTGAACGCCCTTTGGTTTTCCAGTCGATCCAGAAGTGTAAATGACGTAGCAAATGTCGTTTGGCGTGGCCGAGTTCTCGACGGAGCTTGAGTCCATCGAATCAATCGTGGCGGCTTCGGTGTCGATCGCGATTTGCGGCTTGTTAAACTCGCTAACTCGCTCAGTTAAACTGCTGTGGGTCACGATCAATTTCAATCCAGAGTGATCGCACATGTACTGCAAACGATCGCTTGGGTACGCTGGATCCAGTGGCACGTAACCGGCGCCGGCTTTCATGATTCCGTAAAGGTTGACCAGCATTTGTTCACTTCGCTCGACGCAGATTCCGACGAGTTCACCGGCTTGGACGCCTTTTGATTTCAAGAATCGAGCGATTTGATTCGAGCGAGATTCGACTTGGGCATAAGTCAACTCGACCGTTTTGTTTTCGTCAACGTTTTCAAATTTAACCGCGACCGCGTCTGGCGTTTCTGCGGCTTGGCGAGAAAATTCGCTGCTGAGTGTGGCATCCAACGGATAATCCATCAGCGTTTCATTCCAGTCAACGATCGAAAGCTCACGTTGCGGAACACTCATTACGTTAAAGCTTGCGATGTTGCGATTCGGGTCGGCGGCGAGCTCTTCCAAAAACGTAGCGAAACCTGTGAAGTAAAATTCGACCGACTGGTTGGAGTACAAATCAGCATTGTACTGCACCTGCATCTCAACAGATTTATCTTTATTGATTACGCCGTTGATGAACCATTCAAAGTTTTCAAAGCTTCGTGGTTCGATCAAAACGTCAATGGCCAGTCCTTCGAAACCCATTTCGGATGTGTCGATCGTCGGGTCAAGATTGAACGAGACGCTAAGCATCGGCGGTCGACTTGGGTCGCGTGGTGGAGAGATCTTTCTAAGCAACGTTCCGTACGAATACCGTTGGTGATCAAACGCATCCAGCAACGCATTGCGACTTTCTTTCATGAAGTCAACGAAAGGCGTGTTGATATCGACCTTGGTTCGAAGCGGCATTGTGTTGACACAGTGGCCGATCAAATTTGGACAATCAAGCGCGGCCTGGCCTGCCGTTGGAATACCAACGCAAAAGTCATCGTTACCACTGATTCGCGCGACGTATGCATTGAATGCGGCAAGCATGACGTTGAATAGACTGCAGCCCGATTTTGCGCCGACTTTGCGAACTTTCTCGATCAACTCGGTTGAGAATTGGTGATCGTAGCGACTGCCTGTGTAAGTTCGCAGCGACGGACGGCTGTGTTCGATTGGCAAATCGAGAACAGGAATCTCGTCAGCGAATTGGTCCAGCCAATACGCTTCGTCTTGTCGGCCTGCTTCGGTATTGAAGTAGGCTTCCATTTTTTCGGCGTACTCGACGTAGTTATGGACGGCCGGAAGTGGCTCACGGGAAATGCCGCGAAGCGTGTCGTAATAATAACCAAGGTCGCGACAGAAAATCGCCAACGACCAGCCGTCGAGAACGATGTGATGCGCGGCAAAGGTTAGCTTGTGATGTGAATCGGAAATCTTCTGCAAGACAACTCGTAGCAACGGGCCTTCAACTAGATCGAATGGAGTTGTCGCCTGTTCCTTTATGACTTCAGATTGGGCTTCAATGCCGCTTGCACTGAGATCAAGTGATTTGAAATCGTATCTCGCAGCCTTGTGGACTAAAACTTCCTGGCCGTTGGCACTGAAATTCGAACGCAGAAGTGCGTTTCGTTCTACAACTTTGTCGATCGCTTTTTTCAAGACATCAGTGTCGAGGTTTCCCTTGATGACAAGCGAGCTGATTTCGTTGTAGGCGCAATTCGCCTCGGTGCTTTGCATGCTTGAAAGCCAAACCTCAAGTTGGGCTTCGGTCATTGCAAACCGCTTTTCAATGTCGGATTGTGGGCCGACTGTGACGGCGATGTTTTCAGTTATTGAGAAAGTGTTAACAGTACTCATTTCGATTCCGTATCTGGTCTTTTTGTGATTCAAGCCGTAGATGACTTGCGTTTTTATTGGGAAGGGAGTTGGGACGAATTAAACGATCGAATTAACTTCTGGTGAATCCGACTTCAAGGAACTGACCTGGATTGCTTACGTCAGCGACAAACCAGCTTGGATTTCCGTGGCTGTCTTTTCCGATTCGGGCACCCAATTGCGGTGGGTTGTTCGCGTCGAATTTCTCTGGGAATTTTTTGTGTCCGTCGCCAGGCATGAATCCGTAACGTTGGGCTTCCAGTGTTGCTTCGCGGACGACTGACACGAGTTGATCAACGTGATGTTTTTCGTGAGCCAGCGTTAGCAAGCAAGGGCGATGATCCCAGATGTGCATTCCGCGTCGACGAATCGCTGCGAAGAAAATTTCGCTGTAGACGAGTTCCTGGTGGAACTGGATTTTGAATAGCGAACCGAAGTTGGCCAACCACATTGGAGCATCCAATTCTTCAAACACTTTGTTTAACTCATCTGCCAGGTAATCTGACAACGCGTTCAGTTTGTCGTACATCGGCTGTCCACCATCGCGAAGATGCTCAAGGATCGCTTTAGATGCAGCCAGCGTAAGTGGATGGCGAACAAACGTTCCGGCAAAATATGTCATGCCGGCTTCCGGGCGACTGTCATCGCCGTACTGCCAGAAACCACCGTCCAGTCCATCCATGTATTCTGCTTTTCCAGCAACGACGCCGATTGGCATTCCGCCACCAACGACTTTTCCGTACGAGGCAAGGTCGGCTTTAATACCAAAGAACTCTTGAGCTCCGCCAAGTCCAATTCGCAAACCGGAAATGACTTCGTCAAAGATCAAACAAGTTGGCTCTTTCTCAGTCATCTCTCGCAGCTTCAGCAAAAACTCTTTCGGCTGAAGTTCTGGTGTTCGGCTTTGAACTGGCTCGACGAGGACGGCAGCAATTTCGTCCATACGCTCGCGGATAATCTGAAGCGATTCTTCTGTGCCGTAGTCAAGAATCAAAGTGTTTCCGACGTGGGCCTTTGGAATTCCTGTCGCGGCTGGGAAGCTTTTCAGTTTCTTGCTTCCACGAGCGATCACTTCGTCCAAAATTCCGTGGTAGTCGCCATTGA
>CAYUWY010000034.1:0-27956 GCA_964448575.1 uncultured Pirellulaceae bacterium
GATCTCAGGTGTCGTTTTTTATGGAAATACCAATTAAGGGATAGAGCCTAGGGCGATGCCCTAGGTTACGGTGAACTTGGCCCTTGGCCAAACGGTGAGCGAGGCCCATGGCCAATGTAGGTCATGCTGTGCATGACGTTTATAGCCGAATCTCCAACACGCATTTGTTACCGCCGCGCTGTTCTGTCGCTGCCCCGGTTAACGGCTGAATTTAAACAACCCTTGTCGTGCTGAAACAAAATCTTGGGCGGCTGAGGCGACACTTTCTGGTAACTGCCGACGGTAGCGAGTCAGGTACTCATCATTTCCGGATTGAATCAAGTGGTGAACCCACTGCTCAGGTAGCCGCGAGGTAGAATTTGAGCTTGGCATCGCAAACAGCCCGCCCGTTGATTGTGGTTTGGAACTTTGATGACGCATCCAATTTTGCCTAAGCCCCTGTTCAGAGCGCACAAATTCAACGGCGGCTTGTCGTGCCTGATCGTCGCCTTCGAGATAAATGGGAAGTACAAACGCGCGGCTTTCGGTAAAGCCTTCGCGCCAAGAGCCAAAGACTTTGCCAAGCACACTGCGGTGTCCTTCCGCTCGGCATTCAATCTTCAAAATTCCGCCTCGCCATGACTGCGGGACTCGGTAGGCGACAATCAGATCACGACCTCCCTCCAGGGTATCGCGTTTGGATGGATGAAAACGAAAGAACGCTCCCGTACCGCGCTGGATCGTTCCGCTGGCAACGAGAACTTCGTGTTGGGGAATTTCTTGATAACTCATGCGTGAGCCCGAGCGATTGGAAAGGTCGACTTTCGCTGAGCCTGAAATAAGCTCTTGGCTTCCTCCGACATTGATCCCAACGCCCGCGTTTTTGTCTTTGCTTTTCTCAACCGAGATTAACCCTTCGATGTCGCTGGTCGTTTGCGTTTTTGGGCCGTAATCAACAATCGGATAAATGTTTCGATTCCAATAAACATCGAAGCGAAACTGTTCTGTGTTTTCCCGATCACTTGTACGGACGATTGAGCTTACGGGAATGATGACCTTGATGATTTTTTCATTGGCCGGCGGAACTTGACCTTCGGCGTAGACAATTTCTTTGACACCAACGAGGGCAGGGACGTCGAAGCTGACAATCGGTTCGTCGGCAATCAGGCGTGGGGCAAAGATTCCGCCAGGAAAATAAAGAATAGAAAACAGAGTCATCAAAGCTGTCGCGGCCAATTGGCTACCGACATTGGGACGACCTGACAAAAACAAACGACCTGACATATTGCACTCCGGCATGGTTGACGGTTCAGCTCGTTGTTTCACCTCCTGAGCAAACAACAAAACCTAATCAAGAAACTCCGTCATGGAGTGCGGCGACACGATGATCCAGCCAATAAAACTCACGGCTAGACAAATACTCCGATCTGGGTCTAACCGAAGCAGGTGATGATACGAGCCGATCTCCAGAAAGGTTCGTTCGTCAAATGATTTTATTTCCGGCGCCGCGTCAGGCAAGAGATTCAATTTTTGCTTTGTAAGATTTACACGGTCGCGACGATTTTGATCTCAGCGAAACTCTCAATCGAATCGAATCCGTGGTCCGCAAGAACGGGCTTGTTACCGGGCCGGATGCTCAAAACCGTTTGTAGACCCGCCGATTTTGCAGCGGCAAGCTCACCAACAACGTCACTCACAAAAAGGATTTCGCCCGCGTCGCAAATGAATTCACTGGCAATCTTGCGGTAGCTTTCTGTTTCCTGTTTCGCACCGGTGGTCGTGTCGTAGTGCCCGTTGAATTGGTCAAGCAAATTTCCGCCGACGCTATGGCCAAAGAAAAGCTTCTGGGCCTGGATGCTTCCCGATGAGTAAATTCGCACGTCGATTCCGGCAGATTTCCAGTTTCGAATTTGATCTGCAACTTCATCGTACAAATGCGCGACCATTTGACCGCTGGTGAATCCATCTTTCCAAATCAAACCTTGTAGTTGCTTCAAACCTGTGGCTTTAACGTCCGCGTCCATCAGGCCGATCACGCCTGCGACGATTTTGGTTTGCTGTTCCTCAGTCGAACAACCGCCGAGCCATGACTGGACCGAGCCGTTTTCAGTGTCGGTTGCAAGAATTGGCAAACACGCTTGAGTGGCTTCGTTATTCCAATTTGATTTGAGAAAACCGGCAACGTTCTCGCGGACGTACGGAAACATGACGTCGTAAACGAAGCTGATTGACGATGTGGTGCCTTCAATGTCCAGAAGGATTCCACGGGCTTTGGTTTCAAGCATGTGTTTAGTCCAAAAAAATAGCGGCGCCAAAAAGCGCCGCGTGATAGATGTTGCGTCTAGGCGTTAAAATTTAGCGACTTCGATTTCGTCCTGGCCACCTTGGTTGCTTTCGAGGTAGCTAGGTCCCATGCAAAGCGGTTCGTATTTTTCGTGAACCGGCTCTTCCATGTAATGCGGCGTCCAGCCAGTGGTGTCTTCGAACAGGCGGATGCAGCGAATCGTTTTGTCAGTGCAAAGGTTAAACCAATGATGGGTTCCTTTGGGCACGCTGATCAAGTCGCCTGATTCGACGGTCACGGCAAATACGTCATCCGATTCTGGATTGATGTGAAAAACGCCAGAGCCTTTGACGGTAAAACGAACTTCGTCCTCGGTGTGCAAATGCTCTTTGTCGAACTTCTGTAGCATCTCATCAAGGCCAGGAGTTTCCGGCGTTACGTTGATGACATCGGCCGTTACAAAACCGTGTTGCTTTTTAAGTCTCTCAATCTCAGGCGAGTAGGCTTCGAGAATTTCTTCGTTGGTGGCGTCAGGTCCGATGCGTCCTTCAACATCCCATTGCTCAAAATCGATTCCGTATTGTTTAAGAAACGCCTTGATCTCAGCGGGTTCCCGGATGTCTCGATTTTTGTTTGGAATTTGGACGCGTGCCATGAATACACCTCAAACGGATGAATGTTTGTTTAAGCAAATGTGTGAGATTCAAATTCTCACAATCAAACATTCTACCGCAAATTTGGCTTACTCGTTAGTCGCTATTTTTTGGGCAATTCGCTGGCATGCTAAGCTTGCGAGCGACACATTCGAACAGAAACTCATAAATTTCGATGTGACGCCGGGCAGCAAATACGTCTTTTCCCCATGTATACAAACCGTGCTTTCGAATCAAAAATCCGTGCGTCATCGGCTCAAGTGGTTCACCAATCCGCTCGCGAACTTGGTCGGCGAGAACCGGAATATCTTGCGTATTTTCAAATATCGGAATCCAGTGGCTGTGGTCGTGCGTCGGAATTCCTTCGAGTCCTTTCAGCATTTCAAAGCCCGAAATCTCGAAACCGCCTTGCTCGAAAAAGTAATCTGAAAGCAGCGTGCCCCAAACGCTGTGGGTATGCAAAATGCAACCGACGTCGTTTTGCTCGGCCAATACGACGTGCAGCATCGTTTCGGCTGACGATTTTGGCTGGTCAGGTTCGATCGGTCCGCCATCCGGGCCGGTGTGCACAAAGTCTTTTTGCTCAAGCCGCCCTTTGTCCTTGCCGCTGGCGGTGACGATCAGCTCAACCGGGTCGTTGGAAAGCACCGCGCTGTAGTTGCTGCTGGTTCCAACGGACCAACCACGTGAATGAAACAAGCGGCCACATTCGCGAATTTGGTCGATCAGTTCTTCGTGGCCAGCAAGCGGATGGTTGGTGGGGAGAGTCATTTTTTGAATGCGGAATTGAGAATGCGAAATGGGAAATTACCAAAATCAAATTTGGAGCGAGTGCTGTTATACGTTTGATGGCTTTTGAGTTCCACCAGCTTACTAGCCGGATTTGGTGAGGCAACTAGAATAGATCGCGAGAGTTCGAACGCATGCACGAGACGGACGTAGTGGATCTTGTCCAAAGATCCTGAATTGCTTGTGCGGCTGGGATTTTTTAACAAGACCCACCACGGAAGACCTCGACAAACGGCGAGCCTATGGGCTGTATTTTCGGAACTGGTTGTGCAGCGTGAACAACGTCTACGGATTGCCGTCAAACTAAATCTATTACCGGTCGCGACTAAAAATACTATGGCGTTTTGGAATCGAAAGAAAAACTGGGAAGACGAATACGACGAGTACTACGCACAGGACCGTCGCGCCGAGCCGAAAAAGGGTCCCGGGCGTTTGCGGTTTATTCCCCACGCTTTGCTGCTGACGTTTGTCGGTGGATTGTTCGTCGGCATGGTTGGTTTGGTCAGTGGTCCAACGATGGTGGAAAAGCTATTGATCTCGCTTGCGACGCCCGTTGGTTTGGTGTGGTTGAGTTTGATCGCGATGGTTTATTTTTGCTTGTTGGTAAAGCAAGGTTGGCCAGCGGTGGTCGGTTTTGTTTGTTGGTTGATACTTACCATCGGCGGCAACCAGTTCGTTGCCAATACGTTGGCGACTTGGCGAGAGGCGCCATTTCAAGAAATCAAACCGCTTGAGCTTGAGCGGTTTGACACTGTCGTTTTGCTGGGTGGCGGAACAACGACAACGCTTAATGGAAGGGCTCAGTTGGGAGCTGGTGGCGATCGAGTCGGCATGGCAGCGCGAATGTACCATGCAGGACTCGTCCAGCAATTTATCTGCACCGGTTCACAGCCTCTACGCTCAATCCCAGAAGATTTGCATCCCCGTGAGGAAGCGGCTGAAATCTTGATTGGCTTGGGTGTGCCGCGCAAAAGTGTGTTGCAAATGAAAGGCGATAACACGTCGCAGGAAATGTCAAACTTGAAAACGTGGCTTGCTCAAGAAGGTAATAGTTCTTCGCCCGACAATCCAAACGCACGAGTTGGTGTCTTAACTTCGGCTTGGCATTTGACTCGCGCAATGCGACTGGCCAAAGCAGAAGGGCTCGACGTCCATCCGATCCCGGCGAATTTTATCTCAAGTTATTTCGCACCCTCGCCAAATTTGATTGTGCCAAGCGGCCAGAACTTGAGCATCACCGCGATAATGTTAAAAGAATATTTAGCGCGGTTAGTCGGGCGATAATGCCATTTACTTTACTAAGTAAGCATCGTGAGCGCAACGGAAACCCGACGCGTAAGCGAGGGAGCAGCTTGTTTTCGCATCCGTCGCCTACAGCAGTCCGTCTCGCAACAAACCCCAAATCAAAGAAACGGTTTCTTCGACTATCCAAAACGCTTAGAATGATTCTTTACACCCAAGACCAAATTTAATCGGCTGGTGATGGCAAAGAACATAAAACTTCAGCATAGCGAAAGCGTTGTAGCCCACGCGGCGTCACGCATCTACTCGGCCTACATCGTTTCTGGAAAAGTAAACGACGACAACCAGGACCAATGGATGCGAAAGTCAATCAAAGAAGCGATCAAAATCTGCGTGGCAACTGATGATGCGGTCATTAGTGACGACGAAATCAAGGCCATGGGGCTTTAGCGGCGAGCAAGCTTCATCTGGAATAAACTTAGGTCGGAATCGTAAACTGGCTGTCAAGGATCGTAGCAATCTGGGACGCGTTGAGCTCGTCTCCAAGATTCAGCAAATTGTCTGGATCTTCAACATGAGTCAACCCAAGGTTATGGGCAATTTCATGCGCTGCTACTCTGGCAATCGTTGTCAATCCTGTATCAGTGTTAAGCAAATCGTCACCTACATGCATTGAAATACCATTGGCTCCGATATTTGCTAATCCGTTGGCGATAGAATCTGAAACGTCACCGAAACCGGCAGCGATCTCAACAAAGTATAGGTCGATCACCAACGGATCTGAATTTCCTACCCCGGCGGCATCACCTTGAGCCACGGTCGCATTTAGATCAGAGCGAGGCCTCACACCTCCATCACCGACGTTGGCGAATGTATTTTGCCAGTGGTTAGCTGTTAGCCAATCGATATCAACTCCAGCCACGGCAAAGATTTTTTCAATTTGCAATTTGATAAGTTCTTCCTGAGCCGCGTTGCCAAAAAACTCAGCTTGATTGCTGCCATCGCTGTTGGACAAAACAATTGGCTGAACAGTCAACCGCTGTCGCACTTGATCCGCAGATGCAAGGTCACCGTTTTGAAAACGTAGTCTTTCTGAGCTGTCGATGACGTCTCGACCATCGACCATGTGTTCTGCGATCAATCGAGAGTCGGACCCATTGAGCGTGTAAGTGGCCGAGTCAAACCGATATGAAATGGTATCAATGCCAAGTCCTGCATCGACAAAGTCATCGCCCTGTCCGGGCAGAATGAAATCGTTGCCGCCATTTCCCAGCAAAGTATCGTCGCCTAGATGACCCGCGATATAGTCGCCACTCGAACCGCCGGTCAACACATCGTCACCATTTTGACCATGCAAACGGTTTTCGCCTTCGCCGCCTTCGAGTGTGTCATTTCCATCGCCACCATAAAAGACGTTAAGCCCATCACCACCGATGAACTGATCGTCACCACCATGACCAAGAATCAAGTCAGCTTGGGTGGTTCCGCGGCTTCCCGCCACGCCACCATCGCCAGCGAAAAGGATATCATTACCTGCGAGGGCAAAGATTTGATCGATACCATTGCCACCAAAAATTCTATCAGCGTCTGCACCACCGAAAATGAAATCATCTCCGTCGCCGCCTTGGATTTGGTTGGCTCCATCTCCGGCAAAAATTCTATCGTTTCCGCCGTCTCCCCAGATTCGATCTGCTCCGTCGCCGCCGACGATTCTGTCTTCGCCCTCATTGCCATGAAGCCTGTCGTTGCCCGTACCGCCGTTTATGATATCGCTGTTGCTTCCGCCTCTCAGGGTATCCGCGCCGCTTCCGCCAAGCAGTAGTCCTTGGACATCGGAACCGTTATTGAAAGTATCGTCGCCACCGAACCCGATGAAAACGACTCGCTCGACATCGGTAACTGCGAACTCGCGACTGTCTGACCCACTCAGGATGGCACGATAAGTTGTCGAGTCGATTTGCAAAAAGCTACCTGCATCATCGCCTGAACCGCCCGCAATGGTGACGACGCTGGACGCCGAATCAAAGAAAATACCAGCCAACATCCGTCGGGGCTCAAGTGCTTGGAACGCCAAGTGAGATTTTCCGTTAGCTCGAATCGCCGCTCGACGTGTTGTCTTATTTTTTGAGTTGCTGTTGGCTTTGAAGAAGTTCTTGAACATGGCGGGGCCTTTGAGCTTGTGTCCTGAAGAGGAGGGAGGGCATCAAGCATTTAGGCAATCACCATGCCAGAGAATCACAGCAACAGGCAGGCGTAAGTTTGAACATCACTTCGCATTCGTTTTCGCTTGTTTTAAGCAGCCAATTTACGAAAATCGACGCCAGCGTTTACGGGGCGGGTTGTGGTCCCGTGTTGCGAAAATTCACCACTGGTGAAGAAGAAAAACAACATCCGAAAACATGTTGAGTTTTCGAAACGAGGACCGCTGCATATGTAGGATGGACATTCTTGTCCGTCTTTTTCCGGCTCGCGATTGTCGGACAGAAATGTCCAACCTGCTGGTGCGTCAAACCTGAATTGACGGGTCCATGTTTACGCGAAGCGCAAGCATGCTCATGCTGCGCGTGAGCATGGCACCCAGAATCCTGGCGACTGTCGGACAGGAGTGTCCAACCTACGTATCTGTCGCCTGTTTTGGTGCGTCTCTGCGCAAACCGGCTACCGGAAATCTCTCGACTTGATTTGCAGCTCCTCTAACCGGCCTGACATGTCTTCAAGTCGATTGACGACCACGTGGATTACGCCGCTTTTCTTTTCCAGCTTTCCGTGGGCGATCCAAGCCGGTGAGCGACGTGCGATTTTGTAAAACCGTTCCCAGATGTTTGGCTTGACCACAAGGTTGGCTGTTCCTGATTCGTCCTCAAGTGTTACGAACGTGATGCCTTTGGCGGTGGCTGGGCGCTGACGGAGAATGACCAACCCGGCGACGCGAAGATGGCGGTTGTTTTCTTTGTCCACTAATCCGCCGCAGGTCGTGACTCGCAGCTCGTTCAGCGATTCTCGATGGAATGACATTGGATGCGAGCGAAGTGTGAGGCCAGTCGAACGATAGTCCTCGGTGACTTGATCCTGCGGGGCAAGCGTCGGCAGAGCCAGTGTGTCGTCGTCTTCGGTGGCGAGACTGGCGAACAAAGGTTGCTCTTTGGGCTTTTGCTCCTGGCCAAGTGCTTGCCAAAGCGCCTCTCGTCGGTCTTGGTTGAGCGAACCAAACGCGTCGGCGTTACTGAGCTGTGCGATCACGGATTGGCCCAGTCGAGTGCGCTGGGTGAATTCGGAAATGCTGGTGAATGGACCGGATTGCCTTGCGTTGGTAATGACTTCGACGGCATCAGCGCGAAGCCCCGAAATAATTCGAAACCCCAACCGAAGTGAAAGCTCAGATCCAGTGTCTTCAAAAGACCGAACCGATTCAGCAATTCCGCATTCCGCATTCCCCATCCCGCATTCTTCAATCGTGCAGTCCCAATCGCTGTGGTTGATGTCCACCGGAAGTACATGAACGTCGTGGCGGCGAGCATCTGCGACCAACTGTGCCGGTGCATAGAATCCCATCGGTTGGCTGTTAATGAGTGCAGCACAAAACGCGGCAGGGTAGTAATATTTCAGCCAGCACGAAATGTAAACGAGTTTTGCAAAACTGGCTGCGTGCGATTCGGGAAATCCGTACTCGCCAAAGCCACTGATCTGATTGAAAACTTGATTGGCAAACTCTTCACTTAAACCACGCTTCTTCATTCCGGTCATGAGTTTATCGTGAAATGTTTGGATGACGCCCGTTTTTCGCCACTTGCCCATGGCTCGGCGTAATTGGTCCGCTTCGCCTGGCGTGAAACCGGCGGCGACCACGGCCAGCTTCATGGCTTGCTCTTGAAAAATTGGCACGCCCAACGTTCGGTGCAACACGGCTTTGATTTCTTCGTTTGGGTAGACGACGGGTTCTTCGCCGTTTCGCCTGCGCAAAAATGGGTGAACCATGTTGCCTTGGATAGGGCCGGGCCGGACGATGGCGACCTCGATCACAAGGTCGTACCAACAGCGTGGCTTGAGCCGCGGGAGCATGCTCATTTGTCCGCGACTTTCGATTTGAAAAACGCCAACCGTGTCTGCGGCGCAGATCATGTCGTAGACTTTGGGGTCTTCCTGGGGAATATTGGCAAGTGTGCAATGGCGGCCCCAATGTTGCTCGACCATGTGAAAACATTTGCGAATCGCCGAGAGCATCCCAAGGCAGAGGCAATCGACTTTTAATAATCCCAATTCTTCCAAGTCATTTTTGTCCCACTGAATCACGGTTCGATCGTCCATCGCCGCGTTTTCAATCGGCACCAGCTCGTCGAGTTTCCCTTGCGTGATCACCATCCCGCCAACGTGTTGGGAAAGGTGGCGCGGAAACCCAAGAAGCTCGCCAACCAAATGGTTCAGCTGGATGCCGACTTCGGATTCCGGATCAATTCCGACATCAGCCATTTTGCCGGTCAGATTGCTTTCGGAAGAATAGCCTTCAACATGTTTGGCGAGCGCGTCGACTCGGTCAAGCGAAAGGCCAAGTGCTTTGCCAACGTCGCGGACGGCGCTGCGGATTCGGTAAGTGATCACGGTCGCGGCCAATCCGGCTCGATCGCGACCGTATTTTTCGTAAAGATACTGAAGGACTTCCTCGCGTCGTTCGTGCTCGAAATCAACATCAATATCGGGGGCCTCGTCTCTTTCTTTGCTGATGAAACGCTCGAACAGCAGGTCGGTCGTGTCTGGGTCGACTGAGGTTACACCGAGACAATAGCAAACGGCAGAGTTGGCAGCCGAACCGCGCCCCTGACAAAGAATGCCTCGCAGACGTGCGAAACGAACGAGATCCCAAACGGTTAGAAAGTAGGCTTCGTAGCGCAGCTCGTCGATCAGTTTAAGTTCATGGTCGATTTGCGTTTGGACTTTGGCTGGCACGCCATTGGGGTAGCGGTCTTTTGGGTATCGATTTCTGGCTCCACGGTCGGTGAGGTGTTTCAAATATTCGATTGGAGTCTGACCATCAGGCGCAAGCTCTTCCGGATATTCGTAACGAACTTGGCTCAAGCAAAAATTGCAGCGGTCGACTATCTCATTAGTGCGCTCAATCGCATCGGGAATCGCAGCGAATGCCGTTTGTCGCTGCTCAATGGTTTGCAAATGTCGCTGGGCATTGGGGAGCAATAAATCTCCAGCCGAAGCCACGGTTGTGCGATGCTTGATGGCAGTCAGCACGTCATGCAGCGGCAGTCGAGCCGGCGCGTGGTAAAGCACATCACCTGAAGCGACGAGTGGAAGGTTCGTTTTTTGCGAAAGCTGTTTCAGTTGTTCAATTCGCCATGAGTCGTCAATGCTACGGTAAAGCGAGGCCATCAGGTAGCTTCGGTCGCCAAAAATCTCTCGGTACTGGTTGATTCGATCGCTGGAGAACTGGGCGTCTGGAAAAGCCGCGTTAAAAGGGGACTGTCCCCTTTTAGAGAAATGCCATTGGTAGCTTGGGTGCGTTTCGTCGATGTGCTCCGTTTTTAGCCGGTCGCCGCGTAGGTGTGGGATGACTCCTGCGAGTAAGCCTTCTGAGTGTTGGGCGATGTCGTCCAGTGACAACCAGCATTCGCCTTTGGTGGCTCGTCGCCTGCCGACTGTGATGAGTTTCGAAAGCCGGCCATAGGATTTGCGATCAGTCGCCCATAAGACGACGGGCGGAGCGTCGTTGGGAATGATTTCGGCTCCAATGAGAAGCTTGAGGGGTGAGTGCGGAATGCTTTTTGATTGGGAAGTGGCGAGTGGATTGTTTTCTGAATGCGAAATATTGGAAGTTGGTGTTTTTTGGGCGGCGTTGGCGGCTCGGGCTGCGGCGAAGGCGCGAACGACGCCGGCTAATGTGTTTTCGTCGGTCACGGCCAAGGCGCGGTAACCCAATGCGATGGCGCGGTCGACTAACTCATCAGCATGCGAGCCGCCAGTGAGAAAGGAGTAGTTGGTTTTGCAATGAAGTTCGGAGTACATGAAGGAGTTGACGGTGATCAGAAGTTTGAATTTGAGATTTGTTTTTTGAAGTTGAAAATTGGTTTTGGTGTAAGGACAGGGTTGCTTGCTCATGAACCGGTAACTGAACTGCGGCCTTTCAAAACTCCCCGTGAAGGAACCAGTGGCCGTTTCTTAAGTCGCGAAAGACCCAGAACTGTTGGTGTGTTTCGGTTTCGATCCGCCAGTAGTCACGGCAGACGGTTAAGCCACGCCACCAACCGGTTTCAATGCGCTCGGGACCACATGAGTTAATGATGACTTGAGAGTTGGTGCTGTTTTCAGGAACAAGCAGGGCAGGGGGCGCGAACCGCTTTCGTGGTTTCGTTTGATTTGAATTTGCCTGTCGTGAACTTGCTTGGCTTGAGTTTGTGCCCGCTTGGATCGGGCTTGTTTCGCTGGAGCTTTCAATCAAGTTCTGCGCCAACACCATCGCTTGTAAACGGACTGGAGGATGGAAAAGCCTTAACGGGCGGGCGAGCGTGTGGGATTGCTTGGGAGGCTTGGTCTTTCTGCGGCTGCGACGTCGGGAATCGACCAAGGGCTTTAAGCGAAATGAATACTCGGGCTGGGCACCCGATTGAAGCGTTGGGTAAACGACATTCTGCGCCCCTAATCTGCTGGCCAAACGATTGATCAGTTGGGCAAGCGATTGGCGATCCAAACGTGGGTTTTCATCAAACAGTTGTCGCTGCTGTTGGGCAAGCAAGACGTTGGATGTGACGCTGACGATGATCTCTTGAATTTGAATCGTGGTGTAGCGGTGAAAAGATTGAGAGTGCGGAATGAGTGGGGAATGCGGAATGTCAGTGGAGGCGTCGTTTGTTTTTGCTTCTGGGTTTTTGCTGGGTTCTGTTTTTGCTTTCGAGGTAAAGCTCTTTTTGCGTTTGCGGAATTTTCGCGTCAGTGGAGACAGAATCTGTTCCAGTTGCATCCCAATCAAAGGCATGACGTGCTGGGTGGTGGCGGTGGCTTGGAAAAGATTGACACGGAATTCGAGCGGCGGACCGGTTTGACAAATCAAACGAACTTTCCACTCGATCGCACCTTGTTGGCGGGCTCGCATTTGTTCGCATAGTTCGGTGACCAGGCGAGCGATGATGGTTTCAATGGTCTCGCGATGGTTGGTTGGGTATTCCAGTAACTGCTCGGCGATAAACTCTGGTGGCTTGGTGCGCGCGATGACGGGCTCTTCGGTTTTGCCAGTCAGTTGGTCAAGTCGCCGGTGGATTACATCTCCAAATCGCATCGCCAGATCAGCTCGGGAAAGGCGTTGGAGCTGGCCGATCGTTTCAATGCCCAATTGATACAACGTGTCAACGATGGTGTCGGGAAGGCGAAGTGATTGTGCAGGAAGTTGCTTGATCGCTTCGTCATCGCCAACGGGCAGGACCAGCGGCTGTTGATGTTCGGCAAAATATTGGCCAGCAAAATAACGAGACATTGCCCAAGCGACTCCGACGGTTTGGGCGACGGCAATGCGTGGCAAGTAACCCAGTGTGTCGCAGTGCTGAAAAACCTGGCGCGCGAGCTGGCTTTCGTCTCCAAATAAATGTCCCAGTCCTGTGATTTCGGCCAGCACCGAATCGGGACGTCGGCCACGTTTGTATTCTGCTGGATCGATTGTTTCCAAGCCAACGATGGGACTGAAGCTTTCAAGCGACTCGGCCAGTGCTTCGATCGCTTCAAGGTCGGCATCAAGGTCTTGTGGGAAAATGTGAAATTTATCGCTCCGCCGCAACAGCGATTTGGCTTCCGAAAGCGGCATGTCCACGCATGCGCCGTCTTGCATTGCCAACGGGCTGGCCGCCGAAACGACTTGACCACGCCTTGCATCACGCCTGAACAAAACGATTCTTTGCCGCCGCAATTCAGGCTCGGCCACGACCAGGCGTTGAATGGACCAGTTAGGAAACCAAAGACAGAGAATTCGTTTGTGAGTTACCGAAAGCGGATCAAAATCGGCTGGCTTTGTAGCGTCTAACTCGTTTGGTTCTCCCGAGTCGAGCTCGCGATTTGTTTTTCCAGTCGAATTTTTTGAATTGAAACCATCTGTGTTGGGTTCATGCTGAAGCTTGTGGGCGACTGGAAATTTTTCGAGCGCGGGTGTTGTTGCGAAGTTGCGTCGTCTCATGATCACGTCGTGCGATTTGCACGTTCCCTGTGACAGTGTTGATTGAAAGATTGACGGACTTTCCCGTTTGCGTTCCGCGGCAACGAGTGAGCAAAAGGCGGACAAGCTGCTCGCGCGGGTTGGATGTCTGTGCGGTGGGGCTCTGCGGGTTGGATATCCGCGGGTTAGAATTTGCTTGTGCGTTTGAACGCGGCGACTGAGGCGAAGCATGCCCGACGATCCATTGGACTTCTGCCCAACTCGGTTGGCGGGCTTGGCTGAGCGGCTGAATGAACAAGCCGATACAACCGCTTGCCTCTGCCGAAAGTTGAAACCGACGAAACCATCGTTGGTTGATATGCTCAAGTGGGCCCCACACCGTCGCCACCGCAGGACAGCGTAACGCTTGATCGATTGACCACATCAGGCTGGACGAATCTTTGGACCGCAGAATGATGAGGTTGTCGAGATTGATACCGATGGCGGCTGCGGCTGGTGGATAGAATTGGTTGAGCGGATCAAAGACGACCATCGCGCCGCCGTCTTCGCAGGCTTTTTGAGCTACCAGCAGTGAAAGATAGTCGGCACCTTGGCCTCCGCCGGTTAACCATTGAATCAACGTGCCACGCTGGTAACCGCTGCCCGGAAGCAAACGATCGATCGCAACGCAGCCGCTGGAAATGCGAGTGCCGTTGTCGTTTCGGCTGGCCGTTTCGACTCCTCGAATTTTATTTTGAAGCCGACTGATCAGCTCCGATTGATTTTGAGTTTCCATATGACGCTTCCCAGCAGCCGTTTAAAGGTTGGGGACGGTTCAAATCCAAGAACCTCTCTTTCGCTTGATTCCAAGTTTCCTGATTCGCAGGACACATTAGGTCACATCGGCCGAAAAAATGAATAAATGTCCATTAGTGGACATATTTATATTTGGGCGGTTTGCAGGCAGTTTGCAAGCAGAATCAAAAAGAGGCGAAAAAGCGTGGGGAGAAGCTTTTTCCGTGAGAAACGCAGTGTTGAAAACTTGTGGGAAAGTTTATGGCAACAGGGCTGATGGCCGCGTTTAGTCAAAAGCTGCGTTGCCCATGCTGTACGGTGCTAGGCGAGACAAGATGGCAGCGTTTGATCTAACCGCGATAAGATTTAAGTTAAGGCCGATACTTCCGGCGAAAAAAAGCTGAACCAAAACCATGCTGTGCGGCGTTGCCTAAGCAATCCAGTTTCCATCAGTTTTGAGTTGCAAGGCGCTGCCACAATCAGGACAAGCGTAGTCCGTTGAGGATGGCTCATCAGACGAAGGGGCAAGTAGTGGTCCATGCTGTGCTCGGACATTCTCGTGTTCGCGGTTGAACCAATCGTCAATGGCCGAGTCATCATCCACATTTGAGTCGAGCTCCGGTGGCAAGCAAGATGCGTGTGTAACGATTTCACGTTTCGTAGCGTCGAAAGTGGCAACGATGACCGTGTAACCATCGAGAGATGATTCGTGGGCGAGAAGCGACCCAATGCGGGCACTGTTTGATTGGAAGCCGCATCTGCAATCAAGAATGATAAATGGCCCCATTCCCATTAGATGAGTCCGCAAAACTTAATAATTTCCGTCATAGGTCTCAGGATAGATCACCAATTCGATTCTTCGATTGGGACTGATACCGTTGGTTGTGCCTTGCGCGTGACGCGGGCGGTTGCTTCCCATTGCCATCGTAAATAACTGTTCGTTAGGGAGTCCCAATCGCATCAAGTTATCAAACACGGCCAGCGATTGGGTCGCGGTAAGTTGATGATGGGTCGTAGTTGGTGGGTTAAGCGGCGTGTTGTCCCAGTGAGCTTCGATGCCAATGATTTGTTTGGGAAAGTTCTGCCGAATCGTACTGGCGATCCCTTGCAGAACGGGCAACTGTGCTGGCTGGATTTGATAAGTGCCTGGTACAAACATGCGATCCGATGGAAATTCAATTCGAACGACATCGCCATCCATTCTGGCTTGACCACCCGGGATGTTGATGTTGGAAAATCGTTGCATCAAACTATTGTTTGCGCGAATCGTTGCTCCGCCTGCAAACTGTGCTGGTGTCGATCCGTTTCCAGAGTAGCTTGCGAGCTGCCCCTGCGTTTGGTCGCCATATTGTCCTTGGTTGTTTTGTGCACGGTTTTGGGCAAATTGGCTCGCGGCGCTGCTGTTACTGGCGTATCTTTGGCTCAACTCCTCATACTGCAACTGAGTCGAAGCCAGCTGTTGAATTGCCGATTGCTTTTCCAATTCTGATTGTTGGATCCGAATCGAAGTGTCAGAAAGCTGTTGTTTGAGTGTTTGGTTGTACTGATTGGCAAGTTCAAGTTTTTGCGTGAGCCCGGCGACTTCTGTGTTAAGCAGTTGATTGTCTGAATCGTAAGCACCCAATCGCTGGTTCAAATTCTGAAGTTGACTATTGATGTTGGCGAACTGTTGAGGATCTTGAAAGGCTTGTCCTTGTCCAGCTTGGCCAGAAAATCCTCCGGGAAAACCGCCTTGGTTGAATCCGCCTTGTTGGTTAAAGCCACCTTGGTTCTGGTTTTGTCCACCGAACAAGCCACTGGCCAGTCCGCCACCCGTTAGTCCACCGCCTGTCAATCCACCACCTGTTAATGCACCGGCGAGCCCGCCGCCTGTTAGTCCACCAGTCAATCCGCCACCTGTTAGTCCGCCTCCGAATCCGTTGAAGCCAGCGAAACCGTTGTTCGTATTGCCTGATTGTCCATTGCCGAACACGGAAGCTAATCCTGATGCTTGATTGGTCGTTGAGCCACCACCAAAAAGTCTGGGAGGCGTGAATCCAAAAAGACCACCGCCGCGCGAACCCGAAAGCGGATTGGAAACGGGGCGCGTGCACCCTGTGCTCATCAACAGAAAAATCGAAATGCCAATTAGGCCAACGAAATTCATTGGGAACCAGGTTTGTGCCGTGTGCTTGAGTTGATTGTTATTCATATGACTAAATTGGTGACGAGGAGCCATCCGGGGAATTCAGCCGGGACATTAGCGATCACCGAATAAGTGGTCTATGGCAATCCGTCATCCAAGGGGCAGTCACTTGAGCAAAAAAACGATTTTCTGGGGAATTTTCTGCTAGCAAGAGCGCGGGATGCTCGATGTCATTTCTGTCCGACATTGCAGATTTGAAACAGGCGCCGAACACCGCGGCGGTTGGGGCGTAGCAGAACTCGTCAAAGAGTTTTGGGCCATCATTGAACGTCGGCCTGGCAGAACTGAAGAATTTAGAACCGCGAATTAACGCTAATGGACGCGAATGTAACTGAACGAATTTTATTCGCGTTTATTCCCGTCCATTCGCGGTTAAAAAAAACAGGAGGCAGGCCCCAAAATCTTGAAGCAGAACTCGTGAAGAGTTTTGGGCGGATGAGTTTGGTGTAACTCAAGAAACAGCATTCTTGACGTCTTTCGCTATCAACAATTCTAGAAAATGTTCGATTGATGAAGTCAGCATGGCAACACGAAGAATTTAGAACCGCGAATTAACGCTAATGTAACTGAACGAATTTTATTCGCGTTTAATGGGACAGCCCTCGGTGAACACCACCTCTTTTCAACTCCGAATCCGTTTTCAAAACGGGAAAAACAGATGAAGAAAGAACCACGGATGGACGCTGATGGACGCGGATAAAAACAGAACTTGAATCCGCGTTTGTCTGCGTCCATCCGCGGTTAAAAAAAGAAAACCAGTAAGTAAAGATACTGACAAAATCTCATGCTTAAAAAATGGTGGCGTTCACCGAGAAGTCTCTTTACACCCATTGGCGGTTAAAAGAAACAGGAATCAGAGCCCGACAAAATTTAGAAGCAGAACTCGGCAGGTTAACGACCTGTGCTGAATTCTTCTTTCCCGTGAATGAGGCCTTTGATCCATTGAAGTCCGATGAGCATCGCGCCCATGAGCACCAAGGATCCCAGCAGAATGTAAATCAGAATTGGACCCAGACTGAACATGCCAGCCGCAGCTCGTGGCCATAGCCAATTCCATGAAAACAGCACGGTCGCCGCACCGCCACAAAGGTACGGTCCAAATGCGATAACCGTTTTTCGTGTGATCACGAGTTGTGCAACGGCAACAAACATTCCAAAAAATGGAGCCATCACAAACGCCAGTAGCGCCGCTTGCCAACCAAGAAATGCGCCGATCATCGCCATCAAGGTTACGTCGCCAAACCCCATCGCTTCGGTGCCCAGTGCGTACGTTCCGATGACGCGAATCGCCCAAATGAATCCGCCGCCAAATGCCAGGCCAATGAAGGCTCCAAACATACTGTCCCAGCTTGCCGTATTCTTAAACGCCACCCAAGCCAACGGGATGGCGATCATGCCAATCGCAAACAAAACGCAAAGCAGGATGGTGACGCCGGGCGTTTGACGCGGCTCTATCCGGATGTCGCATTTCGTTTTACGTTTGACCTGAAAGGCATACGCAATCATGAACCGCCAAGTGTTTTTTAAACCGAACATCCAAGGGCAAAGCTTTGGAAAAAGAGCCCAGATCCAAATCGCGTAGATGACCATCGCGATCACTAGCCCCCAGATTCCATGGTGGAACTCTGGGATATCGTTTGGGGATCCGAACTGAAGCGGCAAGATTTCCGACACGCCTTTTAATTGTGGAGCGGCAAGATACGGAAGGTGAAACCAAGGTACAAGCAGCGCGACAACCAAAGCGACCAGTGTGCCGGTTACTGTAACTTCATCGGGAATCGTTTTTTCATCAAAGTCAATAAACGTTGCGATGAACAGCAACGCTAAAAAGAATGAGTGAACTAAAAACCAGGTTTCGTAGTGGAGTACAGGATTGGCAATGCCACCCGTCAGCCCACCTGAGGCTTGCCAACGATAAAACCAAGGCAGCCCAATGGCCCAGACGATCTCGATTAGCATCGGGCGAATCCAGAATCCACGTCCATGAATTTTGGAATCACGTCTTCGTCCAAGCCAACCGACGATCGGAATGTAATCCAATTCAGTGCGTGGTGTTTCGTCTTTTTCTGGTTTCGTCCACGGGCTGATGCGTCGCTCACTAAACGCAGCCCATTTGTAAATCGCCCAATTGATAAACGCACCGATCAACATGCCACAAACGAACAACAATGGCAGCTGGATCCAGATGGGAAGATTGGCGAGCATATTGCGTTATTGGTGTACGGGTTTGTAACAATGCGAAAAAACAATGCAAAAACGCTGCAGCCAATTTTCACGCCAACAAACCCAATTGATTTGGGTAACGGTTGGAGTGACAAGCGGCCACGTTGGTGGTGACTTACTCCTGTTTATCGACCGATTGAAACCATTTAACGATTCGCTGCGCAATTTCTTCGGGGGTCAGATTGCCCACGTCGATCGTGTAATCGGCACAGGCATCATAAACCGGGTGGCGCTCAGCGACCAGTTGCTCTACTTCTTTTCGTCCGCCTTGGTCAGTTAAGTCGGGACGCCGGTCGGCTGTTGAATCATCGCTTGAAATCCGTTTCCAAAGTATTTCAAAATTGGCCGTCAAGTAAACCGTTTTTCCAGAGCGGGCGATGGCTTCCTGATTTGTCTTGAACATCGGAGCGCCGCCACCCAGCGAGACGACTTGTTGAGTCAGCAAACCAATTTTGGAGATAACGCCTGATTCTCTTTGGCGAAAATCGGATTCACCCAGTTGTGCAAAAATTTGGGCGATCGACATTTCAGAATTTGCTTCAATCAAATCATCTGAATCGACGGTTTCCCAGCCAAGCGATTTTGCGACGATTGGCGCGACAGTTGATTTGCCGCTTCCACGATAGCCGATGAGATAAAGGTTCATACGAGGCTCGCGATCACTAATAACGTGCCGCACTGGTGGCGCGTTTTAGCTCGTAGCGAATGGTTTTGATGTTGGGTTCCTGACCAGTGAACAGTCGGTATTGCTCAGCGGCTTGTAGAACAAACATGTCGACGCCGGTAATCGTTGTGCAGCCGGCTTCACGTGCGTGCTTAATCAGCATCGTTTGTTCAGGGTTGTAAATCGTGTCGAACACAATCGTTTGCTTGTCCAGCCATTCGGCATCAAACGGTGTTTCGTCCATGTTAGGGAACATCCCAACCGGCGTGCAGTTTACGATAACCGACGTCTCGAAATTTGCTCTGGCGGCCCAGTCAATGAATTTGCAATCAAGCGCCTGGGCGAGATCGTCTGCCTTGCGATGGTCTCTTGCGGAGATGAAAACTTGCGCGTCGCTTCGAACCAATCCAAACGCGATCGCGCGGGCGACTCCGCCGGCTCCGAGAATCAAGAACCGTCGTCCAGCAAGCGGTTTTTCTTCTGGATATTTTGTCTCGATGGTTCGCTTCAAGCTTTCAATTGCTGCGGTGCAATCCGTGTTGTATCCGTACGCGTTGATCTCTTTGAACACGATCGTATTGGCCGCTCGAATGCCCGCAACATTATCATCGAGAACGTTAATGCATTTGAGACATTTTTCTTTGTGAGGAATCGTGACACTCAAGCCGCGTACGCCCATCTCTGGAGAGATTTTGATGAACTCCTCGAGATACTCTTTGGGAACGCGAAACGGAAGATACAGCATGTCCAATTTTGCTTCGCGGATGCACGCATTGTGAACCACAGGGCTCAAGCTATGAGCAACGGGGTCGGCGATCACACCTAGGATCGCGGTGTCTTTGGTGATTTTGTCGTATCGGAATTCTTCCTTCATCTGTTTGTAACTCAACTGGCCGGGTGCCATTTTCCGATCTTCGCTGAACGTCGCGTAGGTCATTGGCGCCCCAGCGCGGCCGCACAGAATTCGAGATGGTAATCCCATTTCGCCCATGCAGAATGCTGCTGTGGGAATATGCGAGTCGCGGCAAAGTCGTAAAGCTTTGATGTTGTCGATCGGGTTGTTCGCCATCGTGGCGATCTTGATAATGTCCGGATCAAGCTTGGAAATCTGATGATGAATCTCTTCCAGATTGTCTGGCGTCTCATCAAAGTTGTGATAGCTGATAATGCGTTTGCTTGTGCCGTAGCGCGGAATGTCGGCTGCGATGTCCATTTCCATATCGACGTACTCGATGCCTTCGGCAACGGCAGCGCGAAGCAACATGCGGCGGTCTTGTTCAGATCCTTCCCAGCGTCCACCTTCGTTTCTGCGTCGGCAAGTCGCAATAATTGAGCAGTTACGATCGGCGAACAGCCGCTTGAGATTGACGGCTCGGCGAATGTAGTCCAATCGCAACTCGACAAGTTCTACGCCTTGTTCGGCAAGATGAATATGCTCGGCGATCATCATTCGATGTCGACCGCGACCGACGCTAACGCAAATCATGGATGTGAAAACTTTCGTTATCGAGAAAATGAGGAGTCGTAAGATTCCGGAAAAGATAATGAGGTTCTAGCCGTTATCATAAATGGCAAAACCAGGCTGGGAGTAAATATCGGATCAAAAGCCCGTTTTTAAATACGTTTAAACCGCCGATCCAGTTCTTCTCTAGAAAAAACTAATGACGTAGGGCGGCCATGGGGACAGTGGTGGGCGTCTTGGCATAGCTTTCGATGTTCCAAAAGTTCCGTTATTTCTTCAGGTGAAAGCTTGTCACCCGCTTTCACCGCGGCCTTACAAGATATCATGTGAAGCAATTCATCCACTAAATCTCGCTGGTCAAGCTGCTTGTTTCCGTTGATCAATTGATCGACCACACCACGCAACATCTCCGCCGGATTGTGATTGGCTAACATTGCCGGATAAGCCGAAACCAAAACCGTGTCCCCGCCAAACGGCTCAACCGTAATTCCCAACTGAGCCAGCAATTCGGCTTGATCTAAAACCGCGGCTGCTTCGGCTGGCGGGAGCGACACCGGCTCGGGCACTAAAAGTTTTTGCGATTCCAGTTTGCCGTCAAGGACTTTGTCTCGGATCTGCTCGTAAATGATTCGCTCATGAAGAGCGTGTTGGTCGATCACCAACATTCCTTCTTCGGTTTCGGAAATCAAATAAGTGTTGTGAACCTGAAGCGCTGTTGGAGTTTGAGACGGAGAGTGTGAAGCGTCAAAACGATCAAAACCAGTGGCGCCCGAAGCGGCGTGTGTTTGGTTTTGATCGGGTTTGAAATCTGGATTGGTAAAATCAGCGGCATTGGAAAACGCGGCAGGCACGCCTGACGCCGATCCACCGCCAGGGGCCGAAACAGGGAAAGGCTGTCGTGGTGCTTGAGTCCAGTCGCGAGTGGGTGCGGAAGTAGGAAACTCGATTCGCTCTTGGCTTTCTCGTGGGGCTGCTTTTAAGAAACTCGAATCGCTAGTTGAAGCATTGCCAGTTGGGCCACCTGGGAACGGCTTGAACGGTTCAACTTGTTTACCTGAAAGCTGCGCCCGAGCGGTCAAATCAGTGGTCAAGAACTTGTTGCGAACGGTGCTTAGCAACTGGCTGTAAATCTGGCCACCGTTTTGAAATCGAACTTCGAGCTTTGCCGGGTGTACGTTCACATCGACCAACTCGAACGGCATGTCCAGCTTCAAAAAGCAAATGGGAAATCGGTTGGTCATAAGCAATCCACGAAACGACTCGCCGAGTGCGTGTTGAAGCGAGCGATCGCGAATGTAGCGATCGTTCAAGAACAAATACTGCATCCGATTGTTGGCGCGGCTGACCGAAGGGTCGACCACAAAGCCGCTGATGCTAATCTCGCCATGCGAATTTTGAACCGAGATCAAGTTGTTAGAAATTTCCGGACCAAAGAAAGCGTCAATTCGATCGCGCCACGATTCGGTCGCCGGGAGGTTATGAATGATTTTACCGTTGTTCGAAAAAGTCATTTGAATTTCCGGGTGAGCCAACGCGACCCGGGTGAAGGCTTCGGCAATATGCCCGCGTTCTGTTTGCGGCGTTTTCATGAACTTTTGTCGAACCGGCGTGTTGTAAAACAGTTGCCGGATCTCGATCGTGGTGCCGCGCGGGCAGCCACATGGCTGGGCTTCTTCACGATGGCCGCCGTTGATGTACATCTCGAATCCAGATTCCTGATCCGCGGTTTGTGAGCGAATCATGGCTTGGCTGATTTCCGTAATCGATGCCAATGCCTCACCACGAAACCCAAACGTTCCGACTTGGAACAAATCGTCTGCATCGATGATTTTGCTGGTGGCGTGACTGGTCACGGCAAGCGGCAATTGTTCGTACGGAATGCCGGAGCCATTATCGGTTACACGAATCAACTCGATTCCGCCTTGCTCAATCGAAAGTTCAATTTGCGTTGAACCGGCATCGACGGAGTTTTCAAGCAACTCTTTGACGACGCTTGCTGGACGCTCGATGACTTCACCGGCCGCGATCTTGTTGATGACGCTGGCGGAAAGCTGTCGAATTGGGTTGAGTTGAGTTTGTGTCATTGTATTTTCAGTTTGCAGAATGTTGGTCGCGATTCGATCTCAATCGGGATTAACCGATTGGTTTAGCGCAATCCGTATTCGTTTAGTTTTCGATAAAGGTTGCGTTCGCTGATGCCAAGGATTCGAGCGGTTTCTTCACGGTTGTGGTTGGCTAGTGTCAAAGTGTGTTCGATAGCAAGTCGTTCAATGTCTTTTAAAGACTTACCAACCAACGATGAGGAAGCAAAATCGTCTTCGTTTGATTCAGCCGGTTGAGGATTTTCAGCGACTGCGTCGGTGCCAGTTTCCGCGCCGCCATCAGGTTCTTTTGATGAAGCCGCTGCCGCGGAAGCAGTTCCGGCTGATGGTGTGGATTTAAGCGACGTGTTTTCGTCAATCAGATCGGGTGAAAGGTCGTCCATGTCGAGCATCTCATCGATGTCCATCACGACCAAGCTTTCGACAACGTTTTTCAATTGCCGAACATTGCCTTTCCATTGATAGCCTAACATCCAGCGACGAAGGTCTTGAGTGAATCCTTTGATCTTTCGGCCATTCTTTTTGTTGGCTTGTTTGCGAAAGAAATCGGCCAGGGGCAAAATGTCTTCGCGCCGTTTGTTCAATTTGTCCAGGTGAACTGACACGATCTTTAAACGGAAATACAAATCGCTGCGAAAACGACCGGCTTCAATTTCTTTTTCCAGATCTTTATTTGTCGCAGCCAAGACACGTACATTAACAGGGATCGGTTTGTTGTCGCCTACTCGCGTGATCTCCCGTTCTTCGAGGACTCGCAAAAGTTTGATTTGGGTTGGCATCGGCATGTCGCCAACCTCATCGAGAAACAACGTTCCGCCGTTTGCGTATTCGAATTTTCCTTGTCGGTCAGAAATCGCATCGGTGAACGCGCCTTTGACATGTCCAAAAAGTTCGCTTTCAACGAGATGTTCTGCTACGGCAGCGGTGTTGATTGCGACGAATGGTTTTTTCTTTCGCGGGCTATTTTGGTGAATCGCTTGGGCGACAACGTCTTTTCCTGTTCCCGTTTCGCCGGTGATCAGAACGCCAGCATCAGTGGGCGCAATTCGTTTTAATCGTTCGACGACATTTTTCATGCTGTCGCTGGCAAAGATCAAATTCTCAAATCCGTAACGCTCGTCCAATCGCGATTGAAGATGCGTGTTTTGAATTCGCAAGCGGACGGATTCGGCGGCTTTGGAGACGACAGCCTGAAGTCGTTTTGGCGTGATTGGTTTTTCGAGAAAGTTAAACGCTCGTTCGCGCATCGCTTCGACGGCGCGAGGAACCGTAGCGTGGCCAGTGACAAGGATGACTTCGCATTCCGGCTGAATGTCTTTCGCCTTTTTCAAGATGCCCATGCCGTCGATGTCGTTCATCATCAAATCGGTAACGACGATCTCATAAGTGTTCTCGTCCAGGCATTTTGCCCCGTCCGGACCTGAGGTGGCATACGTACATTCAAGCCCGATTCGCTCCAGGCTCTCGTGCATTGCCCGAGCGTGGTCTTTGTCGTTGTCCACCAAAAGAACACGGACTGGAAATGAATTAGTTTTATCGTTTTCGTCTGACATTGTGTCATCATACAAAATCGGGGAATTGGCGAGTAGTCGCCCACCAGCGTGGGATGCCAAACAATGTTTGCGAAGCTAATCCGGTCAAATTGAATGGACAACCTGAGAGGCCTTTAAACGTCACGATTTTGGATTGGTGCAGCGGTATTTACCAATCAAAATGAGCCGTTTGTCGATTATGATAAAGAAGGTAAAAAAAGTGAAAAGTCGCCGACTGTTTGACGGTTGACTCGTTGACCCTCCGGTAAACAATCAATTTGCTAATCCCGATTCCTACTCGTTTCTGAAACTCTCGTTCTATGACGCAACGAAACGCTTTTGTAAAAATAACTTTGCTCATCGCAGTACTCTTGTGCGCCAGCGTGATCGTTGGATCACTTTGGGTTCAAAATTCTGGAGCTGGCTCCCAAGCGATTGGTAGCGACGCGATTACGTTTCCCGTTTTCAAGGGAGAGTTTATTTCGTCGGTCAACGAAGTCGGCGACATCGAGAGTTCAAGCAATGTCGAAATCCGTTGCCGCGTTAAATCACGTGGCCGAACCGGCGTTGCAATTCTTGAGTTGGTTCCCGAAGGCACGAAAGTCGAAAAAGGAGATTTTCTTTGCCAGCTGGATGACTCGTTGCTTCGAGAGGAACTGACCGAGCGAAAGATCCAAGTCGCTCGTGACAAATCAGAAGTAATCAAGGCCACCAGTTTGCTGGACGCCGCTCAATTTAAATTGAAAGAGTATAAAGAAGGAAGTTTTGCCCAGGAGCGAGCGACGTTGGTCGCGGCAATCAACGTTGCCAAGGAAAGAGAAAAACGCGCTGGTGAAACGGCGAGACATAGTGCGCTGCTAAACGGACGTGGTTATTTGACGCTTCCGCAACTTCAGGCAGACAATTTTGCTTTTGATACAGCCCAAGAGCAATTGAAGCTCGCTATTAAAGACTTGACCGTTTACGAAAAATTCACCAAAGGCCGAATTGAAGCCGAACTTAAATCGGCCATTGAGCAGCAAGAGGCGCAGCTTGAAGCGTCGAGATATGAGCTCGAACTCAGTAAGCAGCGCCAATCCGATTACGAAAAACAAGTCGCCAGTTGTCGACTTGTTGCCCCGCAGGCAGGGACTTTGGTCTACGCAAACGATTCGGAAAAAAGAGACTCCATTGTGATCGAGGAAGGTGCACTGATTCGTGATGGCCAACCGATCTTTTTCTTGCCTGATCCAACGAAGATGCAGGTCAACGCGAAGGTCAACGATTCGAAAATCAATAAAGTCAAACAAGGCCAACGGGTTGAGATTCGAGTTGATACAGCGCCCGAAACGCCTGTTGCTGGAACGGTACGTCGCGTCAGTTCGTTTCCGCTTCCGCGGCGATATTATCAGGCTCCGATCGAGTACGAAGTTTTTGTTGACATCACCGAAGACAGCCCTGTCATTCGAGGCGGACTGCGAGGCAAGGTTGAGATCTTTGTTGAGCGATTCGAAAACGCGATTCAGGCTCCCGTGTCGAGTTTGGTTTTCAATGGCGGACGATACTTCGTGTTGGTAAAAACCGAAGCAGGAATCGAGCCGCGATTGGTCGAGATCAGCTCCAATAACGAAAAATACGTCGTCATTACCAGTGGATTGAACCCCGGAGAAGACGTTTTGGTTGACGCCGACAACTACCGCGATTTGGTTGACTTTCCAGCGGCGACTTGAAAAACGTCAGATGGCAATTTTTCAGTTGCCTATTTTCAGTCGGCGGTAAGTGAGCGGTGACGCTTCTGGTTTCTTAGTTACGAATTTCCAACTCCACATTCCCATTTCAGATTCCGCATTCTTCCATGCAGCTCCTTCGTCTTTCAATCTGGAGAATCGGCACCAAAAGCCTGCTTTTGCATCCGATGCGAAGTGCGCTGACGGTACTGGGAATTTTTATCGGGATCGCGAGTGTGATTTGGTTGCTGGCTATCGGCGAAGGCATTAGCCAAAAAGTCCAACAGCAAATCGAAGAGTTGGGCACCAACAACATCATCCTGCGAAGCGTCAAACCAGTTACTGAAGAGCTTTCGCAGGAATCGATGGCGGTGTATGGCATCACTCGCGACGATTTTGATGTTTTGTCGGGAACGATTCCGACGATCGATCAGGCGCTGCGAATACGGGATGCCAACCGAGAGTTGTACTATGGCGAAACGGACCGCGCCGTTCACTTTATCGGTTGCACGCCGGAATACGATGACGTGATGAAGTTGGAACTGTTCGAAGGTCGCTTCCTTGAAGCTCCCGATATTCTCAACGATGACAACGTTTGCGTGTTGTCTTATGAAGTCGCCAAAACGCTTCGTCCGCTTAAATCCTGTCTTGGCATTGTGATTCTGATTCGCAATATGCCTTATCGAGTCGTTGGCGTGATGAAGCCACGTGGAATGATGGCCGCGGTTGGAAGCTCTCTCGAAGCCCAGGATTTCACTGACGACGTTTACGCGCCGCTAACGACGTTCTGGCGTCGGATTGGCGATTGGACCATGGAACGTGGTGCGGGAACGCGGGTCAATGAAGTGGTCCAGATCAGCCAAATCACTTTTCGTGTTAAGGAAATGAAAGACGTTTTGAAAACGTCCAACGCAATTGAGACGATCATGAGCGCGCGGCACGATGAAGTAGATTTTGCGATCGTTACGCCATTGGAATTGTTGGAGCAAGCTCGTTCCACTCGGCTTATGTTCATGACGTTTATGGGCTTGATCGCTGCGATCTCGTTGATCGTGGGTGGAATCGGGATCATGAATATCATGTTGGCCACGGTGACAGAGCGGACGCGGGAGATTGGAATTCGTCGGGCGTTGGGTGCCAATCGCGGCGATATCATTCGACAGTTCCTCGTTGAGACGGTTGTGTTGTCAACGATCGGCGGACTCACAGGGATCCTGGGCGGGTTGGCTTGCCCGTGGGTGGTGGATTGGGGCCGAGGGCTGGCAACGATTTGGTTTCCCGCAGCCGTTCAGAACTTGCCCGATGCCGTTCGAGAGATGACCCCGATCATCGTTCCCGCTTCCATTCCAATCGCGTTTGGAATCGCGCTAGTGATCGGAATTGTTTTCGGGATCTACCCAGCGATGCGTGCGGCACGGCTGGATCCGATCGAAGCGTTGCGGCACGAGTAAGTTGGCTCCAGGCGTGAGTGTCTGGAAGTTACTTGCCTGGGAAATTGGTGTAGCTCAGCGAACTTCGGCGACGTACCTGTGGATCATTGGTAGAGAGACGAAGCGAAAACTTATTGTTCGCTGTCTGTTTCTGCTGGCGTCGTTGTTGCTTCTTTTGCCAAGTTTGGAAAGTGGTTGATGAATTTGTCGTGCAGAGTTTTGACTTCTCTCTTGTAGTCATCAAGTGTCGAATCTTCGCTGTTGATGCGGTACCAGGAAATGAAAGCTGATGCGTCAGCACTGGCGGCTTGGAGTGCGCCATTTTTTTGCCGCTCATTCTTCAGGCGTTTGTTGGCACTGTCGGCTGTGTTGTTGGCGTTGTAGAAAAGATAAAAACCAACGCCTGCCAGAATCGCGAAAAAGACTGTTGCGATTTTCCAAATATCCATCTGAGTTGCTTTCTGAATGCTGACTGACTGAGTTAAGTAATAGGTGATCTTGGCAAAAAGTGGCCTGTGCTGGCGCGCCATCAATGGCGAATTGTTAACCGTGGCTATCGCCAAAACGGCTCAGGGCCTTCAAATGCTGCGAAGCTAATTTTGATGCTTTCGTGTACTTCTTCACCGGGGTGTTTTTTACAGAAGATCGCAAAGGACGCAAAGGGGCGTTCGTTTCTTCGTTCTTTTTCTTCGACTTCAGATCTTTACTTTGCGTTCTTCGCGTGCTTCTGTAAGAAGCTTTCGTGTACTTCTTCACCGGGGTGTTTTTTACAGAAGATCGCAAAGGACGCA
>CAYUWY010000034.1:28056-33416 GCA_964448575.1 uncultured Pirellulaceae bacterium
CTTCGACTTCAGATCTTTACTTTGCGTTCTTCGCGTGCTTCTGTAAGAAGCTTTCTGTACTTCTTCATCGGAGTTTTTTACAGAAGATCGCAAAGGACGCAAAGAGGCGTTCGTTTCTTCGACTTCAGATCTTTACTTTGCGTTCTTCGCGTCCTTCTGTAAGAATACGTTTGCTTGCTTTACCGGATCATTATTTCTTACAAAACCATGCATCCCAAATATCAACGAGCGAATGAATTAAGCCGAAAAGCGATCGGGGCAGCAATCGAAGTTCACCGGTGCAAAGGGCCCGGGTTGCTCGAGTCTATATACGAGAAGTGCTTAATGCGTGAACTTCAAATCCAACGCATTTCGGCTGACAAACAGGTGCCTGTCGAGATCGAGTACAAAGGGTTGGTTTTTGAATAAGATCTTAGGATGGATATAGTTGTCGAAAACTGTTTAGTGCTCGAACTAAAAGTGGTTACGAAAATCCTGCCGATCCATAAAGCTCAATTGCTGAGTTACATGAAGCTTTTGGACATGCCAATTGGGCTTTTGATTAACTTCCACGAGCTCAAATTGGTAGACGGAGTAAGCCGCATGATTCTCCCCGAAGCTGATCGAGAGTAGTTGCTGTCTGATCGCCAATATCTATTAGCTCATGTCGTTGGCGCCGACAAGTCCTTTGCGTTCTTCGCGTCTTCCTTGGCAAAAAACAAGCGAATCGACTTTATAACGAATACGCTCCCGGCAACAAGTAGCAACGAGGTAAAAGCAATTTGATACGGATGTCGTGACCAATACGCCATGTCACACCCAAAGGCGAGAAGAAGGATACCAAACGCCTTTAGGAGCACCCAGCGACTCTGTTTCAGTCCAATCAGCCCAAAGATAAAAGCGATTGTGACACTGCTTTTGCTTGGTATGACGGTTCGTTTCGTAAACAATTTGCCATACAGAACGGCCCAGAGTAAAAACAGCGCGATGTAGGCCAACGTCCCAAATTTTTGCTGCGAACCGATTCGCTTCACGATCGAATTCGAATCAACGTCCCACTGAATCAAACCTCTCTGCTCGTCCAAAGGCCCGGTCCAAACAGATTGACCGTCTTCGGATAGTGTGAAGCCCAGCCCAAGCGATTCGTTTAATTCGATCTCCAGCAGTTGTTTTGATGAATCGGAATCGAACACTCTCAGGTATCGCCCTTGGTTCGCGTAATCAGTTCCAGTCAGGACTGCAAACCTCTCTCCATTGTTCGAGATGCGAATGCGACCACAGGGCTCATCGCAGGAAATAGACCATTGCGGTTCTGCGGATGGCCAATTGAATTTGGTTATGTTCTCCGTACAGGTAATCACAAAAGAACCATCAGGACTAAAGGCCGCCCCATTGGACATCCCTAGTGAATTTGTACTTTCTCCCTTCTCCAAATCATTTGCCACAGTAGCGTTTTTCCACAGGGCAAAATCATTGGACTGTACCGTTCGCAAGTGAAACACGATGTATCTGCCATCATTTGTGGCGTCGAATGGCATATTGGTGGGCGGAGGCGGATACGAGGCAATCGGCTTGGAGTCCTTTGACGCGTCCATGTCGTAGACATGAATTTGCGCGCCGTACTTTTGGTCGATTTGATGGACGATAAATTTATCATCGAGTAATCGCACGTAGCAGTACCGATTCGATTTCAAGGGAAGCCATCGTGTGACTTTTCTTTGATCGAGTGAGTAGAAATGAACGCCGCAAGGTAAGTCGCCTTGGAGGCAGGTAATAGCCAGCGTGTTGTCATCAACGAACTTCAGACTGTCGACATGTCCCACATTCAGTTCGTCGATGTACTTGTCGTTACCAAAGAGATGGATGCCACGTCGGTGTACCGCAGCCACAAACTCGCCCGAGTTCGACACGGCAATTTTGGTATAGCCACAAATTTCTCGAGGCGGGCAACTGTAAACAGAGCGAAATATCGAAAATAGCAACGCCAGCCATGCGACGAGCATCATCATTTGAGCAATGCTGATCGTTGGTTTTTGGATTGTTGCTTGGCCAGTTGGGTTCGACACAATAGATCTAACATAACAAATGGGGACCAACTGTGATCACCAAAAGTTGCGTAGCCAAACAAGCAATTGCCACGATCAACAAAACGCGCGGTAGCAACATTGGCGACGGTTTGAACCGCTCTGGGCATCAAGCTAAACGGGCATCAAAAAGTACAATTTCGCCTTATTTTTTGCCGCATTGAGTTGTTTTGCTTAATGGAAGCCTACCTGAACCAAGTCAACTAGGCTTCTGCTCAAAGCTGAGCTAAGGACTCAATATCGCAAATATGGCAAAAATGGCAGATACCAGTCCAACGATGGGGGGAAGTATTCAGGTTCCAAGATCCAACTCCACGGCTCGTCGTGTTGGGGCCACGGACGTGGTGGTGAGCCCCCGGGAGAACTTGGCTCTGGCAACTTATCCAACCACCGATCCAATGGAATTGGTTCGGCTGGATGGGCAAAGGGTTCTGGGGTCTTTGGGGGCACGAAAGGCTTGGGCGGCTTGGGGGGATCGGCAGGTAGAGCAATTGGGCGCGGAGGCCAAGAGTCCCCACCTTCTTGGGCCAAGCCAATTTGGCAAGTGAAAACAAGCATCAATGTGAAAGTCCCGATCAGTAACTTCTTCATAATTTCCTACCACATAAAACAAGAAACCTGCGAGTTTCTATCAGTATATGCTGTCGGTCCATTTACACAAAACATTTTCCGAATCGAACTCAGTTTTTTAGCGTAGTCAATTTTGAGTCAGATTTCTTGTTCGATTCCTGCAAGACCCGTCCGGTGTTAAGAATGATGAGGCTTAGCGTCGTTGCCATGCTGTCCGACAGGAATGTCCAACTTACTTCGCGCGTTAAAAAAGCAGGACGAACACGGATGTCCGTCCTGCAATAACTACGAATCTTAGACTTGCGCTGGCCCTCGCCCGACTTGGTCCGAGCCGCACTTGTCTGGTCGATACGACTTACTTTTCAAGCTCTTTCAGTTTTGCGTCTAAGGACGCAGTGTACTGTGCGAGTCCGGAAACTTGCTTGGGGTAATGAAATTCGTTCAACGCGGTTGGCGATTTTTTCGAGACCGCAAGGACGCGTCTTGCAAGTTGCTGCTGCTTCGGGCTAAGCCAATCAGCGTAAGGTTTTTGGTATCCCAATGCCGAGTTGATTTTCGTGGCTTGGGTTTCGGTAAGTGGCAAGTGACGAAGCGGCGTTTGGCGCAGGTAGTACTTTTGATCCGATGCTTTTGCGGGACGGGTGCTGGAGTCGATTTTAAGTTCAACCGCAGCAGAGCCGACTTTCGCTCTGGCTACTTCAAGTTGTTTTGGGGTGTGTGTAAATACTTTGGTTGCACACTTGAAGGATTGTGCGGTTTCGACAAGCTTGCCGTACTCGACGACGCTTGGATCGTACCAAAGTGTGACAACTTCCAAGCCGCTGTGCCAAGCCGAATGGGTTGACTTGACGCCCGCGATCGAACCGAGTTTTGCTTCGCCTTCCCAGTAACAAAACATCGCAAACGTGGCTTGTTGGAGAGACTGAGCGCGTTCGCCAATCATGATGCTGTCAAGAAAGCGAGGGACTTCGCGTTTACCTGCTTTGAGGGCGGCCACCATTCGCTGGACTGTGCCGCCAGTAGTCCAAACTCCATCTCTTCGTTGGATTAGATCTTTGCCTGTGGAATCGAGATACCGAACGACGGGATTGTTCCAAGACGGCTCATTGAACTGTTTGAGAAGTTCAGCGTCTTTGCCCCCGCGGTTGTTATGAACCAGGACGGGAACGAAATTGGTTTCGATTGCTTCTACGACTAGCGGGTTGGATAACGGCTCACGGCCGAAGTCTTTACAAGTCTGTCAGCCAGGAACTTCTTGAAACAACAAAAAGATAGGCCGCCCTGTTTTCGCGGAAAGCTTTTTCGCCGCGTCGAGATCGTTACTCCAGTTGACCGCACCTTTCTCAACCACGTTGTCGTTGACCGTGGTTTCGTTTGCTTGGGAGGTCGAAGGATTTATTAAAAGTGAAATTGCTGAGATTGAGACAGCGAAAAACAAGATTGGATTGATAATGGATTTCATGATGGCTCGAACGTTTGGGGCTAGATTCCGAAAGCGATACGGTTGTTGTGACGCAAAAAACGATTTGGTTTTACGAACATTGTGGTCGATAGGCGAAATTTTTATGACTTTATCGGGAAAATCCAACGATTCGGGCGATGGCGGACCGGTGAATTTTTGCTTAGCAAGCTGATTCTGTGGTCAAACAACACGTTCCTTTTTGGCAATGTAAATGCGGCAGATTAACAGGATTTTACGCGGTTATGGAATGTGAATTGTCATTTTGACGCGGTCCGCCTCTTTCCGCCGGTCGAGCGCTTTTTTTGATAACATGGTTTCTCGTCATGCGGCCTGGATTGCAAATCTGATTTTAGAGATATCAAAATGCTTAGAAGAAGCTCGTTTTTAATGATAGCTGCACTAACCGTGGGCTTTTCTGTTTCGTTTTTTACAGGTTTTAGTTTGGCCAATCACAATTTGGTAAATCAGGACAAAGACAAATCGTCCCGTCGTGAAATGGCTTTGATTAAAAAAATCGAAGACTCGGGCGGTCGCGTTTTTCAAATTTCTGCGGCCGACACGACTCGCGAAATGAGTTTTTACCTTTCAGACAAACCGATTGGTGACGAGCAAATCAAGGATATCAGTTCGGTCACCGAGGTGATTTGGTTGAACCTTGCTGGAACCGATGTGACTGACGAGGGACTAAAGTCGCTTGAAGGAATGCCGCTAAAGAAACTGCATTTGGAAAAAACAAAAATTGGCGACAACGGGTTGGCTCATCTCAAGTCGTTTAAAGACTTGGAATACCTCAATCTGTATGGTTCAAAAGTGACCGATGCGGGGCTTGAGCATTTGAAAGAACTCAAGAATCTGAAGAAGTTGTATGTTTGGAAAACGGGCGTGACGGAAGAGGGTATTAAGAAGTTGAATGAGTCGTTGCCTGAACTCAAGATCACGGGTGAGTTGAAGCTTGAGCCTGTGGTTGTCGAGGATCCAGCGAAGGAGAAAGCCGAGAAGGAGAAAGCTGAGAAGGAGAAAGCTGAGAAGGAGAAAGCTGAGAAAGAGAAGACTGAGAAAGAGAAGGCTGAGAAAGAGAAGACTGAGAAAGAGAAGGCTGAGAAAGAGAAGGCTGAGAAAGAGAAGGCTGAGAAAGAGAAGACTGAGAAAGAGAAGGCTGAGAAAGAGAAGGCTGAGAAAGAGAAGGCTGAGAAAGAGAAGGCTGAGAATTGAGAAGGCTGAGAATTGAGAAGGCTGAGAATTGAGAAGGCTGAGAATTGAGAAGG
>CAYUWY010000034.1:33516-78143 GCA_964448575.1 uncultured Pirellulaceae bacterium
ATTGAGAAGGCTGAGAATTGAGAAGGCTGAGAATTGAGAAGGCTGAGAATTGAGACGGACAGGAATGTCCATCCTACAAAATCGTGTAACTCAAGTTTTACTTACGCATCCTGTTAACAAAAAAAACGCCCATCGCAGTGATGCGGTGGGCGCTGGTTTAAGTTTGTCAGCTAAGCCGATGGTTACTTATTTTTCTTCGTCTTTAAGCGTGCTAGATTTCTCTGGCGTACGCTCGGGCGCGTCAGAAAATCCGCCGCGTGGTAGGCCGATTTGCAGAATCTTTGGTCGAGCTCGAACGCCCATGCGATTCAATAGTTTTTGCAGGTTGATTTTCTGAATCGTATTGGCGTCGGCTTCTTTTTCCATGTCCTGCATGGCAATCACAATCGCACGGGCAGCTTCAGGATTCTTGTCGCCTTTGACACCTGATTGAGGTGCTGTGCCTTTAACGAGATAGCGAATAGTCGGATCAATTTTGCCTTGGCGGTTGCCATCTGCGTCGTGCCAAGCAACCACTTTACCACCATTTCGCTCGATCATTCCGATGAGTTTTTCCGTGTCGTCGTAGATGTCACCATCAAGATCAAACGTGCCAGCCAGAGCAATGGACACGGCAAATCCAGGGTCCCATGTGGCAGTCAAAACATGATCGCCAGCAAGAATTGGATCGGTTATGTTTTCATCTTCAATTCGAGCTTCTGCATGAAACTTGAAGACTTTCGTGACTTCGATCTTGGCTTTGTGCTCGCCTTTTTCAAAGTTAGTAACTGATTGGTCGTAGATCGAGAAAGTACGATTGTTCGTCAGGCCGTCTGCACTTCCGATGTCAATCGTGACTGTTTTCAATCGGGCAGCGACATGTTTGACCGTGCCATCAGGACGATCGAAGACTTCTCGCTCATAACGATTGATACGTGTTTTTAATTTTTCCGATTCTTCTTTCTCATCATTGAACATCTTGGTGACGTCGCGAATTGTTTTGTCTTTTTTGCTTCTAAGTTCAGCGAAAGCTTCGTTTCGGGCTTTGATGTCGGTGTTTGCTTCGTTAATGTCTTCGGTGAAACTGCGACGAGCCGCAAGTTTTTCACTTTCAGACTTCTCATATTTTTTGTTCGCCTCTTCGGCAGTAGTATTGGCAGTGGCAAGTTGTTTTGCCATGTTTGCAATCTTTTCTTCCGCTTCTTTTTTAGATTGTCTTGTCTCGTTGCGTTGGATTGCCAGCTCGCTGTTCTTGGCAGCGATCACTTTGTTGTTGCTGTCGATTGTGCTTCGCCATGTAGCGTTGGTGGCTTGCTCGCCGTCAGCAGTTCTACTGCCAGCCATGTCTTTGTCATAGGTTTCCTTGATGCTTTTGATGCTATCGCGAAGGTCTTCGATTGGTTTTCGTAGCGATGGTTCGATCTTGTTGCTTGTCGCAATCGTTTCGATTTTTTCAATCTGCGTTTGGATTTCAGTGGTGTTTGAACCGAAACCGCCAGCCATTGCTTTTAAGGCTTCGATGGCAGAGTACTGAGCTTCAGCAAGTTTAGAAGATGCGAGTTGCTTGGTCTGTTCCTCTAAAAGCAAGTCACCGTTCTCTGAGGCTTTGGAAAGCCCGAGGAATGCGGCAAGCGCCAAAACCAGTGTTAACAACACTAAAATAATGACGGCGATCAAGTATCCTTGATTTTCCCTGGCAGCCATTCTGGATCTCCTAAAAGCACAACGCTCAAGGTCGTGCATGTTTGTTCAGTTTAAATACAACTCTAGAATTTAGAGTTACGGCAATATGGGTGACGAAGCAGAATTAGACCACTACGTTTCAATTATCGGAGTCAATTTGGCTCGCCATGATTGTGCACAAACCAAACGCTACAATAGTCACAAATTGGGTGGGAGGGGCGAAATTGTTTCAGCCCAAGAATTCACCCGCATCTCTGCCCCAGTTTATCTTAGATGGGGCCAAAATTAGTGTCAAATTCTAAGGAATAAGACATTGTTTTCGATGCAAGACCCTAGCTGGAAACGACCGATTGTGTCGGTGGTAGGCATTGGTTTGGTTTCACCCGTTAAAAACAGGTTCGATAGATGCGTTTCGCTACGACTGTTGAGGGAGCAGCCAAGGCTGGGCGGATCCAAATTGACAGCCTGAAATTGGTTCTAATCGCGTTAACATTTGTATCAACACGATCAAGCCAGCGTTGGACAATTGGGACCGTTGATAAGTTTTACCTATGCATCTCTCGCCTTGCCGATTTGTCTGTCAATCCAAACTGTAGACCAGGGTATGCGGCAACTTAAGTAGCAACTTGAGTTGATTAAAGTATGCCACGTGTTTTCAAGTTATTTAGCCTTCTGCCAACATCGGCTAAGCCAGCCAAAACGGCTTCGTCATAAGTCTGCCCATCGCAAGTATCGATACCGTGACCCGGTTCGAGTTCACGAAGCGCTTCGAGCGCATCGTCTTCGTGGTGGAACAGTTCAACGAAAGCCATTTCGAGTTTGCCAGTTTTTGCACAAGCGGCGAGCAACGCTGCGATCCAACCATCGTCGGTCGACAAGCATCCGCGGGTTGTTTTTGCTGACGCGTGAAAAACGCCAAGTGCATCGGCTGCGGCAATCTCTGCAATCAAAGCTTCGTTTTCTGGAATCGTCAGGCAGGAATCGCCGCAATGAGCAGCATCCAAAAGCACCTTGAAAAGCGGCGTCCCGATCGCTTGGTTGGCTTTGCTGACAAAGCTCCAAATCTTTCCCAAGTCGGTGAACGTCTGAAATTCTCCACCACGCAAAAACTCAATGTTCCAAGATTTAATACACGAGCCAACTACTTCCGCCTCTTTTGCTGCACGCGTGTGAACTTTGACATTTTGATCAACGGCTGCATCAAAATCAGCCCCGACCTTGGGCGTCGCGCCAGGCTGCATCCAGGCTTCCACCGAAGTTGACGCAACGTGTTCGACATTGTTTTGCTTGGCGGCGTTGAGCCCGGAAACCAGAATTTCGACAACGGTGTCTTCGTCATCAGGGTTCATCGGATCGCCACCGCTGACCATCAGAATAAACTGAACATCCAATTCAAGGGCGCGAAAGCCGTTGACCATTTCGGCGACATCGGATTCGTCGAGACCTGAGAAGTATGGAATCTGAACACAGCTGATTTTGACAAGCGAATCTGCTGTCAGCTTTTTCATGTTCGCAACAACCAGTAACTGTCCATCATCGCCGCGGGGAATTTTGCCATTTTCGTCGGGAACCAAGCCTCCGACAAATTTCAGGTGAGTGGGGACAACTCCCAGGCGAACATTAGATTTCAATTCAATGGTCATATTTCGTCGTTCCAGTTTTTGCGTATGGCAGTGAAGTTAGATTTTTGCCTAATTTGGTTGAGCTGACTAGCGTTTGTTCAGGGTCACATTGGTGCAACAAATAACCAATTTATGAATTCCTTTCTCGGCCAATGGTTGCTTCGGCATATACCGTGAGTCTTCGCTTCCCTTAATTAAGGGGGCAGAGGCAGAAAGGGGGAGAAAAGGGGACACAAATTCTTATCTGATTTGCCAAGAAATCTCCATTGTCCACGTGTTGAATTCCAGAAGAAACCTAGAAAATTGTGGCCAATATGCTATCCTATCGTTGTCCTGAGACGACGTGCCCGCGGTGGGCGAAACTTGAGACCAAGTGATTTTTGGTTCTCGAATTGGGAATTGCAGATAAGCAAGTGCAGTTATGTATTGTTGATCTGAGATTTCAAAAGCGGTTTGATAGGCTTTACTGGATGTCTTTCGCTTGATTTTTAAGTTCGTAACTAGCAGCTAAATCTCCCTCCTTTCAGGTTTGGTTCTTAACAACGATCTAATTTTCAGGTGCGGAAGGAACTTCCTCATTACTTCATTAAAAAATCCTGCACCGATTGTGATCGGACTTGCTGGCGGAGTCGCCAGTGGCAAAAGTCTTGTCGCTAGTTGCCTTAAGCATTTTGGGGCAACTGTATTGGATGCGGACCGGATTGGTCATGAAGTACTGGAGGCTCCCGAAACGGTTGCTGCCATTGTTGGGCAGTGGGGAGAAGGCATTCTAACGGATGGGAAAATTGATCGGCGACGTTTAGCACGAATTGTGTTTGCTAAAACATCGGTCGAGAACACTGACTTAGAACGACTGGAAAAAATAACACACCCTGAGATCGGCAAGAGAATTCAGCAGCGACTCGCTGACTTGAAATCTCAGCCAAAGATTCCTGCGGTTGTGTTGGACGCTCCAGTTATGTTTAAGGCTCAGTGGAATCAATTGTGTGACAAGATTGTTTTTGTCGATACTGATTTATCCATCCGCCAACAGCGCGCCAGCCAACGTGGCTGGGATTCTGGTGAAATTGCCAGACGTGAAGCGATGCAAACTTCTCTTGAAGTCAAACGATCACTCTCCACAGACTTCATCAACAATTCCAAATCTCGAGAACAGACGTATCACCAGATTGGTGAACTTTGGCGAAAATGGAAACTTGACTTTCCCAGCGAACTTGAATCTCCCAGCACCCTATTTCAAACCTAAACAATCACATTTGTCAGAGATGCTCCTACCACAACATCTGACAATGAGGAAAAAAAAATGGCTAATATGCGAGGCCAGCAAAGACGTTCAAGTCGTTCCAACCAACCCCACTATGAGTTGGACAAAGATGTAAGTGACAAGCTAAAAGAGATCGAATCCAGCGGCGAACCGATGTCCATCGCCGAAACGATATCTCGTGAAGAAGCTAGACCGCTTGAGAATAAGAAATCGGCCAGCGATGAAGACGTAATCAATGTGACTGATCTTCAGCGCATGTCCTCCGCTGAATTGGCGAAAATTGCCGAAACCGAAGGTGTTGATGACGCCGATGGAATGGGCAAACGGGATTTAATTTTCCTGATCCTCAAAGAACGAGTGAAATCGCGCGGCATCATGTGCGGTGAAGGGACGCTTCAGATTCTCCCGGATGGTTTTGGGTTTTTGCGAAGCCCAGAATATCACTACCTGAATTGTCCGGATGATATTTACGTTTCACCCAGCCAAATTCGAAAATTCAATCTTCGAAATGGAGCGGTCGTCAAAGGCCAGATTCGCCCGCCTAAGGAAAATGAACGATATTTTGCGTTGCTTCGCGTTGAGACGGTCAACGGTCTCGATCCATCAGACAGCGCTCGCCGAACGAACTTTGACGAACTTACACCGCTTCATCCCGACACTCGCATCGTGATGGAACACAACCCAAAGGACATGTCGACACGAGTTGTGGATATGATTGCCCCGATTGGGTTTGGGCAACGCGGCCTGATCGTCAGCCCGCCTCGCGCTGGCAAAACCATATTGATGCAGCGAATGGCGCAGGCCACGCTCGCCAATTACCCTAACGCCTATGTCATCATGCTTTTGATCGACGAGCGCCCCGAAGAAGTCACCGATATGGAGCGTGAAGTCAAAGGCGACCGCTGCGAAGTGATCAGTTCGACGTTTGACGAGCCAGCTTCGCGTCACATTCAGGTCACCGAAATGGTGCTCGAAAAAGCCAAGCGTTTGGTCGAGAGCGGCACCGATGTCGTGATCTTTCTCGACTCAATCACGCGACTGGGACGAGCCTGGAACTCCGAGTGCCCCCAATCAGGAAAAACGCTTTCTGGCGGTCTGGATGCCAATGCGATGCAGAAGCCTAAAGCCTTTTTCGGTTCAGCACGCAAAATCGAAGAAGGTGGGTCGCTTACGATTCTCGCGACGGCTTTGATCGATACTGGCAGCAAAATGGACGATGTGATCTTTGAAGAATTCAAAGGGACCGGCAATCTCGAAATCGTGCTCGACCGATCGCTTGTCGACAAACGAATTTGGCCAGCCATCGATATCAACGCCAGTGGAACCCGGCGCGAAGAGAAATTGTTCGACGAAGACGAATACGATCGCATTTGCAAAGTGCGCCGCGTGCTTAGTGAAATGAATCCTCCCGATGCAATGGATATGTTGACCACTCGGTTGAAAAAAACTCAGAACAACGCTGAGTTTTTAATGAGTATTAAATCAGATGGCGGTTTCTAGATCTAAAGCAACGTAGAAACCGAAAGAAACGATCGCCACGTTGGAAAACCGACGTGGCTTTTTTTGTGGGTCGGGTGACATGAGATGGATTCAACTGTTGGTTCTTAAAAGGCAACTTTGAGACCATGTTCTTTATGTTGCTTTGGTGTAAGAGCCGTCGTTTTCAAAAGACGGATTTGCTATGATTCCTTCTTTGCTCTTCGTCCATCTAAATCGAGGCAGTTTTGATTCAGCAATTACACGGGACCAGCGGTTCGGTTTCTGAAAACCATTTTGCAATCGTTATTTCCAAATACCACAGCAGTATTACGAACAACCTCCTGGACGGTGCGGTTCAGACTTTGAAGCGTAATTTGGTTCCTGCTGGTCAAACCAAAGTCTTGTGGGTGCCCGGTGCTTGGGAAATTCCGATCGCCTGCCAGCATGCACTGGAAACAAATAAATTTGACGCAATTCTGACACTTGGCTGTGTCATCCGTGGTGAGACGTCTCACGATCAGCATATCAACACGACCGTAAGCACGGATCTTGGACGACTTTCGCTTGACTACAAAACACCAATCGCATTTGGTGTGCTGACCTGCAATACGATGGATCAAGCCATTCAACGATCTGGCGGCGATGTTGGCAATAAAGGCGTTGAGACGGCAGAAGCTGCGATTCACATGTTGCTGCTCGTCAAAGAAATGCAGCAGATGGCATCGGCGTAGTCGTTCCTTTTTAGGCGCGGCCAGCGTCCGAAGCAACGACGCTTGCCCCTTCGCTCATTCATCTGGTTGACCTAGAATCAGTTGAACTGAGAAAATTAACAATCACCTTTCGATCCGCAAAACACAAACTATGTCCCGTCGCACACGAGCCCGCGAAATCGCCTTGCAGGTTCTTTATCAAGACGACTTGAATCCGGATCAGCCGGACGATGTTCGCCAGCGTTTTATCAACAGTCGTTTAAACTACGACAAAGAGCTGATCCAGTTTGCTCAACAGCTGCTGGCGGGCGTTCGCACGAATCTTGTCGCGGTAGATAATCATCTGGAGGAGATCGCCAGGAATTGGAAGCTTTCTCGGATGGCTGCCACCGATCGAAATGTCCTTCGACTCGGTGCTTACGAAATTTTGTTCGGGACAACACCAGATCGCGTTGCCATCAACGAGGCAATTGAGCTGGCAAAACGCTATGGAACCAATAACTCATCGCAATTTGTCAACGGCGTGCTTGATAAACTGATGAGCAACAAATCCAAGGATGGTTCTGGAGATATCGACCAGGAACAATAGAATGGTGTAGCGATCGTCACTTGTTTATCGTTTCGTCGATTGAATTTTGTGCCGATTTGAGCAACTGATCTTTCTAAATACAAACACACTTCGTCTGCAAAGCTGAGATACATGGCTCGTTGGAATCCATTCGGAAAGAAAAATAAGGATACGGAACCCACTTCGGAAGAACCAGCAAAAAGTGATCCGCCTGCCTCCAGTTCTCCAGTAGATCCACCCAAGGATCCGCCATCCGCTCCCGCCGGTGCTTCGCCTGCTCCCCAACCTGCCAAGCCAGCCAAGGTTGGAATGTTCGGGAAATTCAAAGCGGCGTTGAAGAAAACAAAGGACTTCCTCAACACCGACATTTTCGACTTGGCCAAAGAAGGCCGATTGGTCGACGATGAATTTCTCGACGAGTTGTTTGCACACTTGATCAAGACTGATATGGGTGTGGGGCCGGCCGGAAAAATCCGAGACGACTTTAAATCCAAATTTCGCGGCAAGAAACTCCAGAACAATGACTTGGTCAATTCCGCCAAGACAACCATTCGCGAAATCATGCAGCAGGATTCCGCTGAAATTAACATGGCTGGAGATGGTCCTACCGTCGTCATGGTGGTCGGCGTTAATGGAGCTGGCAAAACGACTTCAATCGCAAAATTGGCTCATCGCTTTATTACAAACGGGCACTCTGTCGTGCTTGGTGCTGGCGATACTTTCCGTGCCGCTGCCGTCGAGCAGTTGACGGTATGGGCCGGGCGAATGGGCGCCGAAATTGTTACTGGCCCCCAAGGCAGCGACCCAGCAAGTGTTGCCTACAAAGCCGTCGAATTCGCAAAGAACAATTCGGCTGATGTTTGCATCGTCGATACCGCCGGACGCCTGCAAACCCAATCCAATTTAATGGAAGAGCTAGGGCGCATCAGTCGCGTCATTGGCAAGGTTAGCGAAACGGCTCCGCACGAAGTCCTGTTGGTGCTCGACTCCACAGCCGGCCAAAACGCGATCAGCCAGGCACGCGGTTTTTCTGAGGCTGCAGGCTGTACCGGCATCATTCTCGCCAAATTGGATGGCACAGCAAAAGGCGGTGTTGCAATTCCGATTCGCCAGGAATTTGGCCTGCCCGTCAAATTCGTTGGCCTCGGTGAGTCGCTGGAAGATTTCGCCCAATTCGATGTAGATCAATACGTGGATGCACTTTTCGATCTGTCCGATTGATGCGCCTAGTGGGGCGTCAATCCTGAGTTGACGGGTGCCATGTTTACGCGAAGCGTAAGCATGCTCATGCTGCGCGTGAGCATGGCACCCAGAAAAGAACCCTTGGTCAAACTATTCATTTCAGCTTTGACGAATGACTAGATTTTCGACTGGCTTCCGTCGCAGGACTGGTGGTCAGCGGACTACGGTCACTACGGCACGCAGAAAACTTCTTCACTACGCAGGCACGGCCGCGTCTTCGCCGAACGGATTTTTCGATTTCGGCATCCACTTACACATTCCCACGCCCAGGAAATACAAGAACGTTAGTGGGACTGCGAGGAGCAGCATGCTGATCGGGTCGGCTGGAGTAAGGAACATCGCCAGGACGAAAATGATCATGACGGCGACTCGCCATTTGCTCATGTAGTCTTCCACTGAAAAAATTCCGATGCGGTTCATGAACAACATCACAAGCGGAAGTTGAAACGCGATTCCAAAACCCAATGGCAGGAACATTACGAAACTAAGCCAATCGTTAATCCGCATTTGCGGCGCAATTCCCATTTGCCGATTGAATGAAAACAGGAATCCTAACACCGGCTGAAAAACGAAAAAGAAAGCCAGCAAAACGCCTGCGACAAACAGAAGAATGCTGATCGGCAAAAAGACATGGGCGTACTTTTTCTCGTGCGGATAAAGCCCCGTTGCAACAAAAGTCCACAGTTGGAAAAACACCCACGGGCCCGCGATTGTCAGGCCGGTGAACAAACCAGCCTTTAGCCAAACCGAGAATCCTTCGCCAACACCCAGCGCTTGAGGTTGAAAGTCCGAGTCTTCCCAGATTTCGATTTCGTTGAGTTCAACCTGAGGCGGCGGCATTAAATCGTAAAACAAAGACGTGATCAAAGAGCGGTTTAACCGTCGGCTGAGTTTGGAATCCGGCTGATCTTTTTCGGCCAACTCAACCAGTTTCTCTTTCATCTTCGCCAGCGGTTTTGGTTTAGCGGGCATGAACATTTCCCACATCCCGGATCGGCCTTCGACTAAATCGCTTTGGAACGCTTCGGAGTCGTTTAGTTTTTCGACTTGAGCCAAGCGGTTGAACACTGCGACGAGCTCAGTCAGGCTTTCGTCAGATTTTCCATCATCCGATATTCGCTTGACCGTCGCTTGGTCTGTCTCGGGCATGTTCTCCCATGCCGCTTCCAGTTTTTCTTTACTGACGGTCCAGTTGCCGGTTTGTGTTGACAGTCGTTTACAAATTGCTTGAAGGTTTTCGGTTTCGAAATGGCTGGGATTGAAATCGAAATTCTCGACGTAGGCTTCTTCTTTGAGACCCAAAGCTCGACGCATTTGATTCGGGTCGAACTGGACGCGGCGAGGAATTTTTCCGCCTTCTTTCATCAGCGGCAAATATTCAGGCGGCACAAAGCCGTACTTTTTTTCCAGGTCCTTCGAAGTGTCTTCGATGTTGTACTGGGCAATCGCGTCGACAAGCGGCTGTTTCAAAACGTGAATGATGTCAGTGGCAAAATAGAATCCAACTAAAGAGAAAATCGCAACGCCAATCGCGGCGCGGATGAGAACTTTGCGAAGTTCCTCAAGATGGTCGCCAAACGACATCCTGCTGTTTTCGAACAGATCTTCGTTAGGTTGACGTGAATTCATCTGATGATTTTGTAGAAAGAAACTGGGCGCTGTGATGCACCATTGTCGACATTAATTTGGATAGTAACATGGCGTGGTCAAGCCAACAACGTTCGTTGTGCTGCATTTCACTTGACGCAGACATACAGTTTAGTTCACGGTACCGGCTGGTTGATTGATTCGGGCTGTTCCGTTTGGTGCTAGGGCAATCTAATGTTTGTCTGTTCAACTAATCATAACGTTAATCCAATTGAGGGCTAAGGATGTACCCACTACGTTTCGAACCGCTTTTTCGTCGATATCTATGGGGCGGCAGGCGGCTGGCTGAGGTACTGGGCAAATCAATCGGTGACCAAACGGCTGCCGAAAGTTGGGAAGTCGTCGATCATCAGGACGATCAGAGCGTTGTTCGATATGGTGATCTTGCGGGAAAGTCACTGCGACAATTAATCGCAGGCGACGGAGCCAGCTTGCTGGGTGAGTCTCTGCTGGCAAGCATCTCTTCACCCGAGTTGCCAACGCATCTTCAAAACCGGTTTCCGTTGCTGCTCAAGTTTCTCGACGCCAATCGAAACCTGTCCGTCCAAGTTCACCCTGACGACAAATTCGGTGCCACGCTTTCACCTCCTGATCTTGGCAAAACAGAAGCTTGGTATGTGATGCATGCCGATCCCGGCTCAAAGATTTATGCCGGGCTCAAAGAAGGCGTTTCCGAATCTGATTTTCGCGCGGCGATCGAGTCGAACCAAACGGAATCTGTGATTCACAGTTTCCAACCCGAGCAAGGCGATTGCGTTTTCATTTCCGCCGGCACGATGCACGCGATCGGTGAAGGGTTGTTGATCGCCGAAATCCAGCAGGCCAGTAACACCACGTTTCGCGTTTACGATTGGGCTCGAGTTGATGCGGATGGCCAGCCCCGACCGCTTCATATTGAGCAGGCTATCAAAGCAACCGATTTCACGCGTGGCCCAGTCGCGCCAGAGGTTCCTTCGCCAACGGACAATCCGAATTGGAAGACGATCGTTTCGTGCGATAAATTTGTCATGAATCGCGGCACTCTGACCGAACCAATGAAGCTCGGTGGCGACGGCCGGTTTCGAATTCTCGCGGTAACGCAAGGCTCTGTTTCTGTTGACGGCGATCCAAGCGGCGAACCGATGAACATCAGCGACACCGTTTTGCTTCCGGCTTGCCTGCCTCCGACTTTGTTGAGCCCGGGTACGGAGGGGGCGGAGGTTTTGGAAATCTTTGTTCCGGAATAACGTTTCCAATGCGGAATGCGGAATGCGGAATGCGGAATGCGGAATGCGGAATGCGGAATGCGGAATGAGGAATGAGGAATGAGGAATGAGGAATAAGGAATAAGGAATAAGGAATAAGGAATAAGGAATAAGGAATGCGGAATGACGCAATTGATTAAGTACCTTATTGCGCAGTCGCCTTTTTGCATTTAGAAATTCTATTGCTCTAATTCCGCCAGCACTCTAAAGTCCCGCTTGAATCTCACGATTTGGCGGTTACCGAGGAAGGCAGGCGACGATGAAAAAGCAATTTACTTCAATGCAAAGTTTGCGTTTAGTTGCCGCCGCCGCATTGTTGTCGCTTGTGTCGGGTGTACTTACAGGCTGTAACTGGCCGCAGCGATCTGTTCCCGGTTCCATCAGCAGCCAACGCCAAGGCGCTGTTCTCTACGATCCGTTCCCAAGCAACGAACTTGGCCCTCCAATCACGGGAGTACGGCCACGAGGTTTTGACCAACCGCTTTCGGAAGCTCGCCAGCTCCAATCAAGCCCTTTCGCTCGCAACAGCCAGCGCGGCGCACCAGTCAATCCGAACTTTGGGTTTTGATTTTGCCCTCAGCAATCGTGTCGGTTTGTTGATTGGGCTAGTGATGTGTCAAACCTGAATTGACGGGTGCCATGTTTACGCCGAACGTAAGCATGCTCATGCTGCGCGTGAGCATGGCACCCAGAACCATGAGACAAACGGGTGTCTCGTTTGGCGCGGCCTATTCGGCGGTTTTCGCTTTGATTTTAGCGTTTGAATCGTAAGCCGAATCTGAGCCCGATTCTTTGACAGATTGGGCAGTAAGTGCGAAAATATAACAATCGAGCCAACAGTGAAGAGGATGCCATGCAAATTGAAATTTCAAACACATCAGCGGTGACACATCTCGCGGCAGCTGCTGGATGCAGTGTTGAAGAGTACGTCAACATGCTAATCAAGCAGGCTGCTGATCTTGAAGCTATTCGCGAAGGTCACGAAGATGTGAAAGCGGGACGCGTTACTCCATTGGCACAATTTGACCAAGCATTCCGCAAAGAAATGGGCTTCTCACCAAGAGCCGACGGCTAGTGTTTGAAATCGTTCTGACAAAAGCGGCACAAGCGGATCTTCGCAACAACGTTAAGTGGTGGAGCGAACATCGGTCACACTCAGAAGCCGAGCGGTGGTACGTTTCTATCTTGGAGCATATCTACTCACTGCAACACATGCCTACACGATGCTTGTTGGCACGAGAGGCGGAAGCCTTGGGAATCGAACTGCATAATCTTTGGTTCGGTTTGGGGAGCAAGCAGACTCACCGTGTCTTATTCACGGTTGATGGTTCAACGGTAAATGTACTGCGCGTGCTTAGTACTCGGCAGGATACGGTCGCTTTGAATCTCAAGGGTGAAGAGTGAGTATGGCCAATATCAAGGCCAGCGAATCAGCGCAATTCGTGTGTCGCCCGATTGTTACGCTTGCGCTTTAGCCGGCGCTTATGTGACGATCGCGCGCCGTAAGCTTGCGGTAGCAGACAAATGCTTGCAAGCCAAATACAAAAATCTTGCTTTTGTCTACAATCAATAACTACTGAGACTCACTCCTAATTCGCAACGGTAAATGAAAAACGCTTTTGAAACATCGCTTGTAAAAGCAGGAATACTTTTCGCTCTTCTTTTCTTCGCTTCGCCAATTCATGCGCAACTAATCCACCCTGGAGGCTGGCACACTCAAGAAGATTTAACAATCATTCGCACCAAAGTTAACGCAGAAGAAGAACCTTGGGCAACTGGCTGGAATGCAGTCAAAGACAAAGGGCCACGCAAAAACTACAAAGCAAACGTGTCTCGAATCGTTACCGACGATTTAGCTTTGTCGAGGCAAGGACATGCCGCCTATCAATTGGCCATGAAGTGGGTTGCTACGGGCGACCAAAAATATTCAGACGCGGCCATCGGTGTTATTGATCAATGGGTTAAAACCGTCGAAGGGTTTGACGTAGAAGGGCCAACGTTAACACTCAGTACCGGCGCCGGTCACATGGCTCAAGCTGCAGAAATTCTTTGCCATGGTTTTGATGGAGAAGCAGGTTGGTCTCCAGCGAACGTCAAGGCAGCACAAGCTTGGTTTAAGGACAAAATATACAACCAATACACCAATACAGGCGGCAATCGTTCGGCGAACTGGGGAACTTCTTGTGTTGGCGGAAATATGTCGATGGCAGTTTTTTGTGACAATCAAAAGATGTTAAAGGACCAGATCAACGCATACAAATTTGGCTATCGAGACACAAGTGATGGGTGTGCGGGCGTTGCCCAATACATATTCAGCCCAACCGGCCAGGCTTTTGAAAGCGGTCGAGATCAAGCGCATGTTCAAGGCGGGATCGGACATCTGGTCGAGGCGGCGCTAACAGCATGGAACCAGGGAAACGATCTGGTTAGCTACGCGGACTATCGATTGGTTGCTGGCGTAGAATACCATGCTAAGTATAACGCTGGTCACAATGACGTACCTTGGACGTCCAAGATATATAATCCTTGTGGCATTCGAATATTGGGAAGCACTAAAAAAATCAGCTCAGAAAAACGCGGCTTCGTTTCTCCAATCTACTTCATGTGTGACAAACTTTTCACGCAAGCTGGGCAACACCACCCGTATACAGATGAAGTAACGAAACACCCCGACTATCTTCCAGAGTTTTCCAACACCTCTCATCCAGGCATGGGCCAATTTGCTTTTGTTGCCCCTTCCTGCTTTATTCCCAACCCGAACAAAAAGTACTACATCGATGTGCCTCACCACAGCCTGAGGATCGGCGCCGACGGCAAAGGAGACGCTCCGTTTACCACTTCAACCTCGACGACTGGAGAGCAAGTCGAATGGGTTTTCGTCGCTAACGGAAACCGTGGTTGGCATATTCAACTCGCCGCCGGCGGAAAGTTACCTCGGCTCCGCTCCCAAAGCAACGGTCATTCCAATATGCGTGGCGCCACTTCAAGCGGCAACCTGACCTACTACAAGTTTGCCACTGGAGCTTTGCCCAACACTTATTTCGTCACCTTGGCTGACAACCCAAGCAAGGAACACTCGCGCCTTCAGGTCAACAACAAAGGATCTGTCAAATTCGTTTCCAGTAAGCAGGCTGAAAGTTGGGAGTCGTTTCAGTTTACTGAAGTCCCGCAAGAGTAGCGGGCAACAGTAGTCCGTTTGTTCTTGCTGTAAAAACGCGCAAGTGTGGATTCATTACCCGCGTTTTCCGGCGAGATCAGGTTGTACTTCCCGCTGGAACACCGCTTTGAGCGATCTTGCAAAGAACTTCGATGCCTCGATCAAGCACCGCGTCATCAACGGCGTAGGAAATTCTAAAATGCGTATCGAAATCGCTGAAGATATTTCCCGGAATGACCATCAAGTTATTCGCGATGGCTTCTCCGATAAACTCTTCACCTGTCCCCCAAGGCAATTTTGGGAACAAGTAAAAGGCACCACCCGGTTTCGCAATTTCGTAATGGTCCTTTAACCCTTCAAGCATCCGATCGCGTTTGCTTTTATACGTCGAAACGTACTGAGACATATCAGTGTCCATCGCCACAACGCCCGCCCATTGAGCCGGTTGTGGGGAGCAGACAAACGTGTACTGCTGGATTTTCAACATCGTCTGAATTAATTTTGACGGGCCGTGAACGTAGCCAACTCGCAAGCCGGTCATGGCATAGGTTTTTGAAAATCCGTCAATCACAATCGTATCGGGATTGAATTTGGCGGCGGAAACATGCGGCTCGTCATAAGTGAACTTGCTGTAAATTTCATCCGACACCAAACAGATTCCGCGTTTGTGTGCCAACTCGGCGACGGCTTTGATTTCTTCTGCTGCCGGACAGATGCCGGTTGGATTGGACGGGCTGTTGAGAATGATCATCTTGGTTTTGTCAGTAATCGCTGCTTCGACTTTTTCGATGTCGATTTTAAAATCGGGGTAGCTGCTGATTTTGACACTCTTGCCGCCCGCCATTTCGATCAGGGCAGGGTACATCACAAAATACGGGTCGAAGTAAATCACTTCGTCGCCCGGATTAATCATCGCCAGTACGGCCAAGAACAGTCCGCCGCTGGTTCCTGAGCAGACGAAAACCTCCCGATCGTCGTGGCCAAACTGATCCGCTTCGGTTTGCAGTTTTTCGCGAAGCGGTGCAATGCCTTGCGTTGGTGCGTAACCGTTCTTGCCATCTTCGACTGCCCGGATTAGTTCGGCTTTGACGGCTGGCGGGACATCAAAATCCGGTTGGCCGATCGAAAGATTGATTGGGTCTTTGAGTTTGGCCGCCAAGTCAAACATCTTGCGGATTCCGCTGGAGTCGAAGCCTCGGGTGCGATCGGCGATCCAATTTTCAAATTCTGCCATGTTTCTTGGTAGCTCTATTTAGGTGCTGAATGTTCGGGTTTTAGGTGAAGGCTATTTTAGCCGATTTTTTCCTCGATTGACGAGGGCCTGCTATTGAAAATGTAAGGTGAAAGCGGCGTTGTGAAAGTGCCGGATTGTGGACTCTGACAAAACCGAAATCAACGGTTGTGAGAAAGTGATGCCAGATTTAGAATTCGAACTGACTGGCATATTTGGACCTTGGAAACCTGATGAGCGAACTCTATCACGAGTGCGGTGTTGCCGCGATCTATCACCTGCCCAACCAAACTCCTAGCGAACTTTGCCCCGGCGGTGATCCGAATCAGGCATCTACGTTGGTCCCACGGATGCTGCTGGATATGCAAAACCGCGGCCAGCTATCGGCTGGGATGTCGCGTTTCCATGCGACCCCGCGAAACGGTCAATTGATCGATACTTATCGAGAGCTCGGAAGCGTTCAGGAAGTTTTTCGACTTTCTCATACAGGCAAAGCCGCCAACCTGATGAAAAAATATGGTGGCCCGGCCGCCATCGGCCATGTTCGTTATGCGACGTGTGGCAAAGACGATCGAAGCTACGCTCAGCCTTTCGAAATCCACAACTCAAATCGGCGCAAGTGGTTTACATTTGCCTTCAATGGCCAATTGGCGAACTACACCGAGTTGGCAACTGAAATTCTGAGCGAGCCAGACAATCACCTCGTGCGTGAAACTGACACCGAAGTTCTCATGCACGTGATTTCCAAGCAGCTAGAAGACCAGGAATCAGATTGCTTGGTCGAAATGATCAAGAACGTTTCTGAGAAACTCGACGGCGCCTATTCGCTTGCGCTGCTCAACGCGAGAGGCGAAATGTTGATCGCGCGAGATCCATTGGGAATCAAACCAATGTGTTATGCCGTTTCCGGTTCGATGTTTGCCGCCGCGAGTGAAAGTGTGGCTTTGCTTAACCTTGGATTTAGCCGAAGCCAAATCGAATCACTGAAACCTGGTCACGCGATCACGATCGTTGATGGCAAAATTGAGTTCCATCAATTCGCAGATAAACCTGGCAAAGCACATTGCTTTTTTGAGTGGATCTATTTTGCCAACGTCGCGAGTACTTTGGATGATCGTGGTGTTTACACTTCCCGCACGGCGCTTGGAAAAGAATTGGCAGAGCAAGAGCGTACTGCCGGGTTGATTGAGATCGACGAAGACACAATTGTGGTTCCCGTTCCCGATACCAGCAAAGCCGCCGCCGACTCGATGGCGTTTCATTTGAAGATTCCGTCGCAGGAAGGCCTGATTCGCAATCGCTACAGCGGACGTACGTTCATTGAATCGTCTCAGGAAACGCGCGCGATGCGTGCGAAAATTAAATACACACCGCTTCGTGAAGTTCTCGAAGGCAAACGTGTTATTTTGGTGGAAGACTCAATCGTGCGTTCCACCACGATGAAAGCGTTGCTCCGGCGAATTCGTGAAGAAGGTGGGGCCAAGGAAATTCATGTCCGAGTCGCTTGTCCGCCGATTGTTGCTCCCTGTTTTTACGGGATCGACATGTCAACGATCAAGCAGCTTTTTGCACCGAATTTTTACCCACCTAACGAGCGCCTGACAGACGAAGTTCAAGACAAAATGGCGGAAGCGCTTGAGTGCGACTCGCTTCGCTATCTACCAGTCGAATCCGTTTCTCGTGCCATTGGAATTCCTCAAGACGGACTATGCCAAGCTTGCATTACGTGTGAGTATCCAACGCCAACAGGCCAAAAGCTTTATCAATTGGACTACGACAAATATAAAAGCGGCGACTCAACTACCGACAACGGCGCACGTGCGTTTGACCTTGGTAACAAGCCATCGGTCGGCCAAGTCTAATATCTGAATTTCACTAGCTTTTTATATACTGCGACCGAAATACGTCGTGATCGTACTTGCGCATGCGGCGTTCAAAGTGCGTTCGATAATCCATCTCGCTGGTGGCCGGCGTTTCTTCAACGTGAATCGGGCCTTCCAGATCAGAATGCTCTTGCATCATTTCAATGGTTTGCTCGAAGTATTCTTCGACGTCGGTCCAAAAATGAAACACGCCGCCGGGTAACAATACTCTTTGAAGGTCTTTGATAAACCCTGGCTGAATCACACGTCTTCGACGGTGCCGCTCTTTCCACCACGGATCGGGAAAGTAAACATGGACCGCGACGGCACACTGATCAGGCAAAAGCTCGCGAAAAAACTTGAGTCCATCGCCTCGCAACATGTGCGCGTTGGTTCGTTCGCTTTTGGCTAAACGATAAGCAGCAAACCGACAGTACTTTTTGGCAATCTCATTGCCAAGATAATTTCGCTCGGGAACTTTGCCAGACTCGTTTAAGACAAACAGCCCCTTGCCGCTTCCAATTTCGATTTCTAAATCAGCCGTTTGTGCAAACAGGCTTTGAGGACAAAACGGAGCTTGCAAATCGTCGACTTCAGATATGTGGTTACTAAAGTCAATCGTCGGGTCAAGTTTAGGAAGTGCGCGGCGGCCCATGGTCGGTCTGTCTAATGGAGTTTTAAAACGGTTGGTTCAAAAACAATTTTCAAAGCGAGAATGTTTAAACGAAAAAAACGGCACGGATGCCGTTTTGGTCGCAACTAAGTTGTCTGTCTTCAATGCAATCATGGATCGCAAATCAGACTTCGCAGTTATTGGAAACTACGAAGTCAACAAAGACGATGTAGTCATCAAAACTACGGAGTTTTGATTTTCTTGTTTTTGGCTTTGCGACCGCGGTTGTTCGCTGGGCGTTTCCCGTGATTTGCTTTTTTGACTTTGTGACTTGGCTTGGCCATTGGATTTCCTCGATGGTTCAAATTCGCGATTGGCGAACGAAAATTTCATAAAATTGGAAGCACAAGGTTACCAATCGAATCTTCGAATCGGAAGGTCTAACTCATGCTTTTACGGCTCTTTTCCTTCAACTTCGACAGAATTGGCTTGGAAATTCAGTTCCAACGGCCTTTGATATCAGCATTTAAGTATCAATATTCGGCCAAAACTGCTCTGACGGTGAGTTTAGGCATGGCTGACATTGGCCAAGAACCGTTGCGGCCGCTGGTTTCTAGCCACACGTTTGAATTAACCCTTGTTCGTTAATTCGCCGAGTTCCTTGAGCATTTCCGTTGCTTGCCCGTTATCGATCGCTTTGGCACAACGCTCGGCACCGCTTTCAAGACTGTCGCACATTCCCGACACCCAAAGCGCAGCCGAGGCATTGGCAACGACGATGTCGCGAGCCGGCCCGGCGTGTCCAGCGAACACACGCTGGATTTTTTCAGCGCTTTCAATTGGATCGGTCACCAACAACATATTGAGATTTCCTTTTTCGATTCGAAAATCGGAAGGCTCAATTGTTTTTTCTGTGACATACTTTCCACGGACTTCCGAGACATCGGTACTGTCAGAAATTGAAACCTCGCCCAGTCCATCACGCGAATGAACAACGATCGAACGTTCCGTTCCCAGCAACGACAAAGCTTCAGCGATCAAAGTTCGCGTTTCTCCCCGCCCAGCTCCCAGGACTTGGAAAGGCGCATTGGCCGGATTGCAAAGCGGTCCGAGCAAATTAAAAATCGTGGGATGCGAAAGTTTACGGCGAACTTTCATCACGTGTTTTACAGACGGATGAAACAAAGGCGCGAAACAAAAGCAAAGTCCGAGTTGGTCGAGGCACTTTTGAACGACAGCTGGGCTGCACTCAATGTTGACCCCCAACTCAATCAGTACATCCGCCGATCCGGTTTTGCTTGTCGATTTTCGATTGCCATGTTTGGCGACCGAGCCACCTGCAGCCGCGGCCACGATTGCTGCTGCGGTACTGACATTAAAGGTTCCTGATTTTCCGCCGCCTGTTCCGCAAGTGTCAACGACGTTTTTTCGCCGCGTTTCAATCGGGTTCATGTGCATTCGCATCGCACTGGCAGCGCCGGCCAGCTCTTCGACCGTTTCGCCTTTTTCGTGAAGTGCAACCAGCAGGTTCTCGATTTGCTTGTCCGTGCAGTCACCACGCATGATGGTGTCGACCAATTGAGTCATTTGCTCTCGATCAAGCGACTGTCCTGATTTTACAAGTTTCGTTGACTCACCAATCAATGGTCTTACCTTCAAAAAGTCGTGTTTTGAAAAATGGCTTAATTACCGGGCTTTAGCGATTGCCAAATTTTAACAAGCCCGTCTTAAAGAAGCAGACGTGGGGGAAATTTTTCTCTTGTTTGAGCCGCGCAAGCCACCTAAAATCCCCACGACGACACTTATTCTAATTAAATTCTACTACCTCGGGCGTTTCAAACCCGTTGGGGGACCGGATGCCTCGAAAAGTTATTATCGACTGTGACATGGGAATCGACGACGCAGTCGCGTTGTGCATGACCCTGTTTGACAAGCGAATTGAAGTTCTCGCCGTCACGGCAACCGAGGGCTGCGTCACGGCAGATCAGTCCAACAACAACCTCCAAGCCATCGTTTCCGAGCTTGATCCCGACCGATATCCACGATTGGGAATGGCAACCAGCGCCGATGACGCCCCAGCAGTAGACACGCGATATTTGTACGGCGAGGACGGGTTGGGTAACGCCGGATTCGAAACTTCTCAGCGCCAACATGCGTTGTCAGCTGAAAAATTGATTATTGATACCGTTAGGGCAAACCCTGATGAGGTCACGATTCTTTGCCTAGGTCCGCTGACGAACCTTGCACGTGCGTTCCGGCGAGATCCACACTTGCCCGGTATGATCGACCGAGTCGTAATGACGGGCGGAAGTTTGACCGCTCAAGGCAATATCACACCCTGTGCCGAATTCAATTTCTACTTTGACCCAGTCAGTGCCCAGGAAGTTTTCAAATCTCGCACCACCAAGATCCTGATTCCTTTGGACGTGACGCGCGAAATCACTTTTGATCTTTCGTTCATGGACGACTTGCCACCCATCGAAACAAGAACCGGATATTTCTTGCGGCAGATTCTGCCTCACACCTTCCGCTCGTTCCGGCAACAGTTGGGCCAGGAATCAATCACGTTAACCGATGCGGTCGGCGCGTTGGCGTTGCTTGAGCCGGATCTTTTCAATTACCAACAGTTGGCGTGTGACATCGAAACAAGCGGCGAGTTAACTCGTGGCTTACTGGTCACCGACCAAAGACCACAGCCAGAGCTTCGCCCCAATGTGTCGGTTGCAACGTCTTTAAGAAGCGAACAAGTTGCTCAGTACGTGATTGACCAGTTGATGGTTTCTGGGAATGCTTCGATTTAAGATCGGTTCGACCTTAAGCGGTAATCTGACGCGAAAGTCTTTGTAGGTTGGACATTTCTGTCCGACAGTTGCGCGCCAGACGGACAGGAATGTCCATCCTACTAACAGAGGAAAAACGCGGTCGCCTGCCGGCTCGTCGTTAAACGATCGCTACTTTTTGTTGATCCTGCCTTCGTAGGTCACGTTGCTGATTTTCAGGATTTCAGTTCGTTGCTCAGCAATCCGATGCGTGAATTTCTCGGCAGAAATGGGCGAGGGATTTTTGTCGTTAGGCGTTTTCTTCACCCAAAGTTTTGCGTCACTTCGAGGCGTACCGTCGAACGTTAACATGTCGGTTTGTTGGTTGTAGCTGACCCGATCAGAACTGGATTCAAACATGTCGCTTCTGATGCGCGTGTTGCCCGTCGCAATCATTTCTGTTGTGGGCTTGGCGTTGTTTCGCGGCGACCATTGAGCCATTTGTAAGTGTTCGCAGTTCAAGTAAACACCGCCAGGAGCCATCCGCGTCGTTTGATCAGGGTTAAACGTTTGCGTCCAGTTTTGCACCGGCGAGTAAACACTTCTCACACGTCCGCGGATATCCATTTTCTTTTGCTCGGACTGAATCTGCATTTCACCATCAAAATTAACCTGAATAAACGAAATCCCAGGTTTATTGTTTTGGCCCTGATTGAACTGTCTGGTTGCCAAAAGGCCATTTTGCCTGCCACTCAATCTTGCAAACGGATTGGGATCATCGCCTGAGTTTTTACTGATTTGATGCGTGGCAACACTGCCCGGGCCAGTCGCCTCCAGCGCACCTGTGTCTGTGTTGAACGTTGCGCTAGGAACGGAAATTCTTTGCTGCTCGGCCAGTTTGCTGCTGGTGTCATAAAGCTGGGTCTCAACGACGACGGGGCGAGGTTTCGTAGCCGCAGAGGATCGACTTGCAAGCTTGAAAACCTGCTCGCCGGGAACAATCCGATCAACGAAGATAATTTCTCGCATCTCAACGTTGCCGATATTCTGGCTACCCGTCAGTTGAGTAAGGTCGACCGGCTGTTTCAATTCAACGCTTAAAGCCTGACTTTCCGATTTCAATTTGGTTGTCTGGCCTTTTTGATTAACGCGCTGCGACGACATAGCCACGCCATTTTCAAAGTAGATTTTGTCACCATCAAAGATCATGCCGCCTTTCCATTCCACATCCAGTTCGTCCGGCGTTCTCTTTTTGACTATTTCGCCAAACGATTGGCCAAGCGAACCCAATTGGCCACGACTGTTTTTTGATTCCTTCAGCTTTGAAGGTTTAAGCTTCATCGTGCCAGCGCCTTCCACCCAAACCTTGTTGGCAATCTGATTTAAGTTCACGTTCTCTCCGGCGAGCTCAAAATCACTAGAGATGATTTTCGCAAACTTGCCGGCCGAGCCAGAAACCAAAGCACGATAGTTCTCGGTTCCGTTTTGAGGTGTTAGCCGCAGGTGATCGCCCGTGATTTGAAATGGTCGGGCGGTTAAAGGTTGTTTGGATGATGCAGTTTCAAGCGGAATTTGAGTGATTGAAACATCGCCAACAACTGTCAGGTCTTTGATTTGAGAGTCTTTGCTGCTGTTGCCCTTAAGTTGTATGTCCACACTATCGCCACGGAACTTGATCTTGGTCTTTCGTTTCTTTTTTGCGAGTTTGTTTTCCGTGCCAGTGGTGATTTCTTGAAAGCTGGCGAGGCGAACCGATTGGTCAGAAGATTGACGTGTCTGCGAAGTGAAAGTTTGCTGGGTCTGTTGATTGGGGCGCTGGCCAAAAATTCTTGCTTGATCGGGCGCCGTATCTCCAAACGGCCGCGTCCTGTTGCCAATTGGGGCCAGCCGAGTTGGCGTAAAGGTTGTCCTTTGCGCGAGCGTTCCGCTTTGAGTGAATTGGTTCTGTGTGAATTGGTTCTGTTGTGGTGCTTGGTTTTGCGGAAACAATTGAAGCGTCCCACGATACGCGACTTGATGCGAACGAGGATTTGCTTGGAAACGCGAAAGCGACTTGGACGCTGCGCGGGTGGTCGGGGCTGGCCACGTCGCCGTTAGTTTCTGCGAGCTGCCTTCGAGTGCCGGCGATGCGATCGTCACTTCGCCTTGCGTGGTAAGTTTTGCCGGGTGGTAAGTCCACGACTGTTTGGTTTTTCCATCTGCCGTTCGCGTTAGCACTGGAATTTGCCAAACCAGGAATTCCAACAGGTCCGCATTGATCCGCGTTTCATCAGCAACGGTTTGGCCGGATTGAATTGTCTGATCTGTTGAACTTGCGCCCTTCATTCGAATTTTTGCCTGTCCGTCAATCACCACCCGCTGCAAGCCGGGCCGGTCGGGAACATTTCTGGTGGTCAGGCTCTTTTGCCACGTCGCGAAAAATTCGTCTTGTTCGGGTGTTGCCATGCGAAGCAATTGCCCCGCGCCCAAAGCATTGATCGGGCCAAGCGATCCATCATCCGGAACGATGTATTTGAGTCGCTTTGAAACCATGCGGTAATCGGGACTGACCAGCGTCACGTTTTGTGCGGTGGCCTCACTGCAACTGGCTTCGATCAAGTTTTCGAGCACTTTGTAGCTGAGGTACTCGCTGGAGATTTGAGCCGAACGAGAGTTTGACATGACGATGGCTGGCGTTCCCTCGGCGATGAACTGTTTCAGTTCGACATCCGATTTCGCGTCTTTGTCGATCATATCTGAGCTGACTTCTTCAAACATCAAAGTCAGTTTTTCGCATTTGATACTGTCCTGAAACGCGTCCACCTGAAGGGCAACGACGTCGTCCTCAAAGGTCGCGGTGTTGGATTCGAGGTCGAAAACGAATGGGCCTTTGCAAGCGATTTCCAGCGGGCTGTCTGAGTTGGAAAGCAGCTTGGTTTTTTCCTTGGCGTTGCCGCTACGCTGAAGCGACATCGAGTTGCTTTCGCGAGATGGCTCGATTCTGAGTTTGTCCAGAAACGCGAGTTCAAGTCGTTTGATTCCGTTGATCGTGGAGAAATCGTTGGGCTTCGACGATTCGTTTTCGTGAGCCAGGTTAATCAACAAATTGCGACCGCTGCCTTGATTGGGGCCGAACGAAAACATGACGTTGTCGATGGTGTAAATTTGTTGCCGGTCGATTTTTACGTTGCTCGTAAGAATGTGCATCGCGTCGTTTTTCCCAATCGCCGAAGGCGGGCGGTAGATGTCGACTTGACCAGTCAGACGTGCTGATCGCATTTTTGCTTCGCCACCTGCGAGGACTTCGCTAATCGGTTTGTTGAATTTGAGAATCGCGCCTTCGACACATCGGAGGACGGTGGGAGTTTTCTTTTCGGTTTCTGTATTGGGTGTCCGTGCGAGTGCATGAGATTGCGGGGCAGCAATTCCAGTGACCAACGTGAACGGTGCGACGCGCATCGAGCCATCATCAAGCCGTTTAAAGTCGCGAAATAAAATGGTGCCCGTCGAGGTCAGTAACGTCTTGCAGCTGGAAAGTTCCCAGGCATCAACGGGAAGCAGTGGCACCAAGTGCGATTTCTGGTCTGCTTCGGTTGGAAGTTCAGGCATCGGCGTGACGGCAACACGCTTGATCTGGTTGGGTGGCCCTTCGATGATTGGAACGGCGAAGCGGAGGTAGCAAGAGTAAGATCCAATCACGGCTGCCAGCGCCATTAGATAATGCGCAAGAGGATTCAACCTCGGTTTGGCGGCAATCGGCGGATTGGATGGTGCGGACACGTTAGTTATCGACTTCCTTTTCGTTTTTGGATCGTAAGGATCACTCGGCCATCTTCCTGATAACCGCTTTTTTATTGCAACTGACTAACGCCAGCTAATTGCAATCAACTGCAAAACGCCAGTATCAATTACTGACCAACTCTTCCCAGCGTTTTTGGCTTTTCAAAATCATCTCAACCAGCTCTCGCATCGCGCCTTTACCGCCGGCTGTTTTGGTTGTCACATGAGCCACTGATTTCGCTTCATCCACACCATCGGCAACCGTCACTGCCAGTCCGACTTTTGAAAGCAAGCTAAGATCCGAAAGATCGTCGCCGATGTAGCAAACTTGCTCCGGCGTCAAACCGGCGTCCGCAATCAATTGCATTCCAACAGCAAGTTTGTCTCCGGCGCCTTGCCGAACGATTTCGACTCCCAGTTCCGTCATCCTAAGTTTCACAATGTGTGACGACCGAGCCGTAATGATTCCGAATTTGTGGCCCGAGCGTTGCCACAACTTGATTCCCAAACCGTCGCGGACATGGAAAGTTTTGGTTTCGATGCCTTGGTTGTCGTAAGTGATTCCGCCATCAGTGAGCACTCCATCGACGTCGGAGAGGATCATCTGAATTTGCTGCATCCGCAGATCGAGTTTCATTTACGCAGGCCAAGCTGGTCAGTTCGTTCAAGTTGATGCTTGATTCTAATTACAAGCAGATTTTCGAGCAATGTTGAGCTTTGAAACGAAAACGCTAGCTTAACCCGTGGAGCGTCATTTTATCCAACCCTCGACGAGTCGCACTGGACTTGCAAAGCGATAGCAGGCGATTGATTGCCTAATTAGGAGTTCTATATGCGATGTAATTGCTCATATGGGAGCAGTGTTTGAGTTTTTAGGGTATGTGTGAACGGGCGAAGCGCAGGCGGAGTCGAAATTGCGGAATAACAAACTTTCCTTCAGCACTACAAAGCGTAAACCAAGGTGAGTGATTGGCTGGGCTGTTTGAGTTCCTGGCAAAATGACCTTGCCGGGTTTATACGATTGCAGAGATGGAAATACAATCGAACGTCAGCGAAAGTGAACCGTCTGCCGCCAATCGCGACTCAAAAATCGACCGTAGATTTCGATACTGTTCACGCCCCAGCATCCCGGCTGGCCGATCAACGGAAGCGTTGGTCGCGCCGAGTTTCTTGATGCTTTGGAACATTGAGTCGACGCAATTGAAATGAAATTGCCTAATGTCGGTTTCGATTGCGATCTCGCTAAAGCCATTTTTTGTAATCGAAGCCGAAAGTGATTCTGGCGTTTCGAATTCGTGAACACGAGGCTGGCTGCCGATCGCGACAAGTGCTTCGCGCCATTCTTTTAACGTGTCAGGCCCAAATGTCGAAGCAATCAGGCGTCCGTCGGGTCGGAGGATGCGTTTGATTTCGCCAAATGCTGAATCTGGTTCGCACCACTGGATCGCTGCATTGGAAAACACGACGTCCACCGAGTCGTCTTTGATTGGCGTTTGCTCCAAGTCGCAACAAATGAAACTTGCGGTGGGAGTACGTTTTGCGGCGACGTCGATCATGCCCTGGGCGATGTCGACTCCCGTTAGGACGAATGGCGGATCGAGTTTGGCGATCTGTTCCATCGCCCAACCGGTTCCACATCCAAGGTCGACCAAGTTGGCTGGTGTTTTCGAATTAGCAAGAGAATAAATCTTCAAGCGCTCGATTAACCGCTCGGCCATTTCGATTTGGAGTTGCGAAACGTCATCGTAAGTCGTTGCCGCGCGGCTGAACTGCCGGGCGATTTGCGCTTTGTCCAATTCCATCAGCTGCCAACTCCCGCCAGCGAACGGAGTCGATCTAAAAATTGAGCTGGCTGGTCAAGGAACGGCAGGTGGCCGGAATCAAACGAATTGAAACTGGCGTTGGGAATGCTCTCGGCGAGAAATTGGCTGGCTGTGATCGGGACAACGTTGTCGTGTTGACCGGCGATAACGTTGGTTTCGATTTCAATGTTCGAAACTTGGTCCCGCAGATCGGTCGCGGCAAGTATCTCAAGGCCGCTGCGCAGTGTATCCGTACTCGGTTCGTCTTGCGTTAAAAGTCGCTCCGCCAGTTCACGCACCGCGTTTCGAACTTCCTTCAATCGCGCTTTGTCATTCGTATTGGACTGCAGCAGCAGGAATTTCTTTAGCGCCTTTGCGTAGTTTTGCTCAAACTGATCGGCTAGCGCTTCAAACGGTTCGAGCTGGGCTCCGTGTGTCCAACCGGCCGATTCGTCAGCGAGAAATTTCGGTGTGGAAGAAACCAGAATCAATTTTTTAATTCGATTCGGTTCTTTGAGCGCAGCCGAAAGTGCAATCGTTCCGCCCAGCGACCATCCGATCCAAATGGCTTGTTCGGGGCAACGGGAAAGCACGTCAGCGGTACACGCGTCAAGTGTCGTGTGTTCGTTTTGTTTTTGCGGACCGTAGCCCGGCAATGAAATTGCGTGGACTTCAAAGTCTTTCTCCAACTCTGGCAAAATCGGTTGCCAGATCAACGAGTTAACGCCCCAGCCATGTAGCAAAACGAGTTTCTTCATTGGCTTGACCTCGCGGCAAGGCATTCTTGCATTTCGCTGGACGCCAATATCGATGTCAGTTTCCCGATGTCTTCGTCGGTGTGTTCGGCAGTCAAAGTGATTCGCAAACGTGCGCTTCCGACTGGAACTGTCGGGGGGCGAATGGCCGAGACCCAGATTCCGTTTTCTTTCAGGAGCCCACTGGCGGCGAGTGCGCAGTCCGAATCGCCAAGCACGATTGGCTGGATGGGTGTGTCTGATTTAAGCAGGTTTAATCCGGTCGATTCGACTTGGTGGCGAAAAAGCTGCACGTTGTCGGCTAGTTTCTTTCGACGCTCCGGTTGTGTTTGGATGATCTTGATCGCGGCTCGAGTCGCAGCGATGACTGAAGGGGGAAGGGCAGTTGTATAAATGTAAGTCCGTGCGAACTGGACTAATGATTCGATGTAAACCGCGTCACCCGCGACGAACGCACCGAAGCTTCCAACCGATTTGCCAAACGTTCCAACCATCAAGACGTTACCGGTTGGGCGTAGGCTGGCTAATTCCAGGACGCCCGTTCCCTTCGCACCCAGCACGCCAAATCCATGCGCATCGTCCACGACCAGCATCGCGTCATGTTGTTGGCAGATGGATTGAAGCCGTGAAACAGCAGCCGTATCGCCGTCCATGCTGAAAACGCCATCGGTGAAAACCATCTTTCGCGGCGCACTGGATTTGGCAAGCTTTTCCTCAAGCGTATCAACGTCCAAATGCGGATATCGTTTCATCGACGCGTCACAGTATCGCCCCGCGTCGATCAAGGAAGCATGATTCAAACGGTCTTCGAGAAGCAGATCGTCTTTTCCAAGAAACGTTTGCGGGATGGCCAGGTTGGCCATGTAGCCCGTCGAAAACACAATTGCTTTTTCGGCTCCAACAAAATCGGCGACTTCGTTTTCAAGTCGATGGTGCTCGTCCATGTGACCGCAAACGAGATGCGATGCGCCTGATCCGGTGCCGCGATTCTTTGTGGCTTCGATCGCAGCGGCTGAAAGGTCAGGATGGTTTGCCAGCCCAAGATAGTCGTTGCTGCAAAAATTCAAATACGTCGTTCCATCGACATCGACGTGGCGGCCTTGAGGGCTTTCTACAACACGGCGACTACGCCAAAGGTTGTCAGCCTTTCGCGCGTCGTGTTGGTTCTGGATTGATTCTCGCCAAGGCATATTTTGAATCGCTTGATTTCTGAGCGTTTTCTCCGCTGCCTTGCCTAAGGTGTCAACGCTTGGGTGTTGGGTAAATGGTGGCCGATCGTTTTGTCCGCGATTCCGTTCAGGACGTTTAACGACTAGCCGGCAGGCGACGGCGATTTACCAGTAGAAAACACGTTCGCCTTCCGGCTTGCCGTTGAACTAAATTGTCGAAAAAAACGCGTTCGACTTCCGGCTCGTCGTTAAACCTTTTTCACTAAATGTGAAGTGTACGCGTGCAAATCCTACGGTTCGCAGCTTTGGCAAGACGATCCGGTTTGGGAATCGCATGGAGCAGGGGCCTGTTCGAAGACTTGATCGGCGTTGATGCCAAGTCGGTCAAACAGATGGCGGTCGTGATTGACGGTTGCGTTGCCGGTCGTCAAAAGTTGTTCGCCGTAGAACAGCGAGTTGGCTCCGGCCATGAAGCACATCGCCTGCATCTCGTCGTTCATTTCTTCGCGACCAGCTGAAAGCCGAACATAAGATTTTGGCATCAAGATCCGAGCGACTGCGATCGTGCGGATGAAGTCAAACGAATCAATGTTTTCCGTTTCAGCCAGTGGTGTGCCTGGGATTTTAACAAGGTTATTGATCGGCACGCTTTCGGGGGCAGGATCCAAATTGGCAAGCGTGACCAGCAACCCGACGCGGTCTTGTTTTGATTCGCCCATGCCAACGATGCCGCCACAACAGACTTTCATGCCTGACTTGCGGACGTTTTCCAATGTCTCAAGTCGATCGTCATAAGTTCGCGTGGTGATGACTTCGCCGTAAAACTCTGGCGATGTGTCGAGGTTGTGGTTGTAGTAGTCGAGTCCGGCGTCGTTTAGTTTGTCCGCGTGCTCAGGGGTGAGCATGCCCAGGGTCGCACAAGTCTCAAGGCCAAGTTCTTTGACGGCGCTTACTGCGGCGCTGACCGCTTCAATGTCGCCGTCTTTTGGGCTGCGCCAAGCGGCACCCATGCAAAATCGTCCCGCGCCGTTTGCCTTGGCTTGCTTGGCGGCTTCGACGATTTTATCAAGCGGCATCAGACGCTCGGTTTTCAATCCCGTTTTGTATCGTGCGCTTTGTGGGCAGTAGGCGCAGTCTTCGGGGCAGGCTCCCGTTTTAATACTGAGCAAGCTGCTAAGCTGGACTTTGTTCGGATCGTGATTTTCGCGGTGAACGGATTGGGCTTTGAAAAGCAGATCCATCAAAGGCAACTCAAATAGAGCTGTGACTTCTTCTCGCGTATATGTTTTGGTTGTTTCGGTTTTTTGAATCATCTGTGTCTCAGTTGCGGCAAGTTTTAGCGACTTAGTATAGCAACGGACGTCGAAACGATGTAGCCGCGATGTTTGCCACGAATCAAACGAATCGCCTCGTATTTATGCGTCTTAGATTGGCCTATCGTCGCATTGGATTTGACAATCTGGCAAACGTCGCGTCCAAACGCTAGCCTCGGATTTCCGTTGCGATATCAATTCCTTCGGATGCGATCTTGGCCAGATGCTGGATCTGTTCTGGCGTGATGACATAGGGCGGCATGATGTAGACAACGTTTCCAAGCGGTCGAAGCAAACATTCGTTCTTGAGTCCATGCATGTAAACGTGGAGGCCGCGACGCTCTTGCCAAGGGTAGGGCTCACGTGTCGTTTTGTCTTTGATCATTTCAACGGCCAACACCATGCCTGTTTGTCGCACTTCGGCGACGTGTGGGTGATCAGTAAGGTGCGCGAACGAATCAGACATGACTTGCGCAAGCGTTTTGTTTTTCTCGATCGTGTTCTCTGATTCGAAAAGATCAAGCGTCGCATTGGCAACGGCACAGGCCAATGGGTTGCCGGTGTAGCTGTGCGAATGAAGAAATGCCCGCAGCGTTTCGTAGTCGTCGTAGAACGCTTGGTAGACTTGGTCGGTTGTTAGTACAGCGGACAAAGGCAGGTAGCCCGCGGTTAAGCCTTTTCCAACACAAATGAAATCGGGTGAGATGTTGGCTTGTTCGCAACCAAATAGTGTTCCCGTCCGCCCAAATCCGACCGCAATTTCATCCGCGATCAAGTGCACGTTCAGACGTGTGCAAAGCTCTCGAAGTTTCGTCAAATAGATTGGGTGGTACATGCGAATGTGACCCGCACATTGAATCAGCGGTTCGATTACGACAGCCGAAATCGTTTCGTGATTTTCTGCAAGCTCACGTTCCATATGCGCGAACTGTTTTAACGAATGTGATTCCCAACTTTCGCCCGACTCGCGTTCAAAGCAATCGGGAGACGCAACGGTGCGGCACTGCATCAACAGCGGTTCGTAAGTTTCTTTGTAGAGTGCGACATCGCCGACAGCGAGTGCGCCAAATGTTTCGCCGTGGTAGCTGTTGGCGAGGTTGACGAATTCAGTTTTCTTTTCGTGGCCTGAGTTTTTCCAAAAATGGAAACTCATCTTCAAAGCGATTTCGACAGCAGATGAACCGTTGTCGCCGTAGAACACTCGTTCCAATCCGGGCGGCGTGATTTCGACCAATCGTTCGGCCAGACGGATACCTGGCTCGTGACTGAACCCCGCAAAGATGACGTGTTCCAACGTGGAAGCCTGTTTTGAGAGTGCCGCGTTGATCGTCGGATTGGCGTGACCGAAAATATTGACCCACCATGAGCTGATGGCGTCAATGTAGCGGTTGCCGTCAAAATCATTCAACCAAACGCCTGATCCACTTTCGATCGGAATCAGTGGGTAGTGCTCGTGATCTTTCATTTGCGTGCACGGATGCCATAGCACGTTCAGGTCACGTTGTTTGAGTTGCTCGTTGCGGGATGTCGTCGCTGTTGGTTCAGAATTCATCCCACGAATTTACTTGCAAAGCCGTGCAGTGAGTAGCCTCAAGCATCATTGGGCAGGCGTTTTCTGGTACTAAAGTTGATTCCGGCAAAAGCAAACCATGTCTTTTGCGGATTCGGTTTTTTCTTTGTCGATTTCCCAGCCCTGCGATTGGAAGAATTGTTGAGCTTGGACGTTTTCGTGATCTACATACGCTAACCAGCTGTGGGTCGGGTTGACGTGTTTGATGACTTCGCGGAGTGCTTTTGAGCCAAGACCTGTTCGTTTGAGTTTGGGGGCGACGGCGATGTCGGTGATTACAAAGTGGTTGTCAGATTCGTTTTTGGCGGGATGGCAAATGCCGACTACTGCAACGAGTTCGTTGTTGATGAGACAAGCGAATTGAGATGGCGGTTCTTCGGCCAGGATGCAGTCAAGCCATTCCTGATCCATTGGGCCAAGTTCGGTATTTAGTTTTTCGTCGGCAAACCAAGCGGCAAATGTCTCGAAGTCAGATTCTTTGAAGAAACGTATTTCCATCTTGAGCTTCGTTGAATTGCAGCAGTCTTTTGTGAGGCGCCTGAACTCTGGTGAGTCCAGCTACGGGTAGCCGGAGTCGCCAAGACTTCGGGCGAGTTGAGCTTCGTTGATTTTGGCTGTAGTGGGAGTCGCCCGATTGAGTTCTTTTGGCAATCAATTCGCAGCAGCAACGACGAAGCGGTCTTGGAGTGCTTGGACGTCCATCTCTTCACCGCGAAGTGCCTTGAGCGCTTGCACTGCGGCTTCGGCGGCTTGGATTGTCGTGATGCAAGGAATGCCGTGTTGAACCGCGGTTGCACGAATGGTGCCTTCGTCGGTTCGGGCTCCCTTTCCATTTGGCGTGTTGAGAATCAAATCGACGCCTTCATTCTTCATGTGGTCGATCAGGTTAGGATGACCTTCGATAATTTTCTTAACACGTTGAACGGGAATGTTGGCTTCCTCGATTCGCTTTGCCGTGCCCATCGTGGCCAAAAGTGTATAGCCCATGTCGTTGAGCTCGCGAGCAATTTCGACGGCGCGATCTTTGTGACGTGCACTCACGCTGACAAAAACGCGACCGGTTGTCGGAAGCGTTACCCCTGCGGCAAGCTGGCTTTTGGCGAAAGCGATTGGGAACGTATTGGCGATTCCCATGACTTCGCCCGTTGATCGCATCTCGGGACCCAGAACAATGTCAACGCCAACAAATTTACGAAATGGAAATACGCTTTCTTTAACCGAAACGTGAGACGGAAGCGGTTCTTCGGTCAAACCAAGTTCCCTCAACGTCGACCCGGCCATGACTTTGGCCGCGATACCGGCGACGGGAACACCGGTGGCTTTGGCGACAAATGGAACCGTTCGGCTGGCTCGTGGATTGACTTCCAAAATGTATACGTTCATTTGGTCGTCTTCTTTTTTGACCGCGAACTGAACATTCATCAACCCGACGACTTTCAAGTGCTTGGCCATCGCGATGGTGGCAGCCCGAATTTCGTCCAACGTTTCTTTGCCAAGTGAATATGGAGGAATCGAGCAAGCTGAATCGCCCGAGTGGACGCCGGCTTCTTCGATGTGTTCCATGATTCCCGCAACCACGACCGTTTCGCCGTCGCTGATACAGTCGACATCGACTTCGATGGCTTCTTCAAGAAATTTGTCAATCAAAACAGGTTGGCCAGCGGAAACGATAAAGGCTTCGAGTACAAATCGTTCGAATTGAGATTTGTCGTAGCAGATTTCCATCGCCCGTCCGCCCAACACAAAACTTGGGCGAACCAAAACAGGATAGCCAACGTTGGCGACCTCCTGGCGGGCTTCGTTCATTGTTCGTGCGATGCCATTGGCGGGCTGTTTCAAGTCCAGCAGATTCAGCAATTGCTGGAACTGCTCACGGTCTTCGGCGGCGTCGATTGTGTCGACACTGGTTCCAATGATTGGCACACCAGCATTTTGTAAAGCGCGTGCAAGATTAAGTGGAGTTTGCCCACCGAATTGAACGATCACGCCGTCTGGCTGAACCCGATCGCAAATGTTCAAAACGTCTTCGACCGTCAGTGGTTCAAAAAACAACAAGTCACTGGTGTCGTAGTCGGTCGAAACGGTTTCAGGATTTGAGTTGACCATGATCGACTCGATGCCCATTTCGCGAAGGGCAAAACTTGCATGGCAACAGCAGTAATCGAATTCGATTCCCTGACCGATTCGGTTGGGACCGCCACCAAGGATCATGATCCGTCGCTTGTCAGATTTGGCTGGCGTTTCGTCTTCGTCTTCGTACGTGGAATAAAAGTACGGCGTGTAGGCTTCAAATTCGGCCGCACAAGTATCGACCGATTTAAACGTCGCAACGACGCCAAGCGATTTGCGCAGCTCGCGGACTTCGATTTCGTTCGTTTCCCAAATGTGGGCCATTTGCCGATCGCTGAACCCAAACTGTTTCGCTTGCTTCATCATGGCCGGCGAAATATCGGTTGGTTTAAGCGAGCGCAAGTGGTCTTCCATTTCGATGATTCCCACCAAATGCTCAAGAAACCAAACATCGATGTTGGTGAGCTGATGGACTTCGTCGACCGTCATGCCGCCTTTGAATGCGTACCGCAAATACCAGGGCCGCTCGGCGTTGGGCACCGATAGCTTTGAGCGAACGGTGTCTTTGTCTGGTTGGTCTTCGGTGCCCCAAAGGTCTTTTTTGTCGTTTCCAAAACCGAAGCTGCCAACTTCCAGGCCGCGAAGTGCCTTTTGAAAAGACTCTTTGAATGTACGGCCGATCGCCATCGTTTCTCCGACGCTTTTCATTTGCGTCATCAGTGTCGAATCGGCTTCTGGGAATTTTTCGAAGGTGAACCGTGGAATCTTCGTAACGACGTAATCGATCGTGGGTTCAAAACAGGCTTTGGTTTCGCGTGTGATGTCGTTTTGCAATTCCCAAAGTCGATATCCAACAGCGAGTTTGGCGGCAATTTTTGCGATCGGGAAACCAGTTGCCTTGGATGCAAGCGCACTCGAACGGCTGACGCGCGGATTCATTTCGATCACGATCATCCGGCCAGTGTCAGGATTGGTCGCGAATTGAATATTTGAGCCACCGGTTTCGACACCGATTTCGCGAATCACAGCCAGACTCGCGTCCCGCATTCGCTGATACTCTTTGTCCGAAAGTGTTTGAGCTGGGGCTACGGTGATTGAATCGCCGGTGTGGACGCCCATCGGATCGAAGTTTTCAATAGCACAAATGATGACGACGTTGTCATCGAGGTCGCGCATGACTTCCATCTCGTACTCTTTCCAGCCGATGATGGATTCTTCGATCAAGACTTCGGTGGTTGGCGATTGATCAAGTCCACGACGAACGAGCAGATCGAATTCGTCTTTGTTGTAAGCGATGGCCGAGCCGCTTCCGCCCATCGTGAAGCTGGGGCGAATCAAACACGGCAAGCCAACTTTTTCGAGAATCTCGCGGGCGTGGGCTACGTCTTGAACGGTCTCGCCTTGGCAAATGTCCAAACCAATCTTGTTCATCGCTTGCTGGAAACGATCACGATTTTCGGCTTTGTCGATCACGTCAGCATCGGCACCGATCATCTCGACGTTATATTTTTCCAAAACGCCTTGGGCCGAAAGATCCATTGCGAGATTCAAAGCCGTCTGGCCGCCAAGAGTTGGAAGCAAGGCGTCAGGTTTTTCTTTGGCGATAATCTTTTCGACGATTTGCCAGTCAAGCGGCTCGATATACGTTCGCTCGGCGGTTCCCGGATCAGTCATGATCGTGGCGGGATTGGAGTTAACGAGCACGACTTCATAGCCTTCTTCGCGAAGTGCTTTGCAGGCTTGGGTGCCGGAATAGTCGAATTCACAGGCTTGGCCGATAACGATAGGGCCTGAACCGATGAGCATGATTTTCTTGAGATCTTCGCGTTTTGGCACGCCAATTCCTTCAGGGGATTTAAGTTGGCTTTGTGGGCGCGGCAGGCAATATTGCTGCCATTACAAAATTTCCCAAGCGTACCAGCCAAGGGTACGTTTCATCAAGGTGCTGGCCGAATTTTAAACTCACATTTGAGCCTCTTTTTGTCGGAGTAATCCAGCGTTTTAAGCTGAGACGCTGAGAGATTAGATTCTTGTTTTGCCGATTGTCGGAAAATTTTCCAATATGTTGTGCAAATCGGCGAATGGCCGTTTGCTCCTTTCTTCCAATTAGGCAAACGAAAAATTATTAAAAACGCTACCAAGCCCCTGACACTGTACGAGGAAGTCATGTTGTTATCGCTGCATGACCAAACCGGCGTTCCCGTTGCGCGCGGATACATGCAGATGGTTGGCACCGCGATCCTTTGTGAGCTTGTCGAATTGGGCAGAATTCGAATCGGTAACGCGCCGAAACATTTGGTAACGTTGAAGACTAAGAAAAGTGTTGGCGACCCGATCCTGGACGAGTTGCAGGCACGGATGATTTGCAAAAAGAATCCAAAGCGGCTTACGTTTTGGATTGGCTCGGCAAGCTCCCGCGCCTTCAACCAACGAATTTGCAATTCATTATCCGAACGTGGCATTCTTAAAAAATTCGAACGCAAGATCTTTTGGGGCTTTCGTAAGTCGGCCTATCCAGATGCGCGAAACGGCCACAAGGAAGAAATCCGCAGACGGATGGAAGCGGTCATGTTCAACGGCAAAATTAAACCAGATCCACGAACTGCTGCATTGGTCTCAATTGTTGATAACTGTCAGCTGATGGATATGAACTTCCCAGCTATCGAACTGAGGCGCTGCAAAAAACGGATTAAGTGGATTCAGGAGCATGCGACGCTCCCCTCAACCAATATGGTTTCAACTGCGTTTCGAGCTGCTTGGGCGAATTCGACAGCGGGTATGTATTGATTCTCCATGATTTGGCTTACGCTGCTGCCATGAAAAAGCCACTTTCTGGGCACGTCTAACGACGCCTTCGGTTAGGCGCAATGTTCGAAAAGCCGATTTTTTGTAAGATTTTCCACCCATTGCGCTAGAATCTGGTTCAAGATCGCTTTTGTTGGAAACTCTAGGAATGTTGCTAGAATTTCTGTCCATGGTAATTTCCGACAACGTGTCAGTAAGTTGGAAATCCAATTTCGAATTTCATGCATTTAAAACAATCCATTTCGGAGACTTCAATGACACTTCCAAAAATACTAACCCTTCCTTCTTTGGCGATCCTGTTGACGCTTGGATTTTGTGCGACTGATCTAATGGCGCAGCGAGGCGGACAGCGCGGACAACAACGAGGAGGTCAGCGCGGTGGTACAACAAGCGATACGGCATTGTTAGGGATGCCCGAAATCCAAGAGCATCTGGAAATGACGGACGACCAGATCGAAAGTATTAAAGAAGGAAATCCAAACCAGATGGATCGACAGGAAATGTTCGAAAAGTTGCGTGACATGGACAGAGAAGAGCGCACCGAAGCATTCCAAGAAATGCGCGAAGAACAAGAAGCCAGTACAAAAGAATGGCTCGAAGGTATCTTGCTTGCTCACCAAATGGAACGGCTTGAAGAAATCAAGTTTCAAAACGCCGCTCGCCAAGGAGTTCGCAGCCGAACATTCATTCAGATGCTTGAAATCACCGAAGAACAACAAGCTGAAATGCGTGAGAAGGTCACCGAAATGGAACAAATGATTGCAAAAGAAACTGCGGAGCGTCGTAAGGAAGAGACTCAAAAGATTTTGGACGAAGTGCTTACCAGCAAGCAAAAAAAGAAGTACGAGGAATTAAAGGGAGAAGATTTCGAAATGCCAACTCAACAACGCCGCGGCGCAGACCGAGGTGGTCGTGGTGGTGCTGATCGAGGTGGCCGCGGTGGTGCTGATGGCGGCGGTCGAGGTGGACGTGGTGGTGACCGAGGAGGACGAGGTGGCCGTCGTGGTGGTGGTGATGGCGGAGCGGATTTCTAAGTCGAATTCAACTTCAAGCGATTACAAAAATTAAAGCCGCTGTGCCGTTATGGCCAGCGGCTTTTTTTTGTGGTGGATGGTTTTGTGAAGTTGTTTCGGTCCCTCGCTTACGCGTCGGGTTTCCAATTCTCGGTCCCTCGCTTACGCGTCGGGTTTCCAATTCTTCGCTGACGCTTCGGTTCCCAGTTTCTCGCTGACGCGATGGACTCTTAGGTCTCGCTAACCGTCGGTTTCATTCCTGGAAACCCGCTGCGTAAGCGAGGCGTACCTACTTACTGGTTTCGCTTGCGTTCGCTTTTGTCTGCGAACCATCTGTCGCTTTATCTGTTTCCTCTTTTGGCTTTTCCAAGCGGAATGAGTTAAGGAAACGAGCGGCTATGATTTCATCAAAAACTTTGTCGCCCATGACCGCTGTGATTTGGTACTGACGATCGTCAACGACAAAAACTCTTGAAGTGCAAATGAATTTTTGATCGGATTGAAGGCAAGCGTAAACGAACTGCCTGCCCAAGTGTTTACCGTATGTGATTTTAATGGGATCGCTTTGAAGCTGTCCCAGCACATTGGTAACGCTGCCACGAACCGCTCCATCTAATACTTTGGAGATTTCATCTTCGGTTTTTGGTTTGGTGGCCAAGTCGTTATAGCCAAACACCATTGTGGTGGCCGTTCCTTTGACCGATCCAATGTGCAAATTGACCGTGATCGGCGGTTGGTCTTTGACTGGTGTAAAAGTCCGTTGAACAAAACGCGGTTTGACCGGCATCTCAATCGAGGCCCGCGCGTTTGAAGGTTCCACTTTAACCCAGTCCGACTCACTGGCATTTTCGTCTGTACCTGTCGATGCTTGTTCGGTGGTCTCTTGTGTTGCGTTACTCGTTTGGATTGCAAAAACCGGAACTGCAAATGATGGTGCAACCAATGCGAAAGACGCGATTAGGATTGTTGTTGAAATTTTCATTTTGGGTCAACTTTGTCAGACGCTTACAATTGAAATAAAAGTGTTGTCACACTTGAGTCTAGCCAATTATGGAGCTTGCGTTAATGCAAATTTATTCAGGCAAGTCATTGATTGCAGTCTTAAGTGGAATCAAAACGTTGAATGGGCGGTTTGACACTGTTTTCGTCGATGCTTACGATGCCACGACCAACAATAATTCCGATCTTGATATTCGTTTTAGCAAAATCTGAGAGAACGAAATTTCGGTTTTCTGACTCTTTACAGATGTCTTTTTCATGTCCGCAATGGGCGATTTTTAGCAAGCAACGAGGTGAAGTTTGTCCGACCAGAGCAGTCCCAGTCGAAGCGGTGCCTTTGAATCAGCGGTGGACAAACGTGTTGAGCGATTCACCGAAAGTATCAGTTTTGACCAACGGCTTTACCAGCACGACATCGCAGGTAGTATCGCGCACGCTCGAATGTTGGCTGATCAAAAAATTCTGACGCCTCAAGAGTGCGGAGAAATTGAAAAGCATCTAACGGAGATCCAGGACGAACTTGAATCGGGAACCTTTCCAATCCGCGAAGAGCTGGAAGATATTCACATGAATATTGAGCAGGCTTTGATTGATCGGATTGGAGACACGGGGCGAAAACTCCACACCGGTCGCAGTCGCAATGATCAAGTCGCAACGGACCTGCGGCTATGGGTGCGCGATTCAATTGACCGGGTCGACGTGCTGCTGAAAGGATTGCAAAAAGCATTTGTGGGGCGATGCGAGCAGGACCTGGGCGTGATTGTTCCGGCTTATACGCATTTGCAGCGTGCCCAGCCCGTTCTCGCGAATCATGTCTGGTTGGCTTACTGCGAAAAATTTCAGCGCGATCGAGAACGGCTTGCCGATGCGCGCAAGCGGTTGAACTTAAGCAGTCTCGGAACGGCAGCGCTTGCTGGAACAACGCTACCAATTGATCGAGCCAACGTTGCCAAGCGATTGGGGTTTGACGGCATCGTCGCTAACAGTATTGATTCGTCAAGTGATCGCGATTTCGTTTTGGAAACCGTGTTTTGTTTGACCACGATTGGGATCCATTTAAGCAGTTGGGCCGAAGAGTGGATTCTCTGGGCGACTTCCGAATTCGACTTTATCAAATTGCCCCACGCGTTTTGTACCGGCAGTTCGATCATGCCTCAAAAAATTAACCCGGATGTGCTTGAACTGACACGCGGTAAATCGGCTCGTGTGATCGGCAGCCTGCAAACGCTATTGGTTCTGACAAAGGGTTTGCCCTTGGCCTACAACCGAGACCTTCAAGAAGACAAACCGCCTTTGTTTAACGCGTTTGATACCGTCGAGTCTTGTCTGGAGTTGGCGGCTCCGTTGGTCGCGGGAGCAGAATTGAATCGGGAATCGATTGGTTCTCGTTTGGATCGCGGATTTCTCGATGCGACGACTTTGATGGAGTATTTGATCAAACGTGGAACCCCTCAACGGAAGGCCCACCATCTAATCGGGGATCTGGTACGCAAAGCAACCCAAAAATCCGTTACTCTGGCCGAGCTTTCTCTGGAAGAATTTAAATCTTCTGACCCGACTTTGGATGCGTCTGTCTATGATGTATTAGGTGTTGAGAATGCAGTTAAAGCATTTCAAAGTGAGGGCTCAACCGCACCGTCCAAAGTCGCCGAACAGGTCGCAGTGTGGAAAAAACGTCTAAAAGCCTGACTTGAACCGAGATTGGTCAACTAAACAGGCAAGAAGGGATTCTTTTTCGGGTTTTTGCCCGTCACTTTGTCGATCCGCCTGCATTGCCTAATACGTTAATTACAATCGTCAGGATCATCTCAATTGATCAAAGCCTGTCGAATGATGCTTGCCAGAGACGACAAAAAATTCATGTACACGTACAGACCGAATTCCACTCCCCGTTCCCACTCACACTTCGCAGCCCAAAGCCGATTGTGGCTATCCGCGGTGGTGTTCGTCGTAGCGATAGGGAGCAATTTTGGCGATTCGATTTTCAACCTTTCGGCTACCGCCTGTTTCGCGCAAGAAGAACAGCCGAAACAAGTCGAACGCGACGTGTATGGAAACGTCGTGGTGCGAGACGAAGACAACAATATCGTTCCCAATGAGCTGGCTCCTACCGTAACCGACGGGAGCCATCCGCTATCCGATTCCAATCTTCTGTTATTGAAGACCATTCAAGAATCCAACCCAACGACTGCATTTGAGTTGGCTCGCGCTACTCAGATCATGTTGGACATCGAGCAGTTCTGGGATGCGAGGTATTATCTTTCTGAAATTGAGAAACTGAATCTCAATGAAGAACAGTTGTTCGAGTTGCAGCAATCGTTCGGTTCCAACTTGTTCATTGATGTTAGTAATCGCCCACTCGTGCAGCCCGAAGGTAAGCGGTTGGGGACCAGAGTTTTACGTGCCGCACGAAAAGTTTCTTTGACGCCGGCGCGAATTAGCGAGCTCATCAAAGTCCTCAACAACGACGACATTTCTGTTCGTTCCGAAGCGTTTCGAAAACTAAGACGATTAGGCGAACCAGCAGTTGCCGAGTTGATCAACGTGTTTGCCGACCAGAATCGCAAAAGCGAATTTCCAGGAATTCGGGGAGCTTTGCAAGCGATCGACAGCAACGCACAAGGGCCATTGCTCGGTGCGGCGCGTGCGTCTGATCCACGGGTTCAAGTCGAAGCCATGCGTGCACTTGCGAACTTCAAAACACCTGAGTCGCTTGACGTCATGATGCGGGCATACCTTTCACCAAAAGTGCCAGAGTACTCGCGACGCATTGCGCTGGATGCGTTGACGAAGAATAGGTATCCGGCCGATCCTGGCTACATCGAACAAAGATTGTATGATCGCTCAAAAGAATACTTACTGGGCGAGCGGTTCTATCCCGGTGCTGTCTTGGGCAATGTTACGATTTGGAATTTCAACGCCAACACAAAAAGAATGGTTTCAGCAACCGTACCTTCAGAAACCGCCTTACGAATTGTTGCTTCACGGCGTGCTGCGGATCTGTATGAGATACGTCCCGATCTACAACGTAACCGCGAATTGTATTTGCTGACTCAATTCGAAGCAGCAAAACGCCTGGCTGGACCCAGCCGGAAACTGGACGTTGATTCGATCGTTGCATCACTAAAAGTCGACGCCAACGATGTCGAAAATACTCTCCAATATGCCATGGAAATGGAGCTAGTCCCTGCCGCCGTTGGCTGCTGTGAAGTGTTGGGGAAAATCGGTTCAGCAGATTTACTGATGGGAACTTCAACTAAACCAAGAACGCTAGTCGAAGCGATCTTGTTTGGCGACCGCTATTTGCAGTTTGCCGCATTGCAAGCGATCAACAACATTGACCCGCAGCAAGCCTATCCTGGAAGTAGCTACGTAGTTTCCTTGGCGGTTTATCTTGGCCAAAGCGAAAATCGACCTGCGGGTTTGGTCGGACATGTTAGAGAAGGCATTGGCCAAACGTATGCGGCGGCGCTTAGTTCGGCCGGCGTTTTTGGGCAGTCTGTTACCACAGGTCGTGAATTCTTTAATGCTGCAACTCGCAATCCAGATATCGACATGTTGATCGTCACCGATACGCTGAACAAGCCATACTACGGTGAGTTGATTCAGCAGTTACGAAGCGACTGGCGCACACGACGGCTGCCAATCGCCCTGCTTTATCGCGATCCCAACCAAAGTCGTCGAGTCAAAATACGAATGGGAGACGATCCACGGTTCGCTGTCATTCCATTTTCGTCGGACCCGGAATTGGTGGCTTCGCACATCGTACGCTTGAATGAAAAAGCCAAGCCATGGAAGTTATCGAACTTCGACCGTCGACGGCATGCGGCCGGTGCAGTGAGTTGGCTGGCAAAAATCTCTAGCGACCGGGACGCTTATTCGTTTTACAACTTGGGAAGCGAACAAGAGCAGTTGGCTCGATTGCTGTACATTCCTGGCTTCTCTGCAGATGCAAGCCTGATTTTGGCAAACCTCGGAACCCCAACGGCCCAGCGAGAACTGGTGAACTTTGCCAGTCAAAGTGGATCGTTTGTTGAGAATGACGAACTGCAAAAAGTCGTTGACGCGTTTGCTCAGTCAGTAAAAACAAGCGGCACGCTACTGACTACAAAAGAGATTCGGCAGCAATACGATCGGTACAATGCCAGTCAAAATGAGACAAAGGCTTACCGCGAAATTCTTGGTTCGATTTTAAGTGTGATCGAATCCAAACGAGACGGCAACGGTTCAGAGTAGCGTTTGTTGTTCCGTGTCCTGTGCGGAATGGTCTTCAGAGGTGCCAAGCCTTTGGAATCGTTTTTTATTTAACATCCAACGCTAATCAGTTCTTAAAGGATCGAAACGCAGACACGCAAGAACGCAGAGTTCTGACTCAATTACTTTCTCTGCGCTCTCAGCGTCTCTGCGTTTCAAATCTTTCTTCCGAACGCCGCCACGTACCGACACCACTTCTTTGGCACCGCAGATTCTTTTTGGTAAGCTGTCTGTGTTGCGACACCAATTGGTTTTGGTTGCGAAGCCGTGTCGCAAAGGCCTTCCGTTGGCGACATAAATCGTGCGAGAACTTCCGATTCCACCCGATGCTCAGAGCGCTGACCAAGCCGTAGAGGTTGCGCGCGGATGGATTATTGACAACAAACTGCAATGCTCCCTGTTCCCAACAATCTGGGCCGAAACTCCGGAGGCTTGGGGAATTCTACTAGCCGACTTTGCCGCACATGTGTCCGATGCAATTGCTGCTGAATCTGAGATGTCACGCGAACAGGTGCACCGCATCATCGCCAAGCGACTGATCGACGAACTCGAACTGCCATCCGCAGAACATACTGGCGATTTCGTCGATCGTGATGAAGTGTCGTAGACCTTTTTTGTAGGTCAACCCATTGTTATCGCGCGACTTGGGGCCTGTTCTTAAGCCAGGCGTTACGAGCGATCACAATGCCTATAATGGCCGGTGCAAAATAGAGCGAGTAGATGTAAAGTCCCTCGGCAAGCGTTGAATTAAACGAGAATACCTTTATTCCTGCAAAAACAACCAGCGAGGCACCTATTGTGAAAAAAGCGAAGGCGCGTATGGAAAACCTGGGGAGAAGTGTTTGGACCGTCACGGCAACTCCAGCTAATGCAATCGTCACGAGAATTAGGTTTACGGCTAGCCAAAACGGAAACCAGGATATTTTTTTCTTTAAACTCTTTGCTGGAGTCCACTCCATTTGGTAAGCGAAGGGAAACCCAATCTCTGAACTCACGTCATAGATTGCAACACGTTGTCCATCGGAAAGTGTAGTCACGACCTCGGCGGGAAGTTCGGCACGATAAGAGAAAGGAATGTTGTTTCCAAATCCGATGAACGCCCAGAATGCGAGCCCTGCCCAAGTAATAATGTTCCATTTTTTCGGGCTGAGATTTTTCAATGGCTTGTCGAAGCGAGGTAACGTCAGTGAATACGGAGTTGGAACGATTGATCATCACACTTCAAAAACACGCAAGTCCAGATTCGCGTGCATCATTTTGTTATCTGCAACCTACTCGACCAGTCTAACAGCATCGCCTTCGCGAATATCTGACCCCATTACAGTATAGCCAGTCGCGATGTCAGACACGGTTTTAATAACGGCAATTCTCCCAACAACTTTGGAACCACGAAAGACACCTGCCCCCGCCAGGGTTTTGACGGATTGGCATGCATCACCTTGTTAGATGACGTTGTGAATTCACACGCCTTAAGCTGGCTGAGCCCTAAGGTCCTATTGTGTTTTTTTCTTATCTCGATGGTATGTCAATGCTGTAGCGATACACTTCGACAGTTGCTCAATCGGAAGCGGTTCCGCAACAGGAATCAATATGGCCCGATTGCCGTCGAATTGCAAAGTGTCGGAAAACTCACTTCGAAACCGACCCACCAGATCCGTCTGGCAGCTCACATAGACCCCATATACATCAGGATTTTTTGGTTTCCAGTCGATTCGGATCGTGGTTCCTGTTTTGCTCTCTGTGGTCAAATATGCCGGTTCGCCCCATTTAAGTGTTTCTTCAAGTTCGCCAACGCATTCAATCGATGCAGCAACGTCAAAGATCAATTCTCTAATTGTGAGCATTGAAGCCCGGCGGTCTCTCGGATAGGAATCGAACACTTTCTTGACGTCAGATTTCAATTTATGTTTCGCCATAAGTATAAGTAAGCGGGGTTAACGTCAGCGATCACCGAGCCAGAACCAGCGATCATTCATTTCAAAACCACGCGCAAGTCCGGCTTTGCGTGCATTGATAGGTTTGAAACATAAAGTTTACAAAATTTAAAAAGGCTCTCCA
>CAYUWY010000035.1:0-75020 GCA_964448575.1 uncultured Pirellulaceae bacterium
CAAACACTAAAGATGCTAACAAAATCTTGCATGTTGAAAACGCTGGTCTGGCGACATCGGCTACGGTTTGAGAATTCCCAAATCTTGGCAACTCCGGCTACGGTTGTTGCCAATCGCGACACGAAAAAGCAAAAAAAAAGCGGCAACAAAATTTGTTGCCGCTGTAAGATTCGAAATCACTGTTAATTAATTATGTGCCTGAAAACGGATCGTTATCGCTTGACGTTCCACCAAATGGGTCGCCTTGCTCAGGTTGCTGCTTGAAAGGATCGTCTTCATTGACGCCGCCTTTGTTTTTCAGCTTGAATGGATCGTTTTCATCAAAGCCGTCTTTACCTTGGTCTTTGTTTTTTAGCTTGAAAGGATCGTTTTCGTCAAAGCCATCGTCAGATCCCCCCTTTACCCGGAACGGATCATCCAAATCCGTCTTTTGCATTTCAGGCTTGACTGCCTTGTTTTCCATTGCTGCTTTCATGGGAGAAGTTTCAACTGGGGCAACGTATTCCTTGGAGTGATAATAAGGAATGGTGCTGGAGGTTTCTCGAACACTCAAAATCATCCCACGTCGGGTAGCAACATAGAGGCGATCACTCAAAGTGTTCGGGAGAATTTTGCCGACCGTACCAAATGAAACGCTACTCAGTGTTTGGCCAGTATTCTGACTCAGCACTTGCAGCCGCCCTGTGGCGTCAAGGATATAAAGGTTCTCTTTGCCAGCTCCAAGGAAACGTTCCATGTTTGGTTTTGGAGTTTCCCAGCCCGGAGCTTCGTTACCCGTTTTTGCATCTACTTTGTAAAGCTCTTTGTTGTCGTTGATCGCAAATACAAAATTGCGAAGCGGAAGCGGTGATTGGGAAATGCTTCGACCAGTAGAAATTTGCCACTTAATGCTGCCACGTTCAGCATCCAAGCCATAAATGAAACCATCAAGCGACGTTGCGAATATCATTTCGTCTTTGAATGTCGGTGGTGCAACGATTGATTGGTCAGTACGAAGCTGGTATCCAACTGCACGTGATCCAAACCTTCCAGCAACATTCAAGTCACCGCGGTTGGTTGCCCAAGCGATTGCTTTTTCCATAATCAAAGGGCGGGTCGTTCCAATCCCTGTCGAAACATAGGCACTTGAATTAACACCTTTGTTTTTGATGTCAAATTTTTCTACCCGTCCTGAGATAAGCGGTACGAAGACCGATTCTTGAGAAACCGCTGGAGACGCACTTACGCCGTCGCGACACGGTCGTGACCACAGCGTTTTTCCAGAAGCGGATTCCAGACAGTAAACCGTCGAGCCATTAATGACAGCGACATAATCATTGTTGGCACCAATCCCAACGCTTTGTAAACGAGACCTGCCAACTTGCACCGACCAGTTTACTTTTCCAGAGTCGGCATTGATCGACTTGATCAAACCAGCATCAGTCAATGTATAAATTGTGGACTCAGGAAGCGTGTATTGATCGATCTTTACTTCGACGTCAGAGATACCGTCATTGGCATACTCGGCAAGAATTACTTCTTTTCGATCACCGCAATACTCAACAGCGTCGTCTACTCCAAACGGGACGCCGAAAGGGCTGATCTTATGTTCGGAGAAACTCTCTCGGTAAGTTCTTGTGCCGGGAGACGTTGCCGTGATCGTGAAGTAAGTCGTCGGTTTGTCTTCGTTGACGGTCAAGTGCCAGTCAACCAATCTACCTCGGCCACTGGCACCCGAGTGGGTAGACCAATCAACTTTCAGTCCAGCTCGATGGATAACTGCATCAGAAGCTACCTCATCAAAAGCTATCGCCGACCCAACGCTGACCGAAAGGAATACGGCTGCGATAAAGAGGGTAAGTTTGACAGTCGAAAATCTCATTCTTCTCGCTCCAGATCCTATTAATTTGCTTCCCTCTATTCTATCAGCCAAAAAAGAATTTGAAGGTCATTTTTGGCGGTAGTCCAGTATCACTCGTTCATTGAAAAGATCCATCGAAATAACCCGAAATATCCGATTCTCCTCGGCTATACAAGCCTTAAATCGCGGTGCTGGCCCCTCACCGGTGCCACCCCTATGCCACGATTCTTTTACCGCGTCGACACGCTAGTTGGTTATACAGGCAAGATGTAAGTTCTGATTGCGTGAAATCTCACCTCCGCTCAATTAAAAACGATTGCAAAATCGGCCGATCAGCCAATCAAGGCTAGACCATTTGCTAGTCCATTTTTACGATGGCTGGTAATTCAAATGGGAACGGTAGATCAAATGCTTTGTGGGAAATTTCTCTACCAACCATCGCACCTTTAAATCTATCAACACTATCTTTTGTCGATCGTGGAGAGCGAAATCTGATGGGATCGCCAAAGCCTGAGCAGCCGATCGACGTGATCCAGGATCAAGTGCTTGGTTACCTCAATTTTTCGTCGGGTAACCACGACCCGAAATTCTTCACCAACATTAATTTGTTGTTTTCCCATCTGGCCGAAACCCAACGCGAGTCAGCGGGTAGTTCGAAAAAGCCTTCAACGTCACGGCCGGGTAAGTCCGCCAAAGTCAATTCGCTATGCGAAGCCAACGAGCATGTCATCGCCCGGCAAGTCGGAAAAGTTTTGACCGCTCGGCTTGAAAAAGTCCACGCAGAGAATCCGACTTTTCGAGAAGCAACGCAATGCAAAGCCGTTTTGGAGATCACGTTTGGCAGTTTGCTGCCCACCTATCGAAAACATCACCGGGATTTACTTTTTCATCAATCTGCTGAGTTTCTATTCAATTCATTTTTTGTGTGCCGCGCGATGGAAGCAGTTCTGTCTGTAACCGTTGGCGAACGTGGATCGAACGACTGGAACGAAGTCGATCAGATTGTTGCCGACTCCTTGCGTTTGCTTAACGATTACCTCGGTCACCGCCCAGTGGCAACGCTGGAGTCGCAGAAGATTGAGCCGTATCTTCACGAGTGGATTCGTCCAGTTCCAATTTACGTTGCCGATGGCGGTGTGGCAGTCGGGCGATACCATGACATCACTCACCAGGCGATTGAGATTTTGCGCGAAACGGATCCTCACATTCTCCGGGCCGCCCATTTCGATACAGATAGATTAAGCGAACTGGCGATCGACCCGCGGGCTTTCGATTTCGACCATCCAATTAATCAGCGACCCAACCATCACTTTGGTGAATGGGATTCGCAGCAAATTGATGGCTCCGGTTTCTTTCGACGCTTCATCGTTCATCAGGTCACGATTGATGCTTTGAGTAGTCGAGCCGAATCGAGCGCGGCTGATCCTGAGAATCCAATTGACTTTGACGAAGCATTGTACGAAGCCGCGGCCGTCATGGCTGGCACGATGCTGATGGGCTCAGGAATTTCTGGCGCCGGACCTGGAACCTACGACTCAAATACGACGCTGGGAAAGTTGCTTCCAACGATCGCTGGTTATCGCGACCAGTTCTACGCCGACTTGCTCAACCGCTTGCCTGCCGCACATCGAGATCGATTGATCCGCGAAGCCGCCACCAAGCACCAGCCATTTGGAGCCGTTCGCCAAGACCTCAACGCACAGCTTGCCCAGCGACGCGCGTCTCAATTAGTGAATTGCCGTTTGGCTTCGATTTTTGCCAGAATGGGCTATCCAGCGGAAGCCGAAGAGCAGTCAAAAATTGTTCCCGTCGCTGCCGCACGAATCAACTGTCAGATCGATTGCCTGCTCAGTGCTGCCTCAGAAGCCACTAAACGCGGCGATCTCGATGAAGCGTTTGCCGCAGTCCCAAAAATCATGGCCCGACTCAAGCGTGGCATCCACTGCGGCGCGATCGTCGATCCGTGGAACATCATTGGATTCGACGCGAACTACAGTCTGTTTCCCGCCGTCGAAAACTCTGTCCGTGACCATCGCGTTTTTGATTTAGTTGACGTAATGGAACGCATTTTCGCTCACTGCTCACGGCTTTGGAGTGAAGCCGCTGCGAGCGATCACAAAGAAACTTGCGTCGCGATTCGCAAAGAGTTTTTGTCGATCGTTGAGTGGTGGAGGAAGTACGCGGCCCACGAAGTCATGGCCGTCGATGCGGTGGATGCCGATGACATTTTCCAAGCCGCCGAACTGGTCGCTGAAGCCCTCGGCCTCTGGCACAAAGGCGGTTCCGAGGCGGGCGACATCGAGTTCTGGGCGCAGCACGCCGAGCTTTTTGACTCCCCCAAAGCCTACGCGTTGGTTGTCGATGCACTAATGCAACGTGCGGACTACAAAACGTCGATGGCAATCTTGGTCCACTGGATGAGCCAAGCCGAATTTATACTGCTTCAACATGGCGACAGTTCATTCCACAGTTCTGTTTTCCGCTGGATCACCGATCAGAAAAAACTTCTCGACACGTATGTTGACCATGCGGAAAACGATACCGATCAGCCTGCCCCCGAAGATGTTTGGAATCGTATTCGCAAGTTCTATGACTTTCTCGAAGCCAACGCAGATCGCTATTGGGAAGTACCCACATTCGATTTGAATCGGAAAGAGAAACGCTCTGAAATTTTAGAAGACAGCGAAGCCGATGATGGCGATGGATTCGACGAAGATTATGGCGAAGAAAACGGCGACAAAGGTCTTTACGACGCTGCTTACGACAATGTAGTTTTTAACGACACTGCTGATGACGGATTCGAAGGCGAAGTCTTTGACGGCAGCCTTTCTTCCGATGATGCACTCGAGGGCGAAGTCGATCGTGTGATGGATCGACTGGAGTTTCTGACAACCATTGCCGAATATTGGGAAGTCGCCGCAACCATCCCGCTTCCGGTCGTAAAGGAAGAAAAAGATCTTACCGACACCGTTCGCGAACGTCTGAAGAATCGCAAAGACATTATCGAAGGCTGGGTTGGCCAAGCCTCGCGAAATCGCGAAAAACTGCTTGAGCTGCTGGATGCGATCAACCGCCATCCACTTTCGGCGACAGGCTCGGACCACGAAGCGATGTTGTTTTACGACCAGCAACGACTTCTCAAAGATTCATTGCTCGAGCAGGCAATTGCAACCTGTATCGAAACAGAAAATGCGATTCGAATGTTGGTGGCCGTTGTCCAAGCCGTCGAACACATTTTGCGTGAAAGCCGATTGGAAGAAGAGTCATCTTTCAGTGCGTCGGTTACAAGATACGTCAACGGCGGCGCTCCCGTTGTTTGCGTTTACGCCGCATTGCTTTTGCAAAACCCTCAGCTGGTCGTCAAGCACTTTCCTGCCGTGACGGAATACCTTCACAATCAATCACTGCTGTATGTGCCACTCTCCAAAGGAGGTGACCCGGCGGCGATCGTTCAAGCTCGTGTTGTCCAAACCGCGATCCTGGATTTGCTAAGAAGAATGCCGTCGATCGGGTTGTTTGTTGAAACGCACGAACTGACACGGACTGCGCTTGCGATGGAACGCAATAATCCAATTGGACGCGGAGCAGTCACCGAGTTCGACGAAATTTTCGAAGTCGCCTACATCGCGATGGTGCACGTCCTGGTTCAGGCAACTTCGCAGCTTAAAGATCAGCGCGAAAAAGAAGGCACTTTGTCAGCACAGGAAATCAAAGAAGAAGGCCAAACGGTTCTCTTTGACTGTATCGAGATGTTGACCGAGTCCATGTTGATGCAATGGCTTGAGCATAGCAAGACACTCCGACTAAGTGTGTTGGAGAAAGTCCACGATAAAAAATCATGGGAACAGATAGTCGAATTCATTCAAAACTATGGCAGTGGATTGTTTACCCAGCAGTTCTTGCACCTTTCGAATATTCGCGCGATCCTTCACCAGGGCGTCGACCGTTGGCTTCCTCAGATGCAGCAGTCCACCACGCGGGCCGACCACCGTCTGTTTGATGAACTTGGCCATGTGCTTCCTGAGAAAAAAGCTGTTCGCTACCTGACGGTGATTCTTGAAAGCGTCATCGAGAATTACAATGAGTATCGCGACTACAACACTACGACAACGCAATCGGACAGCGGTGATTCGCTTTACATGTTCCTCGATTTCCTGCGGCTAAGAAGTCGTTACGATCGCGTTTGTTGGAACTTAAAGCCGGTTGTTTGGGCACACCGAATCCTTGTCAACGATCAAGAAAACGGTGTTGCCCGAATGTGGCGCCGTTCATTGACCGAACGCGTCGGCCCGGAAGCAGAAAAGTATCTCACGATGCTCGAAAAACTGCGAAGCAAGTATTCCATTCGCATGTCATCGGTCGCCCGTCGGCTTGAAGGCCGGTTTGGTCATCAAATGCAAATCGACCGGCTTAAAGCATTAGTCGGTCCTGCGATGAAGGATCCGATTTCACGAAAATCATCACGGGTGTTTGAATTGCTTCACCATGAAGCCCAAGCATTTTCGCGTTCGACAATGGGCGTAGGCGTCGACTTGCCAGCGTGGTTGGCGGCGTTGGAAAATGAAGTTCAAAAGCACCTCGATCCGCACCGAATTCATGACGCTTCAAGTAAGGCGAATTCGATGAGTGAAACCGTGACGATCGCGAAGCTCAGAGAGCAACTGGAAGCACTTCCGCGGCGGGAATCGTAATCGCGAACCAGAAACACTTTAATTCATCACAGTTCGCCATTGAGTTTCTATAGTCGTAGCTCTCTTTCGCCCGGAGAGACTTTCCTTTATTTTTGTTGACCTTTTCCCCAACCATTTTTTACCTACCAAATTATCTGAAAACGACTTTCTGTTATGGCACTTCCCAAAAACGTACTTGGCACCGAACTGGAACTTTGCTGCACGTCTCCGATGACTGGTTTTTATCGAGACGGATATTGCCGAACGGGCCTCAGCGACCTTGGCTTACACATTGTTTGCGCCGTAATGACGGAAGAGTTTTTGACGTTCAGCAAACAAGCCGGCAACGATCTTTCAACGCCGGTTCCCGAATATGAATTCCCCGGCCTCCAGCCAGGCGATCAGTGGTGCCTCTGCGTGACGCGATGGAAGGAAGCATTCGACGCAGGTTGTGCGCCAAAGGTCAAACTTGAGGCGACCCATATGTCATCGATTGAATTCGCGTCGTTGGAAGAACTCAAAGCTCATGCGATTTAGAGCTTAAACGTCCCGTTGTGCACCGACCTATGAGTCGATCGGTTTATACACCGTTCAAAAGCACCACCGAACCGGAACGATTGAACATCAACTTCAAAACCACGCGCGGGGCCTGGCTTTCCGCGCATCACATTGCAATCCAATTACATTCGGTTGTAGATCCAGTTCGGCATCCATCGCAATAGCCATGCAATCAGACGCCAGCGACGAGTAACATACACATGCGTCTTGCGAAGGTTGATCGCGCGAACTATTTGTCGAGCAGCTTTTTCAGGCGAAGCGACCCAAAACAATCCCTCGCCTTTGGCCATTGCTGTGTCCACAAAACCAGGCTGCACTTCTAATACGACCACACGAGATCCAAGTTTAGCGAATTTGTGACGAAGGGATGCCAAATAATTGGATACGAATGCCTTGGATGCACCATAGGCAGGTGCGCCGCCATTGCCACGTATTGCTGCAATCGACGAAATGCCAACCAGAGTACCACTACCCTGCCGAACAAAAATTTCTGTGGCCGCATTTGCAATAGCTGCGAATCCCATCACGTTTGTAGCAATCGTCTCTTCTTCAGGAGGCCAAGCGAGTTCCTGATTCTCGTGACCAGTTCCTGACGAAATAATCACCAAATCAATGTGCCCGAGTTCCTCTGCAATCGCCTTGAATTGATGCATCGCATCGACGGCTTGGGAAATGTCAATTTGCCGTACCAGCGAATTGGTTGGAAGAGCATTTGACAATTCGTCAAGCAATTTCGTCCTGCGAGCTGCCAAGCCGAGAGAATAACCACTTGCTGCCAAATCTCGCGCAAGAGCGGCTCCAATTCCGCTTGAGGCTCCGATTATGATTGCGTTTTTTGCCAAGCTTGTTCTACCGGTGGTGAATTCAAATCTGAAGTGCAACGATTGCCAAATTCATTCCCTCGCTAACGCTTCGGGTTTTCACTGTTCCTCGCTAACGCTTCGGAGTACCAGGTTTTGTAGGATGGACATTCCTGTTCGTCTTGTTTGCTTCGCGACTGTCGGACAGGAATGTCCAACCTGACGTTTTCTATCTTTAAAGATCGTACAAAATGAATTAATCTATGTACTAGCCGTTTTGATGCTGATACAAAAGAAGCCTTCAAAAGATCTTTATTCACTAATCGACGATACTACTAAATCTGAGCCTGATGCAACGATTGCAGATATCGACCAAGAATCGGTGTTACCCGTTATCCGTCAGCAAGTTGGGGCAGCTTATCTGTTAAGGATGTAGCTATTGAAAACCGACGTCGATCGCGATTCCATTGGAATCGAATTCGACCCACATCGGGTAAATGCTGGTTTTTCCAATCACGTTGTACAGCCAAGTGTTTGAGCCAGAAGTTGAATGTGGATTTCCTAGAATGCGTTTTACTTGGGCCCTCGTCGTGCCAACGGCGATTCTGTTTGCATAGTCTACGGTGACGAAATTCGAGCGTACCCAAAATGCTAACGCGAGAATAGCAAGTGAGAGCAAGCCAAAGACGATCATCAAGGTTTTTGGGAGAGGTTGCTTAATCATTCTGTCGCAATGTCCACGAACGCAACTTCAAAACTAACGAATCGTTCTTAGACCGTTTCCCACTGTCTTGATGCACCGCTTTTTAGAACTGCATCGCAGATCTTTTGCGTCTCCAAGGCGTCGCGGAACGTTGGGCCGGCTGGTGTTCCAGACTCAAGGCCTTTGATGAAGTCGCCGACTTGATGGACGAAGCTGTGCTCGTAGCCGATGTTCAATCCTGGAACCCACCAGTTGCCCATGTAAGGATGATCGCCGTCAGAAACGTGAATGCTACGCCAGCCGCGCATCGGGCCTTCAATTCGATGATCGAAATATTCCAAGCGGTGGAGGTCGTGCAAATCCCACTTAATCGAAGCGTGCTCGCCGTTGATCTCGAAGGTGTAAAGTGCCTTGTGGCCGCGTGCGTATCGAGTCGACTCGAACAATCCGAGCGAGCCATTTTCGAATCGCGACAGGAACGCACAGGCGTCGTCGATTTCGACTGCGGCTTTTTCTCCAGTCTCCGAATGCGTTCGCTCTTTGACAAACGTTTCGGTCATCGCGCTGACTTCAGTCATGCCGCCGTTTAGCCAAATTGCCGTGTCGATGCAGTGGGCAAGCAAGTCACCCGTCACACCAGATCCAGCAGCTTTTGCGTCCAGTCGCCATGTGCCGGCTCCGCCTTGAGGGACGTCTTCGGAGATCGTCCAGTCCTGGAGAAAGTTAGCCCGGTAGTGGAAAATTCGCCCGAGATTGCCACTGTCGATAATGTTTTTCGCGTGCGTTACGGCCGGGACGCGGCGATAGTTGTACCAAACCATGTTGGCCACACCGGCCTTTTCAACGGCTTGGCACATCTCTTCGCCTTCGGCAACATTCATTGCGATCGGTTTTTCGCAAAGGATCATTTTTCCGGCTTCGGCTGCCGCGATCGAAATTTCTTTGTGCAAGTTGTTGGGTACGCAGATGTCGACGGCATCAATGTCGTCGCGAGCGATCAGTTTTCGCCAATCGGTTTCGACCGATTCATAGCCCCAGTTGTCCGCGAACTTTTGGGCGGCTTCTTCGTTGCGAGCACAAATTGCTTTGAGGACCGGTTGATGTTCAAGTTCAAAGAATCGTCCCACGGTGGCGTAAGCGTTGGTGTGCGCTTTTCCCATGAATCCGTAACCGATCATTCCGATGTTAAGTGGCTTTTTCGCCATTTTGTTTTCCCTGTTCGTTGTTGGTTTATGAATTACTGCTTGGCGGTCGTGAACCGAGGGCAAACAGTTTTGTTGTCGATCTATTCAGTTCAAGGCTGTTGAAGTTTAATGCTATGAAGCTTACGCCCAGCCGTGTGCTTCTTGGACTTTGATCATTGAATCCAGGATCGTTGTCCAGGTCTGCGCTGTTTCCAACATTGAGTTAGGAAACATGCAACCGTCCCAGCAGATGTGTTTGATGCCGCGGTCGGCAGCGCCTTCAAGCCAGTATTTTGAGCACTTTACGATATCCAGTTTTCCATTTGGATCGTCGGCTGGGCAGTGCTTGCCGGTTTTGTCGTGATCGCCGGCGCCGTGGACTTCGCCATCGTTTTGTGCAACGTGGAAGTCAATCGTCCAAGGCCGCAGTTTGTCCGTCATCGTTTTGTATGCCGCCCAGAATTCGTCTTGCGAATATCCCGGTTGAAGCAACGCATGTTCGGGTGCGTTGTAGCCCATCAAGTACAGATAGGTGTGGGCAAGGTCGGCTTGGAATCCGAGCGTCTCTGGCATGCCGACTTCTTCGAGCAAGTCCAGCATGTCTTTCCAGGAGTGCATGCCAGCCCAGCAGATTTCGCCTTCGGCCGCGAGGCGTTCGCCGTGGTCAGCTGCGATCTTGGCGGCTTCTTTAAATGTTGCCGCGATTTTGGATGTGTTGGCTTTGGGATCTTCTCGCCATTGGTCGACGCCGAACTCAGCCGAATCGATTCGAATGCAGCCATATGTTCGCACGCCATGCTCGTTAAACACTTTAGCAATGTGGCAGGCTTTGCGAACGGCGGTCAAGAATTTATCGGTCGATTCTTTGTCACCCATCGCGCTGTCGCCAACGGTGCCCGGCCAAACGGGGGCGACCAAAGATCCAACTGCGAGGCCTTTGCTCTGGATCAAATCGGCGGTCCGTTTCAGTTCGTCGGTCGAGGCATCAGGATCGGTGTGTGGCAGGAAAAGAAAGTAATCAATGCCATCGAATTTTCGCCCGTTGACTTCTGCAGCGACAGTGAAGTTCAGCATCGCTTCGAGGCTGATTGGAGCTTCCTGGCCTTCGCCGTCGCCTTTGCCAACAAGTCCTGGCCACATGGCGTTATGAAGTTTTGGTTGTGTCATCTCAAAATCCTGATTTGAAGTGTGTGATTTGTTTTGTGTGGAAAAGCTCGGCCTGAGTCCCTGTGCGTTTATTGATTCGGCACGGGAAATACCAAGCGAATTTTACTTTTTGTGATCGCCGACTTCTGGAAGCGAGTCCCATGTGTCAGGGCCAAAATACCGTAGTCCGACAAGCGGTTCGGAACCGGTGTTTTCAATCTCGACACCGTTGGTTGCGGCATGATGTGAGATGAAAACTTCGTCTTCGGTAGTTTGTCCATAACGAACGATGACTGGCGTTTGCAAGTTGAGTTTGCCCATCCGGCCTTTGCCTTGGACGGTGATCCAGCCGCTCGCGCCTGAGTCTTTGAGGACACATTTAGCGCCAGGGTCGATCGTCAATTCACGCGCCGTGAAAAGCTGTTGCCCGCCCACGGTTCCGTAGACGATCCAGCGGTCGCACCAACCATCACCTGAATCGGCGACAATCGGTTCGAGGTAATTGTTGTCTTTGAAGTTGGGATCAACATTCTTTTCCCAGTCGAGCTGGCCAACAATAAAGTCAAGGTCCTGATGTTTTTCAGGTGGCATGTCTTTGACGAGCAAAGACCATGGAACGTAGCGGCCTTCAACGATGTTTTGATACATGCCAAATACGTCACTGCCCCATTGTGGTTCGTAAGTACAAAGTGAACCGGGAGCGTGGAGAACGCCTGGAGGGATCAGCCATCCCGTTCCGCGTTTGAGGCGATAAGCTTTGGAAAGATCAAGGATTCCGTTTTCGCCTTTACTCCAGTTCTCCAAACACTTGCGAAGCTCGGCCTTGGTCGTACCCGGTTCCAATCCCATAAACGTGTGCGGAAAATTGTTGTCGCAGTTGTTGTATTGCGGCGGGAAGTAATAACTTTCAGGTTTGCCTTCTTGGCCGACGAGTGCTGCATCTTCGGCGCTTTGATGCATGTGATGAGGGATCGGCCCCATGTTGTCAAAGAACTTTGAATAGACAGGCCACTTTTTGAACTTGTCCCAAATCGACTTGCCGATCACCGCCGGTCCAGATTCATTGACGGCATCGCGAAGCAAAAACGCCTGGCCTTCAAACCGACAAAAGCTCAGCCCTTCTGTAGCTTCCCGATTTTCGTTAGCGCATTCAGTGGTGCTTGCAAACCAACGTTCGTCGATTCCACCGCGCTCGGCTCCCATTGCGTAGTAGTCATCCGGATGAAGCCGAATTCTTTTACCGGGGTGAAGAAAACTTCTTGGAACCCATGTCGGAGTCAAGCGAAGTAAACCTTCGCCAGCGTCCATGGCTCGATCAAGAATACTTTTTACGTTGTCGGAATTTACGACCGGAAGCGAAGGTGGGGTCGACATAGTTTGTTTTTCTAAATTTCAGCTAAAAAACTGCCGCAAATTGTTCGCAGCAAAGTGGATAATTGAACAAAAGTTTTAAGCTGTTTTGCACTCGCTCGCAACCAATAGGACCGTCGCGAGCCGGAAAAAAGCGGACAAGAATGAATATCTATCCTGAATAGGTGACTTCAAGACTCACCCGTCCGGTTGGGATCTTGTCTTATCCGAAGCCTTCCCGCGTATTTACAGGACGCTGATTCAAAATTGAAGTAAGTGATGGCGATTTACTCGTATTCAACTCTTCGTAGACATGGTCATGACGAGTGACTGCCGCGGCCAGCCAAAGCGTTCGCATCCAAGACAAAACAAAGAAGGCACCAACGGCGATCAATGCGATCAAGAATACTGGCTGCGGTAGTTTGAAAACGCCCACGATAAACGAAGCACCAAACAGCATTACAAGCATCAGGATGAAACTGAAATTCACGCTGCGAACAGTTTTGTAAAGCTTCTCGCTTCCTTGATTGATGGCGAGTACCTCAAAGTACGCAATTAAAAAATAAACACCGTATGCCTGGGCAATTTTTTGAATCAAGCGAGGTGCATTGCCTCCAATGCCCAATTTCCAAACGAAGAATGAAACGATGACGATTCCGTAGCACAAAAAGAACCACTTTATCTTCTTTTTTTCGTTTTGCTTGGGCGTTGACAATAACAGTAGTGACCCGGCAACCAGAAGGAGCAAGCCCACGATCATAGCGCCAATGACTAAAGCCATAATCGTTGGAGCGAGGTCGACTGGGATTAGTTCTTTGGTCACCATCGGTAAAACTATCGACAACGGAAACAAGAGCGCATAGGCAATGATCAGTAGATAAATCCCATTGCGAACCCAACGGTAAGAATCAGATTCCGCAAAGTCCGCGCTGGTCACCGAAAACTCTTTGCCAAACGCAGCATACGGATTTTCGTCGTTGTTCATGGGCTTGCCTCGGGCAAGCGAGTGTGTCATCTCAAAATCTTCAATACAAACCCGACGCGCAAGCGAGTGTGTCTCTTTCCTGGGTTTGAATTCGTTTCAAGTTTTGAGATGACACACTCGCTTGCGCGTCGGGTTTGTATTAATGCGGCGCTGGTGGCGGAATGGACCAGCGAGATTGTCACTTTATTCAAATTGCAAAATGTGAGCCGTTTTGGCAATAGTGCATTTTCCAAACCTATGCATCAGGTTTCTTTTTTGGCTGTGGTCGAGACGGTACATCTCGCAGTTGTATTGGTTTTTCGACTTTGACTTCAACAAGATCTTCTGCTTCGCCTTTCGATTTTGTGATCCATACGGATACTGGATAAGGGTCGACGACTTTTCTTGCGACCCTGAATCGAATAACGACTAGCCCCTCCTTGTTCTGTCGTACGCTAAAAAGATTTGCGGCGCCGATCTCAGGACCATCCTCGTAAGTCTCTTTAAATTTCGAGTTGGCTTTTTTGACTATATCCTGAAATGCCTCTTCGCCTCCGACTAACGCTAAATTGGATAGCTCGCGACAAACCTCTTCTACTTTGAGGAATCGTTGCAACTGCTTCGCATCAGGATGCCTTTTTCTGCCCAGTCCCAAGCGGTTGTGAACCCACGTATTTCCAAAATCGACAACATGCGAACCTTCTGAGTTGTTCGTCGTTACTCTGAATGAAGTGGGCGACGGGCGTTTTGCCCTGCGCGGGGAGGAAACTTCAGCCAGGATCGCTTCATCGGAAATGGTCGCAAAGTCATTGACCGTAAAAATATCGTTTAGGACTTCTTTGAATTTTTCCTCGCTCAATGTGAACTCGTAGTCATCGGCCTCAACGTCAGAAACCGGTCGGACGACTCGGCCATCTGAATAGACGGTCAACATTGGCCGCCGATGTTTGTTGGCTTCGCTGTAATACTCGTCAACTCTCAGCACTGGGACTTTGGCGTCTGGAAAATCGAAGTCAATTTGGGCTACCCCATCTTGGGGGAAGGTCACGCCGAAAAACAAGGCGGCAAAACAAAGTAGCAACCATCGAAAAATCATTCTAAAACCTCTGTTCATTATCTAATAATAACGCCACGTTGTTGATCAAAGTTCAATTGTAACTCATCGGGAAAACAAAAGTTTCACATTCAGTTGCGGACTATCGGGGGCCGTTGTCCTTGGTTGGTTCTAATTGCGTAATTTGCGGGGCATGCGTTAAGCATTTTCGGCGGGCGTTTCGTTTTTGTTTCTCGTGATTGACGAATTGAATAAAGCATTAAAGAAACGCCCCAAGTTTGTGGTCAAGCTGGTATTGGCGCATCAATTGATGTCTCGCATATAATTCACGTCAGCCTTGGTGGGCTCTTCATTAAGTGGAATTCCTTTGAAACCGAATCTCAGAATCTAGAATGAAAAATTTTGGCTTTTACGTGCTGTTACCAGTCAGCCTGTTAGTTTTGCCTTTTGTCTTTCACGCAGCATTTGATGGTGCCGAATTTTATTTTGGTAAAGAGAGTGGCGCGGTAGAAAACATAACAGTAATTTTACTGGCTGTGGCGCTCATTGTGACGCTCCGTCCGCTGCTTCGGCTAAATTCGAATTCCAATACGCTGCAGTTCAAGAAATTCACCGCCGTTTGGTTAATTTTACATTCCTTGGGCTGCATTTATTTTCTTGGCGAAGAAATTAGCTGGGGGCAACATCTTTTTAACTGGTCAACGCCAGAGGCTTGGAATGAAGTCAACGACCAAAGTGAAACCAATCTTCACAATACGTCTGCGCTTTTCGACCAAGTGCCACGGACACTTTTAACACTTGGGATCATTGTTGGCGGCTTTTTTCTCCCGATCATAACGCGGTTTCGAACATCCGGCCAAGCAAACGATTTGAACAGCGCGAGCGTTTCGCCAGCTGGGCAATCGGCATTTTTGTCTCAATACCTGCCAGGGATTCGCTGTGTGCCGGCCGCACTATGTGTTTTACTGATTAGCTTGCACGAAAAGTTCTATGATCTTTTTAACATCACCGCACCGGCCATACTTCAGATTGATGACGGCGAAGTAAAAGAAAGCCTGATCGCGATGTTTATCCTTGTGTACATCGTCGATTTTTGTCATCGCGATTTTGACCGCAGTAGACAAACTGACGACGTGCCTGCCAGTGCATGATTCCGGATACGTGCGGCTTATTTTGTTTAGCTGAAGAATGGAATCCGTTGCGCGATATTGTGCAAAATTGGGCGCCACTAAATTGACTGGCCAGTTTGCTTTTTGCCTTCGCCGATAAACGGTGCGTAGTTCAGGCGTTTGATGTTGCTTTTGCCGTTCAACTGATAAGTGATTTCGCGCCACTTAATTTGCTTCAGCAGCAACGTGCGCAGGCAAGAGATTCCATAGACCAAATGAGCGACCGCGATCATTGAGAAAATGCCGAGTGCTCGAGTGGAAATAGCTGGTTGGAGCGTTTCACCTCGCAAACTCAAACTGTGCCGGACGCACTTTCGCGTTGAGAAGTACGAATGTGTGCAAATGATGCCGCTGGCGATGAGCGACGTTGCTGCGATTGCGGTGACTGTCCAGTTTTGAGTTGCCAATGCAACAAACAGCAAAACAAAATTCGAAAGCATCACTGTGTTGCTGAACATCGCGTGGATCACGGTCAGAAAAAATGTGCTTTCATAAAGTCGCGACCAAGTCAGCATTCTCGTGACCCAACGATTAACGTAGGTGAAAGTGCATGGCTCCCGGTTGACCATAACAAGCGATGGTGCGAACTCAATTTTTAATCCGATCGCACCCACGGCCTGTTGGATTGGGCCATCGTCGACCGCTGTTTTTTTCCAGGTTTCGACCAAGCCCGATCGTTCGAGGTCGCCGCGCCGCATGCAGAAACTTCCGGCCCACGGATTGGAAAAGAAAATTGTGAGAACCAAAGCACCGCTGTTCCAAGTGCTTCGTGCGAGCGAACCGATTCCCGCAGATTGAGGTGGCTCAAACCACTGGCTGCCAGTGACGGCTCCGATGGTTGGATCTTGAAGCGGACCCGTTAACTCGGCCAGCCAACTCGAATGAGGTGTTACGTCCGCATCGAGCAAAGCAACATATTGGGAGGCGTCGGAGATTTGACCGATGGCTTGAACGAGCGAATTGCATTTAAGGCTGCACGTTTCCAGTGGGCCACTCATCTCGTGAATCGTCAGCACGTCGCGGGCGTCATGCTCGGATTTGATTTGTTGAACAAAATTCCAGGCCGGATCGGTTTTGTGATCGACAACCAGGTGGACTTCGTACGAGCGATATTCCTGATTGAGAATTCCGATCAAACAATTACCAAGCGACGGGTCACAGCCGCGTACGCTGATCAATACGGCCGCGTGATTTTGTTCTTCTTCGCTCGATCGAATCGATGGCCGTTTGTCAAAACCTTTTTGAAAGTACGAACCGATCGCCCACTGAATCATCGCAGCACCAACCAGCGAAAGGCCAGCAAAGATTGCGATTGAAGTAAGCATGGTAAAAGAAATCGGTTGGGAGGCAGATGGGAGTAAGCAGTCGTCAGTTTATGAAATTCAGTCTATGAAATTCAAACTGTGAAAGTCAGTCTATGAAAGATCAAACTGTGAAAGTTCAATGAAACCGCAGGAGCACTCCGAAAAAACTAACCTTAATCGTTGACCGGTTCTATCCCTTGGGGGCCAATTTTGGCCGAAGTCGTTTGAGGGAGAGCTTTTTGTTGTGAGTCCGATTGACTCACTGATACATTTGCGGATTGGCTTTTGTATTTTTCAGGATCCGGCCAGTCCAAATTGATCAAAAGTATCAGGCCTAATCCAAAACTGATCGCGTAGGCCACGGCTGGTTTTCGAAGCGAGTTTATCAGCGTTGCAAAAGCTGTTTTGGTCGAGGCGGTTTCGGGCAATGAGCTTTTTTGGGCCGTGGTCTTCATCATCTACTTTCAAAGGATCAATTTGAAACGCGTACGATGAAACTTAGGATACGGTTAGCGGGAAAACGTGCTTGAGAGCTCAACAAATTCGATAGCGAGCAAGAGAAGATTTAGCCCCATAGCATATTCAGCATGAGCCGCACAAAGCGAGGGACGTCGGCCCAAAAAGCGGTGTTTAGCAATAAATTGGGTTCACGTGCCAACCCATTTTTCCCCAGTCGGTGAGTTGCGGTTGAGCCCGAGATCAAATTGCGTCCGCCTGCCAGCCGCAAGTTCTCTTGGGCTTCCTCGCCAGAGACATAGCACTTGAAACGCCCGGCACCGGTGTGGCGATAGTCATGTGCTTGATGGATTGCGGTCACCAGCTCAGAGATCTTCACAACGGGCCAGTTGCTTTGCTTTGCAAAATGGATCATCCAGTTGTCCCAGTTGCCGCGACCAATCGCAAACGGTGGGACTTCGTTGTAAAGCTCGCGGTTAAAGACGAAATACTCTTTGCAAACGTTGGAGCTGAGAACGCCGTTTTTTTGGCAATCGTTGAGTAATTGCTGAATCTGAATCAACTGGTCAAAACGAATTTCGCGTTCGACTTTCAAGTCAGTCCGTTGTCCAAAGGCAACAAATTGATCCAGGGTTTGATCGGCCGCGAGTATCTCAATCGCTCGCACAAAGTCCTTCATCAGAATGACGTCGCAATTGCAATACGCAAGGAACGGCGATGCGGTTTGCTGGTGGGCGATCTCAAAAGCTGAACTGACTAATGGTGTTCCGTGTTGGTTGAATTGGACGCCGCCTGCGTGGCGAACGCCAAGTTCTTCTGCGGCCTCGGCAATTCCGTCTTCGTCACCAATCAAGAGGACTTCGATCGCGGGCGCGAGCCGTGCCCATGAACGGATGGCATTTTTCTGGATCAAATCCGTGTCGCGACCAAACGCCTTGGGTAAGGCAAAAATGGTGATCAGCGATTGGGACGAAGGCGCATCGAGCGTGTGGGTTTTTGGCCGTGACTCAAGTTGAGTTGCGGCTCCGTTTGTTTGGCCGGTTTGCTGGCGGTTTAGTTTCCCGGCTTGCGCATCGGTCGACAAAGACGCAGTTGATCGCGTCTGAGCAGAGTTCGAATTGGAATCGGGAGGTTGCATTTACTTGAACATCACTTTGAGTTTTCGAAAGTTCACGATGTATTTTCGAATCCAGTAAACGGCAGTGAGATCCCACCAACGCTTTAAACTGAACGCGGGTTTTTCTGGTCGCCATTTGGCCCAAGCCGTTTGATCCAGTTGCTGAAAAAATCTCTCTCGCAACGGGTGGAATGGCTGGAACATCCACGGCTTGAATTCGGTCGTGAAATGGATCAGTGCTGGGTCGTCACGCATGGCGACAAACTCGGATTCATCAATTGGACTATACGATTCGTCCGGGTACTCGAACACGTGAGCGCCTTGATTCCAGCGTGCCGGAAGTTTTTCCCACTGCCCTGCAAATACAACATTCAACGCGTACTGATCCCAACACCAAACGTATTTTGAATTGTCACGCAAACAGGCAAGCAGTTTTTTGTCGATCGATTCGGCTCGCCAACGAGCAAGATTAAGAACCATGACACCGCTGTTAAAGTAAGGCTCCGATCCGTCGAGTTTTAGCTCTCGCCAATTTGGGATCGGTGAAATGGCGGCCAAGTGCGGAATGGCTTTCTTGTATTGTTTGAACTTTTTCTCAGCCGCATAAGCATCCACGAACGGGCAAGCGATGTCCACGGCGGCGAGGCAATAGTTGTCTCCTACGTCGAGACTCCAAAGCTCCGTTAAGTCATCTTTGACCAGAACGTCGGAGTCGAGATAAATGACTTTGTCGATCGAATCAGGCAACAGCCGTGCGGCGAGCAATCGGAAATACGCCGTATGCGTGATGTGATGCGAAATGCCGAGATCGCTGATCTCTTTGCGGTTAGGTCGCAGGACATGAATCGAAATCGGGAGGTCGAGCAGTGTTTCTCGAAGCCCCGCCCAGCTTGCTTCTTTGATCCCGCCGTCCATCAACAGCACATGCAAGTGATTGCCGGGTCGCAATGACGTCGCGGCAGAATGAAGCGTAACAGCAAGCGGTTTGATGTAGTTGTCATCCGAAGCGCACAACACGATCGGCTCGGTGGCTGCAACCGAGCGAAACGTTGATTCTTGTTGGCGGAGTTCCTGGATCACGATGAAATTGGTTCCGTGTTTAGTTTTCTAGTTTGGGGCTGGTTTCAATATTGGGATTCGACTCGAGTTTGTTTTTGCGGCTGCGAATCGAATTCATCAGGTCCAGCATTTTCTGGCGTATACGAACGACGGGCCCGGCGATTGGATGTTTTTCGATCTGCTCAAAAATCTGGTGTGCTTGGTCCAACTCTGATTGAAGCTGAGCCATTTCTTTTTGCAAATGTAGGATCTCACGACGCGCGTGTGAAAGTTCGACTTGGGTTACCGTGATGTCTTTTTCTTTAAATTCAGCCGCGGTTGGAAAAGCGGACTGGTGACAAAACTCAGTGGGGCGAGCGATCGCAGGTTGCAAAATTTGGTTTGGAAATACGATGGGCGAACCGTCTTTGATTTTTTTAGCGGCAATCGCAAGCATTTGGTTAACGAGTTCCACAAATCGCTTCGTCGCGTTTTGACTTGTGTCCATCGAATACAACATTGCGTCGGACAATGCTGACCGCTGAAACATCATTCGCGTTTCAACTCGGTCTGCCATTTGTTTGATTGTGTGGTCGATGTGCTGAGCTGTGCAAATGTCCCAGCCGGCGGTGACGTAGTGCGGGCAATTGTGATAATCGAGAACGGCAACCGGCAGGTCGATCAACATCGCTTCGAGCATTGCGGTTGATGGCGTTGTGATGACGGCGTCGACTTGGGTGAGGACGTCGGCCAGTTCGATACCGGTCAGATCTGAGAGTTGATTCTCGACTCCGATTTCTTCAGCCAATCCGCCAGTCAATCGCCAGACGAATTCGACCGGTTGTTGCTTAAGCGTTTTGTTTTCACTTTGCCATGCTTTGAGATCGAGCAAGCTTTGTTTTGTGGTCGCAATTTGCTCGGGCGTAAACCCTGGCGTCTTGGCGGTCATCACGAGAATGCGAAAACTGTCGTTTTGGCCGAATGTAAAGTTCCGGTTTGACTGACGTGTTTTGTTTTTGTCAAACCGAGGGATGCCAACGATTTCTGTTTTGCCTTGATTGCCCCACGAATCGAGAATCCTTGCCTGCGACTCACCGATACAAGCGACTTTGTCGGCCAACACGGGTCGCATCGTGTAAGGACAAGCGACTTCATCTGTTCGGTTTTCCCAGGCGTTACGCCACTCAAGAATTCCGTCAATCATATAGAGAGTCGCAACGTTTTGTTTTTGTAGCTGTTGACAGGCGCTGCGAAAGCGATCGAAGTGCTCGGAATAAAAGATCGCCAGGTCGCCGGGCTGGGCGAGCGAAATCACTTGTGCACAGTCCGCAATCTGTACGTTCAAGCGTTCACGAAAAGGCGCGGCATGGTGCGCGACCTCGTGAGGTTGACCGACAAAAAAAACGGAAGGTTGAGACATGGTGAATTAAGCAATATTGTCAAAGCTGCACAGACAAAAAGAACGCGCAGGCATTTGAGGAATGCGTGCGCGTGATTGTCGAATAATTAAATTCCGATTTAAGGAAGCGAAACGACCAGTCCGTCTTTCCGAGAGCAGAGGCGGAAAAGCGTTTCTTGGTCAATGTTGTTAGCGATCGAATGTGTACTGCCATCGACCATGACAAAATTCACGATTTGTACGTGAGCACTTCCGTAAATGGGAAACTCGCCAGGTGAGAGAATTAGTGTTTGCGATGAAGCGACGCCCATTGCGAAACCACCGATGCGAATAAATGTTTCGGGTTCGTCGCCGTTGTAGATGCAGCCGTCGCCCCAGCCACTTGGTTCTTTGAGTCCACTGCGGCTGATATATTTTTCGCCAAACATAAACGTGTTTGACGTTCCATCTGTAACGGCATCAAAGCCATAGCGGCCTTTCTCAGGCCCAGTCAGCATATGGTTTACAACTTCATTTTCTGATGCAAGACCGGAGTTGATGACTCCGTCAACCGGCACTGTGAATTTTGCCCACTCGTCAAAAGGAAAGTGTTGTTGTGTTCCTGCGTTGCCCGCGTAATCGCCAATTGCTCCTCGTGGCCCGTGCGCTTCGGAGTTGCTGATGTTGGGAATGCCACGAGCTCGTGAAGGACACAACATGGATGGCATGATCGTGGTCACGACGTTTGGATCTTGTTCGCGGTAACGCTGGTTCAATTCAAGTCGGTTGTAGAGATTGTTCATGTCCATAAAAGGCATGAGGTAAACCGGCCATGTCAAGAACTCGTCTGCTGCCCGAGCAGGTGGGATTTGCTTTTTGCCAGACTCATAATTGTGAACGGCCAGCCCAACGTTCTTGAGATTGTTTGAGCATTCGATTCGTCGGGCTGATTCGCGAACCATTTGAACGGCCGGAAGAAGCATCCCAACGAGAACGCCGATCACTGCAATAACAACTAACAACTCGACGAGGGTAAATCCTCGGTTTCGTTTCATGTTATTCCCCATAATGAGACCGCGTATTAAACAGAGTTTGGGCAGTATAGTTTGTTAGCCTATTATGACGCGCGGTTAGATAAAGCGTTCCGGGTAGGCTGTTTTTTCGCGGAAAAACGCCGAAATTCCACTCCCTTTTTACGTAGTGATCCCCAAAAAGGTTTATTTTTTGCTTTCAAGCATTCGTTTTAGCGACGAATAAGCCTGCTCGGCCGAAAATTCGGTTTGTGAGAGTTCTTTTGCGGCTCGTTGCAACTGCGGCAATATATTTTCCTGGGATTGAATTTCGATCAACCGTGTTTCGAATTCTGCAGGTGTTTCGCAGATCAAAACGGCAGATTTTGATTCGAGAGGCATTCCATCAAATCCATGTTCGGTTGTTAAAACAGGTTTGCCGAACGCGAGTGCTTCGCAGTTCTTGATTTTTAGGCCAGAGCCAAATTTCACCGGGTTGATTACAACGTCGAGTTGGTCGTAAAAAGTCGACAGCTCATCGACCATGCCGATCAGTCTTACGTTTGCAAGTTTGCCATCCAAGTGCTTTGTGTTCTCCGTAAGCCAATCGCAAATTTGGCCCGCCACAACCAGCTCAAAATCTGAAGCCGACAAGTTCGGCCAAACGTTCTCGATAAAGTCTTCAATCGCAATCGCGTTGGCTGCGTTGGTTGAAGCAAGATAGCCGATCCGAAGTGGTTGGCTGGGATCACGAGCCGAATCATCGGTTGGTCGCGACGAGTTTGAATCCGAATTCGAAAAAGTCGCATGGCCGCAAACGATCGTTTCGCAATCAGGAGCCATCTCGCGAAAGATGTTTGCTTCGGTAGGTTGTATTGCCAGGATCGAATCGAATTTTTTCAGTTGGTTGGATTCTTCTTCGCGAGATAACTCAATCCAATGAGAAAATCCACTTTCGCGGAACTGACTTGCTCGCAAATGCAGGACGTCGTGCGTGTCCACGATCGTTTTGATACTCGCTTTTTGAGAATCCGAAAGAGCGTCTAGCAGATAGGCCAGTTTTATATATTCAATCAGAATGAAGTCCGGTTGGAATGTCGAAACGGATTCCGCGAACGCCTTAATCGCCCACGGCCAACGATAGTCTTCCAGCGTTGGTGGGTTGATGGGTGGTTGAGAAGACGTGTTCGATTTCGCTTGCGAATTTTCAGTTGCCGTGGCCGAGTTCTTGAGTTGCTTGATTTGATTCAGGGTCGCGTCGGCATACCAGCCAAGTTTATTAACGAGACCTTGGGGCGGTTGGTCTGAACTTTTTTGCTGGATGTCGAGATTAAATTTTTCAATCAGTTCGCGATCGGATTGCGTGTACTGTTGTGAGTTCGTTTGGCCCAAATAAAACGTTTGTACTTCGAACGATTGGGACGTGAGGTAATCAACAAGCGAAGCGATTCGTTGTTGGGCGCCCGTTGACTTGCGCCAAAATGGAACATCGGTTGCGATTAAGATTCGACGTTTGGTCACGAGCTTGGAAGTGTGGGATTTATTGCTTAAGAATCAAATTGGTTCGTAGATAGCTTAACGCTCGTCAATTACTGCTTCAATCGTGGCCCAATGATCTGTGTGGAAGCGATGAAATCTCTTTGAGAGAAAGCCACGTCAGTATATGTGTAAGCCGGTGCCACCTTGCCAACTGTGGCGAACAAATTGAAAATACTTTTTTCCATTCACACCTCAACAAGTTAGAGAACCTGTGGCTGTTTATACTCCCAACAAAGATCGTTACGACGGACGGATGCAGTATCGGAGATGTGGTCGCTCGGGACTAAAGCTTCCTGAAATCACGCTTGGGTGTTGGCACAATTTTGGTGGCGACTCCGTGACCGATCTTCAGCGGGAAATGATTTTCACCGCTTTTGATGCCGGGATAACTCACTTTGATTTGGCGAACAATTATGGACCGCCGTACGGGTCTGCGGAAATCAACGTTGGAAAGATTTTGAAAGACCTCCCGCGTGACGAAATATTGATTTCCTCAAAAGCCGGCTACGACATGTGGCCGGGGCCTTATGGAGAATGGGGATCGCGGAAATATTTGTTGGCGAGTCTTGATCAATCACTCAAACGTGTTGACGTAGATTACTTTGATATTTTTTATAGCCATCGTTTCGATCCTGATACGCCGATGGAAGAAACACTGGGCGCCTTGAACACGGCGGTCCAGCATGGCAAAACACTTTATTGTGGCATCAGCAGTTACTCGTCTGAGCAAACTCGAGACGCGGTTGCAATATGTAAACAAAATGGTTGGGCAAATATTTTGATCCACCAACCCAACTATTCGATGTTCAATCGTTGGATCGAAAATCGTCTGGTTGGCGCGTGCAAAGAACACGGTGTTGGCATGATCGCGTTTTGTCCGCTTTATCAGGGCTTGCTGACAAACAAGTATCTGGGTGAAGTTCCCAAAGGTTCTCGTGCGGCAAGTTCACCGAATTTGCTTCGTCCTGCCGAGTTGTCGGATGCTGTGCTGGACGTCGTTCGTGAGTTGAATGGAATTGCCGAAAAGCGTGGTCAGACTTTGGCACAAATGGCAATCGCTTGGATTTTACGACTGCCACAAGTCACCAGTGTGTTGGCTGGGGCAAGTCGGCCATCACAGATTTTAGAAAACTGCAAAGCTCTCGATAACAGAGAATTTTCAAATGAAGAGTTGGCTGAAATTGATCGTTTGACTGAATCGGTTAAACTTCCTCCATCGCTTTGGGCTAAAGAAGACGGAAACTAGTCGGCGTTGTCGCGCTAAATTGACGTATGCCTGTTGTTGATCGAATGTTGAAAGCAAAAAAATGGAAGAGAACGATCTTATTCGAGTTGCCGTCCTGGAAACGGAAGTGGAAGCGAACTTTATCAAAGGCTTTTTCGAAGACAACAAGATCCATGTTTTGATTTCAGGCCTCGATACTTCGGCGCTTGGTTCGGCGTTGGACGGGGACGCTGAGATTGAAGTCTATGTTGGGAAAGCTGATGTTGAAAAAGCGAAAGCATTGATTGAGGAGATTGAAAACGAAGAGGCAGAGCCGATCCCGGCTTGGAAGTGTACTTGTGGCGAGCAAGTCGACGAGGGCTTTTTCGTTTGTTGGTCCTGTGATGCGGAATTTAAACCGGAGCTTGCAAGCAACGAGACAACTAAAAACGATGATGAATCTGAAGGTGCAACAGATTAGTCATTGAGAGCCAGCTCAACTTTTAACGGATAAACTTAGATCATTTAAATGTCCAAAAAAACAAATAAAAACAGACCCAAGCGACGTAGCTTTCCACCAGCTGCTTCGCAGCCTACTCCTGCTCAGTCGCCAGTTTCACAGGCGCAAGGCCAGCGTCCGATGCGGTGGGGGCTGATCGCACTTTTCTTGATCATCGCCGTGGGTGGAACTTATGCAGCCCAATGGCTTCGCCCTCGCAAGATGGCTCCTCGTTACACATTCGAAGTGTTGGAAACGATTGATCATGATGAAAAAGCTTTCACGCAGGGGTTAGTCATCGAAGACGGAGTGATCTACGAAAGTACAGGTCGCTGGGGCGAGTCGACGATGCGAAAGATTGATTTAAAAACGGGTGAGATTCTCAAATCGATTCCGCTGGACGACGAACATTTCGGAGAAGGCCTCGCGTTGCACGGTGACAAGCTCTACCAAATCACCTGGAAAAAAGGATTGGCGTTTGTTTACGATCGCGACTTGAACAAAATCGGCGAGTTTAAATACCAAGGCGAAGGTTGGGGGCTGACCACCAACGGAACTCATCTCATTATGAGTGATGGCTCATCGATTTTAAAATTCATTAACCCTGAAAATTTCGAAACGGTGAAATCTATTCGGGTTGCAAGAATTGGTGGTTTGCCAGTCGGCCAATTGAACGAACTGGAATACTCGAGAAACGGAAAAATCTACGCGAACAGTTACGAGCAGGATTTGATTTACGAAATCGATGCGACCACTGGAAACGTAGAAGGAATTATTGAACTCGGTAAGCTTTGGCCATCGCGAGAACGACCTGACGATAGTGGTGCGGTGCTCAATGGCATCGCGATCAATAATGACCCGAGTGATGCAAAGTTTCTTTATGTAACGGGGAAACTTTGTTCCAAGATTTTCAAAATCCGGGTGTTGGCAAAGAAGTAGGCTGTCGTTGGCTTCTTTCTGCAATCTACGCTAACGACGTTGTACTCCAAATCCCAGCGTCGCGCGGCGTACGCTGGGTTCGATTCAATCGGCTCGCCAATGTTAAATCTCGGCGTAGCTCCGAATTAATACTGTGGAAGCTGACCCATCATTTGGCGCCAAACCAATTGTGGGAAAACCCAAGCGTCTTTTGCGTAGCGTTTAACCATTCGTTTTGGCTGGCTGCACATGCGATGAAGCCATTCGACTCCCGTTTTCTGCATCCAAACTGGGGCTCGTTTTTGCTCACCGGCTAGAAAGTCGATGGTCGCACCAACACACAACGCGGCTTTGGCTCGCATTTGTTTGTGGTGTTTGTTGACCCAGATTTCCTGCTTGGGAGCACCGAATCCAACAATCACGACATCGGGATTACAAAGAGCGATTCGTCCGAGCACATAATTGCATTCGTCGGGATCGTTTTCAAAACCGAATGGCGGGCTGTACACGCCAACCGTTTCGACGTTAGGCCATTGCTTTTTCATGTTCGCTGCCGCGATGGCTCCGACGCCAGGCATGGCACCGAGCAAGAATACTTTGAGGTCGCCCTTTTTCTTGCACGAATCAAAAAGCGCTGGCACAAGTTCAGAACCGGCAACGCGCTCAGGAAGCGGCTGACGCAAAAGTCGCGAGGCCCAAACGATTGGATGGCCATCTGCAAGGATCAAGTGTGCTTCTTCGTATGACTTACAAAGGCCTTCACTCTCTTGTAGCAAAACAGTGTGGTCAACATTAGGTGTCACAACATAGCGACACTTGCCAGAGTCTTCGTTGATCCAGGCGCGTAAACTAGCGACGGCTTCGCTCATGCGAACCGCGTCGATCTTGATTCCAAATAGGTGTCGTTTGATAGACATGAAAATTTATCCGGGGGACTTAGGATATAGCCAGAGTTGGGCTTGTTATTGAATTGTGTGAAGCCGGCGACGAACCAAAGCTTCATCAACTCTAGGTCGCAAAACAGGCGCTAGATCTAAAATTCTGAGTTTGGGCGCATGCTTTAAAGCCAGAAGTCGTGACGACTTCCGTATCCAAAAACAAAAGTTTTGAGCCGAATTCGGAAACCCTTGGAGTGTTTTTCGTTTTGAAATGCGGACTGTGAGGCCAGATTCAGCTCGGCAAAATTCCGTTTTGCGCGAATGTAAGGGTTGTGCTGGGCCGATTGGGGGCTGCCACTGGCGACACTGTGGAACGAAAAATCAAACAAGTAAAAAACGCTAAGTTTCTAATTGTAAAGCGATAAGAATAACCAATATTTAAACATGTCTGATTGGAATTCAAAACTTATTAACGCCTACCGGTTTGCAACTTGGCCATACCGAAGTATGCGCATTAGCCAAATGCAAAAGAACGGAACGGTTCCTGTTTTTGCGCTGTTTTATCACCGTGTCGCAGACACCGTTCCAAATCCCTGGTCGATGACGTGCGACCAATTTCAAGAACAAATTGATTGGTTGGAAGCCAATTTCGAAATTGTTGATCTTGAGGAATGCCAGCGAAGAATTCGCAGCGGTTACAATTCAAAGCCAACCGTAGCGATTACTTTCGATGATGGTTACGCAGAGAATTGCGATTTCGCATTGCCTATGCTGGTCGAGCGAAGAATTCCAGTGACTTACTTTGTCACCACCGGTCACACTACAAAACAGGAACCATTTCAGCACGATGTCGATCGCGGGCAGCCGCTTCCAGTTAACACGATCGAATCCTTGCGTGCTTTGGATATGGCCGGAGTTGAAATCGGAGGCCACACTCGAACACATCCGGATCTTGGAAGAACTAGTTGCCCTAAAGAACTTGTTGACGAAGTGCTCACCGCGACCCGAGAGATGGAAGACTTAATCGGTCGGAAGATTCGATACTTTGCTTTTCCGTTCGGTCAAATCGAAAACTTGAATCCAGATGTATTTGTAATGCTTCGCGAAGCCGGTCTGCAGGGAGTTTGCTCGGCATACGGTGGCTGGAACAAAATCGGACAAGATGAATTTCATATCCAGCGAATTCACGGCGATCCAAGTATTCATCGGATTAAAAACTGGTTGTCTTATGACATGCGGCTGGCACGTATTGAAGGATACGACTACTCCGAAGGTATCGACCACGGCGAAGGGATCGAGCACGTTAGCACGATTCAGGAAACCGAATCCCATAGTTCGGCCGCAGCAATTGTGCCTACTGTGGATTTGGAAGCCACCGAATCGATCCTAAAACTTCCAACTTCAAAATAACAAATGCGGTTCTAACGAGTTTTCGTTCCAGAATTGTTCCTCTTCTTACGCTGATACAACGCTATGTTAAAGAAAATTGAATCACGTCCACCCTTGCGGGTCATGTTCTTGCTTACGAGCATGCCTATTGGCGGCGCAGAAACGTTGTTGGTTAATCTTGTGCGTCGTCTTGATCGTGAGCGAATTCAGCCGATGATCGGTTGCATGAAAGAGAAAGGCGTTCTCGGTAAGGAACTTGAAAACGAGATTCCTGTCTTTGAAAACCTGATCAACCACAAATACGACGTTGTAGTTGCCGTCCGGTTGAAAAAACTATTTCTGGAACAAAAAGTTGATGCAGTGATTACGGTCGGTGCGGGAGACAAAATGTTCTGGGGTCGACTGGGCGCTCGATTTGCAAAAGTTCCCGTTATCCTTTCCGCGCTTCATTCGACCGGTTGGCCTGATGGCGTTGGGCGTTTAAATCGGATGCTAACTCGAATCACCGATGGCTTCATTGCAGTCGCTGAGCAACACGCACAGTATCAAGTCAACCAGGAAAAATTTCCGATTCGAAAAGTGTTCTTGATTCCCAACGGCATCGACACTGACAAGTTCGTGTTTGATGCAAGCAAACGCGAGCAATGGCGAAAGGAAATTGGAATTCCAGATTCGTCGCCTGTGGTTGGAATCGTTGCGGCGCTTCGCCCTGAAAAAAATCACGATTTGTTTCTGGAATCCGCACGTCGCGTTTTGGGAAAAATGCCAGAAGCACGTTTTGTGATCGCTGGTGATGGACCAGAGCGAAGTCGATTGGAAGCACTGGCAATCGAAAAAGGCGTTGAGCAAGAAGTCCACTTCATTGGTTCAACCCACGACGTGCAAGGCGTTTTGTCGATGGTCGATTTGTTTGGATTGACTTCTCATAACGAAGCCAGCCCGGTTTCGATCATGGAAGCTCTTTCTTGTCAGCGACCAGTCGTCGCAACAGATGTTGGCTCGATTGACGAGTCAGTAATCGAAGGCAAAACGGGCTTTCTCGTTCCCGCTGGAGACGCAGAGCAAATGTCCGAGCGATGGCTGGAGATACTTGGCGACAAAGATCTTCGTGAGGAACTTGGCCGAAATGGGCGAGAACACATCGTGGTCAACAGTTCTCTCGATAGTATGACAGAGGGCTACTCATCGTTGGTCGAAGAGATCTACGCGAGCAAGACAAAAGGCGCCGCCCAATTGGCAGGTGCCCGTGACGGTGCTGTCAGCTGGAATCACAAAATGCCAAACGGCAATTTGGTTCAGTAGAATTTCTAGCGGCACTCGCGAATATTTCGCACCCTGCTAAAATACGAGTTCGAAGTTCATACATAGATTTTGCGCTCAATTCGTTTTGGTAAGTTAATGAAGCAGGTTTCGGTTCCGATTTTAGCCGCCACGGCGAAGATCCTTAGCGGTGCCACCGTGCGCTGGGTCGACTGCGAACCAGATACCTGCCAGCGAATCTATTTTGCCAACCACACCAGCCATCTCGACGCGTTGGTGCTGTGGGCCTCTCTCCCCAAAAACATTCGTACGTTGACTCGACCTGTTGCCGCGGTGGACTATTGGCAAGGCGGTCCAGTTCGCCGATACATGGCTTCCATTTTTAACTTGCTGTTGATTGATCGAAAGAAAATCAAAGTCCATAACAGCCCGATCGATATGATGATTCGCGAGATCGGTGACACATGTTCATTGATCGTTTTTCCCGAAGGTAGTCGAAACCTCACCGGGGAAATGCAGCCGTTCAAAAGCGGGCTGTTTCACTTGGCAAAAAAACGTCCCGATCTGGAGCTGATGCCTGTCTACATCGACAACTTGAATCGTGTGATGCCCAAAGGAGAATTTCTTCCTGTGCCTCTGTTGAGCAGCATCACAATCGGAGCGCCGATTTGGCTTGAGTCTAAAGAAACGAAAGTCGAATTCCTGGAACGTGCGCGAGAGGCTGTCCGGAAACTCAAAGAGAGTTAGTAAGAGCTGGTCAGCGTAAGAAGTTTAACCACAGAGGACACAGAGTAGCACAGAGAAAAGCGAACTATAAACTCTGTGATCCTCCGTGTCCTCTGTGGTTAAAAAATCCCCTGTGGTTTTTAAAAAACGCCAACGTCTTGGATGACATCAACGAACTTTGTAAGTCCACTCCTCGTTTGTGTATCGTTCGTTTACCAAGCGTTGTGTCATTTCTGTGGGCAAATCGGTGAACGGGTCTTTGGCTTCCCATTCATTAATCATCGCCGCGGCAAGTGATTCACAATCGGTAGGCAGTTGGGTCAAAAATTCACGATGGGACCGGCCAGCTCGATAGCCGGGTTCTCGAATCGGTTTTCCAAGACAGCTTGCGATCAAATCCAAATCAAAATTGCAAAGCATCGTTCCGTGGTAAATTAACCAATTCCGTTTGCACCGCAAACTGTTACCGGAAAATTTCCGGCCCTCAAAAGTAAGGTCCGAAGTTCCTTGCATTTGAACTTTGATTCCAACGGTCGCAAGTGCACCCTGCATTTTGCCCATCACGAACTGATGAGCTTTTTCCAGCATTCGTAGCTCTGGTCGAATTCGATAGTCCAGCAGCGCAGCGTACATGAGACAGCCGGGGCCGGTAACGATTGCTTGTCCACCGCTCGCTCGTCGCAAAACGTCTATGTCATTGTCACGGCAGAATTTCAGATTCGCCTCTTGCTCGATTGGAGAACTTCGACCTAGCACCACCATCGGGCGGAGAGGTTCCCAAATTCGAAAGACCTCTGGAAATTCAATTGAACGCTCGGCGGTTTCTAATAACGCTTCGTCAATTGCCAAGTTTTCCGCTGAGGACTCTAGCGTTAATTGTAGTTGCTTCATCGTTGCATTTGCCAACTTCCGTGATCACGTCGGGAACGATAGGTCGCATTGAACTGCCCATTTGAAACCGTCGCGTTGTATTGAAAATTTCCACCGAAAGGAATTTTTTTGCTGCCTTGTAAGACCATCAATCCTGGTTGTTCGTGAACGATGTCCAGCACTGGCCGATATCGGAACGGGATGACTTTGGCAAAAGTCCCTTTGAAAGTCGCTCGGACATGCGTCTGGTCGATTAGACAAAATTGAGCATTCAAACGACCACGATGTCCAGTATTGCAGCTTTGCCACCCGCCACGCCAGCTTCCTGCCAGCTCATCAGCGGATGCAGATTGAGAAAATGCAGCCTGAATGAAAATCGCAATAACGAGTGTGAGGGCAATGGCAAGGAAACGAAAGTGATTTGATTTCATGTTGATTCTCCGTGGATCTAAATTCTCTAGTGGTGCCTCAAACCTGAATTGACGGGTGCCATGTTAACGCGAAGCGTAAGCATGCTCATGCTGCGCGTGAGCATGGCACCCATACCTTGGGGCAAAAAACTAATTCATTCAGCTTCGAAGAACCACTAGATCAATTATAGCTTGCTCTAGCGATCGGTTAACTCGTTTATGGATCGTACGCAGGAATCGCTTTATTTCTTCTTTTTTGCTTTGTCTTTTTCTTTGAAAGCGAACGGCCTTCGAACCAAAAGAAAACACCGATGCCGAACTTTCATCATTCCAAGTGGTAGAGAAGAGCGTTTCCATACCAGGAACCCCGCCGCTTTGAGTTGAGAGGTAGATTGTCGCGACCGCCTATGCCATGATGGAACGGAGATTCATCCTTATCCATGGTCGCGTCTATGACGAAAACTACTCGCGTCAGTCTACTGCAGCAACTGCGGAGTAAGCAGGATTCTCAGGCATGGTCGAAGTTCGTACAGCTTTACACGCCCCTAATCTATCAATGGGTTTCGGATCTGAACGTGGCAAAACCGGAACGAAATGATGTTGTTCAGGATGTCTTCGTGGTCTTGCTGGGAAAGTTATCGACGTTCCAGTACGACGCGAATCAAAGTTTTCGTGGCTGGCTGCGGGCAGTCACGATCAACAAGTGCCGCGACTTTCTTCGAAAAAAGAATCGCCTCACTGAGCCCACCTTTTTGGCTCATCTTGATTTCGCTGAATCCAACGATAGCGACTTGCTCACACAGCAAGAGTATCGAGATCATCTGGCAAGTTCGGCACTGCTGCTGATGAAGAAACATTTTTCGGAAACCTCGTGGCAGGCTTGCTGGGAACATGTCGCCAATGGTCGTCCGGCTCGCGAGGTCGCAAATGAATTGGGGATTTCTGTGAATGCCGTTTACCTCGCCCGAGGGCGTGTGCTTCGTCGATTGAAGCAGGAATTGGCGGGACTTTGGGAATGATTATTAACCGGCAATGGCCGGCGCCGAAAATTTTTTCTCTTTTATGGGACAGGATTCGCAGGTCGGCTTCGTATTAGAACCTGACGCCGATTCCAAACTCAATGCAAGGTGACCAAAGCCATGATTAAACCTTCCATTCTATCGAAATACCTCGCTGGCGATGCGACGGATGAAGAAACACAATTGTGCGAGGAATTTCTGCAGGAGCCAGGCAGCATCGAAGAGCTGATGGGACAACGGGATTCGACTCCCGCCGGAGATTCGTTGCTTGAGACATTGAGGAACCTTGGAAATCGTACGACTCAACACGATCGGGAAAACGTTGAACCGAAGAGCCTTGTTGAGCAAATTCAATCACTTGTTGCCAGTCAGCCGGTTGGCCAGGAAGAATTTGATCGAATCCTGAGCCCAGCCGAATCAAGCGACGAAATCGGGCGAATCGCTCACTATCGAGTTATTGAATTCATTGCCAGTGGCGGCATGGGGCTCGTTTTCAAAGCCGAAGACTCAAGGCTGAATCGGCTGGTCTGCATCAAAGTTCTTAATCCCCTATTGGCAACCAACCGCGACGCTGTCGCACGGTTTGAGAGAGAAGTCCAGTCAGCCGCGAAGCTTCGTAACACGAGGATCACGACGGTATTGGAGTTCGGCGAGCACAAACAATTGCCTTATCTGGTGATGGAACTTCTTGAAGGGCAGTCGCTACGGGACAAGCTTGCCGTTGAAGGAAAGCTTTCGCCTGCGGTCGCGAGAAAGCTGACCATTCAGATCGCCGAGGGATTGCGATACGCTCATCAACGCGGCTATTTGCATCGTGATATTAAACCAGAAAACATCTGGGTAACTCCTGAAGGCGACATCAAACTGCTCGACTTCGGTTTGGCTCGGACTCTTGAAACGACGACAAACTTGACTCAATCCGGGATGATCCTTGGCACGCCCACCTATATGTCGCCTGAGCAAATCCAAGGCAAGGAGCTGGACGAAAAAAGTGATCTGTTCAGCGTTGGTACGGTGTTGTTCGAAATGGTGGCCGGGGAATCGCCATTCGGAAAGTCCAATCTGTTTTCGACGATGATGTCGGTCGCCAACGATTCGTTGGCATTCCCTGATTCGACTGGAAATGAGATTCCTGATGATCTAAAGACGGTGATTCAGTCGCTATTGCAAAAATCACCAGAAGATCGACTTGAGTCTTCGGACCAGTTGATCGCGGCGCTGAATTCGGAAGATGGCACTGTATTGATGCCGAAAACGGAAGCCAAAAAGTCTCGCATGAGTCCGGTGTTCACAAGTTTGATTGGCGGAGTTGTTGGAGCTGCCTGTTTGGCATTTTCTTTTTTGCTGTATCAAATCAACGACAAAGGGACGTTGGTCGTCGAAGCTGATCCGTCAATTAAGGTTAGCATCGCCAATGAAGAAGTTTCGATTGAAGATCCGCAAACAGGCAAGAGCTACAAAGTCGTAATTGGAAAGACACCGCTTCGGTCGGGCGTCTATCAACTTCAGATGACTGACGCGTCGGGCCAGTACACGCTTTCGTCCGAAGTCATTACCATTCGAAGAGGTGAGCAGAAAATTGTTCGTGTGGAGTTAAAGCCCAATCCAAACTCGATCGTCGAAGACAGTACAGAAGGTCCAGTCCTTGCCACTCCGGCCAAACCTGCACCAACGCTGGCGGAACTTCCAACGCTCGATGCCAATGAACTGAAACGGAAACTGAACATTCAGCCCGGTGAAGCGCTTTTTCGCAATGCGATCGTTGCCAAGCCGCCAGCAAGAGACGGCGTCACGAGTTGGAGCATCGAGCCGGCCTTTGAATCTGCATACAAAATCCGAATCAATTCCAACGGCTCAAGGATTGCAACGCAAACTCGAAGCGCCGATAACAAAATCACGATTTGGAACCGCGATAGCCAGCCGACCCACATTATTCCGGCTCAGGACAAAGTCGTGCAGTTCGTTTGGTCACCCGACCCTGACATTATCGCCATCGTGGAAATTGGAAAGCGGCGAAAACAGGTGACCGTATGCAAACTGTTTGAAGACCACCTGGAAGTAATCGACGTGATCCCATGTGAGGGCAATCGTATCGCATGGTCATGGGATGGCTTGCGGTTGGCTGTCCAGAGCGAAGAAGAAATCACCTTCATCGACCTAGCCAAGGGTGCCGTGTTTGCGCACGCGAATTTCGGCATACGTGGAAAGATTTCAAACTATCCATGGTCCAAGACCGGCCGTTATTTCGCTGCAACCGTCGATGAAGACGTAAAGGTCTGGGACCTTGAAGAGAAAAAACTGCTGCACATTTTCAGCGGCAAGAAGGACGGACGCTTCCTTCCAAAAAACAACGAAATTGCAGTCAATGATTCGGGCCAATGGGAAGTCTGGGATCTCGACTCATTTGTTCGTGTCAGAACGCTTAAACCGGAAACTGAAAAACAGAAGCTTCACCCTGACCCAAGTTTTCAACGGGTGGCTTTTGCTCAAGAAGGAAAGCTTGTACTAAAAGAATTGGAAACAGGCTCAACGGCAGTGTGTGACTGGAAGCTCGATCCTATCTACACCAAAGACCAGAAAGAGCTTCAAGCTCGCGTTGAATACATGGATTTTGAATGGGCGCAAAACGGAAACGACTTCGTTTGCGACCTCGGAGCCACTGCCATTTTTCTCTCTAACGCTCAGCGGAGAAAGGGTGCCTCACTGGCTGAGATAGCGAAACTCCAACCTTTGATGCCACTAGGCAGAAAATCTGTTGGCATTGGATACACCAGACTGAAGAGTTTTGATCTGGCTGCAGATGCACGGCGATTCACTTACTGCCGCGCGCACTTCGATTCAAAACTCGGTGACTATTCTGAACTCGGGACCTTTAGCACCTTCGACATTGCTGAGGTGAAACAACTCCCACTACCTGATTTCCGCGTGATAGAATCCGGTGCAAAGTATGCACTTAGTCCTGACGGAGAACTTCTTGCGTTTGTGGGCTCTAGCATTCCAGCGGTAAATGGTCTTCTTTCACAAGAATCTCTAGCGGAGTTTCGCAAGATCCAAATTTACTCAGTGGCATCGGGCAAGTTGGTCAAAACGCTCGAAACTGGACTCATAGAAGAGATGATTTGGTCTCCCGACTCCACGTCGCTGGTAGTGTCGAGGACCAAGACATTGACACATCAAATAGTGAAACGACTGCTCGAGAGATACGACATCGATAAAGATGGGAAATTGAGTATTGAGGAAGCAAAACCGAGCAGAGGAACTACTCTTGTCGACAAAAATAAAGATGGCTTCGTCGACAGGAAAGAGATCGCGGAGTCGTTCGTGAATGTGCGCAATAGAAGAGTCCCGTTAACGTTCAATGAACTTGAAACGCGAATTTACAACGTATCTAGCGGCGATTACATCTTGCTTCAAGCAAATGCGACCTCAGGTGAATCAACTGCAAAAGACGAGCTTTGCTTTCAACGTGGCCATTCCCGATTCGCAAGACCCGTTATCTATGAAAATCAGATTGTCTTGCCACTTTTTGTCGCATCAACTTTTCCCAACGGCAACCGTATGTTTTCGACCCGTCAGAATCGGGTCGATTTCAATGACATGCTTGGATTTTTTGATATCAAAACCGGCAAGTTGACGGAAGTTACTGAATTGAACTGCGAGTTCAAGGGGCAGTTTGAGGTAACGAAGGACTTGATTGCTACAAGGGCTTCAAGCCGCGAGAACACCAGTCGGGCCGATAGCTTTATCGTGTTTGATCGCCAAAATAAAAATGAGGGATATCTTCCAATGAGTCCAAGCTTCCAACAGCAGTCGACTCCACTTGTCGACCGATTGGAGGCAGCGGCTCAGACGAGGTACAACCGAATGATGAGTGGAACGCCTCATCTTTCTCCCAAACACCCTCTGGTGGCGGTCTCTGATAGTAAGCAATTGGAGATCTGGAGACTCGATTCTGACAATCAATCTTTTGGCGTTATCAAAACCATTCGCGCCTCGAACGAAACCAATCGCGACGTGGTCAAATCTCTTACGTGGCACCCGACGAAACCAATCGTGGCTTGGATCGTTGACGGAATTGTCCACAGCTATAACGCAGACAGCGGTGAAGTTGATTCGTACGATGCCGCTTGGGCGGTTCAAGGGATTGCGGGCACGGCCGATGGATGGTTCATCCTCAGTTACAATGGAGTTGATGTGCTGGACCACAATTTAGTTGTCCGCAAAACCTATCGTTCTACAGAACGATTTGAGAACTACGAAAGCGTTGGTACGTTTGACCAGTGCATCAGCGCTGATGGGACTATTTCCAATAAAGCACTCGGTGGAAACTTGCGAGTGATTCAGTTGCGAGAAAATCGAATCGAAACCAGCGGTATTGAAGTCCTAACTGGGGATGGACAGTAGTAGCGACCTCACTATGGAACAATAGGTCATTGCACCTTGTCGCCTCGCCCTAGCGATAGGTTAACTCGTTTATGGTTCGTACTAAGGACCCGCTCTACTTCTTCTTTTTTGATTTGTCTTTTTTCTTTGAAAGCGAACGGCCTTCGAACCAAACTGAACTTTGGTTTTTGTCTGTAAACGTTGCATGGTGTTCGACTCGGCCACTATCGAATTTTAAAGTCAGCCGATAGCCGTCAAATTCATATTTGCCCATGCGATTGTAGGCCGGGTTGTTTAGTTTTCGCTTTGTACCACCAGCCACGATCGGACCTGAAAACGCCGATGCCGACCTTTCATCATTCCAAGCGGTGGAGACGAGCGTTTCCATGCCAGGAACCCCGCCGCTTTGAGTTGAGCCGCGTCGATATTTCAAGAAACGCCCGTTGGTGTCGAATTTGATGCCCCACCATCGCACCGAAGAATAACCCGAAGCGATTTGAACGCTTGTCGACGCCGTTCCATAGTCGCCGTTTAGTTTGGTGCCTGGTTTGAATGGAACACCGATGATTTGATGGCCGTTGGGAATTCTGTATTCTCGCGGCCGAGCGGGCCATGAAAATTCGTAGCGGCCTTTGGGATCGTTCTTGGCTTTTTTCCACCACCCCCACGAGTCAGGAGCGCGACTTCTCGACGCGGTCAAGTCGATCGTGTCAGGAGCGACTGGCAATCCATCAAGAACTCGGCCATCTTTCATCAGCAAAAAACCTTCGAAGTCAACCTGAACGGCTCCATTACGAAACTTCTGCTCCCAGCTGTACATAATCGTCTCAATTTCATCGGCTCGAATCCCCTTACCGGGCTCGGTGGTGTGCTTGTACCTCGAAGATTCAGCTTTCGCGATTTCGTTTTGACGTTTTAATTCTGAGGGCGCAAGTCGATCATTTGCTTCAATCCATTTAAGCTCATGCGTCCAGTAATTCGACTCGGCGTGAATCACCCAATTGCCTTTTTGATTTTTTCCGAAAATGCAAAACTCTTTGTCCCAGTCGCGGTTGTCATTTTCCAACGGTTTATCGATTTGAAGCCTGCCTGTTGCGGACGAATATTCGCAAACGCCAGTGTTGTCTCGTTTTTGGTTGAGAAACTCATATTCTCCATTTTCGAAAATGACCAAATCAATTTTGGCGCCCGCTTTTTTGTCGCGCTTGCCGACGCTGGTACCCACATAACGCCCCGGTTTCATTTTTCCACCGGCTTTGATTCCCTTAACCTTGGGCGGGCTTTGTTCGATCGCCAGACCGCGTTTTGGATCGGCTTTGACTGCAGCAATTTCAGTGAGAAGAAGTTGAGCTTGGAGTTTTTGGGCAGCTGCGTTATGTGCCTTAACGGTGCGCGACTGGCTTTTTATTGTGGCGGCCATTCGAACGTTTAAGTTATCAACTGAGACAACGGTGACTTCGATGGAGTGCTTGTTGCCGTCAACAGAAAAGTTTCGCTGTGCGGAATAAATGTTCTTGGTGTGGCGTGTCAGATTCTCAATCGGACCGGTCCACTTGCCTTTGAGCGGGGCCGCGCCGGAGATTAAGCGATTTTGAATCCACTGTGGAATTGTAAGATCAACGAGGACTTCTCGATCGTAAAATTTTACGGCCAGATAGTCGGGCGTTTGGATACCATCTTTCGTAAATTCAACGCGTTTCTTCTTTCCATTCACCGTTTTGGCAGACCAACCTCTTGGCGTTTGGGGAACTTTGTTCTGTGCGTCCAACTCCGATGGCAGCGCGATCAACACTAGCGCGAAAATCACAGAGGTCTTGGTCAGAAATTGGTAAATTGGATTGAGAGAAAACATCGCTTGCCTTTTAAAAAAATTCACCACGGGATATTTGGCGAAAGATTTCGGGGATCTATTCGTGAAAGTCTGTTAAGGGGTTCTTGTTGCCAGTTTACATGAACCAATTCGAATGGGCGTGCAATAAGTTTGATTCAGTTGAGGTTCGCAAAATGGACGAACCGGCGATTGACTTAGTTCGCGTTGGGCACGGTTTTTGCATTCAGTTTCTTGACTGAAGTTTTTGCAAAAGTGTTTCCTGCGGTTTACGTTTTGATTTGAGGCCGAAATGAGGTATTTTAAAAGGTACGGATTGCAGCAAAAACCGTGAGTCAATCATCAATCCGGATCTCACCTAAAAACTGAGATAAGCTAGAAAGTAAAAAGCATGGTCAAGTTGACGACGAGGTGTAGTAGATCGGATACGTTTTACTGCGCGATAATGGTGACGGCGATTATGCTGTTGGGACATTTAGCAGCAACATTTGCTTCAGCTCAAAGTCAAACCTTTCCGTGGTCTCCTGTGCAATCCACGCCTGTCGTGCAGAAGCCAACTTCTGAACCAAATGGCGATGTGGTCAAGGGCCAAGGAGACAACCCTCTACCTCAGGCAGCAATTCCTGCTACCACGGAGCGGGAAAAACGGGCCAAGAGTTATGTGAAAGAGTTTGACGCGAAGCGGATCGATGACAAATCTAGGAATGAATTCCATAAACAGTTACTTGAGCGACGAACCGATGGCGACGGAGAGCGATCTCCGGGGGATCCGATGTGTGCTCAGAGAAGTCAGGTTGTTGTTTCGCCAGCGGACCGATTGCTCCAGATTCGGCTTTTTCAGGAAATCTTTGAAAATGATTTGGCCAACGACAATCTAGATCGTGAGCTTGAGGCTAAGCGTCAGGAACTGCAGCGTCGAGCCGATCAGTTATTTGCAGATGAAATTGCGTTGGCGCGAAAAATTCAGGTTACGAACCAAGGTAATCTTTCGCAACTCCAACGGCTTCAACAGGAGCGTGAACTTCAGTTTTTGCAGCGGAATAGATCTCGTCAGATCGGTGACTTGAATTCGGGGCTTGATCGAAATCGTGTTGGACGCAATTCAACTGAAACTAACGCGAATCGAAATCGGATAAACGCTCAAGTAGCGCGTGAATCACGGCGACGAAGTGAAAATTTAAATTTGACGACCGAACAAAAACGGCTTGCCAATCAGCAACGTGAACGTCAGCGAAACCGCGCAGAGATTGCTCGCAATAAAGAGATTCAAAGGCGCCAAGCTGAACAGTCGGCCAGGCGAAACGCTCAACAGCGCCAGCAGTCGCAACAGCGGGCTCAGGCACAACGGGCTCGGTCGCAACAGCGTGCTCAAGAACAGCAGCGTGCTCAAACAAGAGATCGTCAACTTAGGGCGATGGCCGATCAACGCGCCGCACGCCGCGCAATTGCGGAACAAAACCGCCGCAACTATTCAAAAAAATGAAGCTGAGTTAACCAGTTTGTCTCGGTTTGTTGTCGTTGTACTATTCGACTTAACACTACTCGACTTAACTTAAGGTTGTTAAATGTTTCGAGTCAAAATCGCGCTGGCAGGACGAAGACTACGGCCCACGAGATTTCAAATCTAAATTCGGTGGCGAGCTGGTTTGCTACGGCAGATACAAGAAAGTCGATTCACCCTTGAAGCTGAAAGCGGCCAAAAGAGTATACGGAACCAATTAAACGAGCGGCTGGCCGGCCGCGCTAGTAAAACTCGTCAAGCGTTTTGGCCATTCGCAGTTTGGTGTCATGCAAAAAGCGGAAGTCTTTAAGATGTTTTAAGATTTCAGGATTGATAGCTCTGCCGATGCCCGCACCGGAACAAATTTCTCAAAAAAGCTTGACTCGCATCTTACAGGCGTGTAGTATCTACTACACATTTTGTGAAAGCGACATTTGATGAGCAATTTTGGGAATTTCGTACGTCAAAAGCGTGAGAAGCTGCGCGAATCGGATCGGGCATATTCGGTGCGTCAGCTTGCCCAGCGTATTGAGGTGGAGCCGTCATTTTTGAGCAAAGTCGAGCGTGGTCTCGAACCACCGCCGTCGGAGGCCAAAATCGTTTTGTTGGCGAAAGAGTTGGGAGAAGATCCCGACGCATTGCTGGCGATGGCCGGAAAGATCTCTAACGACTTGGTCAAAATAATTTGTCGTCGCCCTGCCCTGTTCGCTGAGCTGATTCGTGAGTTGAAAAGTATGCCCAAACATGCGGTTTTGCGTTTGGTTCGTGAAGTTCGTGACGGCGATTGGTAAAATTCTACAGGAGAGTCATATGATTGAATTGAAACGGGATCGACTGCATTTTTCTTTTCCAGAAGTCCACAAGCAAGCCAAGCTTACCGTCGAGCTTCAGCGAACTTTGCGTATCCCTGACGACGACAGGACTTATCCATTGCCTCCGGGGCTGGGCAATTTTCCGCTTTGTCATGTTGATGATCACGCGTCCAATGTGCCGCAGGGCTGGCGCCGTCGTGGCGGCGTGATGATGCCAATGTATCAATCAGAAGCGTTGTGGATTAATTTTAAGGCGAACTTTGTATCGGCGCGCGGTCACGGTTATCCATTTGCGATCAAGATTGCGACTGGCAAAGTCTGTGCGGTAACGGGGGAGGGGTGGCAAAATGAGCTTTCCCTTCACCAACAGGATTATGTCGTCGCACCTACCCAGCCGTGGCTCGATGGCTATTGTGTGGAAAAGAACCTGATTCGCCAGTTCGTGGCGATGCCTTTGGGGGCGGGGTATTCAGCCGAGGAGCAAATCACTGGCGAAGCCGAACATGGCGGAATCCAGATTATTGCCTATCCGATGCTGGGTGAAGAGTTCGAAAAACGGTTCCCGTTTTCCAAGACAAAATCGCGTATGCAACACGACGTAGGGCTCAATAAACTTTGTTTGGCTGACGTCGCGGACATGGAAATGGGATTGGCCCCTGGCGGCAAAATGCGTCAGGAAATTGCCGAAGATAAATTCGGGTTTGGAGCTTGGGATCACAATCATTCCAGTCGCTGTTTTATTCATATGACCAACTCGCTGGTTTGGCAGTCGGTCACAGGAAAACGCCCGCCTCAACCCTCGCCAACGGCAAAGACATACAGCCAGCATGGTTTGCCGTGGTTCGATTACTACAGTGAGTCGCCCGCGCTTAACGGTTCGAAAAAGCTGAGCCAGTTAAAGACAGTCCATCAAGTCGGAATTGAGATGGGCCAGAAACCGTTACCTGAAAACGAAACGGCGGTTCCGATCAACGTCAATGTAATCGCGCCACAGGCTTCCAAGTATCAGGTGCGTGAGGGAGAATATTGAACTGGAGCATGAACTCTGGCGATTCAGGTACAAATCGTTCAGTTGCAAAACACAAATTGTCAGGCGAATCTTGGTTCCGGTGGTAACGGTAAGTGGCTTTAAATGAAGTTTCTCTCAAAACGCAAACGCATCCTGCTTATCTTGAGCCTGGCGGTTTGTGTTTGCATTCTCGCCTATTGGTACGCCCCCATTCACTTTGTTGGATCCAATCCTGAAATCGAATCGTCAATTGATCGGCTTGCCTCAACAAATTCACCACCGAAATTTTCAGGCGATCCATCGCACTTCTACCTGAAAGAGTTTCTTGCGAATCCAGGAGATTGGAACGCGGACGCACAGCAGAAAGTTTCCGATGCGTACTATGAATTGAAATCAATGGGGAAGATTGCATTCCCATACTTGATCAAACACATCGGTGATAAGCGCTACTCGCATGAACGCTCGTATTCAACGTTCGCCTCTCATACCGTGGGAGATGCGTGCAAGTATCTGATTGCAGACCAGATTGATCGCAGTGGTGCTGGGTATAAATCCAGGCAAACTCCAACTGGAACCACGATGAGTGACTTTAGTTTTGAGGCCTACGTAAGTTGGAAATACGGTAGTTACGCCGCGTGGTGGCGGAATAAAAAACATCTGTCACTTGCCGAAATGCGGGTGGAGTTTTGCGAATGGCGAATCAGTGGAGAAAAACAACTGGGGTTCGTTGACGAAGACCAAAAGAACAGGATGATGGAATCATTTGACCTCATGCTTGAGAAAGCAAAATCGCCTACCAGTGAAATGCCTCTTCCAGTTCCCGATTGGTATACCGTTGATGCAATCGTGATGGAAATCAAAATGCTCAGAAAAAACGAAGCTTTCAAGTAGTGGCGACGTAACAATGCGCGGATTCGTGGTTGCATGGCTTTATGGAAATTGAAATTCACAATTATCTTTCTTGCAGTCACCGCTTGGAAACAGAATCTGGACGATGGGATTCCATCGTCATTCAAGATTCTTCGTTGGGCGAATCTCAATTTGTGAGGCAACACTCGCGCAATTCGCTGCAACTTCGGTTTGACGACATCACGATTTTGGAAACCAACAAAATCGAACCGAATTCGGAGCTGATTTCTTCGGCGCTCAGTTTTGGATTGTCGACTGAAAAACTGATCGTCTGTTGTCGTGCCGGACAGTCCAGAAGTGCCGCCACCGCATTTGCGATCGTTTACGAGAAACTTGGCAAGCTCGAGGCGATGAAGCTGCTGAATCCAAAACGCCACTCCCCGAATTATCGGATCCTTCAAATAGCTGACGAATTGCTCGAACGCCCGGGGATTCTCAACGCCTACGATGAATGGGGATGGAAGCGGGCGATATCAGGCTGACAGATTACCTCAATGAGATAGAATCTGAATATGATGAGTTGGAGTCTATTGGAGCTTCCGACCGAATCTCCCGCCGTCAAACGCGGTGATAACAATGTGATGAGCGCGAAATCAGGCTGCAGCAGAATGAAGCAAGCCTGATGTAATTTGAATCTTCAGGCCACCAGTGAACAGAATGTTGAAGGAAAATTGATGTCAGACGTAGAACACGATCTATCGGAATTTGTTGAAGGCAAGAATGGGATCTCTGTGATCCGGACCCAGCAAGTGTTGAATGGCGAAAACTTTCGCGGTTGGAATGGCATCCGCTACAAAGCTGGCTTGAGTTCGAAAAATGTCAATGCCGAAAAACTGTCGATGAACGTTGCAACCGTTGCGCCGGGAGCCGTTGCATACGCACACATTCACGACGGCTTTGAATTGATGCTTTACATTTTGCAAGGCAATGTTCGCCACATCTACGGTGACAAACTGGAACACACGATTGACAACGAAGCGGGCGATTTTATCTACATCGAACCTGGCGTGCCCCATGAAGTCTACAACTTGAGCGACACCGAACCGGTCATGGCCGTGGTGGCCAGATCGGATGCCAGCGAATGGGCCAACATTATCCCCCACCCCAGCGAACGGCGCACTCAAGACAACGTTCACAAATAGATGGTGGCAATGAAGGCTGTTCGCTCCGCGGCACGGCTTCCAGAATCGGTGATGCCCCGCTTTTAAGACGAGAAAAGGGTAGCCCAGATTCTTGAATCTGGGTGCGAATGCACAGGAGGTAACTTGCTTCGGGGCGAATGAGAAGATGGAGCCTCAACACTGATGCTTCTTGCCGCTTCGCGGCACCGATTCAAGAATCGGTGCTACCCTGTTCCGCGGCACTGATTCAACTTTGCTTTTAAAACGAGGAAAGGGGCATTCGCCACTGGTGATCGAAACCATTATTTGGTTTCACGCGCTACAGCCATCTGCGTACCGATCTCTTGAGTTTCAAATACTCTTCGCCAAAGTGCTTTTCCAAATACGACTCTTCTGGTTTGATCACCCACTGGGTGAGCCATAGCATGAAGACTGGTGTGAGGCCCAGCATTACAAACGAATTGGCAAGTAGCGACATTCCCGCGTACGCCACCACATAACTTAAATACATTGGGTTGCGGCTAAGTTTGTATGGGCCGCTGTTGACGATGGCCAATGCGGGCTTGGTCGTATTTGTGTTGGTGTTCGCCGCTGAGAAGGTGCGGAAACACTTTTTGATATTGAGATATGAGCCAGCCACCAATGCAATGCCAAGAACTCCCCATGGCTTTCCTATCTCGACAGATACGAACCAAGCCACAATCCATGTAGCTAGAATGCCGGCCATCAACATGTAGAGGCACATTGTCAGAGGTAAAACCTTGAGATCCAGACGCCCATCTATCTCTGAATGCGACTCTTGATTTTGCATCGATTTTATTCAACGGTTAACATGATTCTTGCAGGAAAAAGATCATAAACGAGATGTGGTGGCAAGCCAACTATGCGGCCCTGATAAACGGTCCACGCGAACATGGACTTGCGTGTGCGACTTGTACACAATGATCACTTTTCTGGCTTGGTGATTTTGGTCATTATCTCGCTTAGGCATTCATGCAATTCAATCTTCGTAGTCTCTTGGTTTCTGTTTTGGTCGTTGCTCTTTGCGCTGGTGCTTATCCTGCGGTTGCATACAGAAGTTTATTCGCGCTCAACGCATTGCCTGCCTTGTCACTATTAATTCTTTCGGTCACCCTTGCGTTACCGTTGGTTTGCTCTCCTGCGAGCCGGCCATTTTGGTGTGGATACTCTTGCGCTGCTGCGTTGTTTGCGGTCTTGGTGAATTCGGGCGAAAATACTCTGTACTTTGTGATTCGCGATTGTGCTCGCTGGATAGCGAGTACGGAATTTGTCAAAGGGATTGATGTCGGTTTTCATATGTTTACCTGGCTTCAACTTTCAATGACGATGTTGATTCCGTACCTTGCTGGAATTACTTCCGGTGTGATACTGTCGTTTTGCTTTTCGGATTCCTCTTTGTCGACTGACAGAAATAGCGATTTTTCAAATTGACTGAATCAACTAACAACAACTCGCAGGTCGCTGATGCGGTACCCCCCAGAAATTTCAGTCTTTTTTGTATTGGCTGGTGATGATTTCGACACCGATGCATGCAACCTCGCAGTTGGGGTTACAGCAACTGAACTCTGGCGGCAAAAACGTCCTGAGCTTCGGGATAAGCCGTATCTCAAAAACATGAATTGGGCATACGGGGTCAAGCATGTCACCAGCTTCACCACCAATGACGTCGTCGAAAGCGTTGTCTCCAAAGTCTGGCCACAAAGAGCTGACATACTTGAATTTGCAGAACTGAATCAACTCACAACAAGCCTTTGTTGCAATGTAACGATTCACGAACAGAGGCCAGTTTACGAACTCTTGCCCGAAACGATGCGACAACTTGCAGACTTAAATGCTGAATTCTTGATGGACGTCATGGACTACTCGGAGTAGATGTCTCAGCGTCCAAAGGCAACAAATCGGTGTGTGTAACCACGCACGCGGATCCACGTAGTTGTTGAAGGCACACACAGCCTGACTTTGGGCGTTTGCAGCAATTCGAGGTGTCAAACTTATAGAATCAATGCAATCCCTCTAGGCTGCCAATAACTTGGGCAATCCAGCTTTTAAAAAAAAAATCACATGAAAACCCCCTAGAAAAACCTAAGTTTAAAGAAGCGCTTGTGTGCTTAGCTTGTTTTGCGACTTTCGTTTTAAATTGCGACAAAATAGGTGTCCTTCGATCTATTCATAAATCAAAGGTCGTGTTTGCCGAAGTTGAATTGAATTTCCATTTACATTTTGAGTGCGAGCATAGAATTCAGCACGAGTCAAATCGACTCGCCCACCCTATTCTCCTGAATTTCAAGGTTAATCATGTTTACTCACAGTCTTATTAAATCCATGTTGGCCTATTTTTCATTGGGCGCGTTCGTCGGCTCGTTCTTGGTAGCTCAGGATGTACCTGTTTACTACCCTCAAACTCAACACTATCCAACTCAGGCAATTCCTGCTCAGTCAATTCAGACTCAGTATTACCCGACGCAGTCTATTCCAATTCAGTCGACTCCGATTCAGTCGACTCCAATTCAGTCAGTTCCTGTTCAGTCGTTTCCGAATCAATCGTTTCCAACTCAATCGTTGCAAACGCAGTTGCCGCAAGTCAATTTTCCACAATATTCCAATGGAGTATCTGGTGGAACAATTATTGACAGCGGATTCTTCATTACGCCTCCGACGACACAATCAGCTTTGCCTGCATTGTCACCTGGAATCGTTAATAGATTGCCTGCTGGCCAAGATGCCATAAGACTGGGCATTGTTCCCCAAGCAAAGCAAGGGGTTGCGAGCGAGAAGGCAACACCAGCAATGCCAACAACGCCGACAAATGAATTTGGAAAACTGAATCAAGGCGGCGTCGTGCAAGATGCATTTGCTGGACAGGCAGTTGAAGTCCAACCTACAACTTCAGGCGTTGTTGAGGTATACAAAAGCGGCGAGCAATCCAACATGCCGAATACCGTCGTGGATTCAGGTGAAAGTGATTGGACAAAGCAAAAAGATGCAGTGGTTCAAGCCAACGAAGAATACAAAAATGCTATTGAGGAAAATGAGCTACTGAGCGAAAGGCTCAAAACTCTCGCTGACCAAAACGGTGCCATCGAAAAGGAAACGTTCGCTACTGCCGCCGATGATCAATCGGTTGCCCCTTTGGACCCAGGTTTTTCCAATTCGAATCTTAGCGAAAATCAATTTGCCGATTCGAATCTAACGGATATGAATAATGATTTTGGCTCAACTGAAGTCGCTCCACCTGTCCCGTTTGAACCAGTTCCGTCTGAACCAGTTCCGTCTGGAACAGTTCTTTCTGAGCCAGTTCGATCTGAAACAGTTGCGTCAGAAATGATTCCGCCTGAATTGGTTGCGTCAGAATTGATTCCATCTGAATTGGTTGCTGGCGAAAGTAGCGATATCGAAATCGACCTCGGCAATGAACTGGTCGTCAGTAATGAAGACATGGTCAAATCGAGCGAAGTAACCGTTTTAAAGCCAGCGATCTCAGGCTTTGAAGGTTTAGGTGGAGCAGAAGCTTGTAAAAATGAACTTGGCAGTAAAGTTAATACTAGTGCTACCTTTAATGGTGCTGCTTCTGTTGGTGACGCTGTAAACGGAGTGATTGGTAAGGCCAATGGAATCGCAGATGGTTCTGACTTAAATGGTTCTGACTTAAATAGCGGTCTACTCGATGGCGTTACGCATACCGTCGCAACAAGTACTCCCATCGCCGAAACTACTGGCGGTCTTGCCAGTGGACAGGTGTCTGGAACCATTAATCCGACATCAAGCTTCGGTGGGCTCAGCTTTTTGAAGTGGGCGATTCCGCTAATCTTGATGGGCTTGGCATTTGGGTTCTACTTTTTCTTTGGCAAACGTAAAAGAAGAGGACTTGGCGACTATTAATGCGACAACTGTTTGCTCGGCGGGTCGAAAAGGATCGCCCGAGTAACACTGGTTGGTTGCACAATGGCCAAGCGTAATCTGCTCATCCACATTTGCTTGATGCGAAATGCGTCGCAAATGTGGATTGGTCGTTTGAGCAAAAGCAGATAAACTCTTTGCATGAACGAAAGAAAAAAAGTCGCAATGCGACAGTCACGTGCGATCCAGGAAAACATTGTTTTGCCGGGTGATACCAATGCCCACGACACAATGTTTGGCGGTCTGTTGATGAAGCATATCGATGAAACGGCTGCCATCTCGGCAAGACGTCATTGTGGCGGCGCAGTTGTAACGGCATCTAACGACGGTGTGCACTTTCATCGTCCGATTCAACGGGACGATATCGTCAGGCTGGAGTCGTATGTCTGTTCGGTTGGGCGTACGTCGATGGAAATTTTCGTCAAAATCATGACGGAGAATTGCACAACTGACGATGCCCCAAGTATCGCAGCCATTTCGTATTTGACGTTCGTTGGACTGGACGAAAATGGAAAACCGGCACAGGTTCCCTCGGTGGTGCCCGAATCAGAAGAAGAGCAGTCCGTCTACAAAGACCGTGACGTTCGCAAGGCAGCACGGTTGAAGAAACGCGAAGAGACCAATGTTCTTATCGCTTCATTGTCACCCAAAAGCAATTGATCGCTGGGTTCTCAATAAACAACTGAACGTTGGCGGCCTTCCCAGTTATTGCCTGACGACGGTTGCTCGTGCGCCCAACGATTTTTTCGTTGATTCCCATTCCGCGGTGGCAAGTTTCAGTTTGCTCGCGAATTCTCCGTAGTCTTGTTGGGAAATCGAACCAGACTGATAGAGTTTTTCGGCGATCGAAAATTCTTTTTTGGCTAAATCGTATTTCGATTTGGCGGCTTCGATTGTTCTTAGCTTGCGTTGCGTTTCGGTTGCGCTAACCAGCGCTTGGACCTCTGATTTGGCTACGTCGCGCGCGACAACGGCTCGGCGATACGCAACTTCGGTAGCCGATCCTCGTTTGTATAGCTGTCGAACGATTACCAATTCGTCTTCGCGGTATTTTAAAAGAAGTTTGGCCGCAGTCGTAAGATTTCTTTGGCGACGGGATGGATCAAGCAGGCTTGATAATTCCAGCACTGCCAAGTTTCGTTGTAACTCGGCGACGCGGACCTGTTTCTTGCTCGCCGAGCCTTTTTCGCTTAACCGTTTTGTCGTTTTGAATCTCTTCTGTGCTGCATTTGCTTTCTCTCTGGCCGTAGTTATTTCAAGCTCGGATTCTTGGGTGGCTTGAATCATTGCCGGTGCAGCGAACGAAGATTCGCATTGAAAAGTAAAACCGATTACGATCAAAACGCAAACGCAATTGCAGATACAAAGTCTGATAAAGTGAAATGGGCGTTGGAGGTTTGGCACGATTTCATTTCCGAAAAACAAGTGCTTTTGCAGCGGATTTATTTAACTTCCATCGATAACTATTTCGGTTTGCTCGTTCAGCATCACAAAGCCCTTGATCTTGTCTTCGCTGATGCCCAAAGCTCGTGAAATGTAAATCTTGTATTGGTCCTGTTTTTTCAGGGGACCCAAGGCCGTCATCCTGTAGCGGATGGCGTTCTTCATTTTTGGTTTGAGTTTAAGTATCTCAAGGTTGGCAATATTGTTGATCCGGCAAATGAAAGGCCAAGCGTCTTTCTGATTTTCACCAGGTCCAGTATAGCCCCATTTAAGAACGCCTTGAACCAAATCGCGTTCATTCCTCGTAAGGTCGTTTTCCCAAATTTCAAACGTGGCGGTTCCCATCCCAATTTGCGTCGAGGTTGCGAGCAGCATTCCGACGATTGCCACACCAACAAACAACTTTTTTAAAGTGAAGCGAAACATGCTGGGTGAATGTTGGGACGTGATTGGCGTGTCAGAGTTCCATTGTCTTTGAGACTGGGGTTTGTGGAAGAGTGGCCAAAGAATTCGGAGCAATTAAGTGTATATTTGCACCGTCGGGAGTTGGGTGGATGGAACCATCGCGGTGGAATGATCGCGGCGGTAACGGAAGTCGTTAAGACGTTGCTAAGACTTCTGTTTCTCGAGAGTGGCCGATAAATGCGGCCAGAGTTGTGGCGCAGGAACCGTGGCTATCGCCAAAACGGCTCAGAAAACGGCTCAGTTTGGAAGTGGGATGCTTCCTCGCTTACGCGTCAGGTTTCCATTGGTGCGACGTTCTTCGATTGGCTTCAACTGCTTTACTCTCGCTGGCGAGGTGCCAATTTAGCTGGCTAGTTTTTTTCCGGCCACCATGCCTAAGAAGACGAAGGTCAATCCAAGCACGACGTTGACCATTACGTTTGAAAACGCGATTGCCCAATTGCCATCATTGAATTGGCTGATCGTCTCTGCACTGAACGTGGAGAAAGTAGTAAGTGAACCGAGAAAGCCAATTCCGAAACCCAATCGAAGGGGGTCGTTTTTTTCACCGTAACCGCTGCCGATCAACACACCGATCAAGAAGCAGCCCAGTAGATTGGCGAGCAGCGTGCCTACTGGAAATGCTTGGGAGAAAGTCTGTTTGGCGAATTCAGCAATGCCAAACCGTGACAGCGCGCCGATCGCCCCACCCAACCCAATCAACAACAATTGTATTTCTGTTCGCATGTTGGTGATTGGGCCGCGGGAATAGTGGGGCTTGCGTTACGCGATATAACGATCGACTTGCTTTGGTGCCAGTTGAATGAAACAGACTGGATTAGAACTTCCAGCGGAAACCAAACAGAACGTTGTCTGACTTGAAGTCATAATTTCCAGTGAAATCTGAGGCTTCAACCCGAAAGGTTTCGGCTTCAAAGAATCGGTACTCGGCGTAAAGATCCACGTTGCGATACGCTTTGTAGTTCACGCCAGCCATGTACTGAAACGCGAAACTCGTTTCATTGGCGGCTCCGGTTGGAATGATGCTTGGGCCGCCTGGCGTTTGCACATCAGCATCGAAAATCACGAATCCAATTCCCGTGCCAATATAAGGCTTCAAGAATCGTGTCGGGACATCGATGAATTCCCAGTAGGCGTTTGCCATTCCTGAAAAGGCGTCGATGTCGCCTTCAAGCGGAGTGAACAGGCTATTATTGTTGGTAAATCCAGTGATGTCATTTTGTCGATACGTAAACTCTAGCTCCGACCGTAAATTGCGACCGTTGCGTCGACCCAGTGCGGCGCCGAAAGTCCCGCCGTCTTCAGTATCAAGCTCACCCGAGTTGGATGAAACTTCGCGAAGAAACGACCCGCCTCCAAACAATGAAAAGTAAAAATTTGGACAGCCCGAGTCAAAGCAAGCTTTGCCGTTGTTTCCGACTACTGGATTGTAAACATCGTTGTTGGCCGGAGCTGCCGCTGGTGCAGTGGGAGCTGTAGGACCGGCGTACAGTGGCTGGGCATATCCAGGTTGAGGTTGGCGTGGTTGGGCATAACCAGATTGAGGTTGGGCATAACCAGGCTGGCTATATCCAGGCTGCGGCGGTTGAGCATACTCTGGCTGGCCGAAACCCGGTTGGGCATAGTTTGGTTGCGCGTATCCTTGTTGAGGATTAGGCGCGGCCCCTGGGATCGGTTGGTACGCAGGTTGGTAGTTTTGTCGTGGAACCGTGCGCGGATAAGTCCGCGGCGCCATACCCGTTGGAGGAGCGACCATTCCAGGCTGAACAATCGGTGGCAAATTTCTGTCTGTTGGTGGTTTGTAAATTCCAGACGGTGGAATGTAGTCCGGTGGCAAAAGCGGATCTGGCGTTTGATCTGATTTTGGATCTTCAAATGGGTTCAAGGGAATCTGCCCAGGTTCTTCTTGTTCTGTTGGTTGCTCTTGTTGGTCTTGTTGCGGAGGATCCGTTTTTGGTGGGACCGTTTGTCTAGGAGCGTTTAGATTGTCTGGTGTAAATTGAGCATCGTCTGGCAGGATAGGATCTCGTCCTTGGCTTGGCATGCGTGGAGACGGATCTCTCGGCGCTACGTTTGGTGCGCCTTGCAGGGGGTTGGGAGTTGGGTTGGCAAACGGATCGGCTTGTTTTGGTGGGTCTCCGAACGGATCTTGCGGAGCCACGTTTGGTGTTTGCATGTTTGGATTAGGAGTTGGATCGCCAAACGGATTTCCTTGTTTGGGTGGATCACCGAATGGATCTTGAGGAGCTACGTTTGGTGTGCGTTGCAAGTTTGGAGTAGGAGCTGGATCGGCAAACGGATCATTTCTTTGTGGTTGTGTTTTTGGTGTTTGGACCGGTGGGTCGGCAAATGGATCAAATTGATTCGAAGGCTTGGCTTGATTTCCTCCTTGAGCGCCGGGTACTGGATCGCCAAACGGATCTGCCTGTTGATCTTGAAGTCTCCGGTATCCAGCGCTTCCTGCGCGAACCCGTGGTGGGAATGGTGCGTTGTTGCCGTATGAACCAGCGCGGCGCGGGGCGGGAGTTTGGTTAGCCTGTTGAAGCAATCGATTGGCGCGTTGTTGTAACGACATCGAGCTTGGTGGGCCCGGCGCTACGTCATTAGTACCCGGACCAAAACTTGAAGAACCGCGGTAGGATTCTTGATATGCGACCGTTTTGTGCTGTTGATACTGTTGTTGCGTTAGCGGTTGATAGTAGGCTTGCTGAGCAGAGGCGCGCTGAGCAGGATGTTGTTGCTGAGAAGCATATTGCTGGGCAGCGCGTTGCTGAGCAGGGTTTTGCTGAGGGTAGGATTGGCCGCAAACCATCCCGCTGATTACTAGGGTAAGCAGGCAGGCGATGTGGCAGGATAAGTGTGTTTTGCTAGTTCCCATCGGGAATTCACTCCGGTCCGAGGTCGGTAAATCTTGGGGCGCGCAATGGCTCCTCAGGAATAACGCAGCTTCATCATGGGGGGAGTGATTTAGCCTATCGGTATTATCGTAATAATCCGAGTTGCCGTTGTTATCGGCACGACCCGCAAATCTTAACCAGCTTGAATGGTCAATTTCGGGGAGATTTTTAGAGAATGATTCAATGCAAGCACCCACAAAGGCGCAAAAACCAAGCCCGCTGATTGATATTACCAGCGGGCTTGAGTGTGTGACTAATGCATCATCGATGACAGCACTTGCGCGACTACTTCTTCACGGTTTTAATATGAGTGCTGACACCAGCCGCGTAGCCGATGTCGCCAGACCTCGGGCGAATTGGCAGGATCGTTCCATTGTTTGATCCAGCAGCAATCTGCGATCTAAATGTCAAAAAAAATTAACGCAAAGGCGCAAAGGCGCAAAGACGCGAGGACGCAAAGATTCATTCGCAAGCACTCTTTGCGTCCTTGCGCCTTGGCGTCTTTGCGTTAAATTCATTTCCTGAACCTGCGAGCTCAGCTACGGCAAAGAACAATAGGACTGGCGCCTGTTTCGTTGAGCTGGGACGAAGCCTACTTTCGCCGATCCCGAGAATTGAGTGACTTACTTCTCAAGGTTAAAGTCAATCGTGTTGTCTCCTTTGGCAACGGTCTTGGTTAAAACAGTATCCTTGAGTCTTGAGTACTTGGCCGGCAAGAATTCGGCACGTCCTTTTTGGGCTGCCTCATTGTTGTCACTGTAGTCACCAGTCAGGCGATCTTCTTGGGGAGCAAGGTCAGTAGTGATGGTGACTTTGTGCTCGCCAATGAGTGCTCCCTTTTGAGTTCTAATGTAATTGAGTGAGTAATGTCCCTCGTCATCAGTTTTTCCAACGCTTCCTCTTCCCGATGTTGGGTGAAAAGAAACGGTAGCCTGAGTCACTGGCTTTCCCATATAAGTAATTGTACCACTGACTGTGGCGACATTGGGATTGCCGCCACCACCACAGCCCGCCAAGCTCAACATGGACGCAACACTGACGAGCGATAGCAAAGTGTAAAGTTTTGATCTATATGATTGCATTTTCTGCCTGGCAATGTTCGAGAACTTGAATTGAATGAAACAGAGAAACGAAAAAACGCGAGGGCAACGTTTGCCCTCGCGTATGATATTCTACCAAAGTTTTTTCGCCATGTTTATAGCGCGTCAAATAGCTCGCCACCAGCACGGGTACCCATAGCTTCGTATGTTTGACCGTCAATTTCGTCTGTCACATATGAAGTCGAACCGTCTGCACGAGCAAAGTTAGCACCTTGAGGGTGTGCACTGGTAAGTGGAACGAACTGTTCTTTGAAACCGATGACAGCACTGTTAAGTGTCCATCGTGGATCGGCAGAGCAAGGCCCCAGACACGTGTCTTGCCAACGAACTCTGTCAGTACCACACCAAGCAGACGCGGCACGGATCCGGTCACTCGTTCCACCGCCTGGTGGATTCATTGGGCTTCCATCTCGCTCGCCAATCAAGAACGTATTGCTGGTTCCATCGGAAATTGCACCGAACGTAGTTTCGGAATTCGTAAACAAAATCCCAGGCCAGTTGAGTCTCATTCGCTGCTCGTCGGTGGTAACTGGGCCAGTCCGGTCATTGCTGATATCGGACAAGTCATTGATCTGGTCAATGTTCAAGTCAAGTTTTGGACCAACGATGCCAACGTAGTTGCTTTTTGAATGGCCGCCGCCTCCGCCACGTCGAGGGTTGATCGTTGCCATCGGACAAGAAGGGCATTGGAAGAATCCCATTTCATTTCTTGCATGATCTATCCAAGGATCTCCTGGCCGAACGGAGCCCCACCAGCGAGGTCGTGAGAACCCGTTTGATAGCTGGCCCAGAACGTCGTACTGGTTGTTTTGCTCAATAAAAGGAAGGATGATCGTTCCCCAGTTGAAACCATGGTTGTTCATGGCGTCCGAACCTGAGTACTGGTCCAAGTCGCGGCTCTGGATTCCGTTTGGAAAGTGCTTGTGGGCGCTTTCATAGTTGTGCATTGACAATGCCATCTGACGCATGCTGTTTGCACAAGTCGCGCGACGAGCCGCTTCGCGTACTTGTTGAACGGCAGGCAAAAGCATGCCGATCAGGATGCCAATGATTGCAATGACAACCAAAAGTTCAACCAAAGTAAATCCTTTGGTCTTGTTCTTAATTTGTCTCATGAAAAGAACTCCGAACAATTGAAAAAAGTAGAATGAATTTAGTTGGAGAGAGTTGACCGTCTCAGTATTTTGATAAACGTGATTAATTGAAAGGCAACCAACACTAAAGGGCTATTTTACCATCTCAAAATAGCTCAATGCAACTGTAATCGACAATGAAGGGTGGAAAACGACACACTAAAAAGATAATGCACTAGGAACAGCCGCGTGGAAGTGACGGCGAATAAATCAAAAAAAGTGTCTAAATACCTAGAGGTTATAGGGATAAGTTAAACCAGCAGCTGATTTTAACATGCATGCTGCGATTTCACTTCGACTCTTGCTCGCTGGGAATCCTTGTTTGCCAGAATTCAATTACCGCTTGAACTCCCGAAGGTAGCGCGATTTTTCTTCGGCGGGCAATTGGGTGACTCCCATTACTTCTTCAGGCGAAAGGGCAATGATTGCCAACGATGTTTCAGTCAACTTCATCGGACTTTGCCCAAAAGAACCAGTCGCCTGTTGCAATCGAGCTTTCGTGAAAGTGGCTTCTATTTTTTGCGGCGATGAAATTTGTGTCTGATCCAAGTCCTTAATCGTTTTGTCAGTAACCTGCGAGGCAAGCGAATAGATTTGCCACGCGTACATGTTGAATTTTTTGTGCGCGAAGACTTTTGACTCGATGTCTTTGAACTTCCATGCTTTAGCAACGGCTCTATCCAATTTCGCATGCAAGCCCGCTGTGTCGGCGAGCGTTGGTTTCAATTGCGAAAGACAAGCTATCCCCGAAAGCGTCATCGTTACTGAAGATTCCGCAGCCCCAGTTGTGTAGCCCCAGCCTCCGTTTTTTTGTTGTGAGTCCAGCCAGTACGCGGCCGCCAAGCCAAAATTTTCATCCGGAATTTTGAATCCATATTTACTGGCTGTCGTCAGACTCCAAATTGCGAACCTCGAGTTGGATCCATCTGCAGATTTGTGTTCGTCGGTTGGTAAAACGTAAGTCCAACCGCCTTTTGCTGGTCCGGTTTTTTGCTGAGCCTTGCACAGCCAGTCCACATTTGCCCGGATGACTTTTGCATGTGACAACGAGTCCGATTCGCAAAGTGCAATTGTTTGTAATGATACGGTGTACGTTTTGTCGAACGTTAGCTTGGCCAAAGCATCAACCGCCCGTTCTCGTTTCTTCACGTTGGCCGCTGTCCCAGCCCGAATCAACGCAAGTGTTGCCAGTGCGGTTGTGTCGCCGGTCGAAGAAAGCTGATCCCATGTTCCGGCGTCTGTCTGAAGCGACTCGACAAACTCAGCGGCACGCGACAATTTCGCTGAAACACGATTTTGGGACGAAAGAAAAACCTTGGATTCGGCTGGAAGTTCTCCTTGGCCGTTCTTCTCTTTTTCATTTTCTTGATCGGCCGGTTTGCGCGTAGATGCCGGCTGTTTAATCTTGGTTTTGTTTGAAGAGGTCTCGCTTTGTTTTTCTTGTTCTTGCTCAATTGGTGCCACTGCTGCAAAAGCGCTCGAAGCAACCAGCGCCGCAATAAAAATCGCTACCACGATCGGCAGCCGGGCTTGGTTTCTTCGGCGTTTCACATCAAGTATTCGGTCGATTCGAGTTTCCACTTTCAGTGACCGCGCCATCGCAAGTGAAAGAGAGCCAGCAACAAGTCGCCCGTTGCTTTGCGTGGCCATCTTCAAAAGCAAATCCGCATAGTCGGTGGCTTTTGCTCCAGTCAACAATACAAAATCGTCGCAAGCTGCCTCGCGCTCACGTGACATCTCACTTACAGCAAACCAAACTAAAGGATTGAACCAATGGATGGCGGCAGCAAGTCGAGCAAGCAGCAGCATAGCGGGGTCGCGGCGTTTCAAATGTGCCAGTTCATGTATTGCGACTTGTTTGAGCTCATGCTCAGGCCATGTCTCTGCATCCGCAGGCAGCAAAAGGTTGTGGTTGAAGATTCCCCAGACCGCAGGCATGGTCCCAATTTCACCCAACCTGATTTGCGGCGGTTGCATGCCGAGCGTTCGTGATTCGGTTTCAATCAAAATCGCCAGTTTCGATTCAGGTTTGACCAAACGAGTTTGCGAACTCGTAAACAGCAAGATTCTGACGTAGCTTCGAACCATTCTCGCGAGTCCGATCAGCATTCCGATTGTCCAGATCAAAACAAATACGTTGAAAGTTTGCGATCGTCTTGTTGATTGTGAATCGTGGTTGAAAAGAGGAATTTCGAGATGGATTGTCGTGTTGTTGATTGGCAATGCCGTTACAGCGGAATCCGTTGGCTTAGTTGGTTTCTCGGGCGTGATGCCAGATGGGGTGGGCACATTGAAACGTGTCTCCGTCTGCGTTTCTAACCTTGGCGCGGCCGGTGGATTGAGCTGAGAAAACTGTGGAAGCAACGGCAGTGACGGTAAGGCCCAAACAAGAATTGGCATCCCGGCAACACCAACGATGGTTGCGGACCATAACGTGCTTGTGAAAGCTGCAGATGAAACGCGCCGCAAGATCCAGCACGCCAATGCCATCAACAAGATCAAGCATGAAGACTTGATCGTGGCAGCGATCATAAAACTCAACATCGGTGATTCGGAAAAGACAAAATTCATTTTTCTTGTTTCCTTGCATCGGCAATAAGTTTCTGGATTCGACGAAGTTGCTCCGGCGTCGCAGTTTCTTTGCTGGCCAGGTGCGCCGCGAGTGCTTCGTCGACCGCTCCACCAAAAAATGTATCCAATACGTGCTTAAGTGCATTCACGCCGGCGCGTTGTTTTGATTGTCTGGACGAATAGACGACAGCCCGCCCTTCTTTCCGCCGCTTCAACCAGTTCTTTTCTTCAAGAATTTGAAGCAGTCGGCGGATCGCCATTTCGGTTGGGGCGTCCGGCAATTCGGATTGGATTTGCTTGACCGTAGCCTCTCCGCGCGCGTAGATCACGTCCATGATTTGTCGCTCGCGTCGCGATAGCTCTTTCGAATTTCCCATTTCTCGATCTTGGTGATTGAGTTAGCGTTTCCTTTAACGCTAAAAATTTAGCGGTTCGAAAAAGCCGGGTCAAGCTTAATCGCTAAATTTTTAGCGGTTGGTTTGCGTCGGTGAAATCAATGGTTGGAGCCCGAGAGGGCTTTGAGCTTGGGCTGATCAGGCGAGACGCATGAAATCATCTCGCGTGTTTGTTTTCCCACCTCGGTTTCCGCGCCTCGCTGGGCGGGATTATTTACCCGAGCAGATCACCAGCGAGTTCGCTTAGCTGCGTTGCCGATTTAAACTTGGCGCAAATGCCATGCGGAATGGCGTCGGCAAGCTTCTTAAACCGGTCGTCTTCAAGTGGCCGGTTGGAAAGGTCGTGAATAAAGACGCCTTTGATTTGGTCGGGGAACTGGCGGCAGATCTTGCGATAGATTTTTGGATCCTTCTCACCCGAGTCGCCGATCAAAACAAACTTGCGGCCTTGCATGTTCTTGATCAAAGTCCGAATGGCGGTCGCTTTGCCTTGCCTTCGAATGATTACTCGTTTGAGCAATTGGTCACGCAGACGAAAATTTCGTAAGTGCATCGTGCCCAACGGAAACTCGTGAACCGAATGCAGTTGTTGCAGTGACGGATACAATTGCCATGGGCTTGAGGAAACGTAATGGAAACTCGCACCCGCCGCCGCCCATTGGTTGTAGACTTCGGCCATTCCTTGAACGCTTTTGAATTCCCGCAAGAAAGTGTTCGCCAGCAGTTCACGACGATCGGACACAAAAGAATCTTTGATCGTGTCGTCGATATCGGAAATGATGCTGATGCCCTGCTTGGGCTGAAGGTAAAGTACCGACTCTGCCGGTTCGGCGTCAGCGCCTTCAATCGCTACTGTGAAATTGACAGTCTCCACTCCATTGGTGGTCGTGATCGCGTTTTCGATCACATCTTTTTTAAGAGAAAGCCAGTCATGAAAGTGGCCATTCTTGCGAGTTCGTTTTTTAAGTCGATACGAAGTTCCGTTGATCGTTGCGATGATGGATTGACGATGATCGGCTTCGGCCATGAACGGCGTGATTCGACTTTGAAAGACCTCGCCTTTCATCTCTTCGGGCGTTGCGTGCATCACCCCGCCCAACATTCGGATCATCATGCGTTGGCGCATGTTGAATATGATCGGAGTTTGCCAAGCGACTCCCGATATGTGAACGCGCCATTCGTCTTGGTTTGGATACCCGAATCCCGAGTACGCCATGATTGCCGAAGCCGAATCTTTAGAGCCGCCGATCCTGATCATTTCCATCGCTAAATAAACTTGAATTGCCCGGGCCAATTGAGCTGCCCTGACCTAAATTAGATACCGTTTCTTGCTACATGCAAGGGGTTTTTGAATGACGGCAATCTAGATAGGTTCTGCCAGTTTTTTAGATGAAAAAATCGTTAAAACTTGCGCGGTCCTTGCTTTATAACGGTTGGATCAAAATCCAAAACCTTCATTGCCGTGATCTTCCAGGCGTCATCGACCAGCTGAATGTTAAACGCCGCGTCGTATTCGTTCTTGCGTTGGTGAATATGTCCCCAATGTTCAATGGATCCGATTAAATTCCATTTGCAACGATATCCAAATCCGATCGCGTCGTCCGGTGCTCCAGTTCCAGTTTCTGATTCGACAAGTTTAGATTTTGAACCCTCGTCGAAATTGACTTCGTCCACGCGCGACGTTGCCCCGCCCTGCTCTTTTATTTCCAGCGTTTCTTTGAGGTCAAGGTAAAGCTCCCTTAGTAGCTCACCATCAACGCTGTTGGCAAGTGCGTCGTAAACGTCACTTTCTTCGTGGTAGTCGAACGCGCGAAACATGTTCTTGTGAAGCTGTAAGAATACTTGCTTGGCTTCTTCTTCTTCGATCTCGAACGTTGGCTTTTTTGCAAACGGATTGACGACATCACGCTTCATGATCCCGACTGTGCAAACGGCTCCAATCAAACAAGCGATCGTAATGAACGTGGGCCCTTTCCAGCCTGATTGGAAAATTAGTCCTGCCAGCCCTAACAGCAAACCACACACAGCCAGGAGACTTGAGATTACCGGCAGACGAACCGTTGCCGGTTTAAAGGCCCCGAGATCAATCGTCGATGACACTTGTGTGATCGGCGGAAACGGTTCTCGATCTGGCTCTTCCCAAACATAAGTGTTGTCGACCAGGAAACGAGAGAATCGTGTTTTTTCGATTTTGTCATACGGAAAAATCACTGCGTCGATGACTTTGATCACCGTGTTGAATTTATCCCAAGTGACCTCCACTTTTCTGGGTGAGCCTTTGGTGCTGTACGACATGATGATTCCAACGCGACCACTGGCCATGCTGACTTTTCGTTTCTCGGCTTGCATCGCAAAATCTTTTAGCTCCAGTCCGTAGAAGTCGATGCGGTCGAAAACGGGTTGGACTTCTACCGAGTCAATTTTGACTGGATTGCCGATTGAGAAATACGCTTTGATTTTCTCGGCGGCCGCTTCCTGTTCCGCGATCTCCAAAAAGCTCTCGTCGACGCGCTCGATATCGATCAACGTTGCGAGCGTTGCCAACGGGATCAGGACTTCGTGTCGAACTTGGTGATTGGTGATGTAAACGAAAGAGTAAACGCTGCTGTAACTGGTGATGCCAAGATTGGTTTCTCTTTGCTTTTCAAACCACGAGTTCCACTCTTCTTCTGAAGCGTCAGACGCCAACATTGGGTTGTCCCAGTCAAACCGAAACGTTTCCGGCTCGCCTGGTTTCATCATGTGCATCATTGGGGCGTCCGAGCCGGCTTGTTTCATCAGAATCTTCAATTCGGAAGGCAGTAGCGCACCGTCGGCAACCATTTTTTGTTCGATCGTGATGAATTCTGGCTTTTCCGAATAGTCGTATTCGATCACAAAGCCCATTGTGTAGTTCATCAACGTTCCCGCTTTGATTCCTTCGTCCGGGATATCAATCTCGGTGATTTCTTTGACTTTGCCTTTTAGCTGTTCGCCTTTGGCATTTCGAATCACGACTTTTTCGGCCAGGTATTTGGCGTGCTCTTGGGTTGCGAATTGAAGGTCGCCATTGTCGTAGAAACCGCCAGGCTGGACCACAACGCCATCGACTTCAACTTCTTCAAGTGGTTCTACGCCTTGCAGCAGTTCCAAGTCTTCGGCAAAGCATTTCAATTTGACCGTCATCTTATATTTAGTGACGTAGATGTCGGCTTCGACCACCGAGACGGGATGGCGCGAATTGAAAGCCGATCCATTTTCGTGGGCCAGCGCTCGATCAGTCGCAAGTCCGAAAATGGCGAGTGTCACTGCTGGCAAAACCAGCATGAAGAAGGTTCGAATTAGTTGCATCGTTTCAGCGAATCCCAAGTTCAAGAAAGGTGCCGGCTTTGTGTCTCAAGGCGATGACTGCCATATTGCTGCCTGGAAAAAATCAATCCATGCCAGCGATCTGTCCCGCCATCAATGAAATCTTACCATATCGCTGGAATTTCCGTTTCGACATCACCAAGTCCGATTGCGAAGAAACCCAAATTCTGTGAAATTCTTGCTTGGCCGACAGGCGTTCGCACGCCATTTTGTCGTATTGCTAACCGAACCAAAACGAATCAAATCCGTCCTTTGAGCATGAATCCACTCTCCGAAATCAAAACACGCTTTTCTGCCGCTTTGGCCGGTCTTTCTGATGACCCGACAAGTCTGTTGGCCATGATCCGTCCTGCAGGCGATCCAAAATTTGGTGACTACCAAGCCAATTGCGCAATGCCACTTGGGAAACAGCTTGGCAAATCTCCGCGCGATGTTGCCGCAGACTTGGTTGAAAAAGTCAAACTGGATGACTTTTGCCAAAGCGTAGAAATCGCTGGCCCTGGTTTCATCAACCTGAAACTCGATGACGATTGGCTTAAGTCACGACTCACCGAAGCCATCACCGACGATGGACTGGGCGTAACCAAAGTCGCCGATCCCAAGGTCTACATCGTCGACTACTCATCGCCTAACGTTGCCAAGCCAATGCACGTTGGGCATATTCGCTCGACCGTAATCGGTGACGCGGTCACAAACGTGCTGCGCTTTGTCGGGCACACTGCGATCTCCGATAACCATCTTGGTGATTGGGGCACGCAGTTTGGGATGATCATTTACGGCTACAAGAATTTCGTTGACATGGCTGCTTATGAAAAAGAGCCAGTGACGGAGCTTGGCAAGTTGTACAAGTACGTCAGAAAACTGATGGACTATCATGCGGCAGTAAAAGTGCTGCCAGAATCCACCGAGAAACTCGCCGAAGCAAACGCGACACTGCAATCGTTGGAGGGACAGCCAACGCCCGAGGATAAATCTGATGCAAAGAAAGCCAAAAAGGAACTCAAGAAGGCTAAAAAGAACGTCAAGTCGCTAGAAGAAAAAATCAAAGGCAAACTTGACGAAGAAACTAAATTGCTTGTCGGCGGTTTGGAGCAAACCATTGCCGCGGTGGAAAATGACCCAGCATTAAAAGCCCACGCCGATGCTCATCCCGAAATTGGATCTGCCGTTTTGACCGAAACTGCAAACTTGCACAAAGGCGACGAAGAGAACACGGCGCTTTGGAAAGAGTTCTTGCCGTTTTGTTTGGATGACATTCAGAAAATCTACGACAGGATGAACGTGAGTTTCGATCACGTTTTGGGTGAGAGTTTTTACCATAGCGAATTGGCCAACGTCGTCAACGATTTGGAGGCAAAGGGGTTTGCCAGAGAAAGCAAAGGGGCGACCTGCATCTTTCTCGATGGGTATGAGACCCCGATGATGATCAGGAAACGAGACGGTGCGTTCAATTATTCGACAACCGACCTCGCCACGATCAAACACAGGGTCAACAACTTTGCTGCCGACGCAATGTTGTATGTGGTTGATCATCGGCAGAGCGAACACTTTGACAAGCTTTTCCATGTCGCGAAACTTTGGGGTTACGGCGACCCCGAAATGACTCACGTCAGCTTCGGAACCGTGATGGGCAAAGACGGAAAGCCTTTCAAGACCAGGTCGGGAGCTACCGTTGGGTTGGAAGGCCTGTTGGACGAAGCAGAATCGCGTGCACTTGAAATCGTTAAAGAGAAAAACGACGGCCTGTCAGAAGAAGAGATGCGTCAGGTCGCTTTTGTTATTGGTTTGGGTGGCTTGAAATACGCCGACCTCGCGCACAATCGCGAATCGGACTACACATTCGACTATGACAAAATGCTTGCCCTCAAAGGCAACACCGCTGCCTATTCGCAATACGGTTACGCTCGTGTCCAAGGCATCATGCGCAAAGCCGAAGTGGAAATTGAGCCACTAAGAAAATCGCCCGTGCCGTTTTTGTTCGAAACAGAAGTCGAGCGAAAGCTGGCCGTTCAGTTGGTGCAGTTTGGCGAGACGCTGGACGAAGTCTTGGTCGAGTACAAACCCAATTTGCTTTGCACGTACTTGTTTGAACTGGGCCAGACGTTCGCTCAGTTTTTCGATCAGTGTTCAGTCAAAGACGCCGAAACGGAAGAGCTTAAGCAAAGCCGAGTTCAGTTTTGTGATCTTACGGCCAGGACGATTAGAACCGGGCTGGCGCTGCTGGGCATATCTGTCTTGGACAAAATGTAAGCCCATCAGGCAATTCAATTCTCCTCAGGCCGGTTTCGCACCGGCCTTTTTTTTCGATCTCAAGCGTTTCAGTTTGAAGGCCTTTCAATTGCAAGAGTTGAATGGATAAACGGCCGCTGTGGTTTTGGTTGTGCGGCTATCTTGGCTAATGGCTGTTTGGCACGTAGAATCGAGGCTTCTCTCAAACTGTTTTGAAACGGACTTCAAACGTGAAACCTCTGCTCGAAGCCAAAGTCCTCAACGAATTCCTTTGCGGCGACGCCACCGAAGTGGCCAAACGGCTGCCCGATGCGATTGTTGACACGATCGTCACCAGCCCGCCTTACTATCGCCAGCGCGATTACGGTAGCGATTTGCAAATTGGCCAGGAGATTTCTCCTGCGGCTTATGTTGAACGGATGCAGGAATTGTTCGCCGAACTGAAACGGGTTGTAAAACCGACAGGATCGGCTTGGGTTGTGATCGGTGACAAATATGTCAAAGGCGAATTGTTGGGCATGCCGTGGCGAGTGTGTTTGGCACTTAAAGAAGTCGGCTGGGTGCTGCGAAGTGATTGTATCTGGCACAAGCCCAACGCGATGCCGTCAAGCGTTAAAACACGGCCGACCACCGACCATGAATACATCTTCTTTTTCAGCAATGCAAAGAAAGATTACTTTTACGATGCGGATGCCGTTCGCGAACCGCACGTAACGTTTTCCGAGAATTCAAAAATGAAAGGCGGCCGCGGTCACTTTGGCAAACGCGGCGGGACGCCCGAAAAAGGCAAGAACCAGGGCGACAACAATTTGCATGACGGACGCTGGGATCAAGCGTTCCATCCCAAAGGCCGCAACAAGCGAACGGTTTGGTCCATCTCGCTTTCCAAATTTCGCGAAGCCCATTTCGCGGTCTACCCTGAATCGCTGGTCAACAATTGTCTCAACGCGAGTTGCCCACCTGACGGTGTCGTGCTCGATCCATTTTCTGGAGCTGGGACCACGGCGCTTGCCGCAAAGAAATCGGGCCGAAAGTATATCGCCATCGATTGCAATTCAGACTACATCAAGATCGCCAAGAAACGATTGGCCAAAAACTGATTGGCCAAAAACTGATTGGTCGAATACTGATTGGTCGAATACTGATTAGCCGCTTTGGCGATAGCCCCGGTTCCATACAAAAGGAAACCCGACGCGTAAGCGAGGGCGCGCCCCCTTGAGCCGTTTAGGCGATAGCCTCGGTTCGTAGCGCAAAAACCGTGGCTATCGCCAAAACGGCTCAGTCAAATAGTTTAACGACGAGCCGGCAGGCGACCGTGTTTTCAAACCAGCGCGCCGTCGCCTGTCGGCTTGTCGTTAAACAACGCATTCGCGAACCTAAAGCGACGGACAAGAATGTCCATCCTACAATGGAAACCCGACGCGTTAGCGAGGGAGCACCCACTAAACCATTTCGCCGACGCTTCCCCCACCCACTTCCAAAACCACCCGTTTTTGACGATAGTCAAATGTACCAACTGACCCTTCACTAAAAACAAACTCTACAAAACAGAAAACCGAAATCCATTGACACTTTTCGATATCAACACTGACGAAAACCTCCAACCTGAATATGTCAAAGTCCTCGACGCGGGCGTTGGCAAAGGCGTTTTTGCCGCACGCCCTTACCCCAACAAATCTGTCATTGGAGAGATCACCGGCGACCTGGTTAAGGACCATTTCCAACATACGAACTATACATTCGAAGCCATTGATGGATACCAGATTGAACCGTACGAACCGTTTCGATATTTGAATCACAGTTGCCAGCCAAACTGTGATTTTGAATGGCTTGATCATCCCGGTGGAAATCACGGTGAGAAAAAAGCCGGTCTGTATTTGATTGCGATACGAGACATTCTTTGCGAAGAGCAGTTTACGATCGACTATCGCTGGCCCGCAGCGTTCGCAATCCAGTGCCAATGCAAAGAACCGCTTTGCCGAGGCTGGGTGGTCGATATTTCCGAGTTGGATAAACTGCCGGCGCCTGCGTAGTGATTGTGTTCACGCATGCACGCGCTCTTTGCAAAATAATCAAATTTGCGATTAACGCTTGTGCGGAACATCTCCAAGTTCAAGCGTGGTTTGGTCGGCCTTTGGATTCACCTCCAACAAATGAGACCAACGTTCCCTTTCTTTTGCATCTTCCTCGCGAGTAACAAGTATAAGATTGTAGGCTGTACCCGGCACGAGCTGATCCAATTTGAAATTGCCATTCTTGTCAGTCTTGATTGCGTCGCCATAAAGCGTCGTAAACGCTCCGCCGCGTTTCCCTAAATATACTTTTTGGCCAAGCATAATTTTTTTGTTTGGCAATGAGTCGCCCGCGGCATCAACCAGCCGTCCGGTCGCTTCGATTGTTGCATTTAATTCGATCTTGATCGTGGTGTCGTCGGGCCCGATTTCGATGATCCTTGCGAGTTTGCCATCTTTGGTTTTGGCGCGGATGACGGTTCGAACCATTTCACGCTCAACCGCGAATTCTCCTTTTTTATTTGTTAAAGCTTTGAAGGGAATCCCGCTTGAACTTGGGGCGTACAACCCGACGATCTCGACTCCCGACAACGTCTTGCCAGAAGTGTCTGAAACAATTCCAGTTAATGTTCCGACGGGAAGCCGGTCCAGTTCGAAATTGAATTCTAATTCCTTCTGGTCAGTAATTGTCGTTTCAATAGTCTCTTTTTGAATTGGACCTCGGAGGGTATATTTCCCAGCGCCGGCAAGAAGCTCAAATTCCCCATTTTCATTGGTTTTAACGGAGCGGTTGATTCCCGGCGTGGAAAGGAAGATGCCTTCGTCGTCTCCATCAATCGGAATTTTCTCTTTTGCAGATTGCAAAACGAAAACCGTCTGGTTGGGAACCGGCTTTTTCGAACCCTTGATCGAAACTTTGCCAAAGATCTTAATTCCGGGGCCAACAGTAAGATCGAACTCATCTCCTTCATAGGTATCACCCACTACAAAGACAAAGGGTGATTTAAATTTGAGAATTTTGTCTTGAGTAAATCCAAGATAAGCCTGATGGGGCGCAAGATTCAGTTCAAATCTACCTTCGTCGTTGGTATAAAAACTGGCCGCGCTATGGGGGCCTCTTGACTGCCCGGCTCTCGCCCCCTGCCCATGAAGACGCACGCTCAAACCGATTGCTGAGTCGCCATTTGGTAGTTTTACACTTCCCCGCACTTTCACCTCTTTTAAAACCTCTATCTCAATATCCCGCTTTGCTGAGTCGGGCTTGATCGTAATAGATTCGGCAGTGTAATCGGTTGAGACGCTATAAAACGTGAGGTGTTGAGGCCAGTCGGGAATCCACGCGAATGTCGCAGTGCCATTTTTATAGTCGGCCCCTGTTGATTTCGAGATTGCGAACAGAAACTCCACGTCCAGATTTTTTGGCGTGGTCATCGTCACGCGTCCGTTTTTGTCAACAGTTGAAATCGCGAACGGACTGTATCCGTTAATGCATCCAACTTTTGCATCAGGAACGACTTGCCCTTTCTGGTCTTTAACCGTTACTACGAAGCTACGAGCTGGCAAGAGTTTAAGCTTTAGCGATTGATAGTCTTCCGGGGTAGGTTCCCAGTCGACGCGCTGGCTGGTTTGCAAAGTTCGGTCTGGACTTGAGGCAAAGATGAGCATGTTAGGTATTATGCTTTTGGGTACATCGAACTTGAATTTGCCTTTGCTATTTGATTTAAACGAATACATCCGTTCCCAGAAACGGACCGCAACGGATGCCGACTTAACCGGCTCGTCTTTCTCATTGACTACGATTCCAGCGACTTGGGTCATCGGTTCGTACGGTCGGCTGGCGATGATTTCCTCTTCCGCCCGCCGTCTGTCTTGCTCCTGAGCGGCCACATTCTCGGCGCGCAAATCCCCTGGTCGCCCTACACCAAGACCTACTAGTCCGATTGTGAAGATCGCAAACAAGCCAACGAGCGAGACTCGTTTTCCCATTTGCGTTATTGAATCTAAAACACGCGTGACCCGATCTGCCATCTCATTCTTCCTTTCAATGAAGTGGGCTTCGAAGGCTCTGAATGACTTATATGAATCGACCTGTAATTCTGCAGGCTGATGGTCCGCGTGTCAAAGATTTTTAAGTTGCCGCAGGCTTCTTTTTCTTTGGTTTGTAAATCTCGGTTGCTGTGCCGTAGAAAACTTCACCCGCATTCATCATCGTTTCACTGAGCGTCGGGTGAGCGTGGATTGTCTCGGTGATGTCGCGAACGACGCAGCCCATTTCGATCGCAAGCGTGGCTTCGGCAACTAATTCACCCGCACCCGGGCCAACGATTCCGCAGCCAAGTACTCGCTCGGTTTCAGGATCGACAATCCACTTCGTCATGCCCTCGGTCCGGCCAAGCGCCTGGGCACGACCGCTTGCTGCCCACGGATAAGCAACCACCTCGTGGGGAACGCCATCGCGTTTGGCTTCGTCAGCGGTAATGCCAGCCCAGGCAATTTCTGGATCGGTAAACACAACCGCAGGAATGGCTCGTTTGTCGAAAGTCGTTGCGTGGCCAAGAATGACTTCGACGGCGTGACGTCCTTCGTGATTGGCTTTGTGGGCCAACATCGGTTCGCCGGCTGCGTCGCCAATCACAAAGATATTGGACTCGGCCGTTCGCAAATTGTCGTCGTGAACGATGAAGCCACGTTTGTCCGTTTGAATGGATGGGATGTTCTCAAGGCCAAGATTCCGCGTGCTTGGAACGCGGCCGACCGAGATCAAAACGCGATCGTATTTCTCTGTTCCAAATTTCGCGGGGCCTTCGAATGTGACTTCGACTTTGTCTTCGCCAGATTTCGAAACAGTTCCGACTTTGGTGTTCAAGAAAATACGATCTTCAAACAGCGTTTTTAGTTTCTTGGCCAAAGGACGAACGAGGTCGCGGTCGGCTCCCATCAGGAGGCCGTCTTGAAGCTCAACGACGCTGACTTTTGTTCCAAGGTTTGCGTAAACCGTTCCCATTTCCAATCCGATGTATCCGCCGCCAATGACCAGCATCGTTTCCGGAATATCAGCAAGATTCAATGCACCGGTTGAATCCATGACGCGGTCAGAGTCGATCTTGAACGCACCTGGCATCGCCGGCGTGCTGCCTGTTGCAATGATCGCGTGCTCGAAAGTGATTTTGTTGCCGGCCGGGATGGACGGATCGTCGCCTTCGAGAACGATGGTGTTGGCGTTTTCGAACTTCGCCATGGCTTTGACCACAGTCACGTTTCGCTTTTTCGCCAACCCGCCAAGTCCACCCGTCAACGTATCGATGACTTTGTTTTTGCGAGCGCGAAGTTTGTCGATCTCGATGGTTGGTTTGCCAAATGAAACGCCCCAGTCGTGTTGCATTTCTTCGGTTTCAGAAACCACGCGGGCAACGTGCAAGAGAGCTTTGGAGGGAATGCATCCACGAAGCAAACAGGTTCCGCCAAGTTTCCCTTCGGCTTCAACCAATACGACCTGCATGCCTTCGTCGGCTGCCAAGAAAGCTGCGGCATAACCGCCAGGACCACCACCAATGACTACGAGTTGAGTTTGCATTTTATTGTTCCCTAATTGGTTCCCATGACGGGACGTGTCGGTTGTTGTTTTGTTCCAAGCAAAAAAAAGGACCCGTCGGTGAAGACGGATCCAATGGATCGTTTCCCGCACTTTCGCGAGACAGTGGTTTTAGCGTGACAAGAATTCGACCACCGTGTTAGCGTCTACCGGCAAGCTAATATCGCTACCGGAAGGTTTGCCTTGGACGGTTGCCGAAAGCGATTCCGAATCGAATGTTACCCACTCGCAGCCTTCGCCTTCGACGCCCATTTCGCGGATCTTTTGGTAGAGCGACAAAATGTTCTTGCGTGGGCGAATTGAAATCACATCGCCGGGACGAAGCAAGTAAGACGGACGATCGACTTTTGATCCGTTAACACGAAAGTGACCGTGGGCAACGCCTTGGCGAGCCTGTGATCGTGTCTTGGAAAGTCCGACGCGGCGGATGACATTGTCCAGCCGCTGCTCACAAATCAGCAACAGGTTTTCACCGGTGTTACCTTTTTGCTGAGTGGCTTTAACAAAGTAACGACGAAGCTGTCGTTCGCCGAGTCCGTAATAGTGTTTGATCTTTTGTTTTTCCATCAACGCCATACCGTAGTTGGATGGGCGACGGAATCGGGTGTGCATACCCGGTGGTTGGCTACCACGTTTCTCAAGTGCTTTGACTGCACCGGAAGTTTCGTAAATCTGCGTTTGCAGACGCCGGTTGATTCGACCTTTTGGTCCTGTGTAACGTGCCATCTTCAATGAGCTCCATAGCTACATTTGGTGAACAATCCGAGGCGGTGTGTGTTACAACGCCAGCTCGGCAGAAGCCGTCACTCCCCACAACGTATGAGGCGAGACTTCCATAGTTAATTTGGATCGCTAAATATCGCGTAATAAACCAATTTGAGCAAGGGCTAATGGCCGAATTTCACGATGAAACCAGTGCATCGTCACAGGAAGCCAACGCCCTTTAGCTTATTGAGCAATTCGTTGCATTCAGAGCCGATATTTGCTTGTGCGTTGTTGTTCGCTTCACCCGCATTGCTGCATTTGCCAATTCTCGCAGCTCATCCACATATTAAACGCTGCCACCGAATTCGAAAACGAAGCTCGCATGCGACCAGTCCAACCCAGCCACCCAATCCGCAACCTTGCTCGACGTTGAAGTGTTTCCCGTTATTGATCGTCTACCCGTTAATGCCTTGCATGTATCGAATCGAATCTCCAGCCAAGGTATCAACGCCGGGTGCGTAATCGAAAACTTCAACACTCACCCAGCCCGCATACTCAATCTCTTTTAACGACTCAAAGATCGGAGCAAAGTCAACATCGCCCATACCAGGTCCAAGCCGATTGGGATCGTTGGCGTGAAAGTGGACAAGCCAATCTTTGCTGTCCCGAATGATCTCAGGGATTGGCTTTGACTCGGTCGACATGGCTTTCACGTCCAAGTGCAATTTCACATTCGGCGAGTCGATGGCTTTCGCAAGTTCAATGCCCGATTCCGCTGTCAGCATAAAATCGCCTTCGCCTGGTCCAAGCGGCTCGAGCGCAATCGTGACGCCACAGTCTTCGAGCACGGGCACGGCTGCTTTGAAAACTTCTACCGCGTTATCAAATCCTTGCTGATAAGAAACGCCTTGCTCCAAGTTCCGTTGCGGCGGCGATCCAAAAACCATTACCCACCCGCCAAGGTCTCGGCAAAGTCGTGCGAGCTCGCTTAAGTAATCCGCAGTCCGCTTGCGTGTTGCTTGGTCATTGCTGGTCAAGTGCAACCCTTGCGTTTTGGCCAGCAGCCAGTGGAGCCCGATCACTTCCAAGCCATGTGCCGCCGCCGTTTCTCGAACCGACGCGCGTTGCTCAGGCGAAATGTCAAACACGTTTGTCGTTTTGCCATCGCTGTTGATCGTAAACGGCGCGATTTCCACGCCGGTATAGCCAAGCGCCGCCGCATGCGCAAACGCCTTGTCAAATGGCCAGTCAACATACATCTCGTTACAAAATGCGTACTTCATTTCGCAGTTTTACTTTTGTCATTGGTTGGTAGGGTTATTAATAAACGGCATTGTATCCGCTTGTAGCTCACAGGGCAGGCAGGTAACAGTTGTGCCGGGACATGGGTAACACATTTTCGATAGCTCAGAAAAACGGACAGTTCTCGGTGAATAGCACCGCTTGGAATCGTCGAATTCGATTTCAATTTGTAAAGACAAGGTAAAAGAACCGCGAATGAACGCCGATGGACGCGAATGAAAACCGAATTTGTATTCGCGTCTATTAGCGTCCATTCGCGGTTGAAAAAACAGCGATCAAAGACTCACCTAAAACGGGGGGCGTTCAGCGAGAAGTCTCAAAAAACGAAGTGATTATAAGTGGGCCTGCTTGAGTTCTACGATGATGAATCGAAGATCCGGTGGTACTTGAAATTGGGCATGAAGGCTCCGAGGTGGCAGACGGCTAGCCATGTCTGGCTGGGGAGTTTTGAAACGCAGAGACGCAGAGACGCAGAGAAAAAATGCGCGGTCAAAACTCTGCGTCCTCAGCGCCTCTGCGTTTCTATTTTTTTGCACTACAGATCAAGTCTGGGCGACTTAGCTTTTGTTCTTAAGAAATATATGACCTATTCGGCAGTACAACTGAAAGCTCGGCTGACTGGCAGCATTCATTTGAATTCAAGGCCCTATGTTGTCAAATTTTTAATTGCACAGTGGGTAATGTCCTGCCACAATGCGCGCCTTGTCAGGCGATAAGTCCGAAAAGAACGTGTTGACCGACGACCTTACGTCGATAATTAAATTGTTATCTCGCTTAGGAGAAAAATTGCATCAATTCCGACCCGAGTACGTCGATGCAGTGAACGCTGCAGTTTGGAACCATTGGTTTATACTTTCCCTGCTGGTGCCGCCGGCAATGCTTTTGCTTACCACTTTGTGCCGATGCCACTGGACGATTCACGCGTTTGTTTTTCTTTGCGCGGTTGTGTTATGCTGGTTTTGCTTTGGCCTTGGGGTTCGCTACATTTGGGACATCAAGGAAATCCACACGCAAACTCCAGCAGAGCTTGCTGATGTAACCAATGATACGGCAAAACTATTCGCTCCTGTAATTGTCGGTGTGCCTTATGCAATCTTTTACAATTTGGGGGTCCAGTTAGTTTTGCTTCTGATTCAACGAGTTGTCTGGCTGTTCGGGAGAGCGAAAACTAAATCGGAAGCAATAACAGTTTCCCAGAACGCGAGATAACAAGGTGATGCACGCGAAGTCGTCAAGGCCCCTGCGGTTGGCTGGTCGCGACAAAACTTTCCGAGGGGCTATGCTTTCTCGTCGCTCCGATTTCAGGTTGGTGTCATCAGCCGTCGGCCCGGTGATCACGGACGCTATGTCGCTTAGAGAATCTTTCCAATATTTGTGATCCGGCGACGAAAACATGGCATGAACATTGACCGTGAATCACTCGCACTTCCAGTAATTCGGTTCGGATTCGTTTTTTCCGGAATCTTAGCACTCTACATTTCCATTGCCAATTTCCTGCCGAACCTAACGGCAATGTCGATGATCACTCTGCTGGAATCCACCTCCGAATCGCTATCGTTTCTTCTATCCGCAACTATCGCACCGGCACTTCTTTTAATTCTTGCGTTCGTAATGATTCGATTCTCGGATCGCTTCGCACGTCAGATATTGCCAACTGAGTCGGTTGAAATCCCAGTATTTGAATCGGCGATTTACCGTGTTGCCTTCACTGCTTGTGGTGTGCTTGTGCTCTCGTGGGCGATTCCTCGCATCGGGCAAATCCTTTCCAATGTAGTGGCAATGAATTCAAATGCGTTTCCCGATGACATGAACGCCGGCATGACAGAATCGAACTGGCCGTCGTTGATCTATTTTTGCATTCAATCTACAATTGCCGGCTATCTCATCTGGGGAGCGCCACATCTTGTCAAATGGCAGGTCGCACGCTCTCGAAATGGAGAAAACGCGACATAACAATGTGATGCGCGCGAAACCGGACTTGCGCGTGGTTTTCGATTGGATGCTCACTCGTTCCGGCTCGGTGAACCCGGCCGTTATCCGGCTACAAACCATGGCACAAGAATTGAACTGGCCAGCCGACGCGTATGAACGACAGAAGTTGTTGGTTCGATTCTTGCTCGATGTGCTACGGCAATCCGAAACCAAATTTGACGAGCTTGCAAGACCTTGTGTTTTTGCAGAGCGGTTTGTCAACGACGAAGCCGATCGCGAGGAAATGCAGCATCATGCAGGCAAATACTGGGATCTACTACGAAGCAATAACCAAATTAGTGATTTCAGCACTATAGAACTATTGGTTGCCAGAATTGCGATTTGCCTATTGAACCGAAGTTCGGATGATCCAAATGAGGATCTTGATTGGATTTTTGAATTACTAGATATGGTAGACCGTGAAATCAATTCTGAGTTTTACGAGCTTGCAGGCAACGTATTTGAATCCAAATATGCCAAACTGTTGCAATAACAAACATTCAGCCGTCGCAACGGATTGCCCGCAACGCCGGATAACAAAGCGTTGAGCCGAAGCAGAAGAAAAAGGTGTCAAGTACTACCTTTTTGGCATGTCCGGTGAATATGCCACCGCTTGGAATCGAATTCGATTTCAATTACGTAAGGGTAGAGTAAAAGAACCGCGAATGAACGCCGATGGACGCGAATGAAAAACCGAATTTGTATTTGCGTTTATCAGCGTCCATTGACGGTTGAAAATCCAGCGATCAAAGATTCTCCTAAAACGGGTGGCGTTCAGCGAGAAGTCTCAAAAAACGAGGTGGTTATGAGTTGGGCCTGTTTGAGTTCGACGATGATGAATCGAAGATTCGTTGGTACTTGAAATTGGGCATGAAGGCTCCGAGGTGGCGACGCTATGTCTGGCTGGGGAGTTTTGAAACGCGGAGGCGCAGAGAGCGCAGAGAAATGCGCGGTCAAAGCTCAGCGTCCTCAGCGCCTCTGCGTTTCTGTTTTTTTGCACTACAGATCAAGTCTGGACGACTTGGAACTTTTGTTCTTTAGAAATGTGTGACCTGTTCGGCAGTAAAGCTGAACGCTCGGGCGACTGGCAGCATTCATTTGAATTCAAGGCCCAACGCTGTCAAATTTTAATTGCACAGTGGGTAATATACTGCCATACTGCGAGCCTACTCAGGCGATAAGTCCGAAAAGAACGTGTTGACCGACGACCTTACGTCGATAATTTTAAATTGTTATTTTGCAGGGGCATGAAGATGCGATTTCGTATATCTACATTCCTGCTTTTCATTGCTCTTACGTCCGTATTATTGGCATGGCACGTACATGTTCGCGGGAAAACATCTGTGGTGTTTGGTATTACCCAACACCCGATGTCAGTCTCAGTGGCTATTGGGAAACCCTGACCATTCGAGCTGATGGCACATTCACGAAATTCCAACAGTATCGAATGTTCAGCGAGACATACGAAGGCGTGTACTCAACAGGGGATGACGGCACTGTTTCGTTTCATGTCAACCGCCGAATCAACGACAACAACAATACTGCGACCAGCATTGAGTCACACGACATTGAAAAAACGTACCGCTGTCGGTGTGCTGTTGACGCGACTGGCAATTTGATAGTGGTTACGTTGAATCGCGAAATTCCACCGGAAAGCGGAGTTCGAGTTGGCTGGCCTGATGATTGCTTCCTAAATTGGCACTGCTATACTCAAACAACACATGAAGAACAATTAGATGAATTGATGAAAGCAATCTTAAAAATGGCCCCGAGCGCCGAGTAGCAAAATAACAATGCGTTCCTGAAACATATTGTCAATCTAAAAAGACTCATTTTTTTGAGCTCGCGTACTCTCTTCGCCAACTCTATGCAGGTTGTTTTTTCTTTTGTGTTTGTTGTGGTGACGAGTGCTTTTTTGAAAGT
>CAYUWY010000036.1:0-72771 GCA_964448575.1 uncultured Pirellulaceae bacterium
ATGTCGGAAACTGCTTGGATCTCTTTATCAATTATTTTTTGTATACTCATCGTATTCTCACTTGCTAACTCGCTGCTGCCATTGCTTTTTCTAACGCCTTAATGTCTTTGGGGTCGATTGGCGGTGCGTTTGGTATATTTTTTTGGGTAATAGGTTGAAAGTTTATTGTTACCCGAAGCGATGCGATAGACAAACGCGTCGGACTCCCCGTCTGCACCCATAATGACATTACACTGGCTCGTTGCCATACTTTCCCCAAGTTTCATTCAAAATGTTTACGCGAAATATTACCGTGGCCCAATTTCAACATCACGCTCCCCAGTCGCCGAGCCTCGATTCGCAAGCAGAATCGGTTGGCGTTCAAGTCTTTGATTCCTCATTTGATTTCACATCTAAAACGTCGGTTGTTTTGCTGTTGATGGCGTTGCTGGTTCTGACTTTTCAGAGCGGGTGCAGGCCTGATGACAAAAGCGGTTCTGGTTTTTCGCGTCCCAAACCACCTGCCTCAGCGGTCAACAGAGTCGTTGCCGTCAGTTATCCGCTTCATTTCTTAACCGAGAAAATTGCTCCAGAAAAAATCAAAGTAGAATTCCCAATCGCTCAAGACACAGAGCCGCGGAGTTGGAAGCCAGACAGGAAAGCAATTGGCCAAATGCAATCTGCCGACCTGATCGTCGTCAATGGAATTGCGGCACCGTATGCAAAATGGATCGACCGTGTTGCGTTACCCGAATCGAAAGTTTGCTCCACTGCAACGAAAGGGCTGTTGTTGCGAGACTACATCGGAGTTGAAGACGTAACGATCACCCATTCACATGGTCCCGAGGGCGAGCACTCACACCAAATGATGGTTTCGCGGACTTGGTTGGATCCAGCGATGGCGAAGAAGCAGGCGAAGTATATTGCTGAGCGGCTCACGGCGACCTACCCTAGATCCGCTGATGCGATCGAAGCCAATTTGGCCAGCCTAAACGATGAACTCGATTCCTTGATCGGTTTGGTTGATGGAATCAAAGCCAGCGAGCCTGTCGGAATTTTGACTGCCACACCTGAGTTGAAATTTCTAACAAGGGCTGTTGGTTTGACTGATCTTCACATGGTTTGGGATGACAACGTGACTGCCGAGCAGGCGGCTCAAGATCTCGACAAAGCCTTTGCGACGCTCAAGAAAAACAACGCGAAAAAAGCGGCGGAGCAAAAAGAAATCGCACCACCAAAAGTGATGTTGTTTGCAGGTAAGGGCCCCTCGCCTGAGATTCAGAAATTGCTCGATGAGCGAAGCATTGAAGTCATCAATGTCTCGTTGATCGACAAACGCCCCGAGTACGGAAGCTACTTAACCGAATTGCGTGACAGCTTGGGAAAACTTCAGAGAGCTTTGGAGACGGAATAAAGCGCCCGTGACGATTGGCACGAAGGGCCAGCATTCGGATTCTGTATAGAACGCGAGGAGATTTTCCAACCCGGCGTGGTCGAAAATCGCTTTTCCTATTACCATGTCCGGCTTACAAAAAACACAATCTTGAAACAGGTGACGCGGCCAATGGAAGCCGGAATTGTAGGACTACCCAACGTTGGAAAAAGCACTTTGTTCAATGCGTTGACGCTTTCCAAAGCGGCGGCCAGCGAAAATTATCCGTTTTGCACCATCGAGCCCAATGAAGGAATCGTTAGCGTGCCTGACGATCGGTTGACGCGCATCACCAACTTCATCGTGCCTCAAAAAGTCATTCCCGCGACGTTGAAACTTGTCGATATCGCTGGCATCGTCAAAGGCGCGAGCACAGGCGAAGGGCTAGGCAATAAATTTCTCAGCCACATTCGCCAAGTCGACGCGATTCTTCAAGTCGTTCGTTGCTTCGAAGATGAAGACGTGATCCACGTTAGCGGAAATGTCGATCCAATGGCCGACATCGAAACCATTGAAATCGAGTTGATGCTCGCCGATATGGAAACGCTTGAAAACGCTATGGCCAAAGCAGCCAGAAACGCGCGATCGGGTGACAAAGAAGCAAAGTTCCTCGTGACCGTGATCGAGAAATGTCAGAAGCACCTTGAAACAGAAACGCCGCTTCGTGCACTTCAATTAAATGACGGCGAGGCCAAAGCCATCAAGAGCTACGGTTTGTTGACTGCGAAACCAATCATGTATGTCGCCAATGTTGCCGAAGACGACCTCGAAGGAAAATCTCCATTGGTTGACAAGGTCAAAGCCCATGCAGAGAAAGTGAACGCTGGGGTCGTAACGGTCTGTGCGAAAATCGAAGCCGAAATTTCTGAGCTTGATCCCGAAGACCGACCGGAAATGTTGGAAGCGGTTGGTTTAAAAGAGCCAGCGCTTAACGTGTTGGCGCGTGCGGCTTATGCGACACTTGGCCTGGAAAGTTACTTTACTGCTGGCGAAAAAGAAGTCCGTGCCTGGACAATCAAAAAGGGATTCACTGGCCCTCAAGCCGCAGGCGTGATCCACACCGATTTCGAGCGTGGTTTCATTCGCGCCGAAGTCTACTCGCTTGCCGATTTGGAAGAGTTCAAAACCGAAGCCGCCATTCGGCAAAATGGCAAGCTCCGAGTTGAAGGTAAAAATTACGTCGTCCAGGACGGCGACATCTGCCACTTTCTCTTCAACGTTTGATTGAAAGTAGCTCGACTCTCCAAGTCGAAACATTATTAAAAAAAGTAGCTCGACTCTCCGAGTCGAATCGTTAATAAAACGACTCGGAGAGTCGAGCTACTTTCACTCACCGAGTGCTACTTTCACTCGGCGAGCTACTTTCCAGCCATGTTGCTGAATGAAACTTCTTCAGTCAATCATTTGCTTTTATTTAGCAAACGGATTGCCGTCATCTTCGTTTTTGCCGCGTGCAAACGGATCGGAATCGTTATCCGGCTTGGTCTTGGTTTTAGCCACTGCCTTGGCTGCCGTTGGTGCAAACGCTCGGCTGCCGACCTTGACTCTTTTCTTTCCATCTAGTCCGTAAGCACGAAGGTCGGAAAGAAGCTGGTCAATTTTGCGAAACTCTACTTCTGTTTGCCGTACGATCAAAATGCCGTTTACTTCGTTAGCAGTTGCCAAGCCCTGAACGTGAGACCAGGAATCTGGCGAAATCGAAGTGTAAAGGATGTTTAGCAGCGTCGCACCGCGTGTTTGGGGTGGCAACGGAGCTTGCTCCTCAGATTGGGTTTCCGAATCTGATTTTTCTTCGTCTTTTGCTTCGGGCGGCTCTTGCTCTTGGAGGCAAAACAATCCACCTCCTCCTTTGCCCGCTTTAACTTCCACTATTGTGCCGAAAGATTTAGGAAGCATGCTCACGATATCTCGACAGTCAAACGTTTTCAGACGCATGCGCTCAATGTCTTCTGCGTCGTCTTGTGAGATGATAACCACGATCCCTTCGTCAATGGTGTAGGTCGCGTTCTTGGTGCCAAGCAGGAGGTCGAGCCCCTTGGCGAGCGTAACGTCATTTAGCCTCATGGAAAGGGGCTCGTCTTCTGGTAATGAATCATCGATCGCGGAATCGTCCAGGAATATATTGATACCCATTGTCTTTTCCAACTCTTCCTCAATGTCACTCCATGGCGTTTCGTCGTAGTCAAAAAAAGCAGCTTGCTCAAGTGCTTTTTCTGCTTTCAAATTTCGAGTCGTTGCATCGGAAAGATGAACAACAGAATCCTCTACTTTGTCTTTTGCTTCAGCCGTCGTTTCCTGCGCCGTAGAAAATTCGGGCGCACCAAATCTGGCGTTGTTTGGCCACATCGCCATAAGCAAAGTCGCCACTACGAATAAACCTGCTGTCGCAAGAGTTGCAAATCTCATCATCCACCTCCGCCGTTTCATGTTAATGACTGTTTGAAAATTTTTGGCCATCACGGCCGCGTCGCCAAACTCCTCAAGGGCTTGGCTGATCGCCGATTGTTTGGTCATCCCGTCGTCGACCAAATCAGCGACACGCATTTGCAAGTGATCCTGTAACTCGCCACCGATTTGATCTCGTTGTTCCGGCTTCAACTGCAAAAGCTTGCCGATCAAAGCCACGTAGTTTTCGAATTCTTGGTTTGACATGTTTGTCTCCGGGCCCTTGCTGTTTAGCAAAGACCAAGCCAGTTTTTGGTAGTAACAAAACTTGGAAGCGTTTTGAGAGAAATGTTCACATGGAAGTATGAAAGAGATTTTTAGCGAGGAATTACGCTCGTTTAGGCTTCACACCTCCGATCAAGTTCGTCATGCAAATCGCATATTGCTGCCACTGGTTTGCTTGTGTCTTGAGGCGTTTTTTTCCGGTCGCCGTCAAGTCATACCACTTGCGTTTGCGCCCGGTCGAATCATCCCAGCGGCACTTGATTAGTTTGTCCGATTCCAGCCGATGCAAAAGCGGATAAAGGGTGCCTGCCGCCAAATTGACTTTGCCGCCCGAGACGGCGTTAAGTCGTTTTTGGATGGAATATCCGTACTGCGATCCCTCTGACAGTACCGAAAGCACCATCAAATCGAGGCTTCCACGTAGCAAGTCCCGTTCGAATTTCTCGGTCATATTTATTCAGTCCTTTTAATCGACGGAGTGAGCCCGTTTGAAATTGAGTTGAGCTACTATCTATCGTCTTTCTATATATAGTCGTCCGATATATGCTGTGTCAAGAATATTTTCACAATTTTTTGTGATTGAATCCGCCAAAATGGAAACCCGGCGTGCGCTGCCGTTTGACGATAGCCAGTTACCAATATGAGCCGTTTTGGCGATAGCCACGGTTGATTTATGGGCGGTGAATCTCGATGTCATGAGCCGCCAAAATGGGAACCCGACGCGTAAGCGAGGGAGAAGCAAGTGTTGATTCTGAAGTTCGTTCCCTCGCTTACGCGTCGGGTTTCCATTTCAGCCGCTTTGGTCGCCTCCCGGCTCGTCGTTAAACAACCGATTCTTGACCGTCGCAATGTTGCTTTGCGGCGCATGATATCGCCCGCTGTTTTTTGTTGGTCAGATTTCTTCTAATGGCATTTCGCCTTATTCCCGATCCAACTCAATTGTGTCCATGCAAATCCTTAATAGCCTCGTCCCAATCTTTTCGGTGATCGGTTTGGGGTTTGTTCTGCGACGATTCAAGTTTCTTACTGCCGAAGGAACGCAGGCTTTCAATCGGTTTGCCTATTACTTTGCATTGCCATTGTTCTTGTTCTACAAACTGGCCGCAGCTCCGTCAGGCACCGGAACAGCGAACCTGTTTTTGACCACGCTGCTGGGCGCATCGGTCGTGACGGCGATCATCACTTGGGTTGTGACATGGTTGCTGGGCACCAGCATTCGTTCGCGTGGAGCGTTTATTCAATCCGGGTTTCGAGGCAACCTCGCGTTCATTGGGCTGCCTTTGATCTTTTTTGTTACCAGTGATTTGCCTGTCGAGCATAAGGGGCAAATCGAAGCTTCGGTTCTGATCGCATTGGCTCCGGTTGTTATTTTTTTCAGCGTCACATCTGTCGCCGCTTTGGCAGTTTACAACGAGCAAACGGAATCCGGGTTTTCATGGGGCTATGTTTGGTTCAACATCGTGAGCAATCCGCTAGTGATCGCCTGCGTAATCGGGTTCGCGTTCCAGCAATTTGATTGGCCTGTTCCAACAGCAGTCGTGCGAACCTTTAACGTCGTTGGCGGAGCAGCGTTTCCACTGGCGCTGCTGGGAATCGGAAGTCAGCTGGCCGCGATTTCGGTTGCCGGGCAATGGTTCAACGCGATGATTTCAAGCACCATCAAGTGCGTTATCTGCCCGATCGTCGGTTGGCTGATTGGAAGTTCGATCGGCCTGACAGGAATTGAGCTTCAAGTCATCTTGATTTTATGCGCGGTTCCAACGGCCATTTCCAGCTACGTGTTGGCGGATCAAATGAAAGGCGATGCCGATCTCGCTGCGAGCTCCGTCGTGATTTGCACCGTGTTTTCGCTTTTCACATTGTCGATTTTATTAGCCATCCCGTTTTAGTTTTCGACATTGCCGCTTCTGCATCATCGTGTTTTCAAACAACAACTGCACCCAACGAAAAAAGCCTCGCGATGAATACCCAATGGGATCCAAAGCGAGGCTTTGATTGTTTTAATCTAAAACGCAAGCGAACTAGAAATTACTCGTGGCTTTCGTCTTCGTGCTTTTCGCCTTCCGCGTGAGCGTGCTCTTCGTGCTTGTGGTCTGAATCTTTTACTTTGCAGCAAATTGGAGATCCTTCGGCCAAACCGCATTTAGTACAAGCCGTGTTTGATTCTGAGCAACAGCTTTCTGTACCTTTTTCGAAACCACAGCTCTTGCAATACTTGACGCCTTCTTTAGACGCCACGCCACTGCAGCAAAGTGCAGAACCTTTTTGCATACCGCAATCGCATTTCTCGCCTTTGCAGCAATCTTCGCAATCAGCACAGCAACCGCATGCGCCGCACAAATCTGCATCCAAGGCAACCTTTGTTGTTTCGGCAGTGTCGCCGGATGTAACCGATGGAGCTTCGCAACCAATGAAGCAAGTCATTAGAGCTACGGCTGCCATCGCCATAAATTTTCTTGAGTCAATATTTTTCATCTTGTTCTCTCTCTTTCTTTCATTCAAGCTTTTCGAAAATGCATCTTTTCGATGTAGAAAGTGTACAATTTGAATTTGATTTGTGCCAAAAAAAGCTTCGGAATAATCCAATCTTGCTAAAAATTCGGCCAGTCGTTGTTTTCCGCTCGTAGTTTTACTAACAAAGACATTTAGACTCTGCTCGCGTTTTCCCCAGTTCGCCCAAACCACTTTGTTGTTGAAGTAACAAATGGGTTTTTTAAGTCCAGTTCAAAACGCGGATTCAGCGTCATCTCAAAGGCTGGATCGCAACGTCTCAAATACACATTTAGCCGATTCAAACTGTCGGTCGATTCGAGATTCAGACTCCAGTTTGAACCGCTTGCCAGCCACGATTTCAACTGCATTGGAAATTCGTTTCGCTACAGCAACGAAGATAACGCCATCAATTTCCTCCGGTGCTTCGGGGCCGAGATGCCCCGTTACAGCGGCCGAGAAATTTGCTTCTGCTGTCGAATTCAGAACGCCGATCGCCATTTCATTTGTTGTTTCCAATGACTCGGCGGTATGAAGTTGAAGCGTCTCAGCCGATACGCCCAGCCATTTTTGCTTGACCGATTCACGATACGTCACCGCCGAACCGCAAAGGAAATTCGAGATGCCAGGTGATTGGCCCAGCAGCGCAGCGACCAACCCCGCGGTGCAGCTCTCGGCAAACACAACTCGGTCGGACTCTTGTGTTTTCAAGTGATCGGCTAATTTGCGAGCGGCAGAAATTGCTTCTTGAATCGCTTTTGATTCGAAGTTCATTTTGCAATCCAAGTGACTGGTTGGTTGAATGTGAGTCAGTTGTTTTAGTCTCTACGCTTGAGTTTTCAAGTTACCGTTGGCGGGCAAGTGATTTTGCCGCATCAATTGCGTTTAGCGCTGGTCTCAGCCGCAACGCGATAGCGTGCGGTTACTTGCGCGTGCGAGGTGTAGGAAGTAAAAACCACAGAGTAGGGCACAGAGGAGCACAGAGTTGCGCTTAAGAAGTTGTAGAACTCCGTTGGAGTACGTTGCCTACGTATGGTCGTACCCAGCGTGCGCTGCGCGACACTGGGCTTTGGAGTGAAACCCCATTCGGGGTATCCAGCTGCGAGCGAATACTTGCAATGCGAATTAGTGCGTCGGTAGGCGCACAATTGCGTGGTCAATTGGTGAATAGCCACGTGGCTGGATAAATCAAGCGTTGGTTTTGCTTGCTCGCTCGCACAATACGTGAAAATCGCTGCGGACGTCGTCGTCTGTCAGTTGAAGCTGCGTTCGTGAGATGGCTTCGAACTCTTCTTCGTGACGCAAGAAAGCGGCGACCACTTCCGGGTCGAATTGGCTTCCTGATCCGCCGACAACAATTGTCTTGCTTTTCAAGTGGCTCATCGGCTCTTTGTAAGGTCGTTTCGAAGTCAACGCGTCGTAGACATCTGCAACGGCAACGATTCGAGCAACCAATGGAATTTCGTCTTCGCTCAAGCCATGTGGGTAGCCTTGGCCGTCCCAACGCTCGTGGTGATAGTAGGCGACTTGTTTGGCGATGTTCATAAACACGTTGTTACCAAGCCGACTTTGAATTGCTTCTAGGCATTCTCCGCCGATCAAAGTATGCAATTCCATGACTTCGCGTTCTTCCGGAGTCAATCGACCCGGTTTGAGCAAGATCGAATCTGGGATTCCGACTTTGCCAATGTCGTGAAGTGATGACGCCAACGCAAGGTTGTGAACGAGTTCTTCGTCAAGGTCAGGAATTCGCTGAGCGAGGTCATTCGAAAGAATTGTGACATAGCTACGAATTCGATCGAGGTGTTCACCTGTGTCGTTGTCGCGTGATTCAGCCAGTTTCGCCAAACCAAAAATAACAGCGTTTTGAGTTTTTGTTAGTTCGCGTTCGCGTTCTGAAACTTTTAGCTCTAGACCAGAACTAATTTCTTCCACATGCTTGCTCATTCGATTCAGAATCATGAAGATCAAGCAAAGACCGACCAAGCCGATCAAAAGCGTTGCCGCAAAGGCCAGTTGTTTTGCGAATGCCATTTGCTCGGAAACAAATGTTGAAGCTTGATTGCCGCGTTGACCGACGACCAGAATGGAATTTAGCTGTGGTTGGAAATCGGCGCTGACAAAGTGTGTCTCACCTTTTACTACCATTTTCCCAATCGCACTTCGCTTGCCTCGCTCATTGGTAACGGTCTCGATGAGTTTTTTACTTTCGCTTTTTGAAGGCGAAAGGTTTGCAATCGGTGTGTTCCCAATTTCTTTGGGCGGAGCAGCTTTGAAGTTTTGGCAAAGAGTCTCGCCTGTTCTGGCGTTAACAAAAGCCACAAAACCGTCGTGAGGGATCGATATCCTGTTGATCAGCTCGCACAGTAAATGGCAATCGTTACCGTCTTTACTGTGAATATTTTTAACACCCGTATATTCCGATGCATGCAAAATCTGATCAGCAATGACTTGGTTATCTCGACACGCTTGTCTTCCAACGGTTTCGTCGTTCTGATTAGTGAACCATGAAAACAGCATCAATACTGCGAACAGCATAAGCGCGAGTTGCACTGCTGAAATCAGAATGACGACTAACCAGCCGGTTTTAGTTTTCATTGGAATGGTGGGAGTAAAGTTTATGTAGGGTTAAAAACATAGGAGTAATCGTTGCGAGACCAACTAAAGTTGTGCTCACGTGCGCTGACATAGATCAGCCGACAGAAAAACGTACGTTCCCCTACTGTTGGTGTAGTGATTTTCGGAGATTTATTCGAATTTTTAGGGGAGTTTGCATAAAGCTCCCTCGAAGGTTGGTGCGAGATCGGGAATTTCGGCATAACCGTTAGCCGTAGCCGTCTTGGATTATTGGGGCAGCTAAGAAAGCTGAACCTGGCGCGAACATTTTTGTCGGTGAGTTGTTTCGACAATCCACTAATTGAGTATCTTTAACGTTGTGGAACTCGCTTAGTCTGCGTTTCTTTTGCCGCAGAGCCATTGTTTAATCCGCGGAGCAAAAATGTCTGAAGAACAAAGTTTTCAACTACCTGCGCCAACCGCAGATCACGAGCGTCTTAAGCCGTTTGAGGGAACGTTTAAATCCGAAGTTCAAATGTGGATGGGGCCTGGAGATCCGATGATCTCAACTGGCGTAATGGTCAACACGTTTCAAGTCGGCGGTCTTTATTTACACCAGGACTATCAAGGAGACGAAATGGACGGCCCGTTTCCGGCGTTCCAAGGACGTGGCTATTGGGGATTCAACACTTCATCGCAGCAGTATGAAGGATTTTGGATCGATTGTGCGTCAACAATGATGCAATTGGAAAAAGGGACGGTCGATGAGACGGGCAAGGTCTTTGAAATGAGCAGTGAATTTGAAATGCATGGCGCGAAAATCAAAAAGCGTTCGATTTTTACCGTTTTCAATAACGACCATCATCGGATGGAAGCCTTTATGACGCCTCCGAATTCTGAGGAAACAAAAAGCATGGTGATTGACTACAGACGAGTCAGTTAGTGGCACCTCGCCAACGGTACATGCTTTTTTGTAGAATGGCCGCAAGTTAAAACCGCTGAAACACACCGCTGCATATCGAGAAAGATTCACATGGCGAAAATTGAATGGAGCTACCATCGGGGTGGCTGAAAGACTTGTGTCAAAACGCAAGAGTTTCTTGCAAAAGTAGGCGAAGAGCCCAAGACCGAAGTCAACGCGAAAAAAGAGACTTATCAAAAAGACGGTGCGTTAAAACTGGTCCAGTCTGTCAATCATTTGCTGGTCGCTAAAGGCAAAAAAGTCGTCGAGCTGAACTTGAAAAAAGATGATCCGTCCCAAGAAGAGATCTTGAAACTGATTCTCGGCCCTACTGGTAATCTGCGTGCGCCGACGTTAAAGGTTGGCAAGAAACTTGTGGTAGGTTTCAACGAAGAAATGTACGCAGGCGTTTTCGGCTAAGATTTTTTGTTGGCAAAATTGGCCCGCAATCCTGTTGTTTGAGATTCAACCCGAAGAGTTCCTCCGCGCTCTCTGCGACTCTGCGTTTCAAAATTCCGCCACTTGTTTGTCTGGCAACTGGGCGACCCCGCGCGATGCCAAAGATGGAAACGCAGAGGACGCGAAGTACGCAGAGAATGTTTGAGGGGATTCCTGCACGGCGTTTCAAAATTCCGCCAATGAAAAGTCCGCTTAAGCAACTCCAGCTTTTTCGGCGTTCTCATTTTGACGTTTCGTGATGTCCCAAATAGTGAGAATCAAGAGAACATTGGAGATGGTACTCAATCCGAACGCGACCATTGAGATGATTGAGCCGATCGAGTCGCTAATCATTTCTTCTTCCACTAAGCGATCGGATACGGACCATGCAATAGATGCGAAAATCAAGCAAGCCCACCAACCGATTACCAAACCTGGAGTGGACAGCGACTGCCACCCTTTTCCACGTGGCTTTCGTGCGGCTCGCGCAATCTCAGACATCGCACGAAAGGGCTGAACAAGATTAAGAAAAGGGATTATCCAACCAAATACACACCACCAAGGAGAATTGGCTAATTCTCGAGCGCCCAACGACCTCGCATTAGCATTTGCACGATACATGAATATCATCGTCATGATCGTATGGAACATCCAGCTAAGGACAAATATAAGTAAGACCAGCGCAATTCCGACAAGCATCGCCATGATTCCTTCTTTGTCAGTAACGGCCCCGGGGTTACCAAAAAGAAAATACCCGATCGCTCCAAGCCCAATGAGGATATTGATCGCGATCGCGACGGTTGCCAGCCAGGCAAGTAGCGAGAGTGATTTGTAAGTGTACGGTGTGTCGTTAACAAAAGGCTTTTTTGAGCTTTTCTTCTTAAGTGGTTTTCCGCCACCGGGAGAAAGGTACGGGTTGGTTAAGACCGCGCCCATACCGCTGTCTTTTTCTTCGGAGGCTTCTTCACTGGCAACATCAAAATCGCCAAAGCCCGGATCTTGAACCACGCTTCCGAGGCTCTGACCTGGGGGAATGGCTGCTCCGGCAAAAACGTCGCCTGATTTCTTCAGGTCACCAATTCCCATTTGCGCCAACTCCTGCTGTGAGGGTTGAGGCGCGGTCGGGGCGGCCGGCGGTTTGTCTGCTTGAGGTTGGTTGCCAGGGGTGTTCGTCTTTGGCGCGGCTGGGGCTTTTGTTTTGAAGACTGCATTGCAACTCTTGCACTTAAGCTGTTTTCCCATCGCACTTTCGGGCAGCTTGTACTTCTGTTTGCATTTTGGGCAAGCGATCGCGACGGGCATAAACAAACACCAACTTAATATGTGATGGCTCTATTGGCGAAAGATGTTTTTGCCGAGCCGGGATTGGACTAATGCGTCTTTTGTTGCAAGAGCTTGGATTGGCCGAGCTCTTGATTCAGCTAAATTATTGTACTCAACCAAGCCGTTTTTGGCTGTAGCTTTGCCACGTGAATTTCATCTGAATCATTGTTTGAACTGCGATTCTAATGTTCAACCGCCAGATGCCACAACTTCCCTGCCACTCGCGGTTCCCATTGCTCTCCAGACGACGATGTCGATGCCGTTTGAGAAAAAATCGACCGAGCCATCCATGCGTGCGACATTCACCCCTTGAGGATGGTGGGAACGAGCGGTGACTGCAGCGTAAGTCCGCCGCGTGAGATCGCGGCCCTCTTGTTGCGAATTGAAATCGATGTCGAATGTTTTGCCAGCGTAGTCAAATGCGACGAACGTGTTGGGTGTAAAAACAGTGGTGAATCCTGAGTGATGAACGCGGCCATCGCTCCAGACAGTGTGACCAGTGTTATTACTTTTGTTGAGGCCAAGCTTCAATTCGCCAGTGATGCCTTGGAGGTCGTTGGGGGAATTCGGCATGGCACCGGAAAACGAAGTTGAGTTTCTTATATAGCTGGTAAATGATTTCACGTCCGCCGCGGCCAACGTGTTACTCAGCCCATCTAGAAAAGTCGCGTGAACCGTTGGCTGGGAAACGCGAAACGCCCCATCGCCTGATTCTCCTGTTTGCGGATCGTAAATAAACCACGACCCCATATTGAATCCGTAACTGGTTGAATGAACGAAAGCTCTGCCGTCTTGCTGGCGGGCGCCCGAATTAAAATCGCTGGGGCAACTATAAAGAGGGGCACCGAATGCTGGGACGCCAGTGTCGACTTGGTTGTGCCAATCTGAATCAAAATCAATTTGGCCGTGCGCGTTGCCTTGCTCGACCATCGGAAGAAGTTTGGCATGGATCGACCATGAGCCGCGAACGGTTACGTCTCGGCTTGCATCGAAACTGGTGGGAAATTCCTTGAAACCAGATTCGTGATTGGCCAGGGCCAAATAAATTTGCTTGAGATTGTTGCCGCAACTTACCCTTCTGGCGGCACTTCGAACGTTTTGGATCGCTGGCAGCAACATTCCAACGAGAATGCCAATGATTGCAATCACGACAAGCAACTCGACGAGCGTAAACCCGTTTTGGCGTGGATTGGATCTTTGACTTTTGAAAATTGGCGACCTCATACCTTGATTATTTTTAACTGGCGGCGAAAACACAAGGATTTCCCGCTCACGAATTGGTATTGGATAGGCTGACAACGATTTTATGACCGGTTTTGCGGGGATTGGTGATTGTTTGCCGCTTGTTGTGAGGCGAAATCTTTTGCCCAGCAAAGGCTCAAAGTTGCGTCCAACGATAATGTCCATCTTATTTAAATTGATGAATCAAAATATTTCGATGAGATGGTTCACCAACTGGACTGAAGTCTATTTCAAATCAGCTTCCAACCGGAAAAATCGGTACAGCAATATGGCTGATCCAGCGGCTGTAAGAAAAAGGTTGATGAATCCATTTATTTTTGGAATTGTGCGATGGAAAAGGTGCGAACAATTCGATAATTTGTGATAATTCCGTTGGTAAATTTTGGGAAAACGAATTTTCCAACACCACTTTGGGAGTTGATCCCGCAACCCTTCCGAGCGAAAAAAATCCCAAGAGCGTTTTTGCTTTTTGATTGGGATAAGCCTTCGCCTGTGACGATGATCGGCATTTGAGTAATGAACGTATTTAGTCGAGCGTACATCGACAGCCTGTTTGATGACTTCCAGCAAGATCCAAGTTCGTTGCCGCCTGAATGGCAAGCCTACTTTGCAAATTATGATCCAGCGGAAACCGAAATAGAAATCGCCTCGTTGCCTTCGAGTTCGGGCGCACTAAAACCAAATTTGCAGCACGACACAACCAGCTGTCGAAGTGTTGCTCAGCTTCAAGATCGCGTTGATCAATTGATCCGCGGCTATCGCGTGCGCGGTCACCTCCAAGCCAAAATTGATCCGCTTGGTCGACCCCGTGAAAACAATGAAGAGCTCAACCTGGAATCTTATGGTTTGCTTCCGTCTGATTTCACAAAGAGCTTTTCCGCGCGAACGGTTGACGGCCAGAATTTTCGTTCGCTTGAAGAGATCGTTGACTTGATGCAGCAGACTTATTGTCGCTCCATCGGCGTGCAGTTTATGCATATCGACGACCATCACGTGCGGCATTGGTTGCAGACTCGCATGGAAGGTTCGCGAAACCGAATGCAGCTTCATCGCAAAACGCAATTGCGAATTTTGACGCGGCTGACCGACGCCGTTATCTTCGAAGAGTTCATGCGCAAGAAGTTCAAAGGCGCAAAAACGTTTTCACTTGAAGGCGCCGAGACGTTGATTCCGCTACTGGATCTGGCGCTCGAAAAAGCAGGCGATCATGGCGTCAATGAAATCGTGTTGGGAATGGCTCATCGTGGTCGGCTCAATGTGCTTGCCAACATCATGGGAAAACGCGCGCAGAATATTTTCTGGGGTTTTGATGATCCCAATCCAGAAAAGAATCGCGGCGGTGGCGATGTGCTTTACCATCTCGGTCACAGTAATGACTGGACGACCAGCAAAGGCAAAAAAGTTCACATCTCACTTTGCTTTAATCCCAGCCATCTTGAATTTGTTAATCCTGTTGCGATGGGGCGATGTCGCTGCAAACAAGAACGAAACGACGACAAAGACCAATCGGAAGTCATGACGGTTCTGATCCACGGCGACGCAGCGTTTGCTGGTGAAGGCGTTGTTCAGGAAACATTGAACTTGAGCGGGCTGGATAACTATAAAGTTGGTGGCACGCTTCATGTGATCGTGAACAACCAAGTCGGATTTACGACCGACGTTCACGACAGTCGCTCAACGACTTACGCCAGTGATGTGGCGAAGATGTTGCAGATTCCGATTTTCCACGTCAACGGCGAGGATCCAGAAGCCGTGGCACAAGTCGTTAATCTCGCCATGGAATTCCGACGCGAATTCAATCGTGACGTCGTGATCGATATGTACTGTTACCGACGTCTTGGGCACAACGAAATGGATGAGCCGAGATTCACCCAGCCGTTGATGTACAAAACGATCGATAGCCGGCCAACGATTCGCGACAGCTACTTGAAACGTTTGTTGAAAATGCAAGAAGTCAGCCAGGAAGAAGCCGACAAAATTGCAGAGGAGCGTGGAGCGAAACTCGAAGAGGAATTTGAGTCAACTAAAAAGGAAGGTTTCGCACCCGATACGCAGACGCTGCAAGGGCTTTGGACGACTTATTACGGCGGCCACGAACCGCTTGATGACGATCCGGACACCGGTGTCGATCGTGATTTATTTTGCGATGTCATCCGCAAAGGTGCAACGGTTCCAGAGTCGTTCAATCTCAATCGCAAATTAAAACGGGTTTTGGACGGACGAATTGAATCAGCCAATGGCAAGCAGCCAGTCAATTGGTCTACTGCAGAGTTGGCCGCATTTGGAACGCTCTCAATGGAAGGCCATCGTGTCCGACTTTCTGGACAGGATTGCGGACGTGGAACGTTTAGTACGCGACATGCCGTGTTCTGTGATGAAGAAACGGGCGAACGTTATACGCCGCTCCAACATTTGTCAGCTGATCAAGCCGGCATCGATATTATTAACAGCCCGCTTTCAGAAGCAGGTGTGCTTGGGTTCGATTACGGTTACAGTCTCGATGCTCCAGATGGATTGATCATCTGGGAAGCGCAATTTGGTGACTTTTTTAATGCAGCCCAAGTCATCGTGGATCAGTTTATCTGTAGTGCCGAAGACAAATGGGATCGCCTGAGCGGTTTGACCATGATGCTTCCTCACGGTTTCGAAGGCCAAGGCCCGGAACACTGTAGCGGACGGATGGAGCGATTTTTGACATCGACTGCCGAGCATAACATTATCGTCACCGTCCCAACGACCGCCGCTCAGCATTTTCACATGCTTCGACGTCAAGTCATCCGTAAGTGGCGCAAGCCGCTCGTGGTGTTCACGCCAAAGAAACTTTTGCGTGATCCATTTATCATGTCACCGATCGAAGATTTCGTTAGTGGCAAATTTCAGCGGACGATCGCTGACCCGGTTGTGACGGGCGATAAAGCTCCATCGCGCGTTTTGCTAACTGCCGGCAAGATCGGTGTCGAATTGATCAAGGAACGAATCAGCGCCAAACGTGATGACTTTGCCGTCATCCGGGTTGAACAGCTCTATCCGCTTCCACACAAAGAAATCGAAGCCACACTCAGCCAGTATCCGTCGGGCACACCAATTTATTGGGTTCAGGAAGAGCCACGAAATATGGGTGCTTGGTATTTCATGAAAGTGAAATGGGACGAGTTTGGACTGGAAGAAAAATGGCCCTTGAAAGTCATCTGTCGACCCGAGTCGGCCAGTCCTTCGACCGGTTCGAAAAAGACTCATGCCATTGAGCACGCAGAGCTGATGAATGCAGCTATGGGCTCCAGTAAAACAGCAAACGTTTAAGGCAACGTTTTAATACTCTCTATTTATTTTAAACCCGACTATTGAACGGGAATCTAGCGCAATGATTGAAATCAAAGTCCCCGAGTTCGGTGAATCAATTCAAGAAGTCCAAGTCGCAAGTTGGCTAAAGCAGCCAGGCGATTGGGTAGACAAAGACGAAGATATCGTCGAGCTTGAATCCGAAAAAGCATCCCAGTCACTTGGTGCCGATCAAGCCGGCGTCATGGGGGAGATCCTCGTCGCAGCTGGCGAATTTGCCAAAGTCGGTCAAGTCATCTGTAAGATTACCGCCAGCGACAAACCGGCCGGTGCTGCAGAATCAACCGCGCAAGCCGCCGCCGGAGGCACTGCGGTCGCCACTCCACCTGCCGCAAAGACCGCTGATTGGATCATGCCTGCCGCAGAACGCGTGTTGAGCGAGTATCAAATTTCAGCCGATGCGATCACGCCCACCGGACCTGGTGGACGACTGTTGAAAGAGGACGTTCTCAATTACGTAGAGAAAAACGGACTCAAGCCTGGGACCAACGCACCGGCTCCAGCCGCACCAACACCTCCAACGGGAGGCCCAGCATCGTCTGGTGCTGCAGCTCCAGCTGCCAAGCAAGTCATCACCGCACCGCCGACTCCGATTCGCACCAAGCCCGCCGACGAGTGGACCAATCCACCCATCGCTGGGACGCGAGAAGAAAAAGCAGTTCCGATGAGCATGATGCGGCGAACGATTGCCAAACGTCTTGTAGATGCCCAGCAAACGGCAGCACTTCTCACCACGTTCAATGAGATCGATATGTTGCCGGTCAAGGAACTGCGCTCCAAGTACAAGGAACCGTTCTTGAAAAAGCATGGTGTCAAACTTGGGTTCATGTCATTTTTTGCCAAAGCTGCCGTTGAGGGGCTCAAGCGATACCCGGCCATCAACTCGGAGATCCGTGGCGATCATGTTGTGATGAAAAATTATCACGATATCGGAATCGCAATCGGTGGTGGCAAAGGCTTGGTCGTTCCAGTGTTGCGAAACGTTGAACGAATGAGCTTTGCCGATGTCGAAAGTCAAATCGGAGAGTATGCTGCATTGGCCAAAGCGAACAAGATTGTCGCCGATGACATGAAAGACGGAACCTTCACGATCAGCAACGGCGGCGTTTACGGTTCGTTGCTTTCAACACCGATCGTCAATCCACCGCAAAGTGGAATCCTTGGGTTGCACTCAATTCAAGAACGCCCAATCGCCGAAAACGGCCAAGTGGTGATTCGCCCGATGATGTATGTCGCATTGACTTACGATCACCGAATCGTAGACGGTCGCGAAGCGGTAGGTTTCCTAAAGACGATTAAGGAAGTTCTGGAAGAACCGGCTCGTTTATTCCTGGAAGTTTAAGTTTCGAGCCAGCGGGTTCTTCAAAGCCGAAATGAATAGTTTGTCTCAGTTCTGGGTGCCATGCTCACGCGCAGCATGAGCATGCTTACGCTTCCGCGTAAACATGGCACCCGTCATCCGGGTAAGACGCACCTCTCAGGGTAACACCGATTCTTGAATCGGTGCCGCAGAGCGGCAAGAGGAATCCGTGTTAAGCCGCCACCTAATCGGTTCGGTCGGAAGTAAGCTACCTCTCGTGCATTCGCACCCAGATTCAAGAATCTGGGCTACCCATTTTCTCATCTTAAATCTGGGTAACACCGATTCTTGAATCGGTGCCTGCGGAGCATCGTGAATCAGAACCTCGGCCAGTCCATTGGGCTGGCTTTTTTCGTCGGCAACTCCGACTCGCCGTTCTTCAAATTCAATCCATCTTGCGTTTTTCGCACGTCGCGTTGAAGCACATATGATGACATAATGCTTGCTCAATCCAATCGTGCCTCAGCGTATCACAGCAGTTCGATCAATTGATCAGGTACCCCTATGTCGTCTAAATCAATTTCCATGTGGACTTTAATCGCGATCGCAATTTGCATCGGCGTTTGCTTCCACTGGCCTGCCCTTTTTAGTATTGCCCAGGAATCAGACAAAGCAAAAGCGACAACCGAAGATGATTCAGCGCTGGTCGCACTGGGCACGAATTCCAATCGTGAGATACCCGAAAGTAGTGGACTGGCTCGGTCCAAGTTTGTTGAAGATGCGATTTGGACTCTAAACGACTCCGGCAACGGCAATCAATTGTATCTGCTTAAACACGATGGCAAGATGTTGGCAAAGCTCAAATTGGGAACGGCAAAAAATCTTGATTGGGAAGCGATGACCCGCTTTGAGATGGACGACAGGTCGTATTTGATGGTTGGGGACGTTGGCGACAATGCAAAAAATCGTAAGAGTTGTCAACTGTTGTTGGTGCCCGAGCCCGATGTCTCAAAAGAGCTGGGTGACAAACCGATTGAAAAAAGCAGCCAGCCGATCGAGTTCAATTTCACGTACGAAGACAAAGCCAAAAACTGCGAAGCAATCGCGGTAGACACCATTGGCAACCAAATTTGGCTGGTAGAAAAAGTCTATTACAACGCGCGACAAAAAGAGCCGCCAGGAATCTACGTTTTGCCTTTGCCGGTAAAAAAGCCAGACGCTCCACTGGTCGCCAAACGAATCGGCGATTTTCCAATTCGAAATGTCACTGGAATGGACTTCTCGCCAGATGGGAAGTACTTAATCATCCGGAATTACATTAACGCTCATTTGTATACGCGCACCGGAGATCAAACTTGGCAAGACGTTGTCAAGAACACGAAACCGAAAGCGGTTGTGCTGCCGCTGCAAAGGCAGGGAGAAGCCGTTTGCTTCTCAGCCGATTCAAAGTCTTTGATCATTACCAGTGAACTCGTTCGGCAAATGATCTGGCAAGTCGGGTTGGAACAGTATTTCCCCAAGACTGAGACCGAGGAAAAGTAACTTGCAGGCCAGCCGCTGTATCAAGTCTTTCGGCAAGCCCACTACGTACTTTGAAAATTCAAAAACAAAAATCCTTTACGGCATCATTGCATGAATCAACTTACTTCTCACTTGTCTTTTCTCGATGACCAGCATTCAGCGATGTTTGCGCTCATTCAGGATCTCTGCAATATAAATTCGGGCACGTTCAACCTCGAAGGGCTCGCGTCCGTCCAAGAACGGTTAGTCAAAGAATTCGCTGTCCTCGGTGGCGAAACGAAAATTCATGATTCCAAGCCACTAAAAATGGTCGACGAGTTGGGTGTTGAAGTCACCCAACCGCTTGGCCAGATGATCAATATCTCAAAGTGGCCAGAAGCCAAAACGAGAATCCTGTTGTGCATTCACATGGACACCGTTTACGACTTGGAACACACGTTTCAAGAATGTCGCATGCTGGAAAACGGAAACTTGAATGGGCCGGGAGTGGCTGACGCAAAAGGTGGCTTGGTCGTCATGCTCAACGCACTTAAAACACTCGAAGCCAGTCCGCTGGCGGGCAAGATTGGTTGGGAAGTCCTTATCAATCCGGATGAAGAAATTGGATCGCCCGGCAGCGTTGGAGTAATCAAAGAAATCGCACCACGCTGTACCGTGGGTTTGTTGTTCGAGCCGTCATTGCCTGATGGAACGCTTGTTTCATGGCGAAAAGGTTCCGGCAATTTCACTTTTGTTGTGCGTGGCCGAGCTGCCCATGCCGGTCGGGAGTTTGACAAAGGCAGAAACGCGATCGTTGCGGCGGCTCGCCTGGCCGATGTGATCGACAAATTTAACACCGACCCAGAAGTCACTTTTAACATAGGGCGAATCCGAGGTGGCAGCGCTCTTAACATCGTGCCGGATTTGGCCATTGTTCGTGTCAATGTTCGCGTGAAAACCGTTGAGCAACAAAGCAAAGTCGAAGACCAGTTCGAGCAAGCCGTCAAAGAATTCAATCAGCTTGACGGGATTTCAGTTGTTCAATCTGGGAGTTTCACTTCTCCTCCCAAACCTCTTTCAGGTGACGTCACAAAATTGCAAGAACGTATTGAACAATGCGGGGAAATCCTTGGCATTGAAGTTAAATGGCGTGGAACGGGTGGCGCTTGCGACGGCAACAAATTTGCGGCTGCTGGGCTTCCTAATATTGATACTCTCGGGCCGTGCGGTGGTGACATCCACAGTTCCAACGAATATCTAATTCCTGAAAGCCTCGTGCCTCGCGCGAAATTGGCTGCCTTGATTTTGTTGAGCTATGCCAGCGAAGCCGAGTAGTCACAGGCCCAATCAATTCTCACTTACGATAGTGACGCCACTTTGTGGATTTCGCGGTTAGGCCCTGCGCCAGCACTTTTAAAGCTTCAGACGCTTTTGGTGATGAAAAGCAGCAGCAAACTGGCCGATAAATCATGTTGCGAACTTTGACAAAATTATCATTGTCTGGAGTTCATTATTTGCCGACGAACAGCCGTTTTCAAAATTAATTCGATTTCGGTTTCACAAGCTCACTTAACTGTCGCGAACGACAACTTCCCGCTATGCCACGTCCTGGTGAATGTGGCTTTTTGAATTCAGAGAGAGGCCCTAAGATGACATCACACCTGATTGTCGAAACGTGAGCATCGAAGCCCAATCCAATCAAGCCACAGCTTAAAACAACGCCGACGAAATTCCACGCAACCGTAATTGAGACTAATTCGAAATGACGACCCAAACTCAACTTGCTGCCGACAAACTAAAAAACGACCCGCGATTGGCTGAAGCGAAAAAGCTGATCCTTGAGGCCGTCGCCGAACACCAACAGCACATTGTTTCAGTGCGGCCCCCCGAGCCATCTTTGGCTGAGGATTTTAATTCGATGCTTGGAACGTTCGGAGAGATGCGCGGTGCTGCAACCTTCTTTCCATTTTTAGGCAGCGGAATCGGCAACGGGCCGTTTGTTGAAATTGCGGACGGAAGCGTGAAGCTCGACATGATCACGGGCATCGGCGTCCACGGCTATGGACACAGCCACCCTCGACTAATCGAAGCCGGGATCGATGCGGCGATTGGCGACACTGTAATGCAAGGCAACTTGCAACAGAATACGAACAGCTTTGACATTCTCAAACTGCTGACCGATACGGCTTGTGAATCGGGTGCCGAGCTAAAGCATTGCTTTCTCACAACCAGCGGCGCAATGGCTAATGAGAACTCCCTCAAGATGGCATTCCAGCGAAATCATCCGGCCAATCGAGTGATCGCGTTTGAACATTGTTTCGCTGGCCGCACGCTTGGGTTGGCTCAAGTTACCGATAAAGCAAAATATCGTGTCGGATTACCGGACACGATTTCGGTTGACTACATTCCATTTTTCAAACATGAAGATCCCGAAAAAAGTACCCAAGCGTCAATCAATCAATTCAAAGACCACATCCACCGCCACCCCGGCAAACACGCCGCGCTGTGGATGGAGCTGGTTCAAGGCGAAGGCGGTTACTACCCTGGCGACGAGAAGTTTTTCAAAGAGCTCTGTGCCGTCGCTCGCGAAAACAACATCGCGATCATCGCCGATGAAGTCCAAACATTTTGCCGGACCACCCGCCCGTTTGCGTTTCAGCATTTTAAATTGGACAAACTTGTTGATCTGGTAACGATTGGAAAAATTTCTCAGGTCTGTGCAACTTTGTTTACCGACAATTACAAACCCAAGCCTGGATTAGTAAGTCAGACATTCACCGGAAGCACTTGGGCCATCACGGCGGCCCACGCGATTGTCAAAGGCCTGATCGACAGTGGGAATTTTGGCGAAAGCGGGAAGAATGTTTCGCTTCACAACAAATTTGCGGCCGGGCTTCAGGCCATCGGTGAAAAATATCCAGGCACGATCTCAGGGCCACACGGAATCGGCGGCATGGTCGCGTTCACACCATTTGATGGTTCAGCCGATGTTGCCAGAGATTTGGTCAAACGACTTTATGACGCCGGTTTGATGTGTTTTATGGCTGGCGGTGACCCAAGTCGCGTCCGATTCTTGATGCCGCTTGGTTGTGTCGAAGAGTCGCACATCGAATTGGCTTGCCAAATCATCGAAACCGTCGTCTCCGAAATGAAATCGTAGGCGAAATTCCTTTTCACATTCTTCTTTCTGCATTCTGTATTCAAAAAACATGCTAATCGTCCGAAGTGTTCAAGAGCCCGATCTCGACCCGCTATTCGAACTCATCCAAAAGTCCGAATATGGTTTGACGACGTTGAAAATTTCGAAAGGTGAGTTGGAATCGCGAATCGAAAAATCACTTTTCGCATTCAAGCAAAAATTGGGCAAGCCAGCGGGCCAGCCCTATGTGTTTGTGATGGAAGATTTAAACAACGGAAAAATCGTCGGCACCTGTTCGATCTATTCGAAGATCGGTGGTTTTGAGCCGATGTATTCCTACGAGATCAAGCAATCGGTTCACGACTCCGAAGATCTCGGCGTTCACAAAACGATCGACACGTTGCATCTTCGCGAAGAACATAATGGGCCGACGGAAATCGGTAGCTTGTTTCTATCGCCGGACTACTGGGGAAGTGGGCACGGGCGTTTGTTAAGCCTTTCTCGCTTTCTGTTTATGGCCGAATTCAAAGAGCGGTTTGAAGAAGAAGTGGTTGCCGAGATGCGCGGCGTGGTGGCAAACGATGGCAAGTCACCACTGTGGACGGCGCTTGGTTCGCACTTTTTCCAAATCGACTTTCCTAAAGCCGAAACGTTGACCAGCCAATCGAAAAAGTTCATTGCTGATTTAATGCCTAAGCATCCGATTTACATTCCCCTGCTGCCCGAAGCGGCTCGAGATGTCATCGGCGAAGTTCACGACAATACAAAACCAGCTTTGTCTGTGTTGGAGAAAGAGGGATTCGAGTTTCGCAAGATGGTCGATATTTTCGACGGTGGTCCAACTATGCACTGCGAAATCAGTAACATTCGAGCGATCAAAGAAAGTATGGCAGGCACAGTGGCCAAGATTGAGTCAACACTCGACGGCGGATCTCAACAGTTGATCTCCAACTCACGACTCGAATTTCGCACCTGTCTGGGCAATACGATTTGGAACGGCGATCAAGTCACCATCGATCAGGTGACGGCGTTACGATTAGACCTGAAAGTCGGCGACCGGCTTCGCAGCGTTAACCTGAAACCCGATCCAACCAACAAAAAAAAGTGATCGCCAATGGCACTTACTGTAGCCGCGAAAGCTTCTCCAACGTCGCTTACCTTAGACGCGAAGCGTCCAATGGAAACCCGACGCGTAAGCGAGGGCGCGCTGTTCAAGGACGCAATATCCGAGAATGCACTATTCGTAGGATGGACATTCCTGTCCGTCTTCTTCAGTTTCGCTATCGGACAAAAATGTCCAACTTACGTATTCCCCGCTCACGCGTCGGGTTCCCAACTGCTCCCTCGCTTACACATCGGGTTCCCAAGCTTCCTCGCATACGCTTCAGTCCCCAGATAGGCTGACACATCGGTCGTAAAACGAAGTATCAAAGAAACATCAAACCCACATCAAAAAACATGCCAGAAAACAAATTGAAAATTGCCGACCGTTGGATCCAAGGCGATTCTGAATCGTTTCAATCGACATGCCCAGTCGACAACTCAGTCGTGTGGGAAGGCAACGCGGCGTCTGATGCTCAAGTCGACCAAGCCTTCATCGCAGCTCGAAACGCGTTTGGAGGTTGGTGGGATCGGTCCAGTATGGAACGAATCGGAATCGCCGAGCGTTTTGCTGAATTGGTTCGTGAATCTGCGGATGAACTTGCCCTGTTGATCGCTCAGGAAACGGGCAAGCCATTGTGGGAAACAAAAACAGAGGCTGGAGCGGTGGCCGCAAAAGTTGACCTTTCGATTGATGCGTTTCGCACACGTCGAGATACAACTTCGTTTGAGCTAGGTGCGATGCAGGCGGTGACTCGTTACAAGCCGCACGGGGTTTGCGCAGTACTTGGCCCATTTAACTTTCCGGCTCACCTTCCCAATGGCCATATCGTTCCAGCTTTAATTACCGGAAACACAATCGTCTTTAAGCCCAGCGAAATCACGCCAGCCGTTGGCGCGTGGATGGTTGAGAAGTGGGCAGAAGCCGGTTTGCCTGATGGTGTATTGAATCTGGTTCATGGAAAACGACCTGTTGGCGAAGCGATTGCAAGTCATCCCGAACTGGACGGTTTGTTCTTTACTGGTTCAAGTGCGGCCGGAAAAGCACTTCACCAAACGCTCGCGCCGTTTCCGCAGAAAATTCTGGCCTTGGAAATGGGTGGAAACAATCCACTGATCGTCCATAAAGCCACCGACCTTCGAGCGGCCGCTTATCTCGCGATCCTTTCCGGTTACTTTACGTCAGGTCAGCGCTGCACCTGTGCAAGGCGTTTGATTCTGGTCGACGGCGAAGAGTCCAAGAAATTTCTGTCTACATTGGTTGAAATGATGAAGGGCGTTTCGTTTGGTTTCTATGATGATGATCCTCAACCATTTATGGGGACCGTGATTTCACAGGAAATGGGACGGCGAATGCTGACGGCTCAATCGGATTTAATCAGTCGAGGCGGCAAGCCAATTGTTGAGATGAGTTCACATCGAGACTGCGATGCACTTTTGTCACCCGGCTTGATCGACTTAACCGAATTGTCCAATCCAAGTGATGAAGAGCTGTTTGGCCCGTTGATGAATGTGATTCGCGTCAAAGATTTTGAAAGTGCGATCGTAGAAGCTAATAACACGCAGTACGGACTTTCGGCTGGACTGTTGAGTAACGATGAAGATTGTTATCGCCAGTTCATCCACCGCATCCGAGCCGGGATCGTTAACTGGAACCGGCAGACGACGGGAGCCAGCGGCAAACTTCCCTTTGGTGGATGCGGGATGAGTGGTAACCATCGGCCAAGTGCCTATTTCGCTGTCGACTATTGCTCGTACCCTGTCGCATCATTGGAAGCCAAGGACCTCGAGCTGCCTGAGACACCGCTGACAGGGATCAATATTTAGTAGTAGCGGCTCTAAGTGGCGCTGGTGACCTCGTACTCATTGCCGCCACCACATTCGCTCAAACGCAACCAGCGCACGTTTCGATCGCGATGGCGGCGGCTTCTGTATCGCCGTCAGAATCGAGAGTCGCAATCGCTTGCTGGAAACAACTGACTTGCTCTTGGGATACAAGCAACGCTTCACCTGAGCGTGGGAGCGCCGGAGTAAGTAGCTTCCCGGTTTGAGCAATCAGCTCTTGAATTCCGACACCAGTTTCAGCCGACGTTTCAATGCCATCGGGGCGCTCGCCGTTACTGGCCAAGTCAACTTTGTTGTGCACAATCAATTCTGGCTTAATCGTTTCCAGCAATTGTTGATCGCTTTCGCTCCAAGGTGAGGAAAAGTCAAACACACAGATCCTCAAGTCGGCCAATTCAATTTGCGCCTTTGCTTTTTCGATTCCAATCGCCTCAATCGAGTCGATTGAATCGCGAAGTCCCGCTGTATCTTTCAATTCGACAGGCCAGCCATCAATCGCCGTCAATTGCGAAACAACATCTCGTGTCGTTCCCGCAACACTATGGACGATCGCGCGTTGAAAACCAACAATCGCATTGACGAGACTGCTTTTGCCGACGTTTGGTTGGCCGCACAATACGATCGTGCGAGGATTAGTCAAATGAGTGCTCAATTCCGACCAGACGAGCATCGCACGGATTTGTTCCTTGGCAGGTTCGAGTTCGCCAGCGCGAATCAGTCGCGTGATTTCCTGCACCGCAGCTGGAAGGATCGTTAACTGATTGAGAATTATTCTTGCCGTTCGCTCCGTTGGGGCTTTGGAGAGCGCTGTGTGAATACTCGCCGTCCAGTGGTCGTGTTGAGATTTAGTAAACTCGCTGGCTGGTTGTTCAGCGATATTCGACTGGGCCAAAGACCTGACAATCGCCGCTGGTGCAGTCGTTCCACCGTGGCAATGGATTTCGTAGGACTGATCTGAGTGACTTGGATTAAGTGCCCCTAAGTCAGACGTTCGCAAGACAACGAGATCTTCACCGGTCGATTCCCAGACGCCATAAACAATTTTTCGTGGTGCGGTTTGTGAAAAAAGCTGTCCGTTGATTGGTCGAAAATGTTGATCAAGCGCGGATGTTGCAGCTGGGCCTGTTAACGCGATCACGGCAACGGCTCCCCGGCCACGTGGGGTTAGCCGTGCACAAAAAGTTGCTTGTTGTGAATCCAATTTCATCGGAATCCAAACCGGGCGTTTCAGCGATTAGTAGTCAACAAAAAAGACGGCGCTAACGATCTTCTATTAGCGCTCTTCCATTAGCAAGCGGCCGATCTCTCTTGCGCCACGCAAAACAAGATCGGGAACATAATTCCAATAGTCCGGTAAGAATTTCTTGATGTCGGCAATTCCGCCGCCCGTTGCAAACACGACCGGACAAGAGACGGAGTCGTAAATCATTTCGTTGACGATTCCGACGATCGCGCCGGCTTGGGCGTGATAAACTCCAGCCAATATTGCTTCTGTTGTTGATTTTCCGATTACCGATCCGACGGCTGCGTTTTCTTTTTCTCGCAGATATCCAGTAAGGTCTGGTAAAGCATCTGTGTACTCGCCAAGCATTCTGAAATTGGAATCGGCACCTGGAAAAATCACGCCACCTTGAAAGACCGAGTTGTGATCGACGTAGTCAACCGTTACTGCCGTCCCAGCATCGATGACGATGATAGGATCTGCGTTGTCGTTTAGCTTTACCGCCATCCAGGCTTCGATCAAACGGTCTCGGCCAAGCTTTGTTCGTGACTCAACATTAGTTTCCAAGCCAACGTCATCTGGACTGATCAAATGAAACCGATCGTTGGGGCGGTGTTCGTTGATCCATGCTTCAAGTGATTTTTCGCGTGTGCGGTTAACACTGGAGACGGACCAGAAAGCCGGTTCGTTGGACACATCCAACGCCGACATGTCGAAATCAAGTTGTTCATCGTTTCGAAAGATTGATTCCATGCACCAGCGACTGTCGCTGGCAGCATGATCGATAGCGACTTTTGTGGAGCTGTTGCCAATGTCGGCGGCGATTAGTTGCATGCTGCGTGTTGTTCCAAAACTTGAGCGATTCGGTTCATCAACGCAGGAAGCCCTGCCCCGGTGACGGCGGAAATCAACATGACTTCTCCGCCCGTTTCTTCGGCCATTTGTCGCTGGATCTCTTCCGCGTCAGGTAACTCAGATTTTGTTACCACGACAATCTCAGGTCGATCTTTGAGTAGCGGGTTGTATTCTTCAAGCTCATGTCGAATTGATTTGTAGTTTTCGATTGGGTCGGATTGATCCATTGGCATCGGCTCAACCAAGTGCACCAAAATTCCCGCACGCTCAATGTGCTTTAAAAAGTCATGTCCCAGTCCTGTGCCTTGCGAAGCGCCTTCGATCAGTCCGGGAATATCAGCCATCACAAACGACCGATTGATGTCGATTTGGACTTGGCCAAGATTTGGAAACTTGGTCGTGAAAGGGTAGTTTGCGATCTCGGGTTTGGCACTGGAAAGCCGACTGAGCAACGTGCTTTTGCCTGCGTTGGGCATGCCTACCAATCCAACATCAGCGATGACTTTAAGTTCCAGAACCAATTTCCGGCTTTCACCCTCCTGGCCTTGGGTGGCTTGGCGTGGTGCTTGATTGGTTGAAGACTTGAATCGCGTGTTGCCGCGTCCGCCTTTGCCACCATGACCGGCAACAACCGTGTCGCCATCGTTGGCGAGGTCTTTGATGACCAGCCCCGTTTGCGAATCGATCATGATTGTGCCGGGTGGGACTTCGATGATTTTGTCGTCGGCGCATTTGCCATGACGACCACCGCCTTGACCATTGGTGCCGTTGTCTCCGCGAATGTGATGTTTGTTTGCCAGTGCGACGAGACTGTTGACGCCGAATTTAGCAACCAGAATCACGCTGCCGCCGTCGCCGCCGTCACCTCCATCAGGGCCACCGCGCGGTACGTATTTTTCACGACGGAAACTCATACAGCCGTGTCCGCCTCGTCCTCCGGTGACTTGGATTTGAACTTGATCGACGAACATTTTGGACCTGAAGTAAAGCGATTGTTTTGAGGATTCGAAGGTCTTGTTGAAAGACGCCTCAAAAAAAAAGGATGCCGAGTTGGCATCCTTGGTAATTATTTCTTTGTTGATTGAGATGTCAACGATTAAACATCGACATCAAAGGCTTTATTCCTCGAATCAATCAGTTGCTCTCGGCAACGACGTTGATGCGTCGGCCCTTGCGATCGAACATAATGTGTCCGTCGATAAGTGCAAACAAAGTGTAGTCTTTGCCTTGGCCAACACCTTTGCCAGGATGCCATTTGTTGCCGACTTGACGAATTAGGATGTTGCCAGCGATGACACGCTCGCCACCGAATTTCTTAACACCACGACGTTGGGCATTTGAGTCACGACCGTTGCGACTGGAGCCTTGTCCCTTCTTATGGGCCATTGTATTGCTTTCTTAAATCTCTCTGAAAATGGGACGAGCCCGCATTGTGTTTGATGGGCGCAAAAGCAGCCCGAATCAGAAGCGAGATTCTAGCGGTAAATCCACATATGATCAAGGCTTTTGATGAACTTGATTCCGTCAAAATCTGGCGCCCAGAATTGGGGTTCCAATATGATGGTAAACGTTTCGCCACCCTCTTGAATTGTCCATTTTTCGCCTTCAATGACGGTCGTTAGGGCCGCTCTAGCATTCATTGGAACACCAGCATTATTGAAGGTTTCGCTGATTTCCTTCGGTAATCTGCCCTGATTGAGCGTCGGGACAAGGGCCGATTGGAAATCGCTCAGGTTAACCTGACCATCGGCTTCGGCAATCAGATTCTCGGTCTTGGCCGTTTTATCGGACTTGTAGATTCGAAAGATTGGTCCGGGAAGATTGTACTGCTTGCAGATTAAGATCTGACGGCGAGAGTCGTCGACCAGTGGAATTCCAAAAACGACATTGTCGGCTGCTTCGGCAACACTGTCACCAGCACGCCAGAAATTCAGTTGAAGCGTCTTCAATTTTGAATCGGCATTGACGTCCTTGTTCAATCGAAACGCGTTGGTCAAACCTTTGACATATACGCTGACGTAATCAAGATTCGGATCGACGTCTTCAAAAATGGCAACGCCCCAGACGCCTGGATCGGAATCCGTCTTGGCGACAGGAATCTTGGCTCGGGACATTTGATATGTATCGAGAAGTCTTTGATTTGGGTCTTCACGTCTTTTGATTTGCTCAACCACAATCGGATTGATCGTGTCAGCATAAGCCACTCGTTTGTAGCCTTTTTCTGTTGGGACAGAACCCTCCAACGAGAATCTCGGGAAAAAGTTTTTCTTGTCCGCGGCGATCGGTTGATCTCGTTTCATCAAGCTCTTGATTTCATCGATTTTCATACCGATCTCTTCTTCTGTGATTTCGGGTATTTTGTCGAAGGACAGGGTCTTACCTGTATCACGAATTCGAAAAACGATGTACCAAAAGTTTTTCCTCGAAATGCTTCCGCGGGAGGACGGGACTTGTAACTTGGCTTGGCGAAGTCCGGTGAACGCGAATTCATATTGCCAGACGTTTTCACGAAACATGATGACGCTGCGTGACGTCCCATAAAGTGTTTGGTCAATGGGAATTGTATTGGCCGCGAACTTGGTAGCCTTGACGCCTGGCATTGGCATTGGCAACGAGTACATATCTCGCGTTTGCATTTCCAAGGGGATCGTTTTAAGCACACCGGGAGCCAATCGTTTGGGCGCACCGGTTCTCCTTTCTTGAGCAGCCAAATCAAAGGTCAGCCCGAATCCGAGAACTGTGATCAAAACGAAGCCGAAAATTGCCCGTGGTGGTTGCATTTGCTGATGCCATTCAAAGGGGAAATCGAGGAATTTTAGAGTGAATTTCTAACGGTTAAGTATAGTTGGGCAGCTTTCAAAGGGTCAAATTTTCGCGTGGATTTGACCAAGCGCAACCAAATTAAATTGCCCAAAAACTTGGTTGGGTTGTGCCGAATGAAGCAATTTCGTGAGATGGACCAACCAAATTCTAAAGGAGATTTACCCTCTGGAAGTTGTGAATCCACCAAGCCAATCGAAAAACGCCGCATTCTGCTATTGGATTAGCCCAAAACGTTTGATTTGAATCGTTTGTTGGCAGCCCAAAAATTAAAAAAACGCCCACTGCAAAAAAGGAATTGCAGCAGACGTTCTGTATTTCGGCGTATTGGCAACCAGCCAATCAGTCAAAAATCCCTTTGCCAAATTCTTCGAGTGCGGGCTTGGAGCGGCCTGAAGAGACATCTGGGTTGGGTTTATGCGGGGTGGGTTGATTTTCCGACTCGTCAGTCCGATTCTTGGAACCGGAACTCGATTCGGGCGCGGTTTTTTTGGCTTGCTCCGAACTGCCCCCTGATTTGGGAGAATGCCCGGTTGAACCTCCAGATCCTCCCCTTCGCTTTTGCCGATCACCCGCTCGTGGGCGATCCGGCATGGCCAACGGATCATCATGGTACTCGTCGTCGTAACGCGAACTGTAACCTGGTTGTGCAGCCAGTTCGAGTTCTTTTCGCAGTTCGGCAACTACCCGATTTTGAAGCATCTCACGACACGTTGCATTGACCGGATGAGCGATGTCGGCATAAAGTTTCGCGCGTCCGCCTTGGTCCGTTTCAATGTTGTCGTTCTTCAGACGGTTACCGCAGTTGTTGCAATAGTTGGCTCGCAAGTGATTTTTCGTTCGGCACTTGTAGCAATTCGAAGTCAGTTTGCGACTGGGCATTGCAACGAACGGACCGTTATTGCCTTCGATGATTTTCAGATCACGGATCACGAAACAGTCGTCAAACGTCACGCTACAAAATCCGCGCAAACGGTCTTCCGTACTCTCCATTAGTTTTATTCTTACTTCCGTTATCTCCATAACGTTTACTCCTTCACTCAGCTGCGAAGGGACGCAGGTCGTAGTCGAGTCGGGCTGAGAGTTTGGGTGCAAAAAATCCTTAAGCAAGGAAGGCGTGATGACAAGCGGCGAGATGCTTGGCGAGCGGTACGCGGGTTAGAAAATAACCCGAAATAGCTGGAGCCACTACCACTCATTTGGTGGCCCAGGCTGTTAAGACTAGAAAATAATTTACGAACTTCACTAACCTGAGACGTCAAAACGTCGGCAAACTGTTCAAGTCGGTTAAACAACTTGTTACCGATTAATTGACTGCTGCCCTGGTGAAGGCCTTGGAGCATTTCGTCGGCAGATTTAATTTCCGTCGAAGAGGACACTTGTTTAAAAACATCGGCCGTCGAAAGTGAGACTTGAGGTTTCACAACAACAAGAGAAAGACCCGAAGGAACGTTGAGAGGTTCGATCTTTTCTCCACGCCCACGACAAATCGCCGTTCCGCCAGTTATGAAAAAAGGAATGTCGCTTCCTAGTTGCCCGGCAAGTTGTTCAAGCTTTTGTTTCGGCCAATTCAGATTCCACATTTCATTGGCAGCGACCAAAGCCGCGGCTGCGTCACTTGAAGCACCGCCAAGCCCGGCGGCTGATGGGATGTTCTTGGAAAGCACAACATCCATTCCTACCAAACAAGCCTCTGCTTGATCAGATCCAGCAAGCGCATTTTCATTGAGCGCATTTTCATTGAGCGCAGTTTGGCGAACGAGCTTAATTGCTTTGACAATCAAGTTTCGATCGTCTGTCGGAATAAGATCCGTTTCGGCTGGAAGTTGGCCGCGCGTTGGGTAGTTTATGGAAAGTCGAATGTCCGAGTCCGTTCGTGTTGTAAAACTTAAGCGATCAAAAATAGAAACCGCCGACATCACTGTTTCGATCTCGTGAAAACCGTCGTCGCGGCGACCGAGCAACTCTAGAAACAGATTAATTTTCGCCGGAGTGGCGATTTCTATTCGATTGTTCAAACGTTGTATTATCATGCTGCCACATAGATCGGGTTCCTTGGTTTTCTCCAAAGAACTGTGGTTGGACTAATTCGATTTGCTAATGAGTTGAAAACAGTGTTACGCTCGTAACCAAATCGTGGCCACACCAATTTATCAGGGTTGACGAATATCGCTACCAAATTAGATGATTTGTTTTCCATTCAAGCAGAATAGATCAGCTCTTGTCGGAATGATCGGTAACGTTTCACCAGTTTACTGCCTTGCGGAACAGTACTCGTTGTTAACAGGCAACTACAGCAATCGCGAACTGTATCGACGTAGTATTAGCCGAGAATGTAAGACAAGGTAAAACAGCTAAACCACGAAGTATGAAAAGCCGTAGAGTTTGACTAGGCTTAGCGTTTTCGAAAACCCACTTCGGAAACCCACAGAACCTATCCCTTCACTTTCACTGTCCCGTAATAACGTTGGGAAACTCAACGTTTTGAAATGCCTAGGAAATTAATGACGCAAACAAACAAAAACGAAACGGACCAAGCAATTGAGTCTCAAAACGATTTCACATCTGAAAAAAGCAAGCTTGGCGAAGTTTCCGGGGCAACGTTGGTAACACGCTCGACGATCGGTGGGGTCTTGATGGGACTCGCCAATCTCGTTCCGGGAATCAGCGGCGGCACGATGCTGTTGGCATCAGGGATTTACCCGGCGTTTATCGAATCGCTTGCGGAAGTCACGAGATTCAAATTTCGATTCAAATCACTGCTCGTTTTAGGGCTCGTCGTTGCAGCAGCAGGCATTGGAGTCTTGTTGCTTGCCGGGACAATTAAAGACCTCGTTATCAATCAGCGTTGGGTGATGTTCAGTTTGTTTATGGGGTTAACCCTCGGCGGACTGCCAATCGTGTGGCGACTTGCAAAACCGGCTTCGCCCGAATTGATTATTGCTTCGGTTATTTCGTTTAGCATCATGGTCGCGTTGGTTCTATTGCAAGAATTTGGCTACGTCGGATCGGGCGGATCTAATTTTGTCACTCTGTTGTTCGCCGGCCTTGCTGGAGCAAGCGCCATGATTCTTCCCGGCCTCTCAGGAAGTTACTTGTTGCTGTTGATGGGCCAATACGTTCCGATCCTCAACGCAGTCGAAAAATTCAAAGACGCACTTTCCGCTCGCGATATTTCCGCCGCAATGGAGCCAGCGTTGAGCACGCTGCTGCCAGTTGGACTAGGCGTCGTCGCCGGAGTCGTTTTGGTCGGCAATTTGTTGGAGTGGTTGCTAAGAAAATACCGCAAGGCAACGCTCGGCCTTTTGTTGGGCTTGCTTCTTGGCTCAACCGTCGGTCTATGGCCCTTCAAAGTTGGCGTCGAACCCAAAGTCGGCGATATGATCAAAGGCCGCCAAGTAACTGCCGAAACCATTTCCGAGATTGATCAAGAGGATTGGCTCACCGAGTCTTTTCGCCCCGACGCCACCCAAATCTTCAGCGCTATTGCACTGGTTGCAATCGGCTTTGGAATCACAATGGGTGTTGCCTTTATCGGCGGCAAAGACGAATAAAGTCGAATCGAATCGTGTTCAGGTAATCCATCTATTGGGCCGAGCAATCCGCTGAAACTGAAATTCAATCTCGGCGGCGTGAGAGTCCAAAAATTGCCGCGACTGAAAACAGCAATGCAGAACTTGGCTCTGGAACCGCAACAGCCAAACTAAGATTGTCAAACCAAGCCGCTCCAACGTCGGTTCCCGGCTGAACGAAAACGGCTTTGACGCGCACTTCCGTGGCGTTGCTCGGAACAACTGCTGATACAGTTCGAAGGGAAAAATACTGATCCGTTGCAGAATTTGCATCGATCGAAGATGAACGAAATTGTCCGAACTCTGCACCTAGTAAATCAACGAAACTGACTTCCAAATACGCTTCGTTTGAGCCGGCGATTGGGTCGATGCCTAAATGCCCCGCGATTCCACTAAGCTCAACTTCGTTGGATACTCCAATGTTAATGCCATCGACCGCAATGTCTTGAAACACGCCTGAGAAAGTCACTGCTGCAGAGTCCCCGAGAACTTGAAGCGTCTGGCTGCCCTCGACGGTTGGATCAATTCCCGGCGCTGCGGAGTCTGGCAACGCAACACCGAACCGAATCCAAGGACCATCGGGTGCAAGCGACGATGCCAATTCAAAACCGTTGTCGAGAATTAGTTCGGCATTGCATTGCGGCGCAATTGCAAAAACAAGAATCGCGATGACTGGTACTAGCGATTTCATATTTTGAAAGTTGAGGTAGAAATGGTTGGTATTAACGAGCAACCAATTTACTTCAGTTCACGTGCAATATCGAATCGGCTTCGGAAACATGCAACGCTCTAGCTATTTAGTAGGGGCTTTGCAAAGCTGCTTCGTTATCGCGAAGCAGTCTCGCCGGCTTTTTCCATTTGGCCACTTTTCGCAGCACGGTTAAGTGCTTCGATTGCATCTGCTGGCGAAATCAATTCTTCCAACAGAATGGCGGGCTCTTTCGGGTAGTTCACAGGGTAGATCAGGTTGACTGGAATGACACGACGATCTGCTCGCGCAAGATCCTTACTGATTTCGGGTGGTGTTTTGGTCATGTCGGCAACGACCAATTCAACTCCGAGTTCTTTCAATTTGTCTTTTACGTCTGCATTAGAGAAGACACGCTTCTCGTTGAGTTTGCACGTCAGTCACCAATCGGCGGTGTAGTCGACCCAGACAATTTTCTTTTTCTTGGCCAACGTATATTCGACTTTGCCTGGGGTCCATTTCTGCCATTGGCCGTGTGAGACAACTTCGCCTCGGTAGTTCGATGCGTCGTAACACATCCATCCACCAGCCGCTAATAGTAAAGCGGAGAAAAAGTATCCAAAAAGAAACCGTTTGTTCAACTCGACATCACTTGGGCTCCATTTTCCGTACATGTAAGCAGCAAAACCGATAACGACTAAGGCCATCATCAGCCATGCCAACCCACGCACACCTGTTTGAGCACCAAATGTGTTGGCGAAAAAAGCTACGGTAGCGAAAAGTGTAAACGCCATGATGACTTTGAAAGTTTCCATCCATTCTCCCGGTCGCGGCAATCGTCCGATCAACGAAGGGAAAAACGAAAGCAGCAAATAGGGCATCGAAATTCCAAGTGCGAAAACGGTAAACAGGAACAATGCGATTGCAGCAGGTTGCGCGATTGTGTAACCCATCGCCGCACCAAGAAACGGACCAGAACAAGGCGTCGCAATTAGTGTTGTCAAAATGCCGGAAAAGAATGAACCTGCATAGCCTTTTTTCTGTTGGACTTTTCCACCGACGGTAGTAAGCGAAGTGCCAATCTCAAACACTCCCGCCATGTTCAATCCGAGCAAGAAAAGCAAGACGATGATTCCGCATACGAAATAGGGGTTACCCATTTGCTGACCCCAGTTCACAGATTGCCCAAGCGAAATCTTGAGGAACAGTATGAAGCCAGCCAGAACCCACATCGAAACAACCAAGCCAAAGGTAAACGCCAGTCCGTGGTTGCGGATTTTCTTGGGATCACTTCCCGCCTGTTGAACGAAGCCCATAACTTTCAATCCAAGGACAGGAAAAACGCAAGGCATCAAGTTGAGTAACATGCCGCCAACGAACGCACCAAAGATCGCGGTCCAGAGCGTTGCTTTTGCGGTGTTGTTGATGGTCTCATAATTGATTTTTTCTTCGCCGTTATAAAACGCTGCCATCTTGCTGACCAATTCAGGCGAGGCGGCCACTGCGGTTTGATGTGCGTCGTCGGCAGCTTCATCTGCTGCGTTGTCCGCCGCAGCTTGCTTGATCATAGGTGGTTTTTCACCATCGAATCCGGTCGCGCCGCCGCCTTTTTCGACAGCTTCTTGAGCGTCGCCGTAGCTTCCGTTTTCAAAATTGACGAGGGCTGATGAAGCTTTTCCGACAGGGACCTTGGAAGAAAATTTAACTCCGCCTGGGAGGTCGCAACCGGCATCATCACATGTGTGCAGTCCGATCGCTCCATTTAAGTCGTATGTTTTTTCTTCCGCTGACTCCGGGACTTTAACGTGGAAAGTCCAAGTCACTGGATCGTGATGGTAATATACTTGCTCACCCAAGTATTCGGCTTCGACTGGTTTGGCCGAAGCGGAGGGTCCGGTGATTTCCCAATCGTTGTGCTGGGTAAATCCAACAACCGTTGCGAGGTATGGTTTTTCCTCAAGGCTGTAGTTGTAGACATGGAATTCGCCTTGAGGTGTGGCAGTAATTTCCAGTTTCAATACATCGCCGGGCTTGATCGGGGAATCTGTACCTGCTGCTCGAACGATTCGGCCTTTGATTTTTGTGTGAAGTCCATCTGGCGAAAAGTCTTTCGCTTTGACGGCAGCTTGAACAGTGCTTTCGATTTTGAGTGATTCGTCAAACCCGTCAAACTCAGCTTCGAGTTCAATATTGCTGATCGGGCGACAGCTTCCATTTGGTTTTGACTCACAAGTCTGCCCGTTGTAGATGGCATCAACGACAACGTCTTCGATGTCGATGCCTTCGTTGATCTCAATCGGAGCTGACCAGGTTACCGTGCCTTCGTGCTCTTCAACGTCACAATCAAATGTTTCACTTTTGTGTACGTGTGGTTTTTCATCCGGCTTGAATTTGCCAATCAGTTTGTAGTCGTCTGATTCGAGAACCGTGATCTTGGATGGCATCGGGCCACCCGGTTTCTGGCTGATGGAAAAAACATGCCAATCCGGATGGATCTCGGCGGTGACTTCTAGGATGCCCTGTCGTGTGCCGGTTTTGATTTTGAATTTAGAGCTCAACGCGACGGGGTCTTCGACCACTTCACCGGATTCGCCGAACTGTTCTTTGAGGAACAAATCCTGGCCGTTCGTGGTCGAAGCAAGAAACGAAGATCCGAATCCTGCCAACGCGATGATGAAAGCGAAGGGCAAAACCCAGTGCCGAATTTTGGTGATTAATAAGGAAGAATTCATCTGAGGATTTTTCCAGGTAGTGAATTGCGATTGTCGATTCAGTCGCAGAGTTTGTTCAAAGTGATTGACGAAACCCAACTGGATTTCCAATTTGCCGAACCGGTATTGGAAATGGTTGAACTGCCGTCTCAAAGCAATTTAGGATTGTAGTCGAGAGGCCCAAAAAGTTCACGTTAAAGGCCAGATCTACAGCCCGTTATATCACTTTTAGCTTTCCTGCTCTACTTTCGATCGGGAATTCTAAACGTATCGTTGATACGAACGTTGAATTAGGCGGTTCGGGATTACCTACCCGGCGATATCAGGATTTGGGATTTATTGGCAGGATCTGTAAGAAGAATCGCGTTCCCAACAATGGGAGGGGATTGTAAGTCATTGGACAAAAAGATTCGGCTTTATTTTCGAAACCTTTCGACCAGTTCAATCTGTCAGATCCACGCAGCGATTGTTGGTAGCCAAAGCCGTCAAGAATTTTGGCCTCCACAGAAATGCCGTGAAGGAATCAAAATTCTTGACCAGCGGAATCTGAATTAAGTGCGATCACCCTAGCGGTTAAGATTGCCAGAGGTTTGAGGTGCTTGTTGCTTTTGTGCAGTTCGTTCGTAGTAACCGCCAAATCCGCCCTTGAATTTGTGAGCGGTGACCGGCATGCAATTGTTGCCCGAGCAAACGAGTCCATCAAATGTCACGTCGACTTTGAACTTAGCCAAGTCAACACCCGAAGCGATTTCGATTGGGGCGAAAAACTGGACTCCATTCAAGTGCTTTTCGATTCGTTGTTTGAAATCAGGATCATTTTCGATAACAGTCGCTGGTCGATCCGGGCTAAAGGTTCCGACTCGCAATTGCTCGTTCGCGGCGACTTTAAGTTTCGTAGGCGGGACTTCGCCTTTTTGAGTTAGCGAATAAACGTGGCTGCCTTTTAGAAGCTCAACCTGCACAACCAAATAGCCGCGGTTGGTTCCTTTGCGAAGATGAATTCGCGAAGTTATTTTGTAAGGCTTTTCAGCCGTGGGAGCGTCCGCCGCTTTTTTCGAATTGGCTCCCGCTTGAGCGGCCGAGCCCTGGGGGGCGAAACCAGTCGTTGGAGTGTTTTGCATCTGGCCATTTTGAGTTTGGCCGATCGCAAACGTACCATCCATCGCGACCATGATCGCAATGATACAAATCGAATTCAACAAAAGAGTCTTTACCAATCGCATTCGATCATCCTTGATCAAAAGTTTGAACTTTGTTTGGGTAAATCCTTTTACCCACCAATGGGAACTGAGTTTTCGATGTGCGTTCCACACCCAAGCCGCTCAATTTTTTTGGCTCGGGAGAGTAGCAAGTTGTCAGTCGAAGACTCAATGGCATTTTGGCTTCGTTTGTCTGAATTCGGTCGATTTTCAAAGATTCTTTATGAACCAAACGCAATTCTTTGCTATCAAATCGACATATGGAATTTTCCTGTGAAAGACAGTACAACGGTTGAAATGTGAGCGAGACAATTCACTCTCAACATTCGGCAGCGATGCATACAAGCATCGATGTAAATTTCACGTGCAAACCTCCAACCGCTTTACGTCCATCCCACATCTGGGCAGTTATTCATGATCATATTCCTAACTCAAGACTTGATGATGTCATCCAACGCCAGTTCGCACGCAAAGCAACTGGAAAAGAAACTCAAGACAGTCTCGTCAGCCAAAAGTGCACTTAAACTGATCGAAGAAGAGCGCCCCCATTTGCTGCTTGTTGATTTGCAAACACCTGGGTTGGACGTTGCGGATTTTGGGAAAGAGATTCGCGAGTTGGCGGACTCGGTCTGCCCACTGTCTATCGCCTATGCTCAGCACGTCAATGTGGAGCTTTTAGATACGGCGAAATCATCAGGGTTCGACCAAGTCTTAACGCGTGGTCAGATGAACAGCCAGATCGGCCAGATAGTTTCAGATGCGGGCTAAATTAGCGAATCCAAATCTAAGATTCCTGATCCAAGGTTCGAAGCGCCTAACCTGCCGTTTTGAAACCGGCGATTGAAAGTGGGGTTTCTCAAGCCGATTTTGCGTTCTCTAAACCTGCCACCGAAAATCGCTCATCACCATTTATCGCGACAATGGAAATGCGAAGTCGTTCGGCCGCTTTTATCGTGTTTGCTTCGTCTAGCACAATCGTTTTGTCGGATTCGATTGCCAATACACTTCCTCCCGAATTGGCAATCGTCTCGATCGTTCCTACGCCGATGGTTGGAACGTCAAAACGCATGTCTTGATTTGGTTTAGCGACTTTGACAACCGTGAATCCGCCATTGCACAATGTCCCAGCACGGCGAATGCACTGATCGGTTCCCTCGATCGCTTCGACCGCCATCACGGTTTGGTCTTTGATGATGACGGTTTGCCCGATGTCCAAGTGCCCCATTTGTTTGGCCATGGTCCAGCCAAATTCGATGTCTTTCATTTGCGAGCTGGTAGGTGGCGTACGCGTTAACGTTCCTTCTTTCACGAGTAACTCCGGTGCGAAATCTGTTGCCGGCGAGAATGTGATTCCGTTTGCAGAATACAAATCAACGACCGTGTTAAGCAAAGTGTCATCGCGCTGATCTTTGGTTCGCGAAACGAAGACGGGATAAAAATGGCGTATACAAGTCAAGTCAGGGAAATGCCAAAGCAACGTGCTGCGATACAACTTTGTCTTGAAAATTTTGCCAGCCATCAAGGCATGCCCTACACCGGCGCGGCGCAGGAACCTGATTTGGCTGCCCATTCGGCCCATGCCGAAAGTGCGATGAGTGTGACACAGGTCAGCCAAAACTGGATCAGCGTGGTCTTTGATCGCAACGCAATGGACTTCATGGCCTAGTTCAACGAGCGATTTGGCAACGTGGACTGGAAACTGCCCCCAGCCTGCGACCAATCCAATTTTAGCCGGTCTGTCTTGATCCATTTTTTTCGTCGATCGCCAACTCAATTTACTTGTAGTTCAACTTGAACTTTACGCCTGAGACAAATGCACCGTTTGCGATTCCTAAGCCGCCCGTGTATCTGTATCGGAATTCTCGTGCTGCTCAATCGTCGCAGCCAATGATTCGACTTGTGCGACAAGTTTCTTCAATGTCTTTCGCATCTCAGGAAGCCGCGCACTGTTGGCGTAAATCTGCATCTGTTCTCGAATAGGCCGAGCAGGGATGCCCATGTACTTTTGATTTTCCGGGATGTCGTGCATCAAACCGGATTTGGCCCCGATCGAGACTTGCGAGCCAATCGTCAAGTGATCGGCCAGTCCGACTTGTCCGCCCATGACCACGTAGTCACCCATGGTGCAGCTGCCCGCGATACCGACTTGGGAGCAATACATATTGTGGTCGCCAACGACGGAGTTGTGTCCAATCATCACAAGGTCATCAATTTTGGTTCCCGATCCAACCGTCGTTGAGTCGTAGGAGCCTCGGTCGATTGTCGAGTTGGCTCCGATTTCGACGTCATCGCCAATCACTACGTTGCCATATTGAGCTGACAGGATGTGCTGGCCTGAACTCGATTTGTATCCGAATCCAAACGCGCCTAGCACCACGCCGGCATGAATGATCGAGCGATCACCCACAACTGTGTTCTCGTAAAGTACGGCCCCCGGAAAGATCCGAACGTTGGCTCCGATCTTGCAGTTTTCCATCACCGTGACGTTGGGGAAAATTACAGAGCCACAACCAATTTCTGCATTGTCCATGACGATAGCGCCTGGATGAATGCAAACATCATCACTGATTTTGGCGGTCGGGCTAACGATGGCTTGCGGGCTGATGCCGACAGGTTCGCGCTCAACAAGTGGCTTGAAGAGGGCTACTATTTCTCCAAAGGCAACTTCGACGTCGTCGACTTGAATGCAAGGTTTTCCAATCGGAGTTGCATTGCCGTCGAGTTGAAAACTTACCACTGCCGCCGCAGCATCACTTTGTAGAAAATCTTCGAAATACTTTTGCGAAGTAACGAATGTGATATCCGCTTTGCCAGCTCGATTGATCGATCCAGCACCGGCGATTTGCAAGTCTGGTTGGCCGGTGATCGTTCCACCCACCAAAGCTGCGAGCTCTTCCAAACGTTTCATGGTGCAGGCATCCTTTCCTGACGAACCAGATGTTAAAATGTTTTGTTGATTAATCTTGAGTCGATAAACTCGACGATTTGCATCCGATAAGGAGTCAGCTGTCTATTAAAATCAAATTGCAATTTTTCAGCTAGAGCGATTTGATAACGCGAAAGTGATAGCAGTTTGAATGACGCTGCTTCAGTGAAGTCGCATAGGTGATCCCGCTCGAGGATCCGTTCGGTTGTTAATCTTGGGTGTCGTCTTCATTAGATTGCGTGACCCAATTGAGGAAGAGTTCCCACTTTTTGCGAGCGAATCTTGCCGTTTTTGAGAAATCCATCACCTCAGTCAGCGAGCCAAAATCATCCGTCCAGACGGTCGCGGGCATCGACTCGGGCCACAGAGTGTGTTTTCCTTCTTGCTCAATCATGTCGACCAGCTTTTGATTATTTAAGACCAACACCCAACTCGCAGCATCGGTCGAGTTGGAGTTGTCTTTGTCATTTGAAATCAAGAACGACGAATAATTCGCTTCGTTGGAAAGGTTGTGGACGATCGTACCGAGGTTGAGGTAGCGATTGGAAACGTGAATCGCCAGAATGCCTTTGTCCGAAAGATTGTCCAGGTAAAGTCCGAAACACTCTCGGGTCAACAGGTGCATTGGAATCGCGTCGCTACTAAACGCATCGATCGCCAGCAGATCGAACTCTTCGCTTCCGACTTCATCCAAGTGACGTTCTATCTGAATTCGAGCGTCGCCGATGGTAACTTCGATATCTTCTTTGGCGCGTGATCCACTGAGATAAGAGAAATACTTCCTCGCGACCAACTCGACCGCAGGATTGATTTCGTAAAACTTGAATGAGTCGCCCGCCTCTCCCCAGGCGGCGATTGTGCCCGTTCCCAAACCAACGACGCCGACCCTCAGTCCGGTCGCGTCACTACCATCACTATTGTTCAAAATTCTCAATTGCCCGATCGCAACTCCGATGGCACTGGTGGGGCTGTAGTAAGAGGTCGGCGAGTTTTTGAATTGTGGGTCGGCGAGTTGCGAGCCGTGTTTGATACGACCGTTGACTAGATGCCGCACAGTCGGCACGCCGTTATTTGAGTATTCCCTTACGAACAAAGTGCCGTATGAATTCCTGGTTCGATACACTATCGATTTCTTGTTGAGCGTCATCTGCTCTTTGATTGCTTTGGTTGCCAATAGTCCAAGCAAAATCATTGAAATGAGAATGGTGGTCCAATTCAGCATCATGTACCAACTCAAATTGGAAAACGAATTGGCTCCCGCCGGTTGTTTTGTTTGTGCGCCGGAGTATCGAAAAACTAAAAAGCTAACCACCGACAGGCTTAGGCAGAGTGCCAACGAAACATGAAACTCGAAGTAGGCTTCGAAAATCCGAGGCGCGATAATGACCACAAAGATCCCACCCAACGCGCCACCAACGGACACCATCAGATAGAACAGCGTTAAGTCCTTTTCTGCTGGTTTGGCCCGCGCCAATTCTCCATGGCAACTGAGGCAACACGCGAACATAACAAGTGCGTAACCCGCAACCTGTAGCGGCAGCGGAACGGCAGTGCCGTCTTGCATCAGTCCAAGTGCGATTAACGTTGCAACGAAAAGTAGCGGAAAAAAGAACGCGCGTTTATACCACCGCGGATTTTCGAAGCAGATGATGAACGTAAGTAAATACAAAGCCAGCGGAAGCACCCACAAAAACGGGACCGAGGCGACCTCTTGGCACATTTGATTGGTCGTGGCGAGCAACATCGCTGAGGGCGCGAATGCGAGCAGCGTCCAGACAATGCCGTTACGAATGCTGGGGGCAGGACTTGCGGTTTGGTCGGCATTGCTGAGTTGAGAGTCGGATTGTTCGTTTGAAAGTTTGTCCGTTGGTGCGTCAGTTTCTTCCGTGGACACACCGAACAACTGCCAGCCCGACCAGAGGCTCAAGACTGCAAAGAGCCCAAAACCGATCGACCAAAACAACGACTGGTTGCCCAATCGTAAATAGGGTTCGACCAAAAACGGATAGCCCAGCAAACCTAAAAGCGAGCCAAAGTTTGAAACGGCGAACAAACGATAGGCAGATTTGCTTGGATGTGTCCGGCTTTGCCAACTTTGAATCAACGGTCCGGTCGTCGACAATAGAAAAAATGGGAACCCAATCGATGCGGTCAATAGTAACAGCATCCGCCAAGTCGGATCCTCCGTTCCCACCGGTTTCCATGTGTCACTTGGCTGAACCGGTAGAAAAAACAAAGCCATCGCGAGCAGCGTGGCATGCAAAATCCATTGTTGTTTGCTTGTTAAATGACGGGCAACAAAATGCGAATAGCAATATCCAAGCAGTAGTGCAAATTGGAAAAACAACATGCATGTCGTCCAAACCGACGAAGTCCCACCGAACCACGGGAGGATAAACTTTGCGATCATTGGCTGGACTTGAAACAGCAAGAACGCGCTCAGGAAAATCGTCGCCGCGTATCTGATCATGAAAGCTTCAATTGAGTTTTATATGAAAGTTTGGCTGCCTACTGTCGAGGGCGAATCACTATCATATATTTCACACCAACGGTTAGCCATCGGCGGAGACAATTTTTCGAAGCGAAAGAGATTTTGCAGCATTGCAGAAGGCGCTCGCTCTCAAAAATCGTTTGCTCAATTGAGTCGATCGTGCGGAAACGTAAAGAGGCCTGCCCAAGCGGCAAGCCTCTCCAAGCTGATCAAATTGTCGTCTGCTGAGATCAACGGCTAGTTTCGCCCTGCCATGACTCCACCATCGACATCCCAGACGGCCCCTGTCACCCAGGCCGATTTATCGGAAAGCAATAACTCGACGACGTCCGCGATATCGCCAACATTTCCGACTCGGCCGATCGGATGAAATTCATTGAAGCCTTGTAGCGTCTCTTCAATTTTGTCCGGCTCGATGAACGAACCATAGATCGGCGTAACAACAACAGCGGGAGAAACGGCGTTTGCGCGAATGCCAAACTCGCCCAACTCCATGGCAAGGTGTTGTGTGAACGCGTGCAAACCCGCTTTGGCCATTGAGTAAGCCGACGACGGCGTTGCTTTAACGGCTTGCTTGGCCCACATTGAACCAATGTTCACAATCGATCCGCCACCATGGGCCTTCATGTTATTGGCAACCGCCTGAGTGATCAGGAACAAGCTACGATTTAGATCGTGATAGGTATCAAAGTCGCTGCGGCTGTGTTCGAGGAATGGTTTCGGGCAAAACGCACCTGCGGCGTTGACCAGCGAGGAGATATGGCCAGGGTTCTCGCCGATCGTTTTGATGAAAGCGTCCACTTGTGCGTCTTCGTAAAGGTCGACGGCCACGGTTTTAACATTGCCCAGCGGTGACAATTCGTCTTGCGCCGCCTGTAATTTTTCTGCGTTCCGGGCCAGCAGTACAACTGAATGACCGGCGGTCAAAAGCCGTTTTGCAGTTTCCTTTCCCATTCCGCTTGAACCACCAACGATCAGTGTAACTTTGCTGTTATTTGAATCACTCATTTCAATCTCCTGAAAGCTACCAACTAATAGGTAGGTAGCGGGCTTAAAAAAACTTACGACTTGGCCGTAAGCAAACTAACTAAATTTCGAATAATGGCAGACAGTTGTTCTGGCCCACCATCGGCGCGTGCAACAAGCAAACCGCCTTCGAACGCTGCCAGAACCATACTGGCCGAATCTTCGACGCTGCCACGCGTGACAAGCGACCCATCTTCTTTTCCTTCTTTGAGCACTTTTGTCAAAAACGCTACGTTGTCTTGCATGAATCCTTTGACTGAACGAACCGGGCCTTCATCGAGACTAAACACTTCGGCGGCCAGCATGCCACACAGGCAAGATTTGTCCTGATCGCCTGCCTCCAGCGTGCTTTCAAACAAAGCACCATAGCGCAGTAGTTTCCCTTTAGCTTTTGCTCTGGAAGCCAAAATCCCATCTAGCAGCTGCCCGAAATCTTTCCGGTACCGCGTTACCAATTCCTCAATCAAATCCTGCTTGCTGGCAAAATGATGGTGAATGCTCGCTTTTCGAATTTTGACCGCATCGCTGATGTCCTGAAAGCTCATACCATTGACGCCTCGTCGCTGAATCAGATCCTGCGCGACATCCATGATATGAGTTCGTGTATCTTTGTTCGCCATTGCCATGTCACTAGCCTACCTATCGGTAGGTATTTAGTCAAGAGTTAAATCTAAAGGTTGAAAATCTTGAGCCAGCATGCCACCGCATTACGCGTTAGGCTCGGGTTACTCCTGATACGGCAACTTACGGCCCGAGTAGCTGGACTCGCCAGAGTTCAGGATGCCCCGGCTCATGTAAAAATATTTAATTAATTGCCACCGAACTCTTTGTACCAAGCACGCATGGCAATTTCGTGAAATCCATCACGGAAGTAATGGTAATCGCCAACGGATTCTGGCAGCTTAAATGAGTTGGCAGCATCGACCGCTTTGGTGCCTTTATTAAATTCAGTGCGGGCATGCGCCTGAATTTCGTCCAGGAGGATCTGGTGTTTTTTGATGTTTTCAGAATCGCTTTTGCAAATGTTTCCGTGGCCGGGAATGATGATTCGATCCGCCGTAGCCGTGATTTGCTTGACGGAGTTGATCCACTGCTGAGGCGATGACGACATGAAATTCGGAAAGATTCCGTCCCAGATTAAATCGCCTGAAAACGTGACTTGAGTTTTTAGGTCGAAGATCACAAGGTCGCTGCCAGTGTGCCCTGACATTGGCGTGATCGCCACGCTGCGTCCCCCTAAGTCCAATGTCATCGGCTTGGTTTCGTCTTCGATGATCAAGGAGGCATCCGTTAAGTTGCCGCCCCATTTTTCGATACCGGAAATTTTCAAACCGGGATTGTCTGGATCGTCTTGCGTTTTCAAATACGCTTCGAAAGCTAGTCGACGCGTCGTTTGAGTCATAATGATTTTGGGCGAATCGGCTTGTTGCAGAAATCCACGTGTGCCGCCCAAGTGATCAAAATGGAAATGGGTGTGGACGATGTGAGTTGGCAAACGGCCAGTCAAAAACTTGCATGCGTCGGCCATAAATTTACACCCGGCTCGCGTTCGATATGAATCAATTGCCAGAATTTTATCTTTGCCAACAATCAATCCACCGTTGCTATGCGTACTAAGATCGCCAGTGGTTCCCTTGGCGGTAAACGGAGTTGAAACGAGCGCCCAGACTCCATCCGCGATCTTTTCGATTCGGCCAAATGGTTGTTTACCGACAACGTCGCCCATGGCTTGTTGACCGTAAGCCCGCCGCGCGGCCAGTGGCGCCATCAGTAGCGTTGCTGCAAATCCACAGCTTGTTCCAAAACAACGTTCCAGAAATTGACGGCGTTTTTGTGTGGCGAAAATGTCTTCTTGATTTTGAGTGGCCATTCAATTGTCTGCTTAAAACGAAATTCTGTAGATGAAAAAGTGTGGTCGATTGAGCGTTGAATCTAAACGTTATTCTTGAGTCGCGTCCACAACACTCAGATCCTTTTCTAAAACGTTGCCAGTTTGAGTGGTAATCCGAATGCGATACTTGCCGGGATTTATGTATTGGCGAAAGTTGATGAAATAGGGCTGCGAGCTAGTTTGAGACTTTAATACCAGATCCCAGCGGAATTGATTGAGCCCTTTTTCACCAACCAGTGAAAACGAAGCAAGAGGTTTGGTAGTTTTTGCATCCTTTGAGCCTTCTTCTTCCTTTGTTTTCGCTGCGTCGTTCGCCACTGATTCTTTTGTGGATTCCTCAGAGGCGTTCCAAATCGTCAATGTGACATCTCCGGCTTCTTTAAGCCAAAAAGAAATTGGCGTTTTTTCAAAGCCGCGAAAATTCAGGCCAGGTCGCGTATCACTGGTGTAAGGTCGTTTTGCCAGAGAAACCGAAAACAGGAAGTCCCCTGCTCCGTCGCCGCGTTGATCATGCCATTGATAAATCGGAGCGAGATTCAATTTGTAAATTCCGCGGCCGTGAGTCGCGACAATCAGGTCATGCTCGCGTTCTTGGATCGCCAGATCTGCCACGCTACACGCAGGCAGGTTCTTGCCCAGCATCGACCATGAGTTTCCGCGATCCGATGAAAAATACACACCTCGAAACGTTCCCGCAAAAAGTATGTTCGCATGTTTCGGGTCTTCGATGATCACGTTAGCCGGTTCGTTGGGCAAATTTCCGGAAATTGAATTCCATGTCTTGCCGCGGTCATCAGTGCAATACAAATGGTTTTGAAAGTCGTCATAGTTAAGGCCGGACACCGCAGCATAAGCCCGTGATGACTCGTGCGCCGATGGAAAAATGTTCCGCACGTACCCAATTGGAAACCCATCGTTGCGTTCGGTCCAATTCTTGCCGCCGTCTTCGCTGACCCACATCGCGCCTTTGTCGGTGCCGGCATAAATCAGATCGCGAACAAGAGGAGATTCAGCGATCGCCGACACTGCCAACGACCGGCGTTTTTCGTCCTTGGAATTGGCGAGGTCGGGACTGATCACATTCCAATCGTCGCCTCTGTTGGGGCTTTGGAAAACGTAATTTCCAGCGATGTAGATTTGCTTGGAGTCATGCGGTGAGATAGTCATCGGGCCGACAAAGTTAAAATTGAGTTTGCCTTTATGGTCTTTCGGTAGTTGCGGGCGGATATGTTTGGCGCGATTCTTCGCCATGTCTTTGCGGCGAAACGCGCCTTCTTGCGCGCTGTAGTAAACGGTGTTTGGATCTTCAGAGTCGATTTGAGTAATGCAACCATCGCCTCCATTCCAAGGATCGATCCAGAGGTACTTCCATGGATCGGTGTCAGTTGGATCCCACTCTTTTGCCGGCCCATACACGGTTGCGTCGTCTTGGGCGCCGGCGTAAATTCGATACGGTGTATGGTTGTCCAGAGCGATGTCGTAAAACTCACCAGTCGGAAGGTTGTTGAAATGCATCCACGATTTGCCTTTGTCAAAGCTTTGATACAAACCGCCGTCACTCGCAAGGACGAGGTGATTGGGATTGGTTGGATTGATCCACATTTCACAGTGATCGAGATGAAGCCCACTGGCGGCGCTCGGATTGACGTGGGTAACCTCGCCCTGCATCAGCTCAAACGTTTTGCCACCGTCCGTGCTGTGTGCGATGCGAACGCCCAGCCCAAAAATCTCTTCATCGTTTTTTGGATTCACATAGATATCTGCAAAGTACCAACCGATTCGGGAAAAGAAATGCAGGTTCTCTTCGTGCGTTTTCTTCCATGACAATCCACCGTCAAGACTCCTGAACACTTGCGCGGCGCCGGTGGGAATAAGCTCTCGGTTGTCAATCAAAGCGTAGACTTTGTTGGAATCAGTTTGGGATACGGCCAGTCCGATTCGGCCAATTTGTTCGCCTTGCGGCAGGCCCGTGTCACACTTTTTCCACGTCAAACCTGCATCGACGCTCTTGTGCACCGAACTGTTTTTGCCACTGACGCCTGGGTGGTTTTCCCAACTGGACGCGTAAACGACATCGGTGTTGTCGGCGGCCCAGACGACATCGTTGGCTCCCGTGTTCTCGTCAATCTTGAGTACGTGTTTCCAAGTCTTACCGCCATCGCCAGTTCGATAAAGACCACGGTTAGAATTGCTGGACCAAAAATGTCCGAGCACGGCAACGACGGCGACATCCGGGTTCGTGGGGTGAACGGCAATTTCCCCGATATGCCAGGAATCATTCAGGCCCAAGTGCCGCCAGTTTTCGCCCGCGTCGTCGGAACGATAAACACCGGTGCCGGGAATCGTAAAGTTCCGAGCCTTCTTAAGACTTTCGCCGGTTCCCAAGTAGATGACATTGGGATCCGATGGGGCTAGCGCGATATCGCCGATTCCGTGTGACGATTGATTTTCAAACATCGCACGCCAGGTCACTCCGTTGTTGAGCGTCTTCCAAAGATTGCCCGAACCGAACGCGGCGTACATGGTTCCTGGGTGCGTTGGATCCAATTGAATTGATTCGACTCTGGCAGAATTAACGACCGGCCCGATTCCAATCCACTCGACGCCAAACAAAGTCTCCTGTTTCATTTGTTGGTAGGTTTTGAACGAATCAACCAATGGCGATTGAGGCTGCGATTCCTGAGCTGGCTCTTGGGCGAGCGCGGATGACGCTCCGACAAAGTGAAAACTTAAGAAGAAGCAAAAGGCCAAACAGGAGAAGGCCAGAAAAGGAAAAACACAAAGGCTGCGAAAGCAAAGCACTGCTGAACCGTTCATCTTTATTGGGCCGTTCATCAATTTGTTCAAAGGGAATCCTTGGCTTCGATCAGCCGTTTTGTGTAGGTCGTGGTTTGCAAACGAACTTTGCCATTGTCGCGCAAAAAAAGACGAGGGCAAGCAAGCTTGTCCTCGTCTGTGGATTTTTTAGATCAATCGTTCAACTAGCTGAAAAGCTCCTTGATGACTTTGCCGCTATTGGCGATCTTCATTGGCCGGCCGCTTTGGCTGGTGAAGGTCGTTTCAAGTGAAATGCCAAGCGATTTGCAAACCGAAGCCATTAGGTCTTCTGAAGAATAAGAAGTCCCTTCGACGCGAGTTCCGTCTTCGTTCGTTTTGCCGACCGCGATGCCGGAGTTCATTCCAGCACCGCCGACAACCGCACTCCAGCTACGGGCCCAGTGGTCACGGCCGTTGTTGCCGTTGATACGAGGTGTTCGGCTGAATTCACCCATCCAGATGACGGCGGTGTCTTCGAGCAACCCACGCTGAGCAAGGTCCTCCATCAACGCGCTCATGGCACGATCAAGCTCAGGAAGTTTCTGGTTTTGAAGTGTTGGGAAAATGTTCTGATGGTTATCCCAGCCACCAAGACTGACTTCGACAAATGGTACTCCAGCTTCGACCAATCGACGGGCCATTAGACAGCCGCGACCAAAGTTGCTGTTGCCATAACGTTCTTTAACCGGGGTCGGCTCTGAGTTTACTTTAAAAGCAGACATTTGATCGCTTGTCATTAGCGAAAGCGTCTTCTGCAAGACCTTTGCGTGCTCAGTGGCTGCGATGCCTCGATCTTCTTTGATGAATCCAGTTTCCATCATCTTCAACGCTTGCATTCGCTGCGTGAGACGATCGGGCGCGATGCCCATGTCCAAGTTACGAACGCGACCGTTTGGGTCGACTGAAAACGGAGACCATGACATGCCGAGAAAGCCTGGACCTTCGCTATTGCCACCGACGGAAACGAAAGGTGGAATTTCAAGATCAGGACGGGTCGCTGCCAGTTCGTGAGCGATGACCGAACCGTAGCTTGGGTGTTTCACATTTGGATTTGGGACGTAGCCGGTGTGCATGTAGTAACGGCCACGCATATGATCGGCTTCGCGAGTACTCATCGAGCGAACGATCGACATCTTGTCCATGTTCTTTGCCATCATTGGCATGTGTTCGCAAATTTTGACATCGCCGTTGGTGGCGATTTCTTTGAATGGTCCACCTGTGTCAGAGCCCGGTTTGAGATCCCAGATATCCATCGTTGAAGGACCGCCGCCCATCCAAAGCAAGATCGCGGCTTTCTTATTCTTCTTCAGCGTGGTTGTGTTTGCCTTGAGTGTGTTGCCCAATGCCAAAGCGGTTCCTGCCATTGCAGATGCTCCGGCCAAGTGGCGCATGAAGTGTCGTCGGTTCATGCCAGTTGGAGTCTGAAAGTTCATAATCGCTCCCTTTTCTTAAATCAAACGTTCTTTGTATTAATTGTAGTCGGCTTTTGAGGTGTCGTGTTTGAACCGTAAGCCTAAATTTGCGTTAAAGTTGAGTTCGCTGCGTGAAACAGCATCATTAATTTAATGGTTAAAGATAAATTCGTTGGTGTTCAGGATGACCCACCAGACATCTCGCAGTGCCTCTTTCATGTCGCCATTTCTTGCAGCAAGGAATTTCTTGGCGAGATCTTTTTCTTTGCCGCTTGGTTTTCTGCTCAATCCGGTCATGAACAAATGGTCTACAGATTTCGAGTATTTTCCGCCTGAGGATACCAACGCATCGATCATGCCGCCCTTCTTGGTGTCTGTCGCTCGTTTGACCATGTCGCCATTGAACAGCATCAGGACCTGAGGAATTGTTCCGTTAAAGGTGGTTGATTCGGCGCCTTCGTCGGTTCCAAACGCTTGGTTGAATTGGCCGAGCCAGCGATTTTTGAGAGCCTCTTGTTCTTCATAGCTTCCTTGCGATTGGCTTGTTTCAGTCGCAACAAGAAACGACTCGTAAAGCTGTTCGGCTTCCATTTGACGAAGATAGAAATGGGAGAATTTTGGAGTCTCGCCAAGCAGCGGATCGTCTTGCGTGTTGCCAGAATTTCGCTTGCTCGAAAGTCCATAGGGCCGGCTCAGTGCAACCCAAGTGATCAACTGTCGTAAGTCAAAATCGACCAACCGAAATTGCGTTGAAAGAAACTCAAGCAATTCTGGATTGGAAGGAATGTTGTGTGGGCCAAGGTCATCAACCGGTGAAGTAAATCCATAACCCATAAAGTGAGCCCAGGTTCGGTTGGCGATTGAGCGAGTAAAGAAAGGCGACTCGATCATCAAATCAGCCAGCTTCTCTCGCCGGTTCACCACGTTCACGTAACCGCTACGTGGGATCTCTGTGCCATCGACAAACACGGGATAGGCAACCGCCATTTTGCCGTTTCGCATTTCGAAAAAGATTTCGGCTTCGTCAGGTGTCTTTCGGTTTTCGCCTGCATAGTCCTGGTCAGCCAGTCGAGCCACACCGCCGTCTCTTGCACGCATTCCACCACGGAATGCGCGGGCTTGGCGGAAGAAAGCATTCATCTCCCAATACTTTTGTTGCTTCCATTCGTTGAACGGATGGTTGTGGCACTGGGTGCATTGGACTTGAAGACCAAGGAAAGTTTTTGTGGTCGACGCAGTGGCCAGTGAAGCATTTTCTTCGTTTACTTTGTCGATCAGGTAATTCGTTGCCCCGTTGAAGTCTTTGTCGCCAGGGGTTGTGGTGCCGGTTGCCGTTACCAATTCTCGTACGAATTTGTCGTAGGGTTTCTCGCGAGCAAATGAGTCGCGAATGAACTTCTGCATGCCGCTTCGGTTGATCATCGAATTGTTATCGTTGCCGCCGGTTCGCCCGATCAAAAGATTGGTCCAAACGGTTGTCATATTGCGAGCGAACTCTTCGGTGTACTCATCATCGTAGAGAAGCGATTCAACGAGCTTTAGTTTTTTGTCGTCTTCCGAGCTGGAGATAAAAGCTTTGACTTCGCTGACCTTGGGGATCCGACCAAGAATGTCGAGATACACGCGGCGGCACCATTCGCCATCGGTTGCTTCTCTGGATGGCTTGATCTCGTACTCCGCCCAGACTTTTTCAACCAAGGAGTTAATGGTTTTGACCCGCAGAGCGGTGTCCATTGTTGGGGTGGTGCCCGTCGTGTTTTCATCTGTTGCGACAGCCGTAGAAGTCGCGGAATCCTGAGCGACAGCGCTGTTCATCAAACTGGGGGTGAGAAATAGCACTCCCAAAGCAAGAAATCCGAAGGAAACGCTGTTAGGGAAAGATCCGCGAAACCGGGGAACTTTAAAAAAGGGCTCCATCTCATCTCCATTTTGGTCTTGGATAATAAGCGTCTCAAACTTTTTTCTATTGTTACCGAAATCCGGAAAGTTCCTATCCAAATTCAGGAAAAAGCGGTGTATTAAAATTGATCAAGTGTTCGATTTTGATGTATCAAAATAAAACAGGCTGGTAGGAGATGTTTTCTCTTACCAGCCTGTTTCGAATAAAAATCTTACAATTGCGGCTTAGATTGCCCCCCGAAGGGGACAACCTAAGCACTGCCTCGTCTCTATTCCGCCCCTGACTGCTTTCGCAATCTTGGGCGAACCACTTCCAACTCTAAGTAATGCAAAGGGTGTGCCAAAGCTGCCCCAGTTGAAATAGAATTGAAGACGACGGCCAGTTTCCGTTCCTTTAGCCCAACAGGTGTTAATTGTGCGACTCGTTACATTCATTGTTCTAATCTCAGCTCAAACTTGGCGAGAATCACGGCCCCGACTTGTGATGTCTCGCTTGCAAACGATGAACCGCGAGATGGCACCACGAGAATGGATTGAACAGAATTAGTAACCGCCATCGATTTAGTTATCTATTTGCAGGCCTCAATGAACCGTATGCATGACTGAGCAAGACATTCAATCCAACCGCTGTCTCAATTGCGATGCCGAACTTCAGGGGCCATTCTGCAGTCAATGCGGCCAAGCTCGAAGTGCGCGAATGGTTCCGTTCAAGGACTGGTTGGGGGATTTCTTTGGCACATTTCTCAAGCTCGATTCAAAACTCCTGCGAACCGTCCAGCGAGTCATGTTTCAACCTGGTCAAGCAACCGTTGACTTTGGTCAAGGTCGCCGCGTGCCATACGCCTCACCCGCGAAGGTCTACATCATCATTAGCGCCATTTCGATTGCAGCCATGACCTTGAAAGGCGCCAACATTGAGGCAGCACTTCCTGGCGTTGAATCCGAAGAACGATTCAGAAAGACATTTCAATTCCTGTTTCCTTTCGTCAACCTACTCTCGCCGTTCTTTACCGCAGGTGTTCTGGTGCTACTGCAGCGGCGATTTTTGTTTCAGTTGCACTTGGCGTTTTCGCTGCATGTCTGGACGTTTTACATTGCTCTGGCAACTCCCATGATCTTCATTCCGCCAACAAGTATTTGGGCTCTGGTTGCTTTTTTGGCGCTCGCTCTTGTCGGAGGCGTTTACATTTTTTTGGCCCACCGTCGTGTTTACAACGTTCCCTGGTACGAACGCGTTGTCACTGTCGGGGCTGTATTTTCGAGCATCCCGCTAGCCAGCATTCTGTTTGTGCTGTTGCTGTTCGCGCTTGCGGCGTTTCTTTCCTGACTCGCATCTCAGTTTATTGAGCTGCTTAAGAAAGTAGTTGTTTCACCTTTGTTGATGTCATGCACAGCATGACCTACAAGCTGATACCATGACTGACGATAAAAAAGCCGCTTAGCCGTTAACTTCATTTGGTGACCGAAGAAAACAACCAAGCGGCTTGAGTTTTTTATTCTTGTCTTTGCTTTAGCAACAAAGGTATTGCTTAATCGGCATCATCTTGCTGCGGCGGTATAAAGTCAAATTGCGGGGGTATAAAGTCAAATACAGGAGGCTCACAAATGTTACTGATCCCTTGAATTTCGACGTCGTTTCCTGATCCCCCATTTAACGAATCCACGCCGTTGCCTCCGCCCAAAAAATCGTCTCCGGACTTGCCAAACAGTCGATCATCACCATTGTTGCCACACAACACGTCATTACTTGACCCACCGTTGAGCAAATCGTTTCCAGCTCCGCCTTCGAGAACGTCAGTTCCGGAAGCTCCATAAAGTGAGTCATCACCAGCACCGCCGACTGCGTTATCGTTGCCGCTTCCGCAGTAGATGTCGTCGTTGCCTTCGCCGGAAAACACCATGTCATTACCACCTTGGGCAAAAATCAGATCGTCTCCTTCGTCGGTGCGTATGTAATCGTCATCGGCACCTCCAAAAACTAAATCGTCTTCTCCACCGGTTGAAATGAAATCGGCTCCGTTGCCACCATAGACAGTGTCTTCGCCAGGCACTGAGGATGGAATGACTGCAGTTTCGACCGAAACGAGTTCGCTATCGGCCTGAATATTGTCCGGTCCACCATTGCCGTCAATCGTGTCATCGTCACTTCCGCCAAGCAAAACGTCTCCTAGATCTCCGCCAATCAGCCTGTCGTTTCCGTCTCCGCCGTCGAAACGCGCGAATGCTGAATACGTGATTAACCGATCGTCCCCCGCATCGCCACGCGCCTCGGCGGCCCGATTCGATTTGTTGGAAAACAAGTCGTCCCCCTCAAAACCCTGAAAGCGGATTTCATTTACTTCAGCGATTGGAAAATCGTATGTCTCGCGATTAAAGGTAACTCGAATTGACGCGTCCCGATTTTTTACGATCGCTCGATCGTTGAATTCCGTTCCGTTGATTGTCAAAATTCCATCCGATGTGAAGATCTCCCCCGATCCTCTTGGGGCGAGTTGGGCTGAAGCTGGACAGCAAATGAATCCCATCAAAACCAATGTAGATAAGGCCAAAAACGTTTGTCTCATTTCTTTTTCCTCAAGTTGAATTGATCGAATGTTCAATTCACTGGATGCGAAAGTTGGCGCGACGAGATGCAGAAATTTGATTTTTCCGATTTTTTTCGATCGCAAAATCTATCGTTGGGGTTGCCTAACGTCCTGTTGAAACCGAATGTTGAAATCGAAAGAGACGTTACGTCTCATGTTTAGCGCAATAGGGAAGCCCAGTAGTCCTGACGGCCGAGCCATTACAAAGTAATGCGCTGAAGATCAAGAAGCCGCTGCAGAACTCGATTTTTGAACAAGGGCAAAGCCCGAAGGCAGACGCGATTCAAAATCGCCAGTTCAACTGGGATCTCGAACAAGCACCACAACGGTTGCTTCGACATTGAGAATTTGAACGCCACAAGAAAGTTCAACCAGCGGCTCAGGCCAATGCTTGTGACCGCGTATCACGATCGATGGCTGAGTCTTCTCAAGCGTTGATCTGACTGCTTCGATTCCACGATATCCAGATTGGGCGCCGTCAGGACCTTCGTGCATCAAAGCAATATCGGTGGGCTGAGACGTAATCAATTCGACCGTCTCAACGAAATCCTGCGCCGTTCGCCGAAAGTTTTTCGCCGGATTCCCAATCACGCCGCTGATCCCTGCGAATTGGATTCCGTCGATTTCCAATCGCTCGCCGTCAAGAAAGTGAACGTGCGACATCTTTGAGCGAGGTGGTTGGCTGGGCGTTTTTCCAAACATGTCGTGGTTGCCAGCGACACCAATCACCCATTTGAATTCGCGACTAAACGATTTCCAGACCTTACTGACGTCGCCGGTTCCTCCACGTCCGCGAAGGTCTTGATAAGTAAAAAAGTCGCCCGCAAGAATGGCTCCGACTCGATTCAGTTCGCCAATACCAAGTCCCGAAAAAACGCCGGTCATCTGGTCGGGCAGAATTTGCCCTATCAATCTCGCTGGGTTGCCAAGTGATGTTTCTGGCGTTTCGCGGCCTTGTAAATCGGCCGTCACAAACAGCGCATCAACCGAATCCGGCAATTCATCCACCGTTCCAACAAGAACTGGCAAGCGATCAACCGTAAAACTATTTGGCCTTCGTCCCGCATTGAGATAACGGAATTCTGCGATCGGATCGGATTGGATATCGAGAATTTTCATCTAGTCCAAGACATTATTAACAACTTGCGGTTCGCGTATTTTTGCTAGCGATTCAAAAACAAGCCAACTTCGTATTTGAGTAATGACGTTTGGATGTCATCTTAGTTTCTTCTCGGGCCGTTGTTTGGGCTGCTTTGAGATAACATTCGAGGATGGATTGAGTGCAGCGTGGGATGGCAATCATTCAATGGCAAATTGCCTAACGACTGCGTGACCAAAGGATTGGTTGAAGGAAAATAGGATGAGCAAAGTTACGCGTTGGGCGAAACGTGTCCAGCATTCGACTTCTGAGACGTTGGGTGACCTCCGCAGTTTCGCCGCGGGATATCGGCATTTCAAAAAGAATGGTGTCACGCCTCCCGAAGCCTACACAAGCATGCGTCGGCTTTATCGAAAAACCAATGGCCGATTCAATGACGCGATGGGCAGTCTTTGTAAGGCTTTGCATCGCAAGCAAAACGCTGATCTCAATGAGAGCTTGTTCGAAAACGCTTCATCAAGCGAAGTAAAAACGGCGGCGGCTTCGATTCGCCGAGATGGCTTTCATGTCTTTGAGCGAAAGCTCCCCCAAGCCATCTGTCAGGAGTTGCTTGATTTTTCGTTAACCCATCCAGCAACGCCAACCATTGCAGGAGCAGCTGGCCAAGTCGAGAAAACCATTTTTGATCGAGCCAATCCGCAATCGATTCGCCATCAATTTAATGCCGCCGATCTGTTTCAAAACGAAACCGTTCAGCGACTTGCAACCGACCCATATTTCTTTTCGATCGCCCAAGACTATTTAGGATTCAATCCGGTTTTTGATGTGTTGGCGATGTGGTGGAGTGCACCGAATCGAGACCAGCAGCTTCAATCGCGTGCGGCTCAGCTTTACCATTTTGATATGGATCGTTTGAAGTTCGTGAAGTTCTTCGTCTATCTAACAGATGTTGAAACGGATAACGGGCCGCACTGCTACGTCCGCGGTTCTCACATGCGAAAACCGGCGGCTTTGTTGAAAGACGATCGTCTGAGTGACGATGAAATCCTGGAGCATTACCCAGCCAGCGACATGGTTGAGTTGACTGGAAAGACTGGCACGATGCTGGCCGTTGACACTCGCGGGCTTCACAAGGGCAAGCCATTGGAGTCGCGCGATCGTTTGATTTTTCAGGTTCAGTTTGCGGATTCGTTGTTCGGCCAAAATTATCCTTTGATTCATGTGCCCTCTAACATTGCCGCCCCGATGGCAAAACGTATTTCCAGTAACCGCCGTTGTTTTGCGAATTTTGCGAGAACGTAACTATGAGATTGATGCCAAAAATTCGAAACCGCCAAGCACTCCGGATCAATTCGGTTCGCCAGTTGATCGGCAAGGCGAGACTTCGCTGGGCGATTGCGCGCAACCGACTTAAGACGCTTGACTCTGAAAATTCTGTGAAGGAAACCATTCAGCACAACATGTCGAGCCTGAAAGATTTTTCGAACTGCCGAATTGAGTTGTTGATTCGACCGCTTTCGGTGATTGAATCTGTCCGCGAAGCCAAATCCGTTCTCTTGATTGGTCCGCGAAACGAAAACGACTTACTCATCGCCTCCACATATTTGGATTTGCCGCTTGATTGCATCCGCGGGTTGGATTTGATTTCATATTCCAACTTGATTGATCTCGGCGACATGCATCAAATGCCTTACGAAGACAATTCTTTCGATGTTGTGATCTGTGGCTGGACGGTGAGTTACAGCGAGCAGCCAAAACAGTTGGCTGACGAAATGGTTCGCGTCTGCAAACCCGGTGGCGTGGTTGCGGTTGGGTTGGAGTACGGGACGTTGGACGAAGCGGGATACGAGAAACTGCTTGGATACAGCTTGGTAGTTCCCGGCGTACAGCGGATTAACAGCGTCAAGCAAATCAACGAATTGTTTGGCGACAACGTCGATCAAGTTTTCTTTTCGCACGACGCGCCATTGAAACGTAGCCACGGCGCAGATGGCTTGGTCGCGTTTCCTTCAAGCGTTGCCTCCATTTTCTCAATCAAAAAAGTCGCAGAGTTGGTTGGCGAAAAATAGTTGTAAAGTGCTTTTTGTTAAAAGCTGTGCCAGTTTGTTTTCCCGCTGCCAGCTCAATTCAGCCAAGCCGATGTAGCTCGCGGCTTACGCGTTCCCGGTTTACCATTTCAAACGCAGGCTGGCACGTTTTTAAAAGCTTGACCAATTGAGACGTCGAAACGCCCATTCGTTTTGCGGCTGCGGAAACGTCGAACTCTTCGCTGGCAATGAAATCGAGTGCTTCGGCGATCAAGACTGCGTAATCGAAATGGGACGGGCTGACGCTGATCTTTTTGGCTTTCACCCGACCCGTCCAGCGTTGGCTGGGCGCCGAATCGGCGTCAACTGCTGACCGGACGGCCAAAGCCAGATTCAAACGCAAACGCTCAATGGCCATGTCGCGATTTTGTTTTTGGCTGCGTTTTTCGCTTGCCTGCCCAACGACGCCCGTTGGCGTGTGCGTAATCACAATCGCGGTTTCTACTTTGTTGCGGTGTTGGCCTCCTGGCCCGCTTCCACGTGTGCGTTTAACTGTGCAGGATTCTAAAAGTCCTTCAATCGTCAGCTGAGTTGGGTGGTCTTGCGGCAAAATCATCGCTCGTTAACTAGGCAAAATTTGTTGGTCGATTGTTTGTCAGATGAGAGGATTGAAGGTTTCATTCGTTGTCGCCAGCGGCACACTAATTCTCTCCAGTTTTCACACAACCAAACACTGGCCAGGTTTTTCTTGGCAAGGTCATTCGATCTTTACCCATTCTGCATCATCATTGAGCGCCGCAAACTCGTGTGCGTAGTCGGAGTCTCGAAATTCGTAATCGACACTTTTTGAGTAAGCGGTGATATCAACTGACGGAGGAAAAAATGTTTCCCAAAGAAGATAAGGGGCAAGGCAAACGAAGATCAAACCCATCGCGACCCATTTGCGAATTGGACGGGCAACAAAGTCGTCAAGATGCGGCCAGACGAAAATAATAAACAAAGCCGCCACAGCAAGCGTTAGCAATAAACCACCAACACGTTGAAAGCGAATTCGCCAACCACAGCCAGCACAGGCGGGCGCACGTGTCGTGAATCCCCAACCAAACATCCAGAGTGTCCAAGTCCACCAACCTAGTGTGTGAGTCCAAAGACGCACCGTTCCATCAGCAGGGTCGTCACCACAACGAACGCATCTTGATGGGAATCGGGCGGGGTGATTGCGGGGCAAGTTTACGTCGGTACTTAGTGGCATCGGATATTAGTTTGTAGCTTAATTTTGAGTAAAGGAAGTTTTTGTAGGAGGCGCCACGCTTCGCCATCAGAAATACTCTGCGGAGGTCCACGGATTTTCTGCGCCGCTTTTTTTCGAAGTCAAAAGCACCGCAGCACAAACCAATTTACCAAGAAGCAACCAATTTTCCAAAGAGGCAGTCGCCGTGTCGTAACCGGAGAGCTTTCGTAAAGGAAGAGCTGTTCACCCGGATTTAGTAAATTTACGACTGCAAAAATTCCTCGCTCTCACGGTCAAAGTCAGCGTTTCCGGTTTTCAATCGAGATGGCGAGTATAAGATAGTGATTAAACGGTTCTATTCTCAGGCACGTAAAGTTGAGCAGGTTACCTGTTGCCGATGTCTGGTTTTGAGGATGTTTGGTTTTGCCGTTTTGCCAGAAAATGTCAGCAATACAAAAGTTAATTACTGTTTGAAACTTGGGATACGAAAGCCTACGCATGGCACTTGAAAAAATTGGTCCCTACAAATTCGAAGGCGTCCTTGGTCGAGGCGGAATGGGAACCGTCTACCGTGGGCGGCATGAGGAGACTGGCGAAGTCCATGCGATCAAAGTGTTGGCTCCGACGTATGCCCACGATGAACATTTTCGCAGTCGGTTTGAATCTGAAATCAAAGCCCTGATTAAACTTGATCATGCCAACATCGTGCGATTGCTGAGCTACGGCCAGGAAGACGCAATGTTGTTTTTCTCGATGGAGCTTGTCGAGGGTAATAGTCTTTATCAAATGCAGCGGCGCGGCCATCGTTTTGACTGGCGCGAAATTCTTGGAGTCGCCAAGGACGTTGGAAAAGGATTGCGGCACGCACATGATCGAGGCATCATTCATCGAGATCTTAAACCGGGCAACCTGTTGATGACGACCGATGAGAATGGCAATCCTGGTCACGTGAAGATCACTGATTTCGGAATCGCAAAACGATTTGGCAGCTCGCAAAACACCGGCGACAATGTCTTGGGCACGATGGACTTTATGAGTCCCGAACAAGCCAAAGGTGAACCGGTCACCATCCGCAGTGATCTTTTCAGCCTTGGCACCGTGCTGTTCACTTTGCTCTCCGGTCGTCCCCCCTTCTCTTCCAATTCAGTCGAGGAGTCATTGCGAAATCTGACACGGGTTCCTGCTCCGCGGATCAGCACCGTCGTTCCTGGTGTTCCCAAGGAATTGGATGAGCTAATTAAACGGCTTATGTCCAAGCGGCCTGAGAACCGAATTCAAACGGCTCAGGCGCTTTTGTATCAAATCGAAGAAGCCGAGCAAACGCTGCGGTATTACAGCGAAGCCAAAACTGCTGAACGACCGCAAGCCGACGCCGATGGATTCGATGTCAAAGCCCCTCGAACCGAAGTCGGCACTCATGTACAGAAAAAGAATTTGGCCAACACCGATGTAGCAAAAAATAAATCTCCCAATACCGTTCAAGGCACCGGTCACGGCGAAGATACTCGGCACGATGAGGATGAAGGCCCGTCGGCAGCAGTTCAAGTCGATTATTTCAACACGGTCACCGACACGATTCGTAAGAAGCACGTCGAAGCCGAATATAATCCGCCCGAACCCAAAAAAGCAATTTGGCCCGTGGCGCTTGGGTTAGCTGGTGTCATTTTGATTGGGAGCTTTATGACTTATCGAGCTTACCTTCCGCCAAGTGCCGAAGAGCTGTTTGCAAAAATCGAAAACAATGTTGCTCGCCCCAATAAAGTGTTAGAAGAAGTCGATTTGTTTTTGAAACATTACCCGGACGAACCGCGGGCTGAGAAAGTTCAAAAGATCAAACAGATCGGCGAGGCGATTGCGCTATACAATTCGTTGACCAATACACTTTCGGTTCGGCGAAACTTGCCTGGCGAACAACGGCTGACGCAAAACGAAAGAATGTTTCTTACGATTGTTGATTTGGCCGAAACGGACCCGGGTGCAGCTAAACAGAAAATGTCGCACTTCATTAAACTGCTTGGTAACGACGTGACGCTCAGTGACGGCGACAAGAAATGTCTTGAAGCCGCGAAAAGCTATAAATTCAAAATCGAAAATGACGCTTTGGCAAAAGTCTTGGCCAACGTGATGCAGATTCGAACGGCCATGAAAAATGCTTCTTTGACCAAAGAGACAGAAGATGCGATTCCCGTCTATGAGTCAATCATTGAGTTGTATGGTGATTTCGATTGGGGAGACATTGAAGAATCCGAAGAAGGTCGAGAGTTGGTGGCCCGGGCACGACAGATTCACAAGGCTTTGATAGAACACAAGAACAAGCCTCCAGGGGAAACGCCGGACTCTAAAGCCAACTAAAATTAAGTCATCCAATTCGATTCGATAAAAGCATATGGCCACTGATCTTTCCACCGTTCATCAACCCATCACGTCATTGTTCCCACTCCCTGTCTCCGATGCACAGTGGGAACAGTATCGACTTTCCGATGAGCAAGTTGCTTTTTTTCATGAGCAAGGATATTTGGCCGGCGTCAAGCTTTTTGATGAGGCCCAGGTTGAAACGCTGCGATCGGAGTTGGCAGAGTTTTTCGATTCGTCGCACGATGGTCGAGAGTTGTGGCACGAGTATCACACCAACGAGTCTGGTGATCCGAATCGCGTGTTGTTTCATGCGTTGGGGGCGTGGCGATTGCGCCCTGGTTTTCACGACACGCTTTGGAATCCAGCCTTCCTTGTTCCGGCCAGTCAGTTGCTTGAAGGGTCGGTTCGATTTTGGCATGACCAACTTTTCTGCAAGCCAGCCAAGCACGGCGGCAATGTGGCTTGGCATCAAGACTATTCTTACTGGACGCGAACTCGGCCGATGGCACATCTGACTTGTTGGACCGGGCTGGATCCTGCGACCAAAGAAAATGGCTGTCTTCATTACATTCCCGGAAGTCACAATTGGGAGTTGCTGCCTGTGACCGGTTTGGCTGGAGACATGGAAGCGATTGAAGAAGTACTCGACGCGGAGCAATTGGAAGCGTTTCAAAATCCTGTTGCGATTGAGCTTGAGCCAGGTCACTGCACGTTTCATCATCCGCTGATGGTGCACGGTTCGTTCGACAACAAAACCGAAATCCCGCGCCGCGCCGTCGTGCTCAACGTCATTCGCGATGGGGTCGAGTCTTACACCGACGACCCGCTTCTCGAAGGCGTGCCGCCCGTTCCCAAAGGCGAGAAAATGGACGGCCAGTTCTTTCCCCTGCTCTATGATTCAAAGTAGCCCAACGCGGCAGCTTCAAACGCGGGCAACTTGGAACCCGAGCAGCTTCTAACGCGAAAGCGTCTGAAATGGAAACCCGACGCGTTAGCGAGGGAACGAACGAAATGTAAACCCGACGCATAGCGAGGGAAACGAACGTCAAAATCAACACTTGCTTCTCCCTCGCTAACGCGTCGGGTTCCCATTAAAAAAGCAATCACAACACTTGATTCATCGCCCTTGAACCGTGGCTATCGCCAAAACGGCTCAAACGCTACAAGTAAAATCTCAAAACGAATTAAAAACGGGTGACTGAATTGGCGGACTTCGACTTATCTTCAAGCGATCGTAAGTTACTTGAGTCATTCCTGCATAAATTGCGGGCCGACTTGGCCAACGGCGACTTCCTCAACAAGCACTTCTTTACCGCCGACGAATCAAAGCTTGCTGGAAACACTCATCACTACTGGCTGCGACTTGGTTTGACGTCCGACCCTCAAGTCGCGATTGAACGACTCATTCCATCGGACATTACACCATCGGTAACCACATGGTTGGCGAACCAGCTTGAGCGAAAAATAGTCCGCCGGTTGCCACCTGAATACTCAACCGTCATCAAGATTCCTTTCTCGGTTTCGATTGGAGAGGTTGCAGCTGAGCGCGAAAAGCAAATTGCTTGGACGATTACAAACAGGATTCCAACGGTAGTCCCATACGTAATCTGTTTTCATGAAATCAATCGGATTTTGCGAGTTCTAAAAATCCCAAGCCAGCCGCCAACGGACGCTGAGATTGGAGCGCTGTTGACCGACTACAGTTACCGCTCGATTGCCAAAGGGCGAAAGCAGCATCGAGAAGTTTGGGATGAAGAGAACGGCCACCTTGTGCTTGATTCTCGCGGAGCGCAGTTTGCTGAAAAAGTGATTGAGCAACTTAAGGCGAAAAACTTGCTTACTGATTCAACAAAGTTTGCCGATATCGGCAGCGGCGTCGGAACGAAAATTTTTGCTGTGAATCAATTTTCTGGAGCACACGCGACCGGGATCGAACTGCACCAGGGAATTATGAAGCTGGCAAAAGTCACCCAGCGTCGGCTGACTCGTATTGGCATACTTGATCCGGTGCGACTTCATCAGATATTAGGCGATGCGCTGGACGGCGACATTGTTGATCTCTCTGAGTATGACGTGATCTACGTATATTCTTCACTGGGCAAATGGGAAATCGACATCGATGAAGTCGTCGATCGCGCAAAAAGTGGAGCCGTCATTCTGTTCAATCAATTGCCACTGCGCAACTTGCAGTCGGTCGAGCGATTGGAGCGGATCGAAGGCCTCTCGGTTTTTCGAAAGTGTTAACACCGCCGCTATCAGCGACAAGCCTGCTACGAAAATTGAAGGAATTCGCGGCAAGCCATTTGTGTTGTCGAACTGATTTAGCTATTCACCTTCTGATGAGTCATCGCTGACTCTTCGTTGCAAGTTGATTTTGTTGACGTAGGTCAGCATTGCCATTGCAAGATCAGAGGCTGGAAAGAAGTCTTCGCCAACAAGTTCAACAAAGCGATTCTTTTGTTCTGTTGAAAGCTCATCAGTCACATTCTTTCTCCCGGCTTTGCGGATTTCTTTGACCCGACTTAAAAACGATTCCAGCTCTTTCTCGATTTCCGCATCAATTTTCCTTGCCTGTTCTCTGATGGCATTCTGTTGTACGTCGGTTAGCTTAAGTTCGTCTTTGATCCGCAGCAAACCGAACGTACCATTGAGTCCGCCAGAAATCGTTCGCTGAAACTTGATTTCTTTGAGTCGAGAAATCTGATGCGGTAACAGAGTTTCTTCCAATTGTTGCCGCAGAGATTTTGGTGTGGAAGTTTTTTCGATGCCAGTCGTGCCACCATCCAACTCTTCGTCGGTCAGCTCAATACCTAAACTTCGATTGAGCTCAATGGTTTCGATTCGCAAATGAGCTTTTAGCATTTTTTCCAAATCTTGCTGTTGGATTTCTGCTATTTCGAGTTCCTCGGCAACTTCTGGTAACAAAAGAGTGTCGATTAACTTGAGCGCTTTCTTTTCCTCGTTTTGAATTTGAGCCATCAGGTTTGAGGAACTACATCCCGCCAATGCGAACAGTAAAACGAGCAGCAAGTGAGTAGTTTTTTTCATGGGATTCTGAGCAATGAATAATGTGGAACTTGATCGAAAAAAGGAAAAGCAGGATTCGACGAATCCTGCTCTTTTGTTCTAAACAAATCTCAGATTCGTTTTATGGTGCGGGATTTTTGAATGTCGGGCTCTCGTTCGGGAGAGGTTCCAGGTCACCATCATTCTCTTTCTTTTTTTTGCGTTCTGCTTCGAAGTTACCAGTGGGACGAATCGGAATAAACCTGAATGGCTTTTTTTTGTTGCCAGTAGCTACTTTTCTCGCCAGTACGATTTTGCATCCGTAAAAAGGAAGGTCTGGAGCCTTTGTCGTGTCCGAACCAGAAAGTGTTTTCTCGCTCTGTGGGGTGGTACCGGTAACGGTCTTTTCTGCAATGACTGTGGAAGCTGGTGAGGAATCGACAGTACCACCATCTGGATCCAAACTCAGTATCGAATCCCATTTGCAAATCAAGACAAACGTTCCTACGCCATTTGCTGGGATTTTGCCCTCCGTGTTTACGGTCAAAGTCTCACCTACCGTATAAGGGTCAGGCGTAATTGCACCAGTAATTTGGGCTTGGCTTTGAGTTACCAAAGCAGCGAGACTAAATGCAATTGCTAGACAAAACGTGCGCGTCACTTCAAAATTTTTCATAGTTACCTTAAGAGTTGATGGAAAAAATAGACTTACTTGGAGGCAAATGGCACTAATTTTTAATCGCATTGAATGCGATTGGATTAGAGTTGCGTTCTGTTTTGAATACGAATTGACTTTTGAGTTTCTACAATTTTTTTTTCAAGTCGTTTTAAAATGGAATCTGCGTTTTTTTGTACCACTTGTTTCCTCAACTTATTCCCACCACCTAACCCAGTTGTGACACAGCTGGCTTTTTTTAATGCGGTATTTGAATAACTGCATTTGAAAATACCCGAATTGCAAATACCGTACGCAATGCAATGATGCGTCAGGTTGTCGAATGTCCTGTGATCTCCGACAATGATCGCACCGTATTTTCTCGTTGATAACTGAAAGAATCTTCGTTGACCCACGCGCCGAAAACAAACGCCAACGTTGTCGTGAATCTTGATGCACGCACGTATACGATTGAAATTGCAACGGGTAATCTCGAGCGGCTATCGGATTTGCTGCTTCCGTTTTTGAAAAACGAACACGTAATCGTCGTTACTGACGACAATGTTGAAAAACACTACCTCGCATCCGTCGTCAAGCAAATCGATTCAATTGCAATGAGAACAGACTCGATCGTTGTTCCGCACGGTGAGCCATCGAAATCCGTCAGCAGTTGTGACGGGCTTTGGCAAAAAATGGTTGAACTTGGTGCCGACCGAAAATCGTACGTCATTGCACTCGGTGGTGGAGTCGTTGGCGATCTCGCCGGGTTTTTAGCCGCGACCTATGGGCGTGGATTGAAGTTCATACAGATTCCAACATCGTTGTTGGCTCAAGTCGATAGTAGCGTGGGTGGCAAAGTCGGGATCAATTTGCCGCAAGCCAAGAATATGGTTGGCGCATTCTGGCAGCCGGAATCCGTCGTGATTGATCCGCTTGTTTTAAACACACTGGACGATCGGAATTACCAAGCTGGGATGGCGGAGATAATTAAATACGGCCTGATAATGGACCTTCCATTGTTCGAGTACCTGGAGGCGTCGGTCGAAAAAATCAACCAGCGAGATTCCGAAACGCTCACAAAGATCATCGCTTGGTGTTGTCAGTGCAAAGCCACCGTTGTCGAAGAGGACGAAAAAGAAACGTCAGGTCGCCGCGCGATTTTGAACTACGGTCACACGTTTGGTCACGCCATCGAAGCCGTATTCGGTTACGGAGAATTTCTCCACGGCCAAGCCATCTCGATCGGCATGACATGCGCCGGTCGACTGGCTCGCAATATGGGCCGCGTCGATCAAAATTTCCTGGACCGTCAAACAAAGCTCTTTACCGACGTCGGACTGCCCGTCGACTGCCCCACCCAACGACATGGTGAATTGATCGATGCCATGAAGCACGACAAAAAAGTTGCCCGAGGGAAATTGGTTTTGATTTTGCCAACTAAACTCGGCCACGTTGAAGAAGTCGACTCGCCAGGTGACGAAATGTTGTTGGCGAGTTTGCAAAACGAATAACTATTCACAAAAATCTATTCCGCATCTTTTCTAAACGTCTTTTCCCACGAGTAAAAAATGGCCGAAAACAAGATCGCGATTCAATCCGCAACCGAAGCCGCGTTGTGTCTTAGCCTCGTTCCAGGAATTGGTCCACGTGTCTACGCCGATTTAGTCGAAGCATTCGGTTCGCCCGCCCAAGTTCTTTCCGCCGATCCATCAAAATTGCGCGAGGTGCCAGGCGTTGGGACGAAACTGTTGAGAGAAATTGTCTCCGCCAAAGAATCATCCAACGTCCAGCAGCAACTCGATATTTGCCAGCAGCACGATATCAAGATCCTTGAACGTGGCAGCGCTGCTTATCCCGAACGGTTGGCCGAAATTTACGACCCGCCATCGCTTCTGTTTTCGCAAGGCAATTTTTTGACCTCAGACAATCTTGGTATCGCGATTGTTGGTGCTCGACATGCCAGTAATTACGGAACGAAGGTCGCTGAACAACTCGCCAGCGGATTGGCAATGGCTGGAATGACCGTGGTTTCAGGATTAGCCCGAGGCATTGATGCGGCTGCTCATCGTGGTGCGTTGAATGCGGGTGGTCGAACGATCGCAGTGCTCGGTGGCGGCCTGTTGAAAATGTATCCGCCTGAACACGATGTTCTGGCCAAAGAAATCATGAACCAAGGCGCCGTTGTATCCGAATCGCTACCCGAAAGTGCTCCCAAAACTGGCTCTTTTCCACGTCGAAATCGAATCGTGACGGGCTTGAGTCTGGGAGTGATCGTGGTCGAAGCCGGCGAACGTAGTGGAGCCCTGATTTCGGCGCGTTTGGCAATGGAACAAGGCCGCGAAGTGTTCGCTGTGCCGGGCCGAATCGATAACCGCATGTCGCGCGGTTGTCATCGCTTGCTACGAGACGGCGCGAAACTGGTTGAAAGTGTGGACGATGTTTTGGAAGAGCTTGGCCCAATGGCTTCGTCGGTCAAAGTCAACGAAGAAACAACGATTCGCCGACCGGCAGAGCTTAAACTTTCAGAACAGGAATCCAAAGTTCTCAATGTGATTGGAATCGAAGCGACCGAGTTTGATGATATCGTTGAACAAACGGAACTACCGGCAGCACGCATCCTTTCGACGATTAGTGTTTTGGAAATGAGAAAGCTGATTCGTCGAGTCAGTGGAACGGCATTGGTTCGAATTTAAATAAATGAAAATCGTAAGCTACAACGTAAATGGAGTTCGGTCTGCACTGGAAAAAGACTTGACCGGTTGGATGGATGAAAATCAATTCGATATCGTCTGCCTTCAGGAAACCAAATCGCATCAAGGCGGCGTTCCCGTTTTGTTGATCGAAAGCCTTGGCTACAAACACTATTGGCATTCGGCGAAACGCAATGGCTATAGCGGCGTTGCCACATTTTCCAAATTGAAACCGACTCGTGTTTACAAAGGGACCGGGATTTCGAAGTACGATGACGAAGGCCGCGTGATTCGTACCGATTTTGATACGGACTCGGGCGAGTTCACGATTCTCAATTGCTATTTTCCCAACGGCGGATCCGGTCCAGAGCGACAAGCTTTCAAGATGCAGTTTTTGGATGATTTCTACTACTGGGTCGAAGGCCTGTTGGAAGAGCGGCCAAATATCATCGTGGTCGGCGACTACAACATTGCTCACCACAAAATTGATATCAACGATCCGGTCCGCAACAAAAACTCATCGGGCTTTAAACCGGAAGAACGTGCCTGGATGACGAAGTGGTTCGAAGGCGGTTTTGTGGACGCGTTTCGCAGCCTTCATCCGGATGAAGTGAGTTACACGTGGTGGCGAACCACTCAGTTTGCCCGGAAAACCAATAAAGGCTGGCGGCTGGATTACGCTTCGGTCAGTGACGCGATTCAGGACAAAATCAAATCGGCGTCGCATATGCATGATGCTTTTCATTCAGATCATTGTCCGGTTTTACTTGATATTGATCTCGATTGACGCAATCATGGTCGTTCTGGATTCGATTGTTCCATGTATTCATTAGGTGCCCTGTGATTCGATTTTCCAAACTGATTTTTGTTTGCGTGCTGTTCGCCGTTTCCGTTTTCGGTTCGCAGGCCAATGCGCAATTGAAACTGGCCTCTTTCTTCAGTGACAACATGGTTATTCAACGTGAGCAGCCAGTTGCGATCTGGGGAACGGCGAAACCCCGAACGGAGGTGACGGCAACGCTTCATGGGGCGACGGCGATTACGACAGCGGACGACAAAGGTAAGTGGAAGCTTAATCTGCCGAAGCTTGCCGTGAAAAAAGAGGGCGCGACGTTGGAGATCGCCAACGGAAGTAAGGTCATTGAAATCAAAAACGTTTTGGTAGGGGATGTTTGGTTTGCAGGCGGCCAATCGAATATGGTTTTCGAACTTAAAAAGTCTGAGAATGCCGAAGCTGAAATCAAACAATCGGACATTCCCGGCGTGCGAATGTTTCTGGCGCAGAATACAGCCGCTTCCAAGCCACGAACGAATATCAAAGGTGCTTGGCATGTAAGTTCTCCCGAAACGTCACGCAATTTTTCTGCGGCGGCTTATTATTTCGCCAAACGAATTCACGAAGAGACAGGTGTGCCGATCGGAATTATCAAATCCTGCTGGGGCGGAAAACGATCGGAATGTTACACCAGCCGCGAGGCGATGCTGAGTAATGTGCATGGCAGCGATATGATCGCAATATTGGATAAGGTTGCTGAAACGTTCGACCGCGAAAAAGCGAAAAAGCAGAATGAAAAAAGATTGGCAGAGTGGAGAGAAAAAGCCAAAGAGGTTCGCCAATTCAATCAAGGCAAGGAAAAAGCGGATCAAAAACGAGTTCCGCGAAAACCGGGGTTGATCAAGCACCCTTATGAATTCGAACGCAATCCAACTGTGTTGTACAACGGAATGATCCATCCGTTTGTAGGTTACACGATGCGCGGGGTGATTTGGTATCAGGGCGAAGCCAATGCGAAACCGGAGTTGGCTCCGATTTACAAAGAGATGTTTTCGCTGATGATCAAAGACTGGCGCACTCGCTGGGGCTCAGATTTCCCTTTTTACTTTGTTCAGCTCGCAAACTTCAAAAAAGCAACCGTTCAGGCAGGGTTGGACAGTGACTGGGCCATCACACAGAACCAGCAGCGATTGACGTTGGAGCTTGAGGGAACCGGAATGGCCACCATCAATGACGTTGGAGCGGCTGGCAACATTCATCCACGTGACAAAAAAACCGTCGGCAATCGCCTAGCGTTATGGGCGTTGGCAAACGAGTACCGGAAAAATGTTGTGGTGAGCGGCCCATTGTTCAAATCGCATTCGATCGCCGATGGCAAAGTAACCGTTGAGTTTGATCACGTTGGCGGAGGGTTAAAGAGTCGCGATGGGAAGCCGCTTCAACGATTTGAATTGGCGGGCGAAGACAAAAAATGGCATTGGGCGACGGCAAAGATCGAAGGGGCTAGTGTTGTCGTGAGTTGCTCAGAAGTTCCTAAACCAGTTGCCATTCGCTACGCCTGGGCTGCCAATCCTGAAGGTGCGAATCTGGTAAACGAAGAGGGCTTGCCCGCGTCTCTATTCCGAACCGATGATTGGAAGAAAGCTGAAAAGTAGCTAAAAGGACTGTGAGTACCAGCTCTGGTCATTGAGGCTGTGAACGCCCGAACTTATTTGTTCTTTGATTGTCCAGTTGTAATCACTTGTGTTGACAACTGTTTTCTGAGCAAATGAATGAAAATGAATGGCTAGATCCAATCTTCACCGTGTCGACGAAAACCGTTTGACCATTCCTAACGATTTTGACGTCGACGTATCGTTGTTCGCCAACGCGGATGTTCCGGTGGAGCAAATCGCGATTGACGAATTGAAAAGGATGCTTGAGCTACAGCAAACCGTCGAAGCGTTTGCCAAGGCCAGTCCAGAGAGCTTTACCACGTCGCCAAGGATCTCTCGAGTTGCTGTCACGCCAGACTTTCATAAAGCTCAAGGGATTCCCGTTGGGACGATTCTCGAAACCAGTGGGTTTGTTGTGCCGCAAGCGATTGGCAACGATGTCAATTGTGGAATGCGATTACACCTGACCGGCTTGCAAGCGGATCAAATTGTTGGCCGTATCGACGAATTGGAAACCGAATGCCGCCATATGTTCTTCGAAGCCGGGCGTCGCATTCCGATGCACCGCTCACATCGTGAGGCTTTATTGCTGGGCGGCATTGAAGGGTTGTATGAAACGGTGGACACGGGTTTTGATGAGGGCTTGTGGGCGCACTTTCATCGTCAGTCTCGTGAGGACACGCTCAGCCGAATTGAACGCCGAGGGAGTCTCAAGGCTGACAGGGTTTTTGGATTGGACAACTATTTAGGCGATCAGCGCGTCAGTCGAGATAGCCAGATCGGTTCTATCGGTGGCGGGAATCACTTTGTCGAAATTCAACGTGTCGAAAAAATTCTCGATGGTCAAGTGGCTCATGCGTGGGGGATAAAGCCGGGTATGGTTACCGTCATGGTTCACACTGGCTCGGTTTCGGTTGGATCGGCTTGCGGAACTTTTTACCGAGATAAAGTGCGGGAGATTTTTCCTGCCAATCTCAGGCACCCTGGCAATGGTATTTTTGTGTTGCCAATCGGCGAGCTTCATCAGGAAACGTCTGCGATGTTTTGGGATGCGATGTACAACGCAGCTAACTTTGCATTTGCCAATCGAATGTTTCTGGCGTTGATGGCTTGGTCCAGCATCGAGAAATGCGTTGGGCCAACGAGTTTTGATCTGTTGTATGATGCTCCTCATAACATGCTTTGGCGGGAAAGCACTGCTGGCGGTGAGACGATTGTGCATCGCAAAGGAGCTTGTCCCGCTCGGGGGCTATCGGCGATGCAAGGCACACCGTTTGAGTACTACGGCGAACCGGTCCTGGTTCCGGGATCGATGGGGGCGAGTAGTTTTATTCTTGCAGGCAACGGATGCGATGGCAGTTTGAACAGCGCCGCACATGGGGCGGGGCGAGCGGTTTCACGAGGTTCTGCGATGTCGGGCTACGAAAAAGAGTTCGAGGACTTTCTTAAGAATTTTCGTATTGTGACTCCAGTCGATTTACAACGTCAGGACATCAAACGGCGCAAAGACATCGTTAATAAGAAACTTGCGGATTTGAAACAGGAAGCTCCATTCGCGTATAAAGGAATCGGGCCTGTCATCAACACCATTCGCGATGCGGGAATTGCAAAGCCCGTGGCGGAGCTCAAGCCGATCATGACTGTGAAGGGATGATGGTTAATTAAGGGAACGATTCGGGATTAAGGCTCATCATGTCATTGGTAACGTAGCTGGGCTCGCCAGAGTTCAGGCCACTCGGCAAACCAAGAACGCAATCAAGTTTCAAATCACTCGATCAGCCCCCGAAGTCTGGCGACCAGTACTTTCAACATGCATTTTATTGCTTTCGCAGCGCGAGGATTTTTGCTG